>JAUWYP010000008.1 GCA_030615765.1 Dehalococcoidia bacterium | reverse complement strand
ACCATAAGGGAGCGGGACCGGATTCGGGGAGAGATCAAGACCCTGACTGCTCAGCAGCGCATGACGGGGGTTGTCATCGGCGCTCTGCCGATCTTCGTGGGCCTGATCATGTTCGCGATGAACCCAGATTACATGTCGCCTCTATTTACTGAGACTGTCGGCAAGGTCTTGCTCCTCATAGCAGTGGGGCTGGAGGTCCTGGGCATCTTTCTGATTCGCTCTCTGATGAGTTTTGAGGTGTAGCAGCAGATGTTTGCAGTGATCATTGCCTTCATCGTTTGCGGTGCGGTGACGTTCCTGGTGCTGAGCGTTGTGAGGCCGCAGTCGAGCCTGACGGAGATGCGCATCGAGACGTTACGACGGCAGGTGGCGGCCGGCGATGCGTCGGAGCTGGTTCTGCCCTTCAGTGACCGGATACTGCGTCCGAGTATTCAGGGTTTCGGCAGGAGCGTGGCAAAGATGCTGCCGGTCAACTTCCTGGCGGGCATCCAGAAATCGCTCACCATGGCTGGCAGTTCGATGACGGCCACCACCTTCGTTACCCTTTGGGCGGTCAGTACCGCTTTCTTCGCTGGGCTGGCTATCGTTGCCCTTGTCGCTCTGGGGGAAGTCGGGGCTCAGGGATTTGTGGGGCTGATGGTGATGGCTGCCTTCGGCTTTGCCCTGCCGTTGTTCTGGCTGAGGACGGTGGTAGGGTCGAGGCAGCGGTTGGTTTCCAAGAGCCTGCCCGATGCCATGGACCTAATCACTACCTGTGTCGAGGCGGGGCTGGGTCTGGATGCTGCCCTGGCGAAGGTCAGCGAGCAGATGAAGGGTCCGCTAGCCGTGGAGATTTCGCAGACGTTGCGAGAGGTGAGCATGGGGCGCTTGCGGCGGGAGGCCTTGAGCGACCTGGGCGAGCGCACGGGGGTGCCAGAGCTCATCTCCTTTGTCAACGCTATCATCCAGGCCGAACAGCTAGGGGTGAGCATCGCCCAGGTGCTGAAGGTGCAGTCGGACCAGATGCGAACGCATCGACGGCAGCGGGTGGAGCAGACGGCGCACGAAGCGCCGATCAAGATGATGTTTCCACTGGTGATGTGCATCTTTCCTGCCTTCATGCTGGTCATCCTGGGGCCGGCTGTCATCCGCATAGCAGACCAACTGTTTTAGGGGGCCAGAAGGACGTGGAGATGAAGCTAGGCAGACGGATTCGCGAACTGCGGGAGCAGATGGGCCTAAGCCAGGCTCATCTGGCGGGTTGCGCCGAGGTGAGCCAGGGCTACCTGTGTCAGTTGGAGAGGGAAGAGGTCAAGAATCCCAGCGCTGCCATCCTCTTGCGCCTGGCGAGCGCCCTGTACGTCGATCCCCATGACCTGCTGGACGCAGCCGGCTATACGCCCCTCAGGAGCGTTGGTAGAGGGGGCAACAACTACCAGGCTGAGGTTGATCCTGATCTGCTGAGATTCTTGGCTGGCCTGCCGCAGGAGCAGCAGCGCTACATACTCCTCCTGCTGGAGAGCATGGGGAAGCGACTGGACGCTCTGCCAAGCCAGTGATATCGTATCTCCATTGTGGCCAGGATTGTAAACGTTAGTAAGGGAACGACCGTGGCTGGAGAAGCGCGCAAGGCGGAAAGCTTTTGGGCGCGGCTCGTTGGCTTGATGGGTCGCCGCGGTCTGGAGGAAGGGGAGGGTCTGCTAGTTGCGCCTTGCTCGTCGGTGCAGACCTTCTTTATGCGCTTTCCCATCGATGTGATCTTTTTGGACAGGGAGGCGAGGGTGGTGAAGGTGGTGCCAGCGCTCGCGCCCTTTCGCGTGGCCTTTGGCGGCCGGGGGGCGCGAGACGCCCTGGAGGTGGCGGCGGGCACAGCCGCTCGCTCGGACACCGCTGTGGGCGACCGGCTGGCGGTGGAGGACGATTGTGAAGGAGGGAAAGAGTAGGACGGCGACAGGAAGTCCCGCCGCCGTCCCACAGGGTTGGTCCGATGCCTGGGCTATATGCAGTACATATAGTTTACGTAATGCCAGTCTCTCGATGGGCTGTAGCAGAGGTATCTCAGAACGTAGAGGTCCTGGGGACCGCAAGCGTTCGGGAACCTAGTGATGCCGGCGAAGTAGCACTGGGCTGAGAGGGCGGCACCGTCAGTGGTTGTTAGAGCTGTTCCCGTCGAGTCAGAAGCGACGACAAGCGCATCGCCTGAAGCGCCCACCGCGTTGCAGGACAGGGAGTCGCCGGAGATGAATCGCGCTTCAGCCTCATCGGAGGACTGGAGCAGCAGTGCTCCGCCGGCGATCGCCAGAAAGGCGATAGCGGCTACCAAGAGTAGGAGCGGCATTCGCCAGATTCTCATGGGTTCTCACCTCCTTTGGCCGTCTGCGGGCGATAGGGCCGGGGCTATCGGACCCGCAGGGTTGCTTCCAGCCGTTTCCAGCTCTCCTCCTGCCGAGAGGCGCCTATGGCGGCAATCCTACGCCCGGCGTCACGGCGGAGCTGGGCCAGCCGGAGCAAGTCTTGAGCTTCGGGCTCTACCACCAAGGTCTTGCGAGGATCAGCGAGGAGAAGGTTGTCGATGGCGCGGCAGAGCTTCTCAGCTTTGTCATTCACCGACTCGACCACCTCCTTTGGGCAAGGTTACCGAACATATGGCCTAAGCTATTCTCGAAAGAAGCTTCTAAATCAATCTATTAGTATATCAATATTAGCTTACTGTCAAGAGTTGTATTGACAAATTTGAGGAGAAGGTTCAGAATGGCAGCACGCTCATAGAGGCGGTGTGAATATGGAGCTTGGCAAAAGGATTCGGGAGCTGCGGGAGGAGATAGGTGTTACTCAGGGGCAGGTAGCCGGTGAGGCTGCTGTCAGCCAGGGGTATCTATCTCAGTTGGAGAACGGGGACGTGCGAAACCCCAGTGCGGCCGTCATCCTGAGGGTCGCTCAGGCCATACACGTGAACCCTGACGACCTGTTCGAGGCTGCTGGCTACCCCACGGTGCGCACTCTGAAGCGGGTCTACGAGGGATACGAGGCGAACGTGGACCCGGACCTCCTGCGCTTCCTGACCCGACTGCCTCGTAAGCGGCAACGACGTTTGCTGCTTTTGCTGGAGGGCATGGAGAACCTGGTGGAGGACACGCGGAGGGGTGCGGAGGACACGCGGAGGGGTGCGGAGGACACACGGGGAGGTGGAGAGGGATCAGCCGGTCAGGATTCCAGGCTGTCCAGTCAGCAAAGGTAGGAGTGATGGCCAACACTGCTGAGAATCGCGTGGCTTTGGCCGAGAAGGTAGATGCCGACCTGTTGCAGTTCCTGGCTCGTCTGCCACGGCGGCAGCAGCGGGCGGTCCTTCTGTTGCTGATGGTGGTGGAGAATCTGCTGTACGAGATGATGAGGGAGAGAAGACTGCGGGAGGACATAGACTAGGCGCACAAGTCGAAAAAGGGCAGGATAAACAAAAGGGGCGGCCAGCATGTTGGCCGCCCTTCGCTCGTTCCAAGGCTGTGGGGCCGGTGTGTCCTGGATTCTCCTATTGGTTCAGCATCGACTCAGCGATGCGTACCAGTTCTTCCTTTTCTTGGCCGCCGTTCTTGTGGGTGATGATAACCCGAACGCCGTCGTTGTTGAAGAAGAGGCTCTCGGCGTTCTGGTCCGCGTCCTCGAGGGTCCCTTGTTCCGCAGCCGCCCATAGGGCGCGCGCATAGGTGGCGGGCACATCACCGGCCAGGACTACGTCTTCGGCCTGGCCATTCATCACGGCCATGCTGTCAGAGGACGCTCTCTGCTGGTAGATGACTAGCAGGGGTTCCTCTAAGCTGACCGTCGTGGAATCGGCGCCGCCGATGGTGTAGATTAGGACGAACATACCCTGTTCGGGGCTGCTGGCGCTCTGAGGATGGTAGCTGGAGCGAGCCAGTTGGAAGCCCTCGGGCAGGTAGGAAGGCTGGCGGACGGCAAGACCGAGGCGCTGCGCGGCTTCTTCTGGTGTAATAAGCGTCTCAGGAGCCGTCGTGGGCACCTCGGTGGGAGGCGGCCCATCGACCTCTTCCACGCCGATGCGGTCCTCCACGAAACCGAGGAGATGGGTTATGGGATGATCGGCGAGACCGGTGGCTGGCAGGGGCCCCAGGACAGCTGCCAGCAAGGCTATGGCGGCGGCTGCCGCTGCCGCCCGCTGCCAGGACAAGCGGCCAACGGCACCGATGACGGAGGGCCGCTGGGGAGCATAGGCCTGGCGGCCCAGAGAGGTGGCCAAGCGCATGCGCAGGACTGTCCAGAGCCGTCTCTTGTAAGGGCTGCCGGCGGCGGCTAGGCTCCGGCCGACGAAGCGACGCAGATGGGCTACCTGTAGCAGCTCGTCGATCTCGGGGTCGCCCACCGAGATGGTGCGCTTTCGGCTGGAAACGAGACGGTCGAGGGCGGCGGAAAGGGCCTCCACCTTCTTCGAGGTTCGGTCGCTGCGGCGCGACCAGTGGGGGATCAGCGTGCGGATTCTCGGCCGGGGCTTGGCGGCCGTGGTCTGGGTGGCAGGAGCAGGGCGCGCCGGCTTGGGCCGGATGTCCAGGAGGTTGACGAGCTTACCATAGCGGGGATCCAGGGGGTCGAGGAACTCCCCTAGGTCCTCGTCCATGGCGCTGCTCACTTCTGGGGCTGCATCATCAGCCTTCTCCTCACCCTTCTCGACTTGGCGGGCAACAATACGGGCCTGGAGGACACGCCGCAGCAGCTCCTGGTAGGTGAGACCGACATGAGCCAGAGCCTGGCCGGCCTGGTGACGCAGGCGGGCGATGCGCAGGAGCTCAATAAGCTCCTGGTCCTCCAGCGCCATCTTGGGCTCATCGCCCCGGAGGATGGCGTCTATGGCGTCGGAAAGCTTCTTGGCGCGTTCCTCTTCATTCATTGCGGCACACTCTTCATTCGATCTCGCAGCTTATGCAGGGCCCGATATAAGGTGACCCGTACGTTGACCTCGCTGGTTCCCATGACTCTGGCGATGTGCTGATTGCTTAGTTCAGCATCGAACTTCAGAGAGATGACCTCTTGCTCCCGGTGGGAGAGCTGGTGCACATGGTAGAGAAGGATCGCCATCTGCTCGCGTTCCAGGAGGGTCTGTTCGGGGTCGCGATGGTGCTGGGTGAGCTCCCACTCCCAGGCGACGCTGTGCAGGGCCTTGGCTGCCGGTTTCTCCTTGCGCCAGTGGCTGGCTACAGCGTTGCGAGCGATGGTGAATAGCCAGGCCTCAAAGGCTCCATCGGAGCGCAGGGAGGAACCCTTGGCAAAGGCCCTCTCAAACACCTCCGAGACGAGGTCCAGGGCGACTTCTTTCTCTTGGACGCGACCGTAGACGTAGGCGAAGACCTTGGGGTAGAACTGGCGATAGCGAGCAGAGAAGTCGGCTAGGGTGGGGGTGGAAGGCACAGGCTGAGCCCCCGCCTCTTTTGTGTCGGCGGCTGCAGCCGAAGATCTGCCGATGAGAGGGAAGTTCATACCTTCCGTTCTCTGGCGGTCAAAAGCCGCCAGCCTCTGCAAGCATTCATCCCCCTACCCGCTACCTCCGAACGCTTTCGGAGGGCAGGGACTGTAGCAGATTCGCCAATCGGTGAGCTTAGGCCCACCGGTGTTCGTATCCTCAAATATTCAGACGCGGGAATAGGGCTCGACGTTACGTAGAACCTGGCGAGGTGGGAACTTTGCATAACTTTTCCAGGACCTTTCAGCCAACGGCCAAGAAATCGCCGCTATTCGCCTTTCACTAAGTAAGACGAATAAGGGGCCGACTTCATGGGGAAAATGAGCGCTTGGGGGGTTAAAAGGGGGTGAAAAACCGCACTGCGGCCCTTTGGCCTGCTGAATCGGCTGGGATGAAGCCTGGCCTAGAACCGGTCAGGACCAGGAGCTATCCTGGGCGGGCGCCCGTTCGATAGGCCTCGTCGAGAAGCTCTACGACGTGGGCGACCCTTCCCGGCAGGCCGTAGCGCCTCAGGCCGGCCTCCAGTTGGAGGGCGCAGCCGGCATTGGCGGTGGCGATGACCTGGGCGCCGGTGGCCGCCACATCCTGCATCTTCCGCTGCAGCAGGCGCTGGGCCATTTGAGGGTGAATGATGTTGTACAGACCGCCGCTGCCGCAACACTGGTCTGGGTGGCTCAGCTCCACCAGCTCCAGGCCGGGGATGGCCTGAAGGAGGGCCCTGGGCTGGGATTTGATGCCTTGAGCGTGGAGAAGGTGGCAGGGGTCCTGGTAGGTGACTACCTGGTGCAAGGGGCCGAGACCATCGCTCAAGGGGAGGTCTGCCAGGAATTCGGTCACATCCTTGACCAGGGCGCTGAAGCGACTGGCCTTCTCGGCGTAGGGAGGATCGTCCTTCAGTAGCTCGCCGTATTCCTTCATGGCCGCGCCGCAGCCGGCCACGTTGACGATGATGGCATCGACGTCCTCGGCCAGGAAGACATCGATGTTGCGGCGGGCGAGCCGTTTGGCTTCCTCGCGGTCGCCGGCGTGGAGGTGGAGGGCGCCGCAGCAGACCTGCTCCGGCGGCACTACCACCTTGCAGCCGTGGCGCACCAGCAAGCGGACGGTGGCCTCGTGCACGTTGGCGAAGACATAGGGCATCATGCAGCCGGATAGGAGGGCTACCCTGAACCTGGGCGGGTCATCCGCAGGGCTGCCGACGACGCCTCGAGCAACGAAGGGGCGGGCCGAGACGCGGGGCACCAGCTGCTCCAGGTTCCGCCAGGGGCCGGGCAGGAGGTTCAGAAGACGGGAGCGCCGCAGCAGGCCCTGAAAGCCGGAACGCTGGTACAGGCCGAGGGCGGTCATCAGGTAGCGAAGCCGCTCGGGGTGAGAGAAGAAGCGTCGCAGGACGAAGCGGCTGGCCCGCCAGGATGCGGGGGCTCGGCGGCCGTCGCGCAGGATCTCGGCCCTGGCTTGTTCCATGATCTGGCCGTAGCGGACACCGGAAGGGCAGACGTCCTGGCAGTTGCGGCACTGCAGGCAAAGGTCGAGGTGGCGGACGACGTTCTCGCTGACGGGGATACGCCCCTGACTCACCGCGCGCATGAGGTAGAGCCTGCCGCGGGGCGACTCCGTCTCTAGGCCTAGCTCGACGTAGGTGGGGCAGTGGTTGAGGCAGAGGCCGCAGTGAACACAGCGCAGGATGTCCTGAAGGGCGGGGGCGTCAGGGCCGGTAAAGGCCCCTGGGGCAGCCGTGGCCTTCCGTTCGCTCATGCTGCTCATAGCCTCCCCAGGAAGCGACCGGGGCTGAGGATGCCCTGAGGGTCGAACTGCTCCTTGATCCGCTGCATGAGGGGGAAGTCGCCGGCGGGCTCGCCCCAGACATCGATCTTCTCCTTGAGGGGCAGGGGGCAGGCCTCCACCACCAAGCTGCCGCCGAGGCGGGCGACGGACTGGCGAAGGGTAGCCGCCAGGTCGAGCGCCCGTTGGGCGTCATCGTCCTGGGGAAGGGGCCAGGCGCTGTAGACGATGCCTGCCGTCAGATGGGAGACCAGCAGCGGCTGCAGGCCCAGCTCCCGACCCGTCGTCTCTAGCTGCTCGCTGAGGGTGGGCACCTGGGAGGGCAGGAGGGCCGCCTTGCAGACCAGGCTGGCGTCGCTGGGTGAGGGTCGGGCGAGGCCGGCGATGGCTTGCCAGAGCCGGTCTTGGTCGGCCTCATCTACTTCCGCGAAGGAGGCGGCGGCCGCCCGACGGGAGAGTTCGCTTATTTCCTTGAGGGAGTGCTCCACCGCCGCGGGCTCGCCGGCCGCGGCCAGCACCAGAGCGTAGCCATCTTTCGTCGGCTCGCCCAGGATGGCGGTCTGCCTGACTGCCGCGGCGTTGAGCAGCTCCACGGCGCGCAGGCTGAGGTTGGCCGTCTGGGCGACGAACCGCCAGGCCTCCCGGGCCGAGGGAAGGGAGACGACCGCTGTCCTCCCGGCTCTGGGCAAGGGGGCCAGCCTGAAGCAGGCCTCGACGATGACGCCGAGGCTGCCCAGGGAGCCGATGATCAGGCGACTGAGGTCGTAGCCGGCCACGTTCTTCACCACCCGGCCGCCGGCCTTGATGATGCGGCCGTCGGCCTGGACGGCGCGCATCCCCAGGATCAGGTCGCGGGCGGTGCCGTAGGCGTGGCGAGAGGGGCCGGAGGCGTTGACGGCCAGTATGCCGCCGATGGTGGCCTCCTGCCCCGATGACGGGTCGAGGGCAAGGAACTGGCCGCTCTCGGCCAGGTGGCGCTGGAGATCGGCCAGGCTCTTTCCAGCCTGGATGGTGACCGTGAGGTCAGCGGGCTCGTGCTCTACGACCTGGTTCAGGCGGGAGAGGCAGAGGGCGATGTCGTAGCGGCGGGGGGTGTTGCCCAGGCTGATGGCCGTGCCGCCGCCCCAGGGGATGACCGCTGCATCTTCTCGGCTGGCCAGGCGCATCACCTCCGCCACCTCTTCTACCGTCACCGGTAGGACGGCGACCTGAGGGATGATGCCGTCTACGGCGTAGCCGGCTGCTTCCTCGCGCGGGAAGACGCGCTGACTGTCCAGGGCGGACTCCAGCAGGTTGTGGAGAAGGCTTTCCTTTACCAAGACGCTACCTTTTCCAGTCTAGACGTAGGCATCGGGACCCAGCGGATGGATGACCGCTCGCTGGCGGGAGGTGGTCTCCCCGCCGCTGGCGGCGGGGAAGATCTTCCCCGGGTTGAAGCGCTGCTCCGACGCGAAGGCTACCTGAATGCGCTTCATGGCCTCCAGGTCGTCGTCGGAGAAGATCCAGCGCATGAAGTCGCGTTTCTCCATGCCGACGCCGTGCTCGCCGGTGATGGTTCCGCCGGCGTCGACGCAGAGGCGCATTATCTCCGTTCCCGCCTCCAGTGCCTTCTCCGCCTCGCCGGGCTGAGACTCATCGAAGGCGATGTTGGGGTGGAGGTTGCCGTCGCCGGCATGGAAGACGTTGGCGATGGGGAAGCCGTACCTCTCGCCGATTTCGTAGACGCCGCGCAACACCTGGGGCAGCTTGGTGCGAGGCACTGTGCCATCGAGGATGTAGTAGCTGGGGGCGAGGCGGCCGAGGGCTCCCAGGGCTCCCTTTCGGCCGGCCCAGAGGGCCTCTCGGTCCTCGGGGGTGAAGCCGATTCGCACTTCGCGAGCGCCCAAATTCTCGCAGATAGCGCGTATGGCCTCCGCCTGCTCCCCCACGCTGTCCTGCCAGCCCTCGACCTCGATGAGGAGGACGGCAGCGGCGTCGGGGGGGTAGCCAGCGTGCACGGCCTCCTCCACCGCGCCCATGGTCACCTTGTCGAGCATCTCCAGGGCGGCGGGCAGCATCCCCTTGCCGATGATGGCCGAGACGGCCTGGCTGGCCTGCTCCATCTCGTTGAAGATGGCCAGCAGGGTGATGGTGGCCTCCGGTAGGGGCAGAAGGCGCACGATGATCTTGGTGACGATGGCCAGGGTGCCCTCGGAGCCTATCACCAGGCTGCGCAGGTCGTAGCCGGGCCGGTCGGCGGTTCTGCCTCCCAGCCAGGCGATCTGGCCGTCGGCCAGGACGACCTCCAGCCCCAGCACATGGTTGGTGGTGACGCCGTAGGCCAGGCAGTGGGGGCCGCCGGCGTTCTCGGCCACGTTGCCGCCCAGGGTGCAAACCTTCTGGCTGGAGGGATCGGGGGCGTAGTAGAGGCCGAAGCGGCTGAGGGCGGCGCTGAGGTCCAGGTTCACCAGGCCCGGCTCGACGACTGCCAGGCGATTCTCGGCATCGACCTCCAGGATGCGCTTCATGCGGGTCGTGACCAGCGTGATGCCGCCAGCGGTGGGGATAGCGCCGCCGCTGAGGCCGGTGCCCGCGCCTCGGGCGACGACCGGCAGGCCGCGACGGCGGGCCAGCTTCACTACCTGCGAGACCTGCTCGGCGCTGGTGGGAAGGACTACGGCCTCGGGGAGGCCGCGCTCGATGGTGGCGTCGTACTCGTAGACCAGGAGGTCCTCGGGGGCATGAAGAACGGCATCGCGGCCGACGATGGCCTGCAATTCGCGGACGAGCTTGCGGTCAGCCATTCCATATACAGTCTAGCATTCGCGGAGGCTTGTCGCCACAGGAAGGGCTGGCCTCGGGCTACTCGCTGGCCCAGCCTTTGGCTCGCTCGACCGCTCTCTTCCAGCCCTGGTACAGCTCGTCGCGCTGGCTGGCGTCCATCTGAGGCTGGAATCGTCTGTCCACCCGCCACTTGCCGGTCAGCTCGTCCTGCCCCTGCCAGCAGCCTACGGCGAGGCCGGCCAGGTAGGCGGCACCGAGGGCGGTGGTCTCCGTAACCGCCGGTCGCACCACCTCGCGGCCGAGGATGTCGGCCTGGATCTGCATCAGCAGGTCGTTGGCGACGGCACCGCCGTCCACCCGCAGCTCCGGGAGGGTGAGGGCGCACTCGCTCTCCATCGTTTCGATGACGTCGCGCGTCTGGAAGGCGATGGCCTCCAGGGTGGCGCGCACCAGGTGGGCGCGAGTCGTGCCGCGGGTGATGCCCACGATGGTGCCCCGGGCGCGCGGGTCCCAATGGGGCGCGCCAAGGCCGACGAAGGCGGGGACCACGTACACGCCATCGCTGGAGGGGACGCTGGCGGCAAGCGCCTCGCTCTCGGCGGCGGTGGCTATGAGCCCAAGGCCGTCCCGCAGCCACTGCACGGCCGCACCGGCGATGAAGATGCTGCCCTCGAGGGCGTACTCAACACCCTGGCCCAGGCCCCAGGCGATGGTGGTGACCAGGGATGAGCCCAGGGGAAGACTATCGTGGCCGACGTTCATCAGGACGAAGCAGCCGGTGCCGTAGGTGTTCTTGCCCATGCCCACCTGAAAGCAGGCCTGGCCGAAGAGGGCGGCCTGCTGGTCGCCGGCAATGCCGGCGATGGGTAGGGCTGCTCCCAGAAGGGATGGCTCGGCCTGGCCGAAGACGCCGCAGGAGGGGAGAACAGTCGGCAGGAGGGAAGAAGGGACGGCCAGCTCGCTAAGGGCCTCTTCGTCCCAGGCGAGGCGGGAGATGTTGAACATGAGGGTCCGCGAGGCGTTGGTGTAGTCGGTGGCGTGGACGCGCCCGCCCGTGAGCTTGTAGAGGAGCCAGCAGTCCACCGTGCCGAAGAGGAGGTCGCCGCGTTCGGCCCTGGCTCGAGCGCCGGGGATGTTGTCGAGCATCCAGGCGACCTTGGTGCCCGAGAAGTAGGGGTCGATGACCAGCCCCGTCTTCTGGCGAAAGGAGGGCTCCAGCCCTCGCTCCTTGAGCTCCTGGCAGAGGGGGGCCGTGCGGCGGCACTGCCAGACGATGGCGTTGGCCAGCGGCTCGCCCGTCTGGCGATCCCAGAGGATGGTGGTCTCCCGCTGGTTGGTTATGCCGATGGCGGCGACCTGGGAGGCGCGGGCGCCAGCCGCCTCCAGCACCTCTCGCGCCGAGGCCAGCTGCGATTCCCATATCTCCTGGGGGTCGTGCTCCACCCAGCCGCTCTGGGGATAGATCTGGCGGATGGGGTGACCAGCGCTGGCGACGGGCTGGCCCTGGCGGTCGAAGAGGATGGCCCGCGAGCTGGTGGTCCCCTGGTCGAGGGCCAGGATGTACTCGGGCAAACTCGGCCTCCTATCTGGAGCTCAGCTTTGTATGGTAGCACGCGCCTGCGGCTGGGAACAGCGACCGGTGCTATAATGATGGTGGATGGTATGACGACCGCTACCCTGGCCGATATTCTGGACGCTCGCACCAAAGAGGGCGAGCTATACGAGCGGCTGGACGACAACAAGGTCCGCTGCTACGCCTGCGGCCATCGTTGCGTCATCCTCGACGGCCTGCGGGGCATCTGCAAGGTGCGCTTCAACCGCGGCGGCAAGCTGCTCGTGCCCAGCGGCTATGTGGCCGCTCTGCAGAGCGACGCCACCGAGAAGAAGCCCTTCTATCACGTCCTGCCGGGCTCCAGCACCCTGACCTTTGGCATGCTGGGCTGCGACTACCACTGCCCCTACTGCCAGAACTGGCTCAGCTCTCAGGCCCTGCGCGACCCGGTGGCCGGCCACGTGCCCGAGGCGATCAGCGCTCAGGAGATAGCGGCCGCGGCCGTGAGCACGGGCGCCGAAATCGTCGGCAGCTCCTACAACGAGCCTCTCATCACCTCCGAGTGGGCGGTGGACATCTTTCGGCTGGCCAAGGAAAAGGGCCTGAAGACGCTGTATGTCTCCAATGGCAACGCCACCCGCGAGGTGCTGGAGTACCTGCGGCCGTGGCTGGACTGCTTCAAGGTGGACCTCAAGTCGATGTCCGCGAAGAACTATCGCGTCCTGGGGGGCAAGCTGGCCAACGTCCTGGAGGGCATCCGCATGGCGGTAGAGATGGGCTTCTGGGTGGAGGTGGTGACCCTGGTGGTGCCCGGCTTCAACGACTCCGATGAGGAGCTGCGGGAGGCCGCCGATTTCCTGGTCTCGGTGTCCCGCGACATTCCCTGGCACGTGACCGCCTTCCACAAGAACTACAAGATGACCGACCCCGAGAACACGCCGCCGGAAACGCTGCTGCGGGCGGCCGACATCGGCAAGGAGGCCGGCCTCCGCTACGTGTACGCTGGAAACCTGCCGGGGATGGTGCGCTCCCTGGAGCATACCTATTGTCACAACTGCAACGAGCTTCTGGTGGAGCGGGTCGGCTTCCACGTGAGGCAGTACCGCATAGAGGGCGGTCGCTGTCCGTCCTGCTCGACGGCCATCCCGGGCGTGTGGTGGTAGCTCCGCCGACCTGATCCAGTACAGCAAGAGGCCCCTGGTGAGAGGGGGCCTCGCTTTTTGTCTGCGCCTGGTGCTACTGGAGGCGGGGGCCGATGGGGATGACGTGGGCCTGGCCGGTGTCCTCCCGCGTGCCGTCGGGCCCGTCGGCGGCGCGAGCGGCCGCCAGCACATCGGCCCGGCCGTCGGCGTCCCAGTCCGCTGCCGCAACGCGCACGCCGAAGATGTCTCCCTGGTTCTCGCCGAAGATGACGGCGCTGTGGTCGCCCAGGGCGATGTCTATCGTCTGGCCCAGGGAAACAGGGCCGAGCACGATGTACACCTCGCCGCCGTCCTCACGGGTGTTGTCGGGCCCGTCTCCTTTTTCCGCCCCCAGGATGATGTCGTCCACACCATCGCCGTTCAGGTCACCGCTGGCCAGGGACGTGCCCAGCCGGTCGATGGCGTCGGCGCCCAGGATGGTCACATTCTGCTGAGCCAGGGCGATGTCGAACGAGCCGCGCAGGGATGGTGAGCCGAAGACAACGTAGGCCTCGCCGGCGCCGCGGCGGCTGTTGTCCGGCCCGTCGGCCCTGGGGGCACCGATCAGGAGGTCGTCAATGCCGTCGCCGTTGACATCGCCGCTGGCCACCGCTGCACCGAGATCGTCCTCCTCGTCGGCGGCCGTCACTGTTACATCTGGCGAGGCGGAGGCGAAGTCCAGAACGCCGCTGAGGGATGGGGAGCCGAAGATGACATAGACCTCGCCGCCGTCCTCACGGGCGTTGCCAGGGATGTCGGCCCTGAAGGCGGCCACTATGAGGTCGTCGATGCCGTCGTTGTTCAGATCGCCCATTGTCAGGTGGTGGCCTAGCTGATCGTCGGCCTCAGCGGCGATGAGGGCGAGATCGTACTCGCCCTGGGCCATGTCTCTGGCTCCCGACAGGGACGGCGTGCCGAGGATGAGATAGGCCTCTCCCCCCTGATAGCGGGCATTCTCTGGGCCATCGGCCAGGAAGGAGCCGACCAAGATGTCCTGGATGCCGTCGCCGGTGGCGTCGCCAGCGGCCAGGTCGGCGCCCAAGCGGTCTCCTTCTTCGGTGCCGAAGAGGGTCAGGTCTTGCTCCTCCAGAGCGATGTCTATGGTCGGCGCCAGGGTGGGCGAGCCAAAGATCACATAGGCTTCGCCGGCATCGGGTCTCTCGTTGTCAGGGCCGTCGGCCAGGAGGGCCCCCGCCAGGATGTCGTCGATGCCGTCGCCGTTGACGTCGCCGGCGGCCAGGGCGAAGCCGAAGGAATCGCCGCTGTCGGCGCCGAATATGGTGACGTCTTGCTGGCCCTCAGCGAAGTCGATCGTCTCGTCCCCGTCTGCCGGGCCGAAGATGACGTAGACCTCGCCGCAGTCGGGCCGGCTGTCCTGGGGGCCGTCGGCGTTGAAGGCGCCGACGATGATGTCCTGCTGGCCGTCGCCGTTGACGTCGCCGGCAGCCACGGCTCTCACCTTATCGTTTGCCTGAGCGCCGAGCAGGCTCAGGGCGGGGCGCTGGCGAGCGAGATCGAAGGTGGTGGGGCCAGCGTCTCCGCCGCCACAGGCCGCCGCCAGGACGATGACGGCGGCCAGTACTGGCAGCGCTACTGACGGGTGCGGGCTGGCCGCCACCGGCGTGTCTTTACTCCCAGGCAAAGGGCGGATACTGTTGGGTCAGGGAGAACAGGTAGGCGGTCACCCTGGTCTGCCAGCGCAGGTAGTTCAACACGAAGGAGTAGAACTGCTTAGGGTACTGCTCATTGGCCAAGGCAACGATGGCCGTCCAGGGGAGGATGACGATGAAGGCCAGCCCCAGGACACCCAGCACCAGCCCGTGAGGGATGAGCAATATGGGTCTGAGGAGGGCACTCCACCAGGGCGGGTTGCCGCTTGGCTGGAAGTCGATGTTGACGGAGCTTTCGATAGCCTTCTCCGGAGGGTCATCTGTGAGGAAGTAGACATAGGCGTAGATGGCCATGAAGAGCTTGCCGTAGCGGGCGAACTCTGGCCCGTCTTCCTGGATGAACTTCTCGCCGCCCTTGGAGCCGACTCGTATGGCTATGACGATGGGGGCGACGATGTACGCTAAGAAACCCAGGATTCCCGCCCCTACCCAGTAGAACACGATCGCGATGATGGTGTGCAGAATGGCCTGATCTCTGGGGACCTTCTCGCGGACGGGTACGTCCAGCGTGGCGGGATACTCTGCGGCCATGGCTTCCTCCTTGTTCCTGAATAGAGCTGGGCTGGCCGGGTTGATGATCTTGGTTTCGCAGCCAATGATGGCGCGCGGCTACCGACTTGTCAACCGCAGACGGAGGGTGGTGTGCTCGCTGTGGCCAGCACGATGGGCGGCGGCGTGCTTCGTGCCGCCTACTCGTAGCGGATGGCCTCGGCGATGGTGATGCCAGCGGCCAGCCGCGAGGGCAGAATAGTCATCAGGAAAGAGGCTCCGAAGGCGAAGGCGGCGGTAAGGAGAATCTGCCACCAGGGGATGATGAAGCCCATGTCGATGTTGGAGAGCTCGTCGCTGTGGAGGAGGTTGAACGAGAGTAGCATCGCCAGGCCGATGCCGGTGGCGATGCCCAGCAGGGCGATGAACGATGACTCCAGGATGAAGCTGAGGGCCACGGTGCCGCGGGTGTAGCCGATGGCCCGCAGCATGCCGATCTGCTGGCGCCGCTCCACCACGGAGCGGAAGGCGATAACGCCGACGGCCGCCGTGCCTACGAGCAGGCCCAAGCCCATGAAGCCCTGGATCAGGTAGAAGAAGGTGTTGAAGGTGGCCTGGTCTTCCTCGAGCTGGTCCTTTATGGACACGGCCTGAGCGCCGGTAGTGACCAGGGCGGACTCGATGGCTTTGGCTGTGTCGCCGGGGTCCACGCCCGGCTGCACTTTCACGTAGAAGCGGGAGAACTCGGGCTCGCCGAAGACCTCGTTGAAGGTCTCCTCCGAGATGTAGAGGCCAAAGAAGTTGGCGCTGGAGCCGAAATCGATAACCCCAATGAGGGAGAGGTGTGCCGGCTTGCCACTAGTCGGGTCGCGCACCTTCAGCGCCAGCGGGTCCATGACCTCGGCGGTCTCATCGAACCTCTCGACGTGGAATTCGTACGGGCCGAACATGAAGTGACCCTCGGAGACAGCGAAAGCGTCGATCACCGCCAGGCGGGGTGTAGTGCGAAGGGCCTCCCACACGGCCTCGTCATCGGGGTACTGGCGGGCGCGCGTCTGGAGCCTGATCTGCGACTCGCGGGCGAAGGCGTCGTCCACGCCCAGTACTGGATATCTTTCCCACTCCTCGCTTGCCCCAAGTTGGTATAGCTCCGCGCTGACGAAGAGGTCGGGGTGACGCACAGCGCCGACGGCGGCGAACTGGTTGGTATCGACTGAGCCTTCCCTTTCCAGGGCGGCGTCCAGGTCGCCGATGGGGTTGTTGGGGTTCTCGGTCACAACGATGTCCCAGCCGCCGCGGGCGTCGTCGCGGAGGAAGAGGGCGTTAAAGTTGGTGTTCATGATGGACATCATCACCACGGCGAAGACCACCAGGGCGATCATGGCCATGGTCATGCCGGTGCGGAACTTGTTGGCCAGGGGATAGGCGACGGCGATACGCAGGGCGGGCAGGAGGCGGCCAAGCCAGCCGCCAGCGCGCTCTATGGCGCGGAGGAGGATGTCGGCGTTGTAGACGATGACGAAGGTGGCGGCGGCCACCATGAAAATGCCGGAGAGGAAGAACATCTCGATGTCGCCCTCCATGTCAGACACGAGGTTCTCGAGGGGCCCCTCGGGGAGGGCCCAGAATGCCAGAAGGGCCAGACCGACGATGGTGAAGACGGGTCGCTCCGGCAGGGCGAAGTAGCGCATGACCGGGATGAGACCTAGCAAGGAGATGGACACTCCGAGGGTGAACGGGGCAAGTATTCCACTACTGACGCCGCTCCAGGCGATGAGTGCCCCAAGCAGGATGGCTATGATGCCCAGGATCAGCGTGCGGAGTCGCGCCCGGCGGTAGGTGGGCTCGGGGATGTCACGGAGGGCCCGCACGATGTTGAGGCGGCTCACCCGCCAGGAGGAGATGACGACAGTGATGAAGGTGACTACCACTCCCAGGCAGTAGGCGATGATCAGGCTGCGGGGCGTAACATGGGGGGTGATGTCGATGCCGAACTCCGTGAAGAAACGGTTCATGACCCGAGCGATGGCGATGGCCACGAGCACCCCCAGGCCAGCACCCACCAGGGCAGCCCCCAGGTTGTAGGCCATGCCCTCCGAGAGGAAGGACTGGACGAGCTGGCTGCGCTTGCTGCCCACGGCGCGGGCCATGCCCATCTCCGGCTTTCGCTCTGCCGCGAGCATGACGAAGATCATGAAGATGAGGAGAATGCCGGCAGCAATAGAGAAGAGGCCCATGACCAGGAACATGGTGGACATGATATTGCCCATGAGCTCGGCCATCTCCACGGTGTCCTGCTTTATCTTCTCCACGCTGAGGTTGGGGTTAGTGAGGGCGGTCTCCACCTTCGCGGCGACCGTGTCGGAGAGGGCCATGCCGTCGCGCACGCCGCCGCGGTTGGAGATGCCGATGAAGTCGACCTCCCCCTCGCGGTCGAAGAGTCGCTGGGCCACGTCCAGGCGGGTGACCATGCCGTCCTGGGATTGGCCCTCCTCGGTAGTGATGGCGCCCGTGATGTATCTATCCTTGACGATGTCCACCACCTTAAAGGTGGCGGGAATTCCGGCGACGAAAATCTGAAGGGTATCGCCCGGCTGAGCGTCAAGCTCCTCCTGGCCGCTCTCGTTGAGGTAGATCTCGTCGGGGGCAAGGGCGCCGACATCCAGCACCTCGCCGTCGAGTGAGACGACGTCGGGGAAGCCGTCCATGCGCTCGGGGTCGGCGCCGGTGAGAAAGGCCGAGGGGGTGCTGAGGCCCGTCCGCGGGTTGATGACCGGCACCGGTTCGAAGAGGGCGGGGGCAATGCCGTCGATGTCGGGGTCGTCGCCCAGGGCAGCTTCCAGCTCGGCGACGGTGGACTCGGGAACGAAGGGCTCAGCCGCCGCGTCGCCGGTTTTCTCCACATCGAACTCCACGATCTCGTCGAGGTGGCCGGCGAGCTCGTAGGCGAAGTTGGTGACGCTGCGGTCGACGGTGTCACCGGTGGTGAGGGCGGCGGAGATGATGAGGGTGCTGAGCATGAGGCCGATGACGATGAGGACGGTCTGGGCCATGCGGCGGGGGATGTTGCGCACGCCCATCTTGAACATGATGCGGTTGCGCAACACCACATAGGCCACAGTGGACAGCGAGATCGCCAGCAAGATCAGCAGGGCGTACATGATGTAGTCCATCGAGAGGCCGAACAGTTCGTCCACGGGTGGTCGCTCCTAGGTCCGCTCAGGGGCTGGGCTGGTGGGCTGCTTCGCCCGGTCAGTACGCTTCTCGTCCACTATCAGGCCGTCGACCATGTGGACGATGCGCTGAGCGTAGGCAGCCATCTTGGCGTCGTGGGTGACCAAAACAAAGGTCTGGCTGGTGGTTTCGTTCAGCTCCCGCAGCAGGTTCATGATCTGTTCGGCGTTGGTGCTATCGAGGGCGCCGGTGGGCTCGTCAGCCCAGACGATGGCCGGATCGTTCACCAGGGAGCGGGCCACAGCTGCCCGCTGGCGTTCGCCGCCGGAGAGCTCGGCGGGTCGGTGGCTCGCCCGGTCGGCGAGGTGGACGAAGTCCAGGGCGCGCATGGCGGCCTCGCGGGCCCCCTTGGCTGCGGTGCCCGAGACCAACAGAGGGAGCTCGACGTTTTCCACCGCCGAGAGGATGGGCAGGAGGTCGTAGACCTGGAAGACGAACCCCATGTTGCGAGCGCGGTATTCCGTCTTGGCGTTATCGGACAGACGGTTGATGTCGGTTCCATCGACGATGACCCGGCCGCTGTCGATGTCGTCGAGGCCGCTGAGGCAGTTGAGGAGGGTGGTCTTGCCGCAGCCGGAGGGGCCCATGATGGCCACCATCTCGCCCCGCTCGACCGAGAGGGAGACGCCTCTCAGCGCCCGCACCTTGGAATAGCCGGTGTCGTAGGTCTTGACCACGTCCGTAGCTTCGATGATAAGGTTGGTCATTGCAGCGGTGTCCTCCTGCTGTGGCGGTGGTGGCGGGCTGAAGGCTCAAGCAGATCCCAGGATCAAGTTTATTGGCTCAGCATCTGTGGCACAAGCGCTGTGGGCTGGGCTGGTTGACAAGCTGGCCGGGGCAGGGATATATGGAGATACCACTCAGGCAGCTAGCTTAAGGGAGGGGGCCCAGAGCAGCATGAAGGCCGACCAGCTCGTCCAGCTCACGATCGCCGAGGCCGCCCGTTCCTTTCAGGCGGGCGAACTGTCGCCCACAGAGCTCACCCGCGCCTGCCTGGAGCGCATCGAAGCGCTGGATCCGAAGCTGAACGCTTTCGTCACTCTGCTCCCGGAGGCGGCCGTGGCCGAGGCCGCAGAGGCCGAGCGGCGTCTCGGCCGGGGCAAGCGGCTGGGGCCCCTGGACGGCATCCCCTTCGCGATCAAGGACCTGTACGAGACCAAGGGCATTCGCACCACCGCCGGATCGAAGATCCTGGCCGACTACGTTCCGAGGGAGGACGCCACCTGCGTGCGCCGCCTGCGAGAGCAGGGCGTGGTGCTGCTGGGCAAGCTCAACATGCACGAGTGGGCCTTCGGAGGAACGAATGTGGTCTCCCATTTCGGGCCGACCCACAACCCGTGGGCGCTGGATCGAATCACCGGCGGCTCCAGCGGCGGGTCAGGCGCGGCTCTGGCCGCCTCGCTCTGCCTGGGCTCCCTGGGCTCGGACACGGGCGGCTCCATCCGTATGCCGGCCTCCATGTGCGGCGTCGTCGGGTTCAAGCCGACCTTCGGCTGGGTGAGCAAGCACGGCGTCGTCCCGCTGAGCGAATCCTTGGACCACGCCGGGCCCATGACTCGCATGGTGGAGGATATCGCCCTCATTCTCCAGGCCATCGCCGGCCCCGACCCAAACGACCTCACTGCCGAGGATGTGCCCGTGCCGGACTACGTGGCGGCTCTGAGCGGCGAGGTGCGCGGGCTGCGGGTCGGCTTGCCCGACAAAGACGTGCTCTCGGGCCTGGATAAGGACGTGGAGGCAAGGTTCCAGGCGGCTCTGCAGACGCTGGAGAGCCTGGGCGCCTCGCTGGTCGAGGTGGAGGTTCCTAGCCTCCAGCGGGCCGATGCCATCTGGCTGGCGATAGCGGGGCCGGAAGCGGCGGCTTTCCATCGGCGGAACCTGGAGGAGCGGCCGCAGGACTTCAGCGAGCAGGTGCGGCTGCGGCTGCAAGAGGGGTTGCGGATGCGGGCGGTGGACTATCTGGAGGGCCTGGAAGGCCAACAGCAGCTTCGGGCAGAGGTGGAAGAGCAGTACGCGAGGATGGACGTGCTGGTGACGCCGACCACCGCCTTCACCGCCACCAGGATCGAGGACGAGCTCTCTGCCAGCGGGCGCGAGATCTACATCCACCGCTTTACCTGCCCGTTCAACCTGACCGGCCAGCCCGCTATCTCTCTGCCCTGCGGCTTCGACAGCCAGGGGCTGCCGGTTGGGCTGCAGATCGTCGGGCGGCCGTTCGACGAGGAGACCGTCCTGAGGGTCGCCCACGCCTACGAGCAGGCCACCGAGTGGCACCTGCGCCGGCCGTCGCTGGACTAGTCGCGGGGGACAGTCCTGCCGCCTTCGGCCGCTTCGGCGAGAAGGGCTTCCCGAACGGTGGGCAGTTCTGTCAGACAGACCTCGTCAGCCATCGGCGCTCCCCCTTTATCATAACGGACTGACGAGAGTGCTCTCATTGAGGCAGCCTCGGGGTCATAATAGAATGGACATCCGCAAGCTGCCTGCCTTCACACCCTATTGACGTCGACAGGAGGAGCGGAGAACCATGGAGTCGCTGGGGATCACCAGACTGGACCACGTTGCCATGGCGGTTCGGAACGTCGAGGAGTACCTACCTTTCCTCACCGAGCTCTTTGGCATGAAGGTGGTGGACCGCTGGCGTAGCGAGGAGGAAAAGTACGCCGGCGTCACCCTTGACGTGCCGGGCGGCGGCATCCAGTGGGAGGTAGTTGAGCCAATCTCTGACGATAGCTTCTTAACTCGCTTCCTGAAGGAGCGGGGTCCCGGCCTTCATCACGTGACGTTTCAGGTGGAGGACGTGGAAAAGGCGGCAGAGATACTGCGTCGCCGCGGCATCGAGCCCTTCGGTGGGGTGAGAACCGGCTCTACCTGGAAAGAGCTCTTCATCCACCCGAGGGATGGTGGCGGCCTACTGGTCCAGCTCTTCGAAGGGTATTGGCCCGCTTCCTCGGCCAGCACCGACTAGGGAAATGGCTATCCCCTGCCTCCGGCAGCGGGTGGAAGGATGGTCACCTCGTCGTCTGGCGTCACAGGAGTGTCCAGCCCGCTGAGGTAGCGGATGTCCCTCCCGTTCACGAACACGTTCACGAATCGGGGGATGTTGCCATCCTGGTCCAGCAGGCGCTGGGCGAGGACGGGCTGTAGCTCCACCAGCCGGTTGATGAGATCGCGGGTAGTAGCACCGTCCGGGAGGGCTACTTCGATGTCCCGCTCACCGGCTACCTCTCGCAGGGAGGCATACAGCCGAACCACCGTGACGTGAGACGTAGGCTTCACCTACCCCCTAGATGATCTGCAGGGCCTTAAGCTTCTCCTCGGGTACCACGCCGTTCACCCAGCCGCGCGCCTCGTAGTACTCCTCGAGCATCTGGTCCAGCTCGCAGAGCTGTCCCTGAGAGGGGGGGCTTTGGGACGGTTCGGTGAGGAAGCGGGCGGGGAGGGTGTCGGCGCCTTCGCCGAAACCGGCCAGGTTGTTGTAGTAGCGCTCCAGGTTGTAGATGCGCTCGCCGATGGTGAGAATAGCGTCGGCGTCGATCGGGACGCCCACCATCGCCGAGTACTGGGCGGCGTAGTGGTCGGGGTTCTCGGCGAAGGTGGAGAACTTGCAGACGCCGAGGGAGTCGGAGAG
This sequence comes from Dehalococcoidia bacterium, assembly GCA_030615765.1. Classification (GTDB taxonomy): domain Bacteria; phylum Chloroflexota; class Dehalococcoidia; order SM23-28-2; family SM23-28-2; genus SM23-28-2. The sequence continues at coordinate 48,560 of JAUWYP010000008.1, read as the reverse complement.
AGCCTGGAAGTCCTGGAAGAGCTTGAGGAGCTTGCCCTTGCCCTCCCAGGCCAGCGGGTCGGTCTTCTCGGGGACGCCTACGATCTCGCTGGCGGGGGTGTAGCCTCGGAGGTGGCAGGCACCGCGATTACTGGTGGCGAAGCCCAGCCCCATTCCCTTCAGGCCACGCGGGTCATAGGCGGCGATGGTCTGGCCCTTGACTGACATGGCAATGCTGGGGTCGCCGAAGGCCTTGGCCGCCGGCTCGATGCCGTTGGCCAGGGTGTCGCCGATGCCCTCCCGCTTGGCTGTCTTGTGCACCAGCTCCACCATTTTGTCGACATCGCCCCAGCCCACGCGCTCCCTGATCAGCTCCTTCTCGCTGGCCTCCATGGTCATGGCCAGCACGTTGCCCATGTCGATGGTGTCGATGCCGTAGTCGTTGCACAGGTCGATAAGGAAGGCAATGGAGTCGCGATTGTCGTTGTCGCACTGAGCACCGAAGGACCAGGCCGACTCGTACTCGACGCTCTCCATGCGGACGTGGAACTTGCCGGGCTCGGTCTCGACCTCTTTCTTGCAGGCGACGGGGCAGGCGTGACAGGTGGGGTCGCCGACGAGGATGGTCTGCTGGATGTGGTGGCCGCTGATGTTGAAGGCGTTGGCAAAGCTGGTGAACTGGGCGTTCTTGGTGGGCAGGGCGCCGATGGTGTTGGCGGCCATCATAAGGCTGTTGGTGCCGTAGACCGACAATCCGCCCTTACGAGGCGCTAGGGTGGCGCTCTCGTTGATGGCCTTGAGAGCGTCCTTGTGAGCCTGCTTGAAGGCTTCCCGGTCCTTAGGCTTGGGCAGCTTCTCGGCCGCCTTGATGACGATCGCTTTCAGGTTCTTGCTGCCCCCTACGGCGCCTGTGCCGCCTCGGCCAGAGGCGCGGTCGTTCTCGTTCATCCAGCCGGAGAAGCGCACCAGGTTCTCGCCGGCCTGGCCGATGGTCACCACGCTCACGTCCTCGCCGTGGCGCTCTTGGAGGATCTTGATGGTGCCGTGGGCGCCCTTGCCCCAGAGGTCGCTGGCGTCTTTCAGTTCGACCTTGCCAGCCTCGACGTAGGCATAGACGGGCTTCTCCGCCTTGCCCTTGAAGACCAGGCCATCGAAGCCGGCCCACTTCAAGCGAGCGCCCGACCAGCCGCCGTGGTGAGAGTCGGTGACGGTGCCGGTCAGCGGCGACTTGGTCACCACAGCCATCCGACCGCTCATGCTAACATCCGTGCCGGTCAGGGGGCCGACCAGGAAGCAGATGATGTTCTCCGGCGACAGGGGGTCGACCTGTGGGCCGTTGTCGAAGACGTACTTCACGCCCAGACCACGGCCGCCGATGTACTTGTGGGCGTCCTCCTCGTTGATCCCCTCGTACTTGATATCGCCGGTGGTCAGGTCGATGCGCGCCAGCCGATCGGCATATCCACCCAGTTCCATCGCTATGCTCCTTTCTCAGCGGCGGGTCGCCGCAACCTTCCAGTGAAGAGCAACCCTATTTTTGCGCATCGCGGGCGTCCTGACAAGAGCCAAGATTGGCTGAAGTGGCGCTAGTTGAGCGGCCGGGCCCTGAACCTCGGGGGATGTTTGACATTGGCATGACGGTAGCGGATGATTTCGCCAGGCGGCCAAGTGAATAGATTTGCAGATCGCTCACTCTAGGCGGGAGGTAGGAGATGGCCATCGATAGCTACAAGTGGCTGCCCGGCAGCTTCGCCAACTACTATAGAGGGCTCCCCCTTCAGAAGGCGGAGCCCACCCCCTGGACGCCCCTGGCCAAGCCCATCGAGGAGTGCCGGTTCTCTCTGGTGACCAGCGCCGGTCTCTATCTGAAGGACAAGCAGCCGCCCTTCGACCTGGAGAGAGAGTGGCAGAACCCCTTCTGGGGAGACCCCACTTATCGCACCATCCCGCGCGACGTCAAGCAGGAGGAGATCGGCGTCGCTCACCTCCACATCAACACGGCCGATCTGGAGGCGGACATCAACATCGCCTTGCCTGTGCATCGATTTCTGGAGCTGGAGGCGGCGGGCGAGATCGGCTCCCTGGCCCCTACTCATTACTCCTTCATGGGCTACCAGGGGAACCCGCGGAACACCGACGAGTGGGAGAAGCGCTACGGCCCCGAGGTGGCCGCTCGCATGAGGGAGGAGGGGGTGGATGCCGTCCTGCTCACCCCCGTCTGACCGGAGTGCTGTCTGAGCGTGCCCGTGCTGGCACGTGTCATCGAGACCGCTGGCATCAGCACTGTCTTGGTCACAATGATGCCGGAGGTAACGGAACGCATGGGCGTTCCCCGCATCGTGGGGGTGGAGTTCCCCTTCGGCCATACGCTGGGCCATGCTGGCGAGCGCGAGGAGCAGATGAAAGTCATTCGCGACGCCCTGCGTGTCCTGCGGGATGCCCGCGAGCCGAACACGGTGGAGCACCTGCCGTACGAGTGGCCGGACGTCGAGCGGTGGAAGCGGGAGTGGCACCCCACTGAGCCCTCGCCCATCATCGCCTTTCTCAGAGAGCAGCGGCGTCGGGCAAGGGGAGTGGAATAGCTCTTGCGTTAGGAGACGGGCGCTCTACTTGCTGTCGATGCGCTGAAGAAGCTCCCAGAGGAAGGTCTGGGTGCGGGTCAGCACATCGGCGTCCACGTTCTCGAAGACGTCGTCCGGCCGATGCCAGTAGGGGAGAACGCCATCGGGCCGGAGGTTGACGAAGGTCAGGGTGGGCAGGCCGTTCTTGATGCCGATGGCGCCCTCGGTGAAGCCGAACGGCAGCGTGCTGGAGTAGGCGCCCAGCTCCGGCTGGTCGGCGGCGATCTGGCCAGCCAGGGCCACCAGGGTGGGGTCGGAGCGATAGGGCCAGGTCATGCCCTCGCGGGTGATGTAGCAGGGGCCGGAGCCGGGCCCAGCCACCGAATCGAGGGCGATGAAGTAGGCCTCCTTAAGCTCCTCTCGATGCTCCCGCAGGAAGGCGGCGGTTCCGTAGCAGCCCACCTCTTCGCAGCCGCTGTTGATGGTCCACACCTCTGTGTTGGCCAGGGGCTCCTCCTTCAGCCGCTCGGCCAGGGTCAGGACGAGGGCGGCGCCGCTGGCATTGTCGTTAGCGCCCGGCGTGTAGGGGGTCATGTCTGGCTGGACGGTCATGATCAGGTGCAGGATCAAGAGTGCCGCCGGGGCGAGCGAGATGAGGTAGATGATATTGCTCTGGACGATCGAGCCGGCGATGTATAGGAGCACGAGGGCGGCCATGCTGGCGAAGCCCGCCGTCACCACCAGAACCCGGAAGACCTTGAGATGAAGCGGCGATCGGAAGACGAAGGGGGTTCGGTGGGTGTCCAGATGGCCGACCAGTACCAGCCGTCGGGTCGGTGTGCCCGTCGGCGGGATGACGGTCCACACGTTCTGGCTCGTCCGTTTGGGCAGCAGCCAGCGAATGGGGTTAGTGATGAAGTTCAGCTCCAGGTAGGCGGAGGCCAGGGTCGTCGCCGCGAGCACGGTGGCCAGGATGGCAGTGGCGCGGCCGGCGAGCGGATAGACAGCGACGGCCAGCAGGGCCAGGGTGATGGCGAGGGCGAAGGGTCGCCACTGGGAGGTGCCGCTGCTGAAGCGCTGCATCCGCGGCGACAGGTTCAGCTTGTCCAGGGCGCCCCAGGCGTAGGCGGCTGCTGCCGCCTCGGCGGCTGTGGTCGAGCCGCGGGGCCCAATGTTCACCGACAGGTGGCGGACGTGTTCCAGGCAGCGGGCTGCAAGCTCCCTATCGCCAGGGCGCGTGGGCTGTCGCTGTTGGGGGTCTTCCTGTGGGCCTCCTGGCCCGGCGTCGGTTGGGTCAGAGCTCATCGCCATCCTCTCCCCGCGCTCAGTGCGGTCCTTAGGCCGGACAATAGGGGCGGCTTGCTGAATGCTAGCGTCTGCCATGGGCGTGCGTCAAGGAGGCAGGGCATAGCTGCGTCAGCCCTGGTACAATTTCATGGCCAGCTTGGGCGCTCATGGTGATGTCCGCAGGGGAGGAGTGCATGACGAAGGCCGTTTTGTGGGACCTGGACGGCGTTCTGGTGGACTCGGCGCCCTTTCACTTCCAGGCCTGGCAGGAGCTGTTCCAGTCGGTGGGCAAGGGGTTTGCTGAGGCCGACTTCGGCCGCACCTTCGGCCTGAGAAACGATGCCATACTGACGGACATCCTGGGCGAGCTTACGTCCGCAGAGGTCGAACGGCTGGCCCAAAGGAAGGAAGGGCTGTACAGGGATAAGGTCGCGGGGAGGGTCGTAGCCATCCCTGGAGCCATAGACGTCTTGCGCCGTCTTCAGCAAAGGGGCAGGAAGATAGCTATCGTCTCCTCGACCACCCGCGAAAACGTGCGTGTGGTGCTCAGTTCCCTCGGGCTCGAGGGGGTGTTTGAGGCGGTGGTCGCCGAGGAGGATGCGCCGAAGGGAAAGCCCGACCCGCAGGGCTTCCTGGTGGCGGCGGAGAAGCTGGGCGTCGCGGCAGCAGAGTGCGTGGTGATCGAAGACGCGCCAGGTGGGGTGGAGGCGGCGAAGAGGGCGGGAATGCGCTGCATCGGCGTGACCACGAGCCGGCCCAGGGAGGCCCTGGCTAGCGCGGATCTGGTGGTGGACAGGCTGGAAGAGGCAGGCGTCTATTCGTTCCTGGGGATTTAGGTTCTCCTAGTAGACCACTTCCTCGGCCACCAGCCTCTCGATCTCCTCGCTCGGCATGCCCAGGAGCTCTCCCAGCACGTACTGGTTGTGGCCACCCAGGAGGGGGCCCGGACGGCTAATTTGGGCCGGGGTCCGCGAGAACCTCCAGGGCGGGCTCACCGTCAGCTTCTCGCCGATGGCCGGGTGGTCCAGGGACTGCAGGACGCCTCGCGCGCGGAGATGGGTGTCCTGGACCAGCGCTGGCCCGTCGAGGACGGGCATGGCTGCCACGCCTACCTTCTGCAAGGCCTGGGTCACTTCCTCCTGGCTGCGGCTGGAGGTCCACTCGCCGATGAGCTGGTCCAAAGCCTCCTGGTTTTGCCAGCGGCTGGCGGCATCGGCGAATCGTTCGTCTTCCAGGCGGCTGTCGCCTACTACCTGGCGGAGGGCATCCCACTCCTCATCGCAGGCGATGGCGACGGTCACCCACTTGTTGTCGCCCAGGCAGGGGTAGCAGTTGTGGGGAGCCATGAGGTGGTCGCGGTTTCCTGCCCTGGTCTGCACTCGACCGTTCATGCTGTAGTCCATGAAGATGTGCCCGATAAGGGCGCTGACGGCTTCGGTTGACGAGAGGTCGATGTGCTGGCCCTTGCCGGTGCGTGCTCGATAGTGGAGGGCGGCGAGGATGGCGAAGGCGGAAGTGGTGCCCACCCGCAGGTCGACGGCTCCACTGAGGGGCGTGGGAGGGCCATTGGTGTGGCCGGTGATGTAGGCATGGCCGCCCATGGCGGCGAAGGTGGGGGCGTAGCCCGCGTAGGTGCGCTCCGGCCCGGTGGAGCCCACGGCCGAGGAGGACAGCATGATGATGTCGGGCTTTACTGCCTTGAGGTCGTCGTAGCCCAGGCCGAGCCTGTCCATCACGCCAGGGCGCATGTTCTGGGTCACTACATCGCTTATCTGGGCAACCCTCTTCGCTATCTCGACCGCTTTGGGCTGGCTGAGGTTTAGGGTCAGGCTCAGCTTGCCGGCGTTAATGTCGTTGAAGATGACCGAGTGATCGGGGCTGGTCATGGTTGGCCCGGTCATCAGGGAGCGCAGGCGGGTGTGGTCGAGGCGACGGCGGCTCTCCACCTTGATGACCTCCGCTCCCAGGAGGGCCAGAAGCAGGGTGGCGTGAGGCCCGGCCCAGGCCCAGGTGAAGTCGAGGATTCTGACGCCCTCCAGGGGTCCTTTCGTCATGTGGTAGTCCTATAGCTAGATGGTGCCATCAGCGGCCATCGTGTCCAGTTGCTCCTTCGAGTAGCCCAGGCGGCCGCGGTAGACCTGCTCATTGTGCTCGCCGAGGAGGGGAGCGGCTCGTTCGCCCCGCCAGGGCGTCTCGGACATTTTATGGCCAGCGGTGGGGTACTCCAGCCTCCCCGCCTGGGGATGGTCGAGGTGGGCGAAGAAGCCGCGCTGACGCGCCTGTGGCCAGTTCGCGATCTCCGCCGCCGTGCGCACGGGCCCGATGGGAACGCCGAGGGCCTGTCCCTTGTGATAGAGCTCCTCCTTGGGGTGTTGGGCCATCCACTCTTCCAGGAGGGGCTGGATCTCGTCGCGGTGCAGGGAGCGAGTGGTCTCATCGCGGCAGTTTTCGTCCTGGGCCCAGGCGGGGTTGCCCATCAGCTCCATCAACGCCTGCCACTGGTGATTCTGAACGGGGGTGATCACCACGTGTCCATCCCGGCAGGGCATGAGCCCTCCTACCATCCCCGGCCAGGCGGGCGGCTCCGGCGTGTTGGCGAAGCGGGCCACCACTACTCGCTCCAGGGAGAGGAGCGCCTCGAACTTGGAGATATCGATGTGCTGGCCCTGGCCGGTGGTCAGGCGGGCGAAGAGGGCGGCCAGGGTGGCCACTGCGGCGGTCAGGCCGCCGTCGTAGTCACCCACCTGGCCTCCGGCCACGACCGGCGGTTCGTTTCGCTTCTCTTTGGGAGCGACGTAGAAGAAGGAGGAGTGACCGCTGGCGTGATAGAGATTCAGGTGATAGCTCTTGTAGTCGCGGTAGGGGCCCGTCTGACCGAAAGGGGTGATGGAGGTGAAGATGAGGCGGGGGTTGACGGCGCTGAGGCTGGCGTAGTCCAGGCCCAGCTCGGCCATCTCGCCGGGGGGGCGGTCCTCGATGAGGACGTCGGCCTGCTCGGCCAGGCGCTCGAAGACCCGGCGGCCGGCGGTTGTGCGGGGGTTGAGGGTGATGCCCAGCTTGTTGGTGTTGAGGTAGAGGAAGAGGCCGCTCTTCTCGGGATGGGGGACATCGTCGGGGAAGGGGCCTCTGGTGCGGGCGGGGTCGCCCTCCGGCGGCTGCTCGACCTTGATGACCTCGGCGCCGAGGTCGGCGAGGAGCTTGCCGCAGTAGGGCCCGCTGATCATCTGGGAGTACTCGAGGACGTTGAGCCCAGCGAGGGCTGTTTCCGCCATGGTGTCGTCTTCTCCCGGACACTGTTCGGCGGGCCGCTCGGCCCGCCTCAGTAGTAGGTTACAATCTGGGCTCGTTAGGGGCAAGGCGCTGGGCGGGAGCGAGGGGGCAGGGGAGGCTACCCGAACCGCGCTGTGGGCGGCAAAGGGTGGTAATATGGGGAGGAGATTGCGCGGTCGCTTACTATGTCTTGAGCGATGAACAGAACGCCACCAGCCACCGTCCGCCGTCAGCTCCGACGTGAGGTCGGTTTCGGATGCCCTGTGCCTGACTGCGGCAATCCGTACCTGTGGTGGCACCATTTTGATCCACCTTGGGCTGAGCGCGAGCACCACGATCCGGCTGGCATGATCGCACTTTGCGGCGAGCATCATGCTATGGCCGATGCCGGTGCATTCAGCAAGGGACAGCTGCACGGCTTCAAGCGGCAAGGAGCGGAGCGGGCGGAGGAGCTAAGAGGTCGGTTCGTATGGATGCGCCACAGCCTTCTGGCCGTTGTGGGCGGCAACTTCTACTACGAGACACCGATCATCTTCGAATTCCGCAGTGAGCCGGTCATCTGGTTTAGTCGGGATGAAGAGGGGTATCTACTGCTAAATATTCGGATGCTCACCACATCGCACGAGCCCCGGATGGAGATCCAAGACAACTTCTGGCTGAGCCGTGGTAATCCGGACGACCTCGAAAGCCCGCCGTCTGGGAAGCTGGTCTCCGTGAAGTATTCGAATGGCGACGCCCTGAAGATCGAGTTCTTCGAACTACAGTCAGCGGCCGCAGCGAGGATGCGCTATGCTGAGGCACAACTCGAGCAATGCAGCATCCCCTTCCCGATGACGGCGGTAGAGGTTTACAACAGGGTTGGGGGAACCGACATCGAGTTCGGACCGCGCGAGACCCGGCTGCCGGGCGGGAGTGTCATGCGAAATTGCCTCTCCATCCGGTGCCGGGTCGGGATCGCGCTCGGATGAGGCGCTGAGCGCTGTCGGCGGAAGCGGGCGGTACGCCAGGAGGCGGTATTCTTACCACATAACGCAGCGCCGAGGTGATGCCGCTACCTCACAGCGCCCGCCACGGCTCGAACCTCCTCGTAACAGGCTCGCTGTTCTGGGCTCATCTCGGCTAGGTGTTTCTCGGCGATCTCAGGCGAAACCGCCTCCAGCGAGCCATCGGCGTGCTGCACGACGACTCCGCTCTTGATCAGCAGCTTGCGGCGGCGCTTGCGCTCCTCGCGGTCAGGGTGACAGATGAGCTGGCAGTTGCCGCAGGTGAAGTTGAGCTTCCGGTGGCCCGGCATCGCCGGGTGGTGGAAGCCGCCCTCGATCTCGGGCCGACCCCACGAGCTCACGACCGCCTTGCGCAACGCCGGTAGGAACTCCTCTTCTTTCTGGGGGATCGTGAACCGGCCCGGAGACCACGTGGACCACTTGCCGTTCTTCGCCAGTCCAGTGAAGCCGCCGCAGACGAGATCGCAGCGGTGGTAGCTCCGCCGCTTCGAGTAGCTGAACTCCATGCCGCCGATGGTCACGGTGGTCCGCTCTTTCTTATGCATCAGGCCCGATAGGCAGGACGCCATACAGAGCTGGCACTCGTCGCAGTACTTCTCCTCGGGAGGAAGCGGCTCGGTCGGCTCGAGCTCGGCTGTCGTGACCACGGAGCCGAGGATCACGGCCGCGCCGTGGGTCTTGGTGATGACGTTGCCCGACAGCCCGAACCAGCCGACGCCGGAGCGGACGGCCAGGTAGCGGTGCGAGATGTCGGGCATGAAGTCGAGCATGCCTCCGGGGGTGTCCTTGCGGTAGACCGCGTTCGCAGCCACCGCGGAGGAGGGGTATCCGTGCTGGTCGAGATACGTGGCGAGGCCAACGGCGATGCCGGTCGCCAGCAGGTTGGTCTGGATGTTGTCTTCCTGGTGGCCTGCATGATCCTGCTTGCTCAGGTAGCGCTCGATCTTCTCCACGTCGAGCGGGACGGCAAACGTCACTGCGGATCTCGCCCCCGGCAGCACGTACTGGAGGTCGGTCGACGGGGGGCCGCCGGCCAGCGTGTCGGTAGTCGCGATTCCCGCGACAGAGGCACCCTGGCTCATCACGAAGTCGATGGCGAACCGCGTGAGTTCCTTCCTGTTGTCCATGGTTCTCTCCTCCTCGACCCCGTGCCTGGCTCCGCATCGCAGGACAGCAGCCCCGCCTGCCGCTCGGAATACGGGAATTATAACATGACGTACCTGTTGGCGGACTAGCGGAATTCCCCGACATATCTGATTCGACGGGCCACAATTACCCCGCCCTGGCCGCACTGGCGGCTGCGGCAGTGGTCGCTCTCACCGCACGCGCTTGCTACGCCAGGAGGTGGTGGGGCGTGGCCTAGGCGATGACCTTGAGGCGCTCGCCGATGAGCTCGAAGGTGGCGGGCAGGGTGCCGATGACCTCGCCCTCGGTGGAGATGCCCACTGTCGCCGCGGACTCGGCCTCGATCCGGCGGGCGGTGCGGTAGGTGACCTGGGGCAGGTCGACGAAGGCGCCGCTGCGCAGCTTGCGAAAGGAAAAAACCTTTTGCAGCCGGCTCATGTCGCCCATGCACACCACATCCAGAAGGCCGTCGTCCAGACGAGCGCGGGGTGCCATGCGGATGCCGCCGCCGGAGTACTGGCCGTTGGCGAACCAGGCATTGCCCAGAAGCATTTGCTGGGCGGGAGCGCCGTCGAGGGAGAGGGTCACCAGGTGACCGCGGTAGGTCAGCGTGGTGATCAGGATGGCCCGCAGGAAGGAGAGGCGTCCGCCCAGCCTCTTGGAGCTGCGATTGACTCGGTCGCAGACTACGGCTCCCATGCCGATATCGGCCTCGTTGAGGAAGTAGCGAACGGCCTCGCTTCCGTCCGGGCTGCGAAAGCGGATCTTGCCCACGTCGATCTCCCGCATCTGGCCCATGGCCAGGCGCTCGGCGGCTCCTTCCAGATCGCGGGGGATGCCCAGGGTGCGGATGAAGTCCGATCCGGTGCCGCGGCAGATGACCCCCAGGGCCAGGTCGGAGCGCAGGGGGCGATCGTCGGCGATGAGGCCGTTGGCGACCTCGTTGACGGTGCCGTCGCCGCCCACGAGGGCGACGCAGCCGTATCGACCGGCGGCCTCGCGGGCGATGGCGGTGGCGTGGCCCACGCGCTCGGTGAAGGCGACATCGAACGGGGGGAGCAGCGAGCGCAGCTTGTCCTCGATGGCTGGCCAGCGGCGGCCGGTGGAGCCGTTGGCGGAGTGGGGGTTGACGATGAGGATAAGGTCTGGCATCAGGGCAGCTCTTTGGCAGTGGCTGGTTCCTCGTCGGCGGCGAAGGCGGTCATGGCGGCCACCGCCTCCCGGTAGCGTTGCACCTGGCGCCGCCGCTCCCGCCGATCCCAGCCCAGGACCGTAGCCATGAGGCGCGCCGCGTCGTCCGCTGCATACAGGCCGTGGTTGTGATCGAAGAGCATCAGGTCTGTGCGACGGGCCATGAAATCCTCCAGGGTGAGGGCCATCTCCTCGGCGGCGGCGTAGATGGCCTCCACTCCCAGCACGGAGCCACCGGGCACCAGGGGGCGGAGGAGCCGCCGGTCCGGCAGGGCGTATCCCAGGACCTTCACGTACTCTGTGCCATATGTGCGCACCAGCCGCTCGGCAGCCAGGCGGGAGAGCCCCCAGCTTTCCTCGAGGGCGGAGGCCGTCGCTTCGCCGAAGCGTGCGAATCCGTCTAGGTGGCCACCGGGAAGGGGACTCTCGGCCGTGCGGCAGGGCGCCGCCGACCAGTTGAAGCGCTTTCCTTCCTGCGCCAGGACGTGGTCCAGTAGCTCCTCGGCCATGGCCCGGTAGGTGGTGAGCTTGCCACCGGCGATGGAGGCCAGCCCTGCGGGCTCGATCTGGATCTCGTAGTCCCTGGGCACGTCCGAGGGAGCACCCTCCTCGAACACCAGAGGGCGCACCCCTGCCCAGGTGGAGATCACGTCTGATGGTGACAGGTGCGTTCCCTGAAAGGTGGCGTTGACCGAGCCCAGAAGGTACTCCACGTCGGCAGCGTCGGCTTTCGCCTGATCGGGGCTGGCGGTGTAGTCTGTATCGGTCGTTCCTACGTAGGTGCAGTCTCCCAGGGGGACAGCGAAGATGAGGCGATCATCGAGGGCGGGGAAGGCGATGATGGCGGATAGGGGGAGGCTGGAGCGAGGGAGCGTGAGATGAATCCCCTTCGTTGGGCGGAGCATGGGGGACGCCCCGCCCTTGGCCCGCAGATCGTCTGTCCAAGGGCCGGTGGCGTTGACCACGACCCGAGCCCGAACGGCGCCAGTGCGACCGTCCAGGCGGTCATGGAAGCGGACGCCGGTCACCCGGTCCTCGTCTCGCCCGAGTTCGGTGACCTCGGCGTAGCTGAGCACGGCGGCACCGTGACGGGCCGCGGAGCGAATGGTGGCCAGGGTGAGGCGGGCGTCGTCCACCAGGCAGTCGAAGTAGCGAACGCCGCCTCGCAGTCCGTCCGGGCGGAGGGCGGGCTCCATCCTCAGGAGCTCGTCGGCAGAGAGCATGGTGTGATGTTCGACACGGCGGGAGCCGGCCAGGAGGTCGTAGGCCACCAGGCCCACCTTTAGTTGCAGGCGGCTGGCGGGGCCGCCCTCGTAGACCGGCAGGATGTAGGGGAAGGGGTGAACCAGGTGAGGAGCGATCTTCAAGAGCACCTCGCGCTCTCGCAGGGACTCCTTGACCAGACGGATCTGGAGATACTTGAGGTAGCGGAGGCCGCCGTGGATCATCTTGGAGGACCTGCTGCTGGTGCCTGCGGCGAAGTCACCCTTCTCCAGGAGGGCCACCGATAGGCCGCGCATGGCGGCGTCGCGGGCGATGCCGGCGCCGGTGATGCCGCCGCCGATGATAACCAGGTCGAAGGTCTCCCGCTGGAGGCGATCGAGATAGCTGGCGCGGGTGCGATAAGAGAATGCGCCGGTGGGCCTTGCCTTCCTAAACATCAACATCGCTCGTGTCCTCGTCCGCCGCCGTCAGCTTGCCCGGGTTCATGATGCCCTGGGGATCGAAGGTCTGCTTAAGGGCGGCGAGTGTCCGAACGCCGGCCGCCCCCACGTATTGGGACATCCAGGGCCGGTGGTCGCTGCCGATCCCGTGGTGGTGACTGAGGGCTCCACCGGCGCGGATGATGGCGTCGGTGACAGCGATCTTGGCCTGTTGCCACTGCTCCAGCTCGCGGCCCTCCGCCTGGCGGGCGAGGAACGTGCAGTAAAGGGAGGCGCCATCGCTGTAGGCGTGCGAGAGATGAGTCATCACCAGTCCGCGGCCGTCCATGGCCTTGGCCAGCGCATCGCGGACGGAGTGATAGAGGGGCAGGTAGCGGTCCCAGGTGGCGGCCGTCTCCACGGTGTCCACCATGATAGTGTGATCGAGGAGGAGGTCTCTCAGGTAGGGGAGCTCGAAGCGGGAGCGCTCCCAGGCTCGCCCCGGGCGGTGCCCCAGGGACGACCCCTGGTGGCGGCGGAGGATGCGCTGGGCGCGGCGCCAGTCGGAGCGCACCTGGTCCTCCTCCCCATCGAAGCCCACGATCATCAAAGCAGCGCCCTCGAGCCTGATCCTGCGCAGGGCGAGGTACAGCCCCTCGGCGGCCGCCATCAGTCCGTGAGGCGGGGCTCTCATGGCCAGGGTGACCTCGGTCTCGGCCTCGTCCGAGAGGCGCAGGACCGCTGGCCTCAGGCCCGACTGCATGACTTCGCGAGCAGCTTCCACGCCTGGCTGGAAGGCGGGGAAGAGGTAGCCGCGGTAGTCGCAACGCCTGGGCAGGGGGGCGAGGCGAACGGTTGCCTGGGTGATCACCCCCAGTATGCCCTCCGAGCCGGCAATTATCTGGTTGAGATCGGGGCCGGCGGCGGCGGCGGGGACGGCCGGGGTGGCAATCGTGCCGCCGGGGAAGGCCATGCGCAGGCTTTCGACTCTGTGCTCGATCTTGCCGTAGAGGGTGGAGTTCTGGCCTGCCGAGCGGGTGGCGATCCAGCCGCCAAGGCTGGAGTACTCGAAGGATTGGGGGAAGTGGCCGAGGGTGAAGCCCTTGGCGTTGAGCTGTTGCTCGAGGGAGGGGCCGAGAACACCGGCCTCGAGGGTGGCGGTCGCGGACAGCGGGTCCAGCCGCAGCAGACGGTTCATCCGCGTCAGGTCGAGAGTAATGGTTGGCTTGGCTCCAAGCGGTTCGACGCCTCCGAGCACCGAGGTGCCGCCGCCGAAGGGGATCACGGCGATCCCTTGCTCGGCGGCCGCGCCCAGTAGCGCTGCCACCTGATCCTCTGTCTCCGGATAGATGACGGCATCGGTGGCGTGAGGGATCTCCCCGCGACGGATGCGCACCAGGTCGCAATAACTTTTGCCCAGGCTGTGGACGATCCTGTCAGCGCTGCCGGTGGTGAGGGACTCGGCGTCTGTGGCCGCGCGCAGGGCGTCTAGGGCCTTCGCTTCCAGGCGAGACGGGGGCAAGACGACCTCGGCGAGGGACTCGATGCGCTGGCCGACGCCAAGCTCGCCCAGCCAACCGCTGACGTGCGCCCAGAACTGCTGTGGATCTGGCAGGAGGAAGGTGCGCCGCTCGTCCCCCCAGCCCCACCATTTGGTTGCCATTGACTAGCCTCTCCTTCGCCGACCTGAATTATATACCATTTTGGCCAGATAGGGCCTCTCGTCGCCCGCGTCGGCACCGCTACCGGCTGAGCAGGAACACCGCCGTCAGGGCGAAGATGATGCCAACGATGCGTGTAGCGGCCAGTTCCTCGTGGAGGAAGGCGGCGGCGAGGACGACAGTGAGGGCAGGGTAGAGGGAGGTCATCGGCACCACCAGGGACGCTGGCTCGCGGGCAAGCAGCTGGTAGAACAGGATCGTGCCGACGCATCCCCCCAGCCCGGCGAGAAGCCCGAAGGTGATGCCGGAGGCATGCAGATTGATAGGCACGAGCTGGCCGCTGGCTACCATATAGACCAGGAACACAATCGGGCAGACCACGAGGCTGCCCCAAATAATGACCTGCTGGTCGATCCGCTCCACGGCCAGCTTGCCGAAGAGGCCGAACAGGCCCCAGGCGGCGATGGTCGATGCGGCAAGTGCGAAAACCTCTGCTCTCATTTTCTCTCCTCGTTCCTGCCTGTGGGCAAGCTACAGCACTTCTTCTCGTAGATGGTGCTAACGTTCACTATGCCCCTTTCCGAGCACGTTTGGGATGCGCGGTCCGGTGGCTGGGGCTGTCTGATTCGCGGCACTTGTCCGGGGCTCGCTCAACGACGGTGGCCTGTCCCGGCGAGACCCTCGGCACGGTGAAATCATGTATCAGGCAGGGGGGACTGTCAACCAAGGCGCTTGACTGGTGGCCGGTTCCTTCCTATAGTCGCAGCGACACCGACGCTTCTTCGAGTGTGATGGGGGTGCCAAGATGTATGACCTCAAGGGAAAGGTAGCTATCGTTACGGGGGCCGGTCGCAAGCTGGGCATCGGTCGGGCCATAGCGCTCAGGCTGGCCCGGGAAGCGGCCGACGTGGCGGTGGCCGACATCTGCCGCGAGTTCGAGGAGTTTCCCGACTACGGCCTGGGCCAGTGGGAGGGCCTGAAGAGCACAGCCGATGAGGTTAGCGCCCTGGGCGTGCGCGGGCTGCCGCTCAAGGTGGACGTGACGGACAGCCAGCAGGTGGACGAGATGGTGGCCCAGACCATGGACGCCTTCGGGCGCATCGACATTCTGGTGAACAATGCCGGTGGTGTCGTGGGCCCGATGGCCGTGCTGTGGCTGGAGGAGGCGGCCTGGAACAAGACCCTGGCCATCAACGCCACAGGGACCTTCCTCTGCTCGCAGCGGGTGGCGCGAACGATGATCGCCCGGCGGGAAGGGGGGAAGATCATCAACATCGCCTCCATTCTCGCCAAGGGGCGTCGTCCCGCTCTGGCCGCCTACTGCGCGGCCAAGGCAGGCGTTGTGGCCTTCACCAGGGTTCTGGCGCTCGAGCTGGCCGCCGCTGGCATCCAGGTCAACGCCGTCTGCCCTGGCGTGGTGGACACCGATCTTGAGCGGTGGGGATGGGAGTTGGAGGCCAAGTTTCGCGGCGTACCCTACGATCAAGTCAGCAGTGAGAAGATTGAGGAAATCCCGCTGGGCAGACTGGAGCAGCCCGACGATGTCGCCAACCTGGTGGCCTTCCTGGCTTCGAGCCAGTCGGACTACATGACCGGCCAGGCAATCAACATCGACGGCGGAATAGTGATGCACTAGGGGCGGCGTTGGCCGCGGCCCCCGGACTTGGCGTGCGCAGGAGGAAGCCATGACAGATCGCGTCGGTTTCATCGGCCTGGGTATCATGGGCCGGCCCATGTCCCGCAATCTCCTGAAGGCCGGCTATCCCCTCACTGTGTGGAATCGCAGCCGACCGGGCATCGACGAGCTGGTGGGGGAGGGGGCGGCCGAGGCCTCCTGCCCGCGGGAGGTGGCTGAGCGCTCCGATGTCGTCATAACCATGGTGCCCGACTCCCCGGATGTGGAGCAGGTCGCCCTCGGCCCCGGCGGTATCATCGAGGCGGGGCGACCGGGGCTGGTGGTGATCGACATGTCTACCATCTCGCCGGCGGCCACCCGCCGCATCGCCGGCCGATTGACCGAAGCTGGCATCGAGATGCTGGATGCGCCGGTCAGCGGCGGTGACAAGGGCGCCATCGCGGGCACGCTCTCGATCATGGTGGGAGGGCCGGAGGCCACGCTCGCCCGCTGTCGGCCCATCCTGGAGGCGATGGGTCGTACCATCACCTACTGCGGGCCCAGCGGCGCCGGCCAGACGGTGAAGCTCTGCAACCAGATCGTCGGTGGCCTGAACAACCTGGCCATGTGCGAGGCGCTTGTCTTCGCCGTCAAGGCGGGGGTGGACCCCAGGACGATGATCGAGGCCGTGAGCGGCGGTGCTTGCACCTCCTGGGCCATCCAGAACCTGGCCCCCAAGGTCGTGGAGCGCGATTTTGAGCCCGGCTTCAAGGTGGCCCACCAGCAGAAGGACCTGCGTCTGGCTCTGGAGGAGGCGGACAAGCGCTCGCTGCCCCTGCCGGGCACGAGCCTGGTGCACCAGCTATTCGCTGGCGTGGAGGCCGATGGCCTGGGCGGCGAGGGCATCCAGAGCCTGGTGAAGGCCCTGGAGAAGCTGGCCGGGGTCCAGGTGAAGTAGCCTCGGTGGATGCAGGGGAAGGCACTGGTCGTCGTCAGTCGCTCGGGGGTTGGCGAGCTAGGCGCTGGCGATGGCGGCGTTCAGGCGCTCGCGGATCTGGACCGCTTCGTTGACGATTCGGTCGACGAGTTCCTTCACTGTCGGGACGTCGTGGATGAGGCCGATCGCCTGGCCGGCGCTGGCCAGTTGAGAATCGATCTTGCCGTCGTCGAAGACGGCGCCCCCCTGTCCGGCTATGATGGGTATCAACTCCTCCAGGGTGGCTCCCTGGGCCTCCATCTCCGCTACCTTGGCCGAGACGGCGTTCTTGACCACGCGCGATGGGTTCTTGATCGACTTCATGAGGTAGGCGGTGTCTGTCTCCGCGGCGTTGACCAGCCATTCCTTCCAGGCGGGGTGGCCGCGGCACTCCTTGGTGGCCATGAAGCGCGTGCCCATGAGAACGGCGTCGGCGCCGAGGGCCAGGGCGGCCACCAGGCCGCGACCGTCGGCGAAGCCGCCGCCGGCCACCACCGGTATGCTCACCGCGTCGACGGTCGCGGGGACCATGACCAGCGTGGTCACCTCGTCCATGCCGGGGTGACCGCCGCACTCGTGTCCCACGACGCACACGGCGTCGCAGCCGACCCGTTCGACGGTGCGAGCGTAGCGGACGCCTGCCACCTTGTGCATTATCTTGACGCCACCGGCATGCAACGGCGCCACGATCGCCTCCGGGCTGCGACCGGAGGTCTCGACCACCGGTATCTTCTCCTCGCAGGCGATCTCCACCCAGGCCTCGATGGGCTGGGGGCGGAGGGCGGGGAACAGGTTGATGTTGAGCCCGATGGGGCCGTCGGTCAGGTCGCGGGCCTTGCGGATCTCGGCGCGCAGGTCGTCGACGTTCTCGAAGGTGGCCCCCACCAGGAAGCCGAGGCCACCGGCATTGGCCATGGCTGCTACCAGCTCGGCGCGGCCGATCCAGTACATGCCACCGCAGATAATGGGATACTTGATATCGAAGAGCTCGGTGATCCTTGTCTGAAACATGGCGTAGCTCCTTTCGTGTAGAGGCCGACGCTCGTTGTTTATCACAAGTGCTGGCGGCTGGCAAGAGGTAGCCAGCAGGAGGCCAGTAGCTAACGGCGGCTTTCAAGCGTCTATAGAGTAGGGTCTTATTGATATGCCGTGGTTTCGGAATAAGCAGCGTATTCCGGTAGGCCGCAGGAGCGGGCTGGAACGGGACTGGAGCTGGTCCTGGGAGCCGCCGGTACCCGAGAGGGCCCGCTGGCAGCGGTGGCCGTGGGTCGTCGGGGCCATTGCGGCGGTCGCGGCCATGGCTGCGGCGGTCGGGCTGACGCTGGCCTTCACTATTGGCGGCCTCGGTGAGGGCCCGGCGGCCGAGGAGGAGGGAGTCCTGCCATATGCCGCCATCGCGGGCAGTGTTTCGGTAGCGCTTCACGACGGCCAGGCAGCGGCGGCGGTCATATTCGAGGACGAGTGCGATGCCTACCTGGTGGCGAGGGGGCAGGATAGCCCGCCAGGCCTGCCCGACGGCGACTACTTCTTCCAGGTGACCGATGTCTCCGGCGAAACGCTGCTTTCCAGCGATGAGGTGAGGTTCCGTCAGTTTCGGGTGGTCGATGGTGCCATCGAGGGCGCATCGGGGCAGGGGAACCACGCTGCTGGCGTCGACAGCGCCAGCGGCGGTGCCACCGTCCAGCTGTGCCCCTTCGGTGAGAGCCCGGACTCGTCAGGTATGTACCAGGTTTGGGTCACTCGGGTGGAGGACTTCCAGGGGGATGTGGAAGCGGTGGAGTCGTCCGCACCCGATTCGCACGGCTTTCTGGACACCCGTTCGGCGAAAGCGCTGTTCGCCGTCAGCCCCGCCCGATAGATCGTAACGGCTGAGAAGCACTTGTGACGGCCGCTTCGAAGGCCGGGGAGCCCTCTCTTGCCAACCCTTGCGCCTGCGAGTAGGATCAAGGCCTAAGGCCCGCTAGCCATGCCGACAACAACGTGCGGCAGGACATGCGGGGAAGGGAGGGCAGCCATGCAAAGCCAGCCCACGGTGCAGGAGAGCGGCAAACGGCGCCCACAGCGGTCGTCGGATGTGCTGCAAGACTATCTGAAGGGACTGGACAGCGAAATCGCCAGTCTTGTGGCGCAGCGCGAGTATCTCCAAGCCAAGCTTGAGCTCGTGGAGCGACAGAGGGCTAACCTCCAGGAGGTCATCGAGATCGAGGCGAAGCTGGCCGAGATGAACCGGCGTGGCCTAGGTATGCCAGAGACCTCCGGCGAGGGCGGCCCCCAGAAGGGCGAAGTCGCGGTGGCCTCCTGAACGCCTTTCTTCGACCTCTTCTCGACCCCTCTTCAGCACGCGTAGACAGTGAACTTAGGGACTGTGAACTGCCCCGGTCAGTGATGGCCCGAGACAGCTCCTGGCGGTTGCGCCTGGGCTGGCCGTAGCGGCAGCAGCGCGTTCTTTCCTTGCGAACCGTGGTGTCTGCCACTAGTATGCGGCGCCATAAGTGCCCCACGTTGACCACGGCACCCCTCTTCCCGATCGCCTGTTGCAGCAAGGCCTGCTCGCAGGGTAGCCTTTGCTTGTGGGGAGGGTTGCCAATGAGTGAGAAGATGCAGGCCGCTGAGGAGAAGGAAACAGCGGGGGCAGCAGAGGCCCGCCTGCTGGACATGCGCGACGTGAGCAAGATCTATGAGATCGGGCAGGTGCAGGTTCGCGCCCTAGACGGCGTGAGTCTTGTCTTCCAAAGCGGCGAGCTGGTGGTTGTGCTCGGCCCCAGCGGGTCCGGCAAGACGACCCTTCTCAACGTGGTGGGCGGCCTGGACCGCCCGACGGCCGGCACAATCCGCTACGGCGGCACGGACATCACCAGCCTTTCGGACGGCGATCTGGGGCGGTTTCGGCGCGACCACATCGGCTTCGTGTTCCAGTTCTTCAACCTGATCCCTACCCTCACCGCTCGTGAGAACGTAGAATTCGCCGCCGACCTGGTCTCGCACGACTCGCGTCAGACGGAGGAGCGGGCGCGGGAGCTGCTGAAGCTGGTGGGCCTGGAGGAGAGGGCCGACCACTTCCCCAGCGGGCTCTCGGGCGGGGAGCAGCAGCGGGTGGCCATCGCGCGGGCGATGGCCAAAGACCCGGACATCCTGCTTTGTGACGAGCCGACGGGGAACCTGGACTTTCGCACCGGCCGGCAGATCCTGGGCCTCCTCCAGATGCTGACCAGCGAGCAGGGCAAGACCTGCATTCTGGTCACCCACAACACCGCCATCGCCGCCGTGGGCACGCGGGCCGTCCGCCTGCGCGACGGGCGGGTCCAGTCGGACGAGGGCAATGCCAGCCCGCTGCCGGCGTCTCAGATCGAATGGTAGAAAGAGGGGCGGCATAGGCAACCGACGACGATGAACCGCAAGATCCACCTGCTGGTGATTCGGGACATAATGGCCCGACGCTTCCAATTCGGGGCGCTCGCCATCATCATCGTGCTGGGCATTGCCATTTTCGTATCGATGACGGTGGCCTTCAACAACGCCGAGCGCTCGTACGATCGCACCTACGAGGAGACGCGCTTCGCCGACTTCACCGTGGAGGTCACACAGGCGCCAGAGTCGGCGGTGGAAGAGGCGCGGCAACTGCCGAACGTGGAGGCGGTGGAAGGGCGGGTGGTGGTGGATACGGGCCTGCGGCTGGACGAGAATCGGCTCGTCCAGGCGCGGCTCATCGGCGTTCCGGCGGACCGCCGGCCGGCAGTCAACGATGTCATCGTCGAGTCCGGTCGCTACTTCGAGACAGGCGAGAGGGATGTCGTCCTGCCGCTGGACAAGTTCGCCGATTTCCACGGGTACGAGAGCGGCGACACCCTTCAGGTGTATACGCCTCAGGGCCTGCGGCCGCTGACCATCGTCGGGACGGTCTCCAGTCCCGAATACCTGCTGATGGCGGAGAGCAAGCAGGACCTGCTGCCCAGCCCGCGGCGCTTCGGCGTCTTCTTCGTGCCGAACGCCTACCTGCAGGAACTGTTCGGGATGCAAGGGCAGGTCAACGAGGTCAACGTGCTGGTGGAGAGCCAGGGTCAGCGCGAAGAGACGATCGCCGCCGTGGGCGGACTGCTAGAGCCGTACGGCGTGCAGCAGACGGTGCGGCAGGAGGACCAGCCGAGCAAGGCTGCCACCGAGCTCGACCTTGAGGGCGGCCGCGATTTCGCTATCCTGCTCCCCGCCCTGGTGCTGATCATCGCAGCCTTCGCCATCTACATCGCCATGAGCCGCCTGGTGCGGGCGCAGAGAACGCTCATCGGGCTGTTCAGGGGCATTGGGTACGGCAGAGGTTCTATTGTCGTGCACTATCTTCTGTTCGCCGTCGTCATTGGGGTGGTGGGCGGGAGCGTTGGCGTCGCGGTGGGGTACGGGCTGGGCTATCTTCTCACAGGGCTGTACGCCGATGCGCTCGCCATCCCTCTCATCGCCCATGAGTTTCAGCTTATGCCCATCGTGATCAGCGTGATCGTGAGCCTGGGGGTGGCGTTGGTGGCCGCGGCGGCGCCGGCCTGGGCGGCCAGCCGGATGCTGCCCGCGCCGGCGATGCGTCCGTCGCCGGAGGTGGCCCTGGCCAAGGGATCGGTGCCCTTCATCGAGCGGGTATTCGGTCTGGGACGACGGCCGCCGCTGCTGGCAAGGCTAACGGTACGCAATATCTGGCGCAGCCCGGTGCGCAGCCTGTATACGGTGGGGGCGATAGCCCTGGCGGCGGTGTTGCTGGTCGTGGGGCTCTCCTCCTTCGACAGCATGGACTTCATCATGGACTACCAGTTCGAGAAGACGGACAGGTGGGACGTGGCGGCGACCTTCTGGAGCCCCCAGGATGACCAGACGTTGGCCGAGATCAACGATCTGGAAGGCGTCCGCCGGGCCGAGCGCGTCTACCTGACGCCGGCGGAGATGCGGGTGGATTCGAAGCGGACGAACGTTGAGTTGCTGGCGGTGCAGGAGGACACGCGGCTGCACGGATTCGACCTCGGCGGAGGGAAGGCGGCGGGCGAGGCCCTGGGCGGGGGAGGAATCATCCTGACCAAGGGCGTCGCCGACAAACTGGACGTTGGTGTCGGCGATAGGGTCGGCGTAACAACAGAGGCGGGGAGCGCATTGGTGGCGGTGAGCGGCGTCAGCAAGGAGTTCACCGGCGGGCTGGCCTACTTGTCCCTGGCGACCAAGGACGACCTGGGGCTGCCCGGCGGCTTCAATGCCGTCTGGTTGGAAACCGCTTCTCGCTCGGACAGCGAGGAAGTGCAGGCAGCCCTGTATCAGATGTCGGGCATTCAGGGGGTGCAGATCAAGGAGGAGATTCGGGACGACTGGAGAGAGATGATGGCGCTCTACAACGTGATGACTGGCGTCATCGTGGCGTTCTGCATGGTAATGGCGGCCGCCATCGTGTTCAACACGATGACGGTCAATGTACTGGAGCGGGAGCGGGAGACAGCAACCATGCGCACGCTGGGAGCGGGCAGAGCGTCGGTTGGCCTCATGCTAGTGGCGGAAGGGCTGATATTCAGCCTTCTGGCCATCCTGCCTGGGCTCGCTCTGGGGACGGTCGCGGCGTCCTACCTGATCCACACCTGGAGTTCCGAGTTCTTCACGATGTGGTTCCACATGTACCCGATGACCTATATGATGATCGTCGCCGTCATTATCGTGGCTGCGCTGGTGTCGACCGTACCCTCTATCTGGCACAGCAACCGCATGAACCTGGCCGAGGCGACCAAGATCCTCGCCTAGAGCGCTGGCTTCAGGACTATCGTGTCCGTGGCGGTGGGGAGCTGCTCCTTCTTGATCTCTACCTCGCTGTCGGCGAGGATCTTCACCTGCTGGCGCCCTCGGGTGAAGTCCTCCACTCCAGCGACGGGGAAGCTCGGGCACCTGGCGTTCTTGAAGTGCATGGGGATGACCACCTTCGGCGCGAGCTTCTGGCAGGTTCGGTCGGCGCCGGCGGCGTCAATAGTGAAGTTGCCGCCTACCGGGATCAGCAGCACATCCACATCGCCGATGTCGGCCGCTGTCTGGTCCGAGAGGTCGTGGCCCAGGTCGCCCAAGTGGCACACGTTGATCCCGTCGAGGGGGAAACAGAGAATCGTATTCGGTCCTCGCTCTTTCCCGGACGACTGGTCGTGGGCGGTGGCGATGCCTTTGAACTGGATGCCCTTGGCCTGGTGGCTGCCGACCCCCTGCACGACCTGAGGATTGCCTTTCACAGCGGCGACGTTATTGTGGTCGGCGTGGTCGTGGCTCACTGTGACGATGTCGGCTGTCTCCGCGGGGGGTGCGTAGTCCAATCCGAAGGCACCGGGGGTATAGGGGTCGGTTATGATCCTGAGCCCACTGTCGGAGGTGAGGAGAAAGCAAGCGTGTCCCAACCATTTGACCTTCATCTGCGGCAACCTCCCTTCTCAGCCTGTCTGCAATGGTAGCACATTGGGCCTCGATCTGGACTCCAGACCCGTGCAGAAGCTTAAGGGTGGCGTGGACATTCTTCAACCCCGCTCGCCATTGAAGCACGGCCTGGCTTGCAATACACTCGGCTGTAGGTTGCCACGACGACTGCTGAGGGGGAGATGAGAGGCGACGAGTCAGAGGCCTTTGCCGAGCTGGAAGCCATCTTCCATCCGTGCTCCATCGCCGTAGCAGGGGCCTCGGCCAACGCGATCAGCCAGGGCCACGAGTACGTGCGCTGCCTGCTGGAGTTCGGCTATCGCGGTCCCGTCTATCCCATCAACCCCAACCTCGATGAAGTGCTGGGCCTGAAGGTCTACCCCAGCCTGCTGGAGGTGCCGGGGCCGGTGGACTACGTCATCTCCTGCATACCGGCCGCGGGGGTGCTGAAGCTGGTCGATGATTGCGCGCGCAAGGGGGTGAAGGCCATCCACTTCTTCACCGCCCGCTTCGGCGAGACCGGCCGTCAGGAGGCGGCCCTGCTGGAGGAGGAGCTGAAGCGGCGGGCGCAGCGAGCGGGCGTTCGCATCATCGGGCCGAACTGCATGGGCCTCTACCACCCCAAGGAGGGGATATCGTTCAGGCCGGAGCTGGCCAAAGAGGCGGGGCCTATTGGCTTTCTGTCCCAGAGCGGGGGCAACGCAGTGGAGTTCTGCTACCACGGCTCGCTGCGGGGGCTGCGCTTTAGCAAGGTCATAAGCTACGGCAACGGGCTCGACCTGAACGAGGTGGACTTCCTGGACTACTTCGCCCAGGACGAGGAGACGCGGATTATTATCGCCTACGTGGAGGGGGTCAGCGATGGCCGTCGCTTCCTGGCTGCCTTGAAGAGGGCGGCTGCCAGGAAGCCGGTCATCACTATCAAGGGAGGGCGGACGGCGGCGGGGACGCAGGCCGCTGCCTCCCACACGGCCGCGCTGGCTGGAGCGCAGCAGGTCTGGAGCGCGGCGGTGCGTCAGGCAGGGGCGCTGGAGGTCAGCACCCTGGAGGACCTGATCGACATGCTGCTGGCCTTTGTGTTCCTGCCAGCGGCCACTGGCCTGGCGGTGGGAGTAGTGGGAGGAGGGGGAGGCCGCATGGTCCAATCCGCCGACCTCTGCGAAGAGGCGGGCCTGGGCGTGCCTCCTTTGTCGGAGGAGATGCGTGAGGAGCTGCGCCAGCGGGCGCCGGAGATCTGGGACTGGGTGATCAATCCCGCCGATCAGTCGATTCTGGCCGGAACCGCCGTCTCCGGGATGGACATCCTGGAGATGATGGCGGGAAGGCCGGAGTTCGATCTTCTCATCGGGAACGTGGGGGAGGACTGGATACTGGAGCTTCCCATCGGCCCCCAACTTCTTCAGCACGTGGTGGAAAGGTTCATTCAGATAGGTGGCCAGACATCCAAGCCTATGGCCGTAGTCCTGGGGCCCGCCGACTCGCCGGAGGAGCGGCGGTGGCGAGCAGTGATGGAAGCGCACCAGAAGCTGGCGAGCGCTGGTCTACCTGTCTACCCGAACATCGAGAGAGCAGCGAGGGCCATGGGGGCCTTCGTCAGGTACCATCAGGAGCGCCAGGAGAAGGGGCCCGACTGATGGTCTTTGCCTAGCCCTCCGCCGGCGCTGCCGGCACCCGCCGTGAAGCCTTCCTGCGGAAAACGGTTTTCAGCAGGTGGTCGCTCAATCTCTTGGCCAGAGCGATGATGGTAAGGACGGGCGGCCTATCCAGCGCCTCCGGGAAGCTGCTGGCGTCGCAGACGTAGAGGTTCTTGACTTCGGCGTGGAGGTTTGTATCAAGCATCTCACCAATTCTGACGGTTGCGCATGGGTGGGTTCCCCGAAGCGGGCCCACGAAGATAGAGTCCGGGTCGCAGCCCGCCTTGATCAGGATCTCGCGGGAGACAATCGAGGCGTGGTTTAGTCTGTATCGATCCTGGGCAGTAGTTGGCTTGCTGATCTTCCCATCGACGGTAATGCCGCCGGAGACCTCGTCCTTTACCTTGATCATGATCGCCATGGTTCTGGTGTAGTTGAGCCAGGTGAAGGGGTAGCGGATGCCCTTTGCAAACATGATGAGGGGATAGGACAGCCAGGGATCGATCAAGACGCTCAGCATGTAGCCGTTTTCATCGTCGGTGTAGGCGACGGTCATCGGCGGCTCGGATGCGTTTCCTTTGTATTTCGACACGCCGTAGACCATTGTCGTGGTGTCCACTGCCAGGCCGTTGCCGGCGTCGAAGAACCCAGAGTTTTGCATGATCAGGGGCGTACCGATGCCACCGGCGGCCATAACAACAACGTCTGCTCTTATTTCGAAGGGGGTCCTTTTCCTGATCTTGCCTCTAACCCCGACAGCTTGCTTGTCTTCAATGATGAGACTGTCCACCTTGGCTTCGGTGATCAATTCGCAGCCGGCGGCGACGGCATCGTCGACGTACTCGTTGGCTGTCCACTTTGCCCCGCATCTGCAACCGAGCATGCACTTGGCACCGCAGTCGAACCTGGCAGCCCTGGCAGGCGTGATGAACTTCATGAGCGGTTCCCACTTGTAGCCGAGGGAGATTGCTGCTTCCATGATGCGCTTGGAGGCTTCGCCGAGGAGCTCATCGGGAAGTGGCCGGATATCGAGTTCCTTTATGGTCTCTTCAACGTAGTCATCGATGTCGACTTTGTATCTTTCCTTCAGCCACGCCGGTGGTCTGGTGGCAGAGCCGGTGAACAGGTTTGTGGCTCCGCCGGTCATAATAGGTCTGATGATGTTCAGCCCTTCCTCGGTGAACAGCAGACCGCGGTTGTCGTCGTAGATCAGCGCTCCAAGGTGAGTGCCGTAGTAGAACTCATTCCTGTAGTCTCGGCCCATCTCGAGCAGAACAACCTTCTCGCCCGCCCTGGCTAGCTGACGGGCAACCGTAGCACCGCCGGGGCCGGAGCCGACCACGACGACATCCGCTTGCCTTGTCATCAACGCTTGTGCCATAGTGCCACCGCCTCAGGCTTAAACCTCTGCTAGCTAGACTCTGGTACCTGCAAGGATATCAGGGTGGCGCTCACGGTTCAATCTATGCAGGCTCGGGCGGCCGATGCTGCGCCCAGGGCCTCTCCCGCTCCAGTGCACGGGCGATGCGCAGCACCGTGTCGTCCTCGCCCCAACGGCCCACGATGTGGAGGCCGATGGGCAAACCGTCGGGGGTGAATCCGACCGGCACGGAGGCCGCGGGATTGCCCGACACGTCGAAGGGGGGTGTGAACATGAACTTGGCCATCTCCAGCGCCGGTATCTGGTGCTCGATGTCCCACGCCGGGTCATCGATCCTGAAAGCAGGCTCCGAGGTTACGGGCGTCAGCAGCAGGTCGTACTCCTCGAAGAAGCGTCGGGTGTTGTAGCGGAAGCGGGCGATCTTACCGAGGGCCAGAGCATATTCCGTTGCCGGTAGCTGCTTCGCCCTTTCAAAGCCTTGCTGCACCTGCCCGCAGACAACGTCAAGCCGGTCTCCCGCCAGTTCGATGTGCGACAGGTAGTCGTCCGTCATGAACACAGGCAGAAACGACTCCCCGAAGCCGCTGAGGTCTGGCGTGGCCTGGGCCAGCCCGCCCTTGCCGACTCGCTTCGCCAACCACTCCGCCGCATCCTGGCAGGCTGCGAGCACCGAGGGATCGGTGGGTGTGCCGCCGAAGGTGGGGCTCCAGGCGATTCTCAGGTCGCGAAGGGGTTCGTCCAGGGTGCTCAGGAAGTCCGGCGGCTCCTCCTCGATAGCCCAGGGGTCACGGGGGTCGGGCCCGGAGCACACGGAGAGGAAGAGGGCAGCATCGCCTACCGTGCGCGTGAGCGGGCCCTCGTGAGCAAAGACCTGCATTCCCACCTTGTCCGTGTCGTTGGGGATGCGGCCCATGGTGGGCTTGATGCCGAACACCCCGCAGAAGCTCGCTGGCACGCGGATCGAGCCGCCGGCGTCATTGCCGTGGCCGATGGGGCCGAGGCCGGAGGCCACTGCCGCCGCCGCACCGCCGCTGGAGCCGCCGGTGGTGCGTTCTAGGTTCCAGGGATTACGTGCCGGGCCGAACAAGCGGTTATTTGTGGTGAACGTCATGCCAAACTCAGGAGTGTTTGTTTTGCCCAGGATGCAGGCGCCGGCATCGCGCAGCCGCTCCACAACGACAGCATCGAAGTCTGGAACCCAGTCCTTGCCCGTCACCGACCCCTTCGTCGTGCGCATGCCGCGCGTTTCGGTCAGGTCCTTGATGGATACCGGAACGCCGGCCAGGGGGCCGGCCGATCCTGAGGCGTAGGCCTTCTCCGCGGCCCGTGCCGAGGCCAGGGCTCCTTCCTTGTCCACGAGCACGAAGGCATTGAGCACAGGGTTGAGCCTATCGATGCAGGCCAGGACCGCTTCCGTCACTTCCACCGGGCTGAGGGCCTTCGCCTGGTAGGATGCAATGAGATCTGCGGCCGACATGAGACAAAGATCGCTCTCGTTCATTAGGGGCCTCCTTCCCGCGCCGTCCGGCCGTGTTACGCTTCCGTATTGTAAGCTAGCGCAGACGTGCTCTGCTGGCAAGCGCACTGGCCGCAGCCGGCGGCTGGCGCCGGAGGGGGTGGTTTCCGAGGCCCAGGTCACAGCAAGGTCAGGCAACTGTAACGATTCTGTTACTAGCCTGATATTGTTTCGGATGGACTTTGTGCTAAAATTCACACATTATACGGGATGCCCGGTGTCTGGCTACGAGCCAGCGAAGGCCAGCCGAGAGGAATCTCGGCCTGTGGCTATTTTGGGCCGAGAGAAGTTCTGCTCGGCCGAGCGGGGCCTTCGTGCGGAGGAAATGATCGAGGGTGTGGAGAGCGCCTCCATGGTTGACTTAGTGAACTGGGTGGTGCAAAGTGACAAAATCATCTTTCTGTGACCATCCGGCGCTCGTGTGTTTGGGCTTCAGCCCAGGGGGTCAGGTTCTATGACCAAACTGAGCCGAAGACATTTCCTCGTAGTCTGCGCCGCGACCAACGCCGGCCTTCTCTTGCCGAGCGGCTCGGCTGCTGCCAAGGGAATCGGCGACTTTGATCTGCACAAGCCGGTTGGCGAGGCGCTGACCATCTGTCCCTACTGCTCCTGCGGCTGTGGCATGGTCATCGCCACCGATGAGAATGGACATATCACCAACGCCGAGGGCGACCCGGACCACATCGTCAACCGCGGCGCCCTCGACCCCAAGTCTATTGCCGTGCCCCAGCTCTCTAACAGCCCCCTGCGCCTGAAGACGGTGATGTATCGCGCTCCAGGCTCGGACCGGTGGGAGGAGAAATCGTGGGATTGGGCCACGGCCGAGATCGCCAAGCGCATCAAGAAAACGCGCGATGACACCTTCGCCACTACTGTGAAGGCCGACGGAAAGGAACTGATCGTCAATCGCGCTGAGGGCCTGGCCTGGATCGGTGGCGCTGCCAACAACAGCGAGGATTGCTACCTGGCCGCGAAGCTGGCGCGAGCTCTGGGGGTGGTCTATTTAGAGCACCAGGCCCGCATATGACACTCGGCCACGGTGGCCGGTCTCGGCCCCACGTATGGCCGCGGTGCCATGACCAATGACTGGACTGACATCAAGAACTCCGACTGTATCCTGGTCCCTGGTGCCAATCCTGCTGAGAATCACCCAGCGTCCATGGCCTGGGTCAATGAGGCGCGGGACAAGCAGGGGGCCAAGCTTATCGTCGTCGACCCCCGCTTCACTCGCACAGCGGCCACCGCCGATCTGTACGTCCCCCTGCGCTCGGGCACCGACATCGTCTTCCTGGGTGGGCTGATCAACTACACGCTGCAGAACAAGCTCTACAACGAGGAGTACGTCAAGTACTACACTAACGCCCTAACCCTGATCCAGCCGGACTTCCAAGGCCCAGCCGACCTCGACGGCCTTTTCTCTGGCTATGACGCCGAGAAGAGAGAGTACGACACGACGTCGTGGCAATATCAGACGGAGAAGCAGACGGTCACAGTCACGGAGACGGACCCCGTCACCGGCGCGGAGATAACGGCCGGGAAAGAAGTGTCCGTCGTCAAGCAGGCTACAAGCCTCGACGACCCGAACTGCGTCTTCGCCCACTTGAAGAAGCACTATGCCCGCTTCACGCCGGAAGTGGTCGAGCAGGTCTGCGGCACGTCGAAAGACAAGTTCCTCGAGGTGGCGGAGCTCTACTGCGCCACCGGCGCGGTCGATAAGTCGGGGACCATCATGTACGCCATGGGCCAGACGCAGCACACCGTGGGCACTCAGAATGTGCGGTCGATGGCCATGCTGCAACTCCTCCTGGGTAACATCGGCATCCCGGGTGGCGGTGTCAATGCCCTGCGGGGCGAGTCCAACGTCCAGGGCTCCACCGACATGGCCCTCCTGTTCGACCTTCTTCCCGGGTACCTCGGCACGCCGCGCGATACGGACGTTGACTTCGCCGCCTACTCCAAGCAGCGCTACGATACGACCAGCTACTGGGCCAACGGGCCGAAATTCTTCGCCAGCCTGATGAGGGCCTGGTTCGGCGATGCGGCGACGAAAGACAACGACTACGCCTACGACTACGTCCCCAAGATTAGCGGCAACTATTCGTGGATCAGCCTGTTTGAGGCAATGTACGCGAACGAGATCAAGGGCATGGTCTGCATGGGCCAGAACCCGGCGGTGGGCGGTCCCAACGCCCGCTTCGAGCGCAAAGCGATGGAGAACCTCGACTGGCTGGTGGTCATGGACCTGTTCGAGACCGAGACGGCCTCGTTCTGGAAAGGGCCCGATGTCCAGCCCAAGGACATCAAGACTGAGGTATTCCTGCTGCCGGCGGTTGATGCCCTGGAGAAGGCGGGCAGCATCGTCACCAGCGGTCGCCGGAACCAGTGGCGGCCCGAGGTGGCAGCGGGGCCGGGCGATGCCAAGGAGGACATCTGGATCCTCGACCGCTTGGCCGGCGCCATCAAGGAGGTCTACAAGGATTCGACCGATGCTAAGGATCGCCCGATCCTCGACCTGGCCTGGGACTACGGGGATGAGCCGGATGTGGAGCTTGTGGCCCGCGAGATCAATGGCTATGCCGTCGAGGACGTGAAGGATGCGAGCGGTAAAGTGCTGGTGGCGAAGGGCGAACTGATCCCCGGCTTCGGCACCATCGCCTCCGCGGCCGATCCGGGGACGATCGCCTGCGGCAACTGGCTGTTCGCTGGGTACTTCTTCCCAGCCGATGACGGCAACGGGGCCGTCATGCCGGCGGTGAAGCGACGTGGCCAGAAGGACCCCGGCGGGTACGGCTTCTACCCCTACTGGGGCTTCACCTGGCCGGCCAACCGGCGCATCATCTACAATCGCGCCTCGGCGAGGCCGGACGGGACGCCCTGGGCGGAGAACAAGAAGGTCATCTGGTGGGATTCTAGCGTCGATTCGGGGAAGAAGGACGCCGAGGGCAATCCGATCCTCGGCAAGTGGGTGGGCTACGATGTGCCCGACTTCTCGGCGACTAAGGCGCCGGACGCGGAGGCCGACCCCGCCAAGACCAGCCTCGGCGCCCAATCCGGCACCGACCCGTTCATCATGAAGAGCGACGGCAAGGGATGGCTGTTCGCCCCCTCGAAGCTCAAGGAGGGCCCATTCCCCGAGCACTACGAGCCCCTGGAGTCGCCGGTGCAGAACCCGATCTCCAGCCAGCAGAACAACCCGGTGATCAAACTGTGGGACACCGACGCCGACAAGGACATCGGCGACAAGGTGGGCACATCGGACGAATTTCCCATCATCTGCACCACCTATCGGGTGTGCGAGCACTGGCAGGCCGGGGCCATGTCTCGCACTCTCCCCTGGCTGGCCGAGTGCCAGCCTGACATGTTCGTCGAGATCGGCGAAGAACTGGCGCAGGAGAGGGGCATCAACAACGGCGACCAGGTCATCGTCAGCTCTGCGCGGGGGCAGATTCAGATGGTGGCACTGGTCACCAAGCGCTGGAAGCCATTCCGCGTCGACGGTAAGAAGGTGCATGAGGTGGGAATGCCCTGGCACTTCGGCTGGCAGGGGCTGGCCACCGGCGACGTCGCCAACGACCTGACCGCCCACGTCGGCGATGGCAACACCATGATTCCCGAGTACAAGGCATTCCTGGTGGATGTGAGAAAGGCCTAGGGACAGGATGCTCCTGACGTTTGCCTCGGCAAGGGACGGTAAGTGATATGGCCAAGGTGGCGATACTGTTTGACGCCTTCAGGTGCACCGGCTGCCGTGGCTGTCAGGTCGCCTGCAAGCAGTGGAACGACCTGCCGGCGGAGGTCACCCACAACACCGGCAGCTACCAGAACCCGCCGCGCGTCTCGGAGGACACCTGGCTCGTCATGGAGTTCAGGGAGGTCGACGACGGTGACGGGGTGGCATGGGCCTTCGGCCGGCACGCCTGCATGCACTGCCTGCACCCGGCCTGCGTATCGGCGTGTCCGGTGGGCGCCCTGTACAAGACGGACGAAGGCCCGGTGCTCTATCGCGACGATCGCTGCATCGGTTGTCGCTACTGCATGCTGGCCTGTCCTTTCGAGATCCCGACCTTCCAGTGGGGCGATGGTCTGTTTGAGGGGGCGGAGATCAAGAAGTGCACCTTCTGTATCGATCGGCTGAGCGCAGGGATGGAGCCGGCCTGTGTCCACACCTGCCCGAGCGGGGCGCTCATGTACGGGGAGCGCGATGAGCTGATCGCCGTGGCGGAGGCCAGGATTCGGGAACACCCGGAAAGATACCTGGATCACGTCTACGGCAAGGACGAGGCAGGAGGCACCTCCCTGCTCTACATCTCGTCCGTTCCCTTCGAGGAACTAGGCATGCCGGAGCTTGGGTCGGCGCCGATTCAGGAAGACACCGAGGACATCATGACGAAAGCTACGCCTGCGGTTCTGGTGGGCATGCTGATTGGCCTGGGCGGCATCTACTGGGTGGTGAGACGCCGACAAGAGATGATGGTGAAGAAGGGGGGATCAGGTAGGTCAGGAGATAGGGAGACATCGTCATGATCGGAAGAATCGCCCTCCGCCGTCCTCCCATTTCGCCCGCCGTGGTCGTGCTGGGGGGGCTGATCGTCCTCGCGTTTGTGGTGGCAATGATCCGCTACGCAAACGGCCTGGGGGCTACCACCAATCTGAACGATAACACGGCTTGGGGGCTGTGGATCACCTTCGACCTCCTGTGTGGCGTGGCGTTGGCGTCCGGCGCCTTCATCACAGCGTCGATGGTCTATCTTTTCGGTGGGGAGCGGTACCGTCCCCTCCTTCGGCCAGCCATTCTCACCGGCTTCCTGGGCTACATCCTGGTGATCGTGGCCCTTCTGGTTGACCTGGGCCACCCGGAGCGCATCTGGTATCTCATAATCTTCTGGAACCCGCACTCGGTCATGTTCGAAGTAGGCTGGTGCGTAATGCTGTACACCTTCGTGCTGGCCCTGGAGTTCAGCCCGCTGGTGTTCGAGCGTTTTGGGATGGAGGCGCCGCGGCGGCTCATCCACACCCTCGTCATCCCGCTTGCCATCGCGGGGGCAATGCTGTCCACCCTGCACCAGTCTTCTCTGGGTTCGCTGTATGTCATCCTGCCCGACCAACTCCACAAGGTTTGGCACACGCCATTATTGCCGCTGATGTTCTGGTTGACGGCGGTAGCGGTGGGCCCGGCGATGGTGATCCTGGAGTCCATCATCAGTTCGAGAGTGTTCCGGCGAGGGCTGGAGCTAGACCTCCTGGGCGGCCTGGCCAGGGTGATCCCGTTTGTCCTGGCCGCCTACATCGCGGTCAAGATTGGGGATCTCGCCGGCTCGGGGGAGCTGGGGCTGCTGACAGAATGGGATCTGGAGAGCGGTCTGTTCTGGCTGGAGATCATGGGCTTCGTGCTCCTGCCCATGGTGCTGTTCTCGCTCCCGGCCGTAAGGCGAAGTCGCGCCTGGCTGCTGTTCAGCGCCCTCCTGGTCGTCAGCGGGGTGATCCTCAGCCGCTTTGCCGTGGGGCTGATCGCCATTGACAAGCCGGAGTTCGCCGCCTCGTACGTGCCGCACCCGCTGGAATTCGCTGTGACCATCGGCGTAGTGTCCGCAGGCATCGTCGCCTTTGGCCTGGTGGCGCGCTATCTGCCCCTGTTTACCGAGTACGCCGGCAGTCCGGCTGGGGAGTAGGCGCGCCACGCCACTGACAGCGGTTAGAAGAGGGGGAGGAGAAGCAAAGCGGGGCTGTGGGGGCTGTAGTGGTTGGTTACGACCAGATCCTGCAAGAGGTCTACCGCCAAGCTGACAAGCGGCCTGAGTTAGCTGACACCATCGAACTCCACTGCGAACTACTCAGGGCGCAGGCCCACGCTGGGGTCTCGCCGCAACGTCCAGCACTGGATGGCGAGGAGGCCAGTGCGCGGCTTCAGCAAGGGGTTCCTCTGCTTTCGCCGGAGTCTTTGGGGGTGGACGGCCAGACTCTGGCTGGGCTCTGTGACCAGATAGGCTTCATCGTTGCCGAGCGCAGACCGGAGCTGGCCGAGACCCTGGCCGGGATTCGTGCCTGGCTGGACGAGAGACGAGACCAGATCGGGGCCCTCGCCGTGGAGTATCTGCGCGAGGGTCGGGTCCGTGAAGGAGAGGGATCCGGGCTCGATGGCAAGCTCCTCGCCTTCATTTTCAACAATGCCCTGCGCCCCTTCCTGCGAGTCCAGGCGCAGGCGCTTGCTCCCTGGGTCGATGACAGCGCTTGGTATCGCGGGCGCTGCCCGATTTGCGGCGGCGAACCGGACCTGGCTGCGCTGGAACGAGAGAGCGGGCGGCGGCGACTCCTGTGCTCGCGCTGTGACAGCGAGTGGACGTTCCAGCGAATAGGTTGTCCGTTCTGCGGCAACGACGAGCCGCGCCGACTGGCCTATTACCCGAGCGACGACCAGGTGTATCGCCTCAACGTCTGCGAGCAGTGCCGCCGCTACCTCAAGACGATCGACCTACGCCAAGTTGCTGGGGAGCGACTGCTGCCGGCGGAACGTATCCTGACGGTGGCCATGGACGTGGCAGCGCTCGATGCTGGGTATGGGGAGGGGTAGGGGTGGAGGGGCTGCAAAGCGCTGCGGCTATCACGGTGAGGTCCTGCGGGTAGGCCTTTGCTCATGGGCGATTCAATTCAGGTGAGCGGCGTCATCATGGCTGGCGGCGCGAGCCGGCGCCTGGGAAGGAACAAGGCGCTGGAGCGCATCGGCGGCAAGGCGCTTATCGAGCGGGTCATAGACAGCATCGTCCCTCTGACAACTGAGGTGCTGGTGGTGGTAGGTCGGCCCGAGCAGGCGGCGGCCCTGCACCTGCCGCCCCGAGTGCGGGTGGTGAGCGACCGCTACCCCGGCCGGGGCTCGCTCGGGGGCATCTTCACCGGAGTTGACGCTTCCGCCGAGCGTTGGAGCCTGGTGGTGGCCTGTGACCTGCCGTTTCTAAACCGCGAGCTTCTGCGCCATCTGATGGAGGAGAGCGGCAACGTCGACGCGGTGGTCCCTCGCCTGGAAGGTCAGCCCGAACCCCTTCACGCGCTCTACTCCAAGGCCTGCCTCGCTCCCATAGAACGGATGCTGCGGGCGGGCCACCTCAAGATCGCGCCACTGTTCGAGGCGGTGAGAGTACGCTACGTCGACGAGGGAACGATCGACCGCATCGACCCGCGTCACCTCAGCTTCTTCAACATCAACAGCGAGGCCGACGTGGAGGAGGCGCAGAGATTGCTGCGGGAGGTCGGCGCCTGCAGGGCGACGCTTGATCCTAGCGGTCGCGACGCTGATAATCTCCGCGATAGCATCTCCCATTTGGGCGAGTAGCTTGAGCTGGGAGGGAAGGAGGTGAGAGCGATGACGATGGTCCCGCGACAACGCTTCGTCTGAGGCGGCGCTGAGCGCCCGGGGGGCCTGACGCAGGTGCTGCGTCAGTCATCTGCTCGAGCAGCCTCTCTTCCCGTCATGGCCTAGCTGTCGCCTCATCTCCAAAGACGCAACCTCCTCAGAGCCAGGCGCACTGCAGTAGAGTGACGGCCTGAGACTCGCTCAACCCCGCCCAGCGCCACTTAGTGGGCGCATTGCATGCTTGGCGTGGGGATCGAACTAGACCGCATTCCCCGCCGGCGGACGATACCGTCCACTTGCCTGCCGATCCCGAGAAGGAGTGAGCAATGACGCACTATATGTCCAAACTCAACAGCTTTTTCGCCTCGCGCTGGGGGATCATCTCTGCGGGAGCTGTCATAGGAGTCCTCGCCTCATTGCTGGTGTATTGGGGCAACCCCAAGAACATGGGCATTTGCGTTGCCTGCTTTGAGCGCGACATCGCCGGAGCCCTCGGCCTGCACAGGGCTGGTGTCGTCCAGTATATACGGCCGGAGATAATCGGCTTTGTGCTGGGGGCGCTCCTGGCGGCGCTCCTGTTTCGGGAGTTCAGGCCGCGTGCCGGTTCGGCGCCGATCGTCCGCTTTGCCCTTGGCGTCTTTGCCATGATCGGGGCACTGGTGTTCCTGGGCTGCCCCTGGCGTGCCCTGCTCCGCCTGGCTGGCGGCGACCTGAACGCCATCCTGGGGCTGTCGGGGCTCGTGGCGGGCGTAACCCTGGGGGCGTTCTTCTTGCGTGGCGGTTACAACCTGGGCCGCGCTAATCGCGCTCCCCTTGTCATCGGCCTGGTACTGCCGTCGGCCGTGATCGGCCTGCTGCTGCTTGCCATCTTCGCGCCTGAGTTTGGGCGCGACGCCGACGGCAACCCCATCGGCCCGATTTTCGAGAGCGTCACGGGGCCGGGGGCATTGCACGCTGCCTTAGCGGTATCGCTGGTAGTGGGAATAGCGGTAGGGATACTGGCGCAGCGTACTCGCTTCTGCACGATGGGCGCCATCCGCGATGTCGTCCTGGTCAGAGACACTCACCTGCTGAGCGGAGTCCTCGCCCTTGTGGCCGCCGCAGTGGTCACTAACGCCCTGATCACCGGGTTCACCGATGAGGACCTGCTAAAGCTTGGCTTGGCCGACCAGCCGGTGGCCCACGACAACCATTTGTGGAACTTCTTGGGCATGGGGCTTGCCGGGCTGTGCTTCGCGCTGGCGGGAGGTTGCCCCGGCAGGCAGCTCTTCCTGTCCGGTGAGGGTGATGGCGACGCGGCCGTGTTCGTTCTCGGTATGATCAGCGGGGCCGCCTTTGCGCACAACTTCAACCTGGCCAGCTCGTCCGCCGGTGTCAGCCCGTATGGGCCGGAGGCGGTCGTTATCGGCCTGGTGGTGGTAGGGGCGATCGGCTTTGCGGTGATGGACAAGGCATGGTTGGCAGCCTGGTGGAGGAAGGCTTTTGCCAAGGTGCGAGTCGCTGCGGCGGACGAAACGTAGGGGGTAGGTCATTATGGGGTTTCTAAGACGGTTTCTAAGACGAAAGAAGCCTTCCTTCGAGGGTGGGGGGCTGCTGCTTTTCGAGGATGTACAGGATGCAATGACGGCAGAGAAGGTGCTTAGGAAAGCAGACTACGCTGTTAGGCTCGTTGCTCCACCGCCGGAGCTGCGCATGGGCTGTGACCTGGCGCTGGAGGTAAACCTGGTGGAACAGCCTGGCATCGAGCGAGAGCTCAAGGAAAAGGACGCGGCGTATGTCAGCGTCGCTCCGCTTAGGGTAAGCACCTCACCGCTCCTGGAAATCGTCAAGGCGACGGATTTCGGTGACCAGGTGATGGTGAGGGCAGGTAATATGAAGCTCTCCTTCGACAAGAAGAGCGGCATCATTGTCAACGTTTCAGGTGGGGGCTGCCCTGATATTCCTTACCTGCACTCTGAGCTGGTGGACAAGAAGCTCAGCGAGGCCCCGCGGCCGAGGGATATTGGCTTCACCCTGTGCGCCCTGATGCTGGACCGAGCCCTGGAAGAATGCCTGATCCTCTGGCAGGGAGGTGGCCAGCGATGATGCTCATTGCCGGGACTGTACCCATAAGGGACTTTCCGCTAACCGTAGGACGCGCCGTGGCCGAAGGGGAGGACATGGTCGTCGAGGGGCGCCGGATCCCCTGTGCCCAGGGCACCGGGGCTATGATCAGCGCTGCGCTGGCTGCCATCGACTACTTGAAGCTGGAGGCTCCCCAAGTCCTGGTTGCAGGAGACATCGGGCAGGGCAAGGGTACGCGAGAGATCTACGAATATCTCATCGGGAAGGTAGGTGATATCTCTCCGCGGGTAATGGTGCTGCACTATTGCCTTCCCGTTATGGCCCTGATGAGGACGCTCTGCGAATCCGTCCAAAGATGCCCTCGCAAGGTGCTCATGATCGCCGACGCGGGCTCGATGTACGCCGCCAAGGCAGCTGGGCTGGCCGCGTGTTTTGACATCTTCACGCCGGATGCCACTGAGATGGCATTTCTGGCTGATCCCGATGCCACCCACCCTGCCTATATCGCCAGGCACCTCTTCGACGCTGACACAAGCCGGACTCCAGAGCTCGTTGCCGCCGCTTACCAGCACAAGAACGCAGCCAGGCTACTGCTGGTCAAGGGAGCAATTGATTATGTGGTAGACGGTGGGGATATTGTGGCTACCGTGGCTGAGCCGAACGTGCCTGCGCTGGAGGCGGTTGGGGGGACGGGAGACACCATCACGGGTCTTGTGTCCGCCTTCGTCTATGCCGGGCTGGAGCCGCGCGAGGCAGCCATACTTGCCGCCAGATCGAACCGCATGGCGGGGAAGTTCGCCCAGGCCACTCCAGCCACCAGGGTCCGGCAGGTTATCGGTCAGTTTCAGGCAGTGTTCGAAGAGTACCTTTGCCAATGGAGCGGGGTCTGCTATACGGCAGGAGGGCAACAATGATTGAGGTCGATGTTCGGGGTTTTTCCTGCCCTGTCCCAGTAGTCAGAGCCAAGAAGGCCATGGAAGAGAATCCGGCGGAACCTATAGGCGTGCTGGTGGAGAGCGCGGTCTCGAAGGAGAACGTGTCGCGACTGGCTCAGAGCAAGGGGTACTCCGTAAGGGTTGTGGATGTTGAGGACGGTTTCCGTCTGGTGCTGAGCCCGCCTAGGAAATAGCAGGGCGCAATATTCACACGGTTGCCTACCAGGGGCGCAAGAAGGAGCTGGCGATCTGTCTGTCAGGCAGATACGCGGGCGGCCGGCCTCTACCATTCCCCTGGGCAGGATGCTACTCTCTTTAGAAGGCTGGCTATCGATTCGACAGTCCAGGAGGTATCTTCATGGGGACAGTGATGGATCTGGCGGAGAGGATGTGGACGGGGGAGGTCACCACCGATGAGCACCACCCTTGGACACCCGTCGGGGACATCGAGGAGATCGCCGAAAAGACGATCTTCTGGCGCCACTTCGCCAATGTAACCGCCTTCGAGACAGAGGGCGGCCTAGTGCTGATAGACACCGGTGCTTACTTTAACCAGAGGCAGACCTTCGAGGCCATCCGGTCGTGGTCGAAGGCGAGGCTGGACACGGCGGTCTACACCCACGGGCACGTGGACCACGTCTTCGGCGTGCCTCCGTTCGCTGAGGAGGCTAAGGAGCGCGACTGGCCTGGGCCGAGGGTGGTCGGTCACGAAGCGGTGGCCGCTCGCTTCCAGCGCTACATCCTGACGGCTGGCTACAATAGCATCATCAACACGCGCCAGTTTGGAGCCGACGCCTTGAAGCGCAGCGAGGGCGGGGAAATGGCGCCACGGGGCATCATCCAGTGGCCGACCGAATACACTTACCCCGACACCACCTATGCCCGTTCCTTGGTCTTGACGGTGGGTGGGGAACGATTCGAACTCTATCATGACCGGGGCGAGACGGACGATCACACGTGGGTATGGGTACCCGGGCGCAAGGTTCTGTGCCCAGGCGACCTGTTCATATGGGCCGTGCCCAACGCCGGCAACCCGCAGAAGGTGCAGCGATACCCTTTGGAGTGGGCGCGGGCCCTTCGCAAGATGGCAGCGCTGGAGGCAGAGGTGCTCTCGCCAGGACACGGGGTGATCGTGGTGGGGAGAGAGCGGGTGCGGCAGGCCCTCACCGATACTGCGGAGTTCCTGGAGTCGCTCCACGACCAAACAGTGGCGATGATGAACCAGGGGGCGACTCTGGATGCCGTCCTGCACACGGTTCGCCCGCCGGTCCACCTTGAGGGGCGGCCCTACCTACAGCCGGTCTACGATGAACCGGAATTCATAGTGAGGAACGTCTGGCGGCTATACGGCGGCTGGTACGATGGCACGCCCTCACAGCTGAAGCCGGCACCCCAGGCGCAGCAGGGAGGGGAAATTGCGCGTCTGGCTGGCGGGGTGCGGCCGGTTGTGGAGCGCGCTCGAGAGCTGATGGTCGAAGGGGACCTGGCTATGGCGAGCCACCTTGTTGACTGGGCGATGGCGGCGGATGCGGGCAACGCCGAGGTACACGAGGTGCGCGCCGAGGTCTACTCTCGTCGTGCCAACGAATCGCGAGCAACCATGACGCGGGGGATCTTCCGGGCGGCGGTGTGGGACTCGCGGGTAGCGCTCGAAAGCCCTAGCTGAGCCACCGTCTCCTGCCACACCAGGCGCCTGCTGTGAGGGCGATGGCCCCCGCGACTTGGCTAAGTGGCCTATTCCCTCGCCCTAGACCGGCACCTCGACAGTTACGGTTGTACCCTCGCCTGGCTCTGACTCTAATGTGAGCTTGCCGCCGACAAGACGGGCCCGCTCTTCCATGCCGGCCAGGCCAAGTTTGCCGACGCTGGCCAACGCCATGATGCTGTTGGTGGTGGCGATGCGTTCTTCCCTTGCCCATCCTCGTGCCCGAGAGCCACACGCCAGCGCCTTGGCGACGATCCTCACTGGATAGCCCACAACAGTGGCCAAATCCGCGTGGTCCGCTGTGAACGGGCTTGACATTCTGGAAAGCAAGTGTAGTATTTTAATGGTACACTATAAGCCTAACATAACGACGAGCATTCCTGGGGCTGCTATTGCACCGCCGGCCTGTGAGGGTATGTCCTCCCCAGAGAGGAGACTGCCATGCGTGTCCGACGGTTGTTTTCTTTGTCGGTGCTGGTCGGCCTGGCGCTGGCCATTGCGTTGAGTAGTCAAGGCAGCCAGGTCGACGTCACGGTCGCCTCCCCCGGCGCGGTGACGGTTCGCGAGCCGGCCTTCGACCTGCCGCATATCTACGCCGATACGGACCTCGAGCTCGCCCGTGAGAACGGGCGCGAGATCGCCAAGGATCGCCTGGGCCAGTTGATCCTTATGGCTCGCGTGGGGCGGGGTACCCTCTACCAGGCCTTTGGCGCCCTTGACCCGTCGACCTTCTACGACGACCTGGAGGTGCGGAGGACAGGCTATACGTCTTCTGAACTGAACAACATGTTCGCGAAGCTGCCTGCCGACTTGCAGGTGCTGTTCCTGGAGTACTGCAAGGGCGTCAATGACACCATCGACGCTATCTACGCCGGCACTCTTCCCAAACCCCTGGAGGTACACGTGTTTCGCAACCTGCTTGGCTTAGGTAATGACCTCTTTGGGAACGCCACCAATATCTCCGATCAGGTGGACCCCTATTACGCGGCGCCCGGTGGTGAGTGGCCCAACGCCGGCTTCCAGTTCACGCCGGAGATAGCCATGGCCATCGCGGTGCTCCAGATTCGCACCTTTGGCGATGAAAGCTTCGATGAGCCGTCACGTCTGAATGAACTGCAGAGCCTGGTGGACAAGTTCGGAGCCACCATCGGCGCCGAGATCTGGGACGACCTGAACTTCCTCAACGATCCCCTGGCGCCGGTGTCCGTGCCCGACCCGAACACGCCGGGTTTCGGCGGGCCCCTGGCCTATCATGCCGTGCCTGAAAACGGTCCGGTTGCCCTCGTCGCGCAGTTTCCCCATTACGACTACGAAGCGGCTCTGGAGCCTGTGCGTGAGCGCCAGGCTCATCGCGAGGAATTCGCACGCAGCCTGGGGGCTTGGCCTGCTATGGGGAGCTATGCCTGGATGATCGACGGTGAACGCTCCGCCACGGCGAACCCCTGGCTGGGCGGCTTCCCCCAGATGGGCATCCAGACCCCCTCCATCATGCACTTCATTGAGAGCCGAAGCGCCGAGGGCGCTGACCAGCGCATCGAGGCCATCGGCATGGCGCTGGTTGGGCTACCGGCCATTGTGATCGGCCACACCGACAGCGTGGCGTGGACCAGTACCACGGCTCAGCTCAAGAACAACGATTTCTATCTGGACAAGCTGGAATTGGAGGACACCGATTCGCTGCGCTACAACGATGAGGGCACCCCCGCGCCCCTGAGCGTGCGCACCGAGCAGATTCTTGGTGAGGGAGGCTCCGCGTCCCTCCTCGTCTGGCGCACCCACGAGCGGGCAGGGAACGGTGGCTCACGAACCGTTGAGGCCTTCCAGGGCGACACGGCCGGGACGGCGGGATCGGCGACCGCCACCTCCCTCACCGATACCGACGCCTTCACCGGCGATTTCTCCGGCGGCTACGTCGCCATCGTCGGAGGCACCGGCGCCGGGCAGATGCGGCCCATCCTCTCCAGTACCGACGACACCTTGACGCTGCACGGCGACGACGCCTGGACGACGACACCCGACACTACCTCCGAGTATGTTGCCGTGAGGTCGGGAGACGACATCGTCGTCATCTCGCGGGAAAGGGCTTTCTGGCTGGAGGAGACCACCAGCACGGTGGGCTGGTCCCTCTTCCAGCGGGCCGAGAGCATCCTGGACATTCGCCGCGGCACGCGCATGATGCCGAGCACGCACAACTTCTTCGCCGCCGACAACAAGGCCTTCAACGGCATCGGCACAGATCTGGGGCTGGGAACGGGCAATATCGGCTATTGGTCCGGCGGCTTCTCGCGCGTGCGTCAGGGCGGGCCCCCGACCGACACGCGGCTGCCCATGGACGGCACGGCCGCCAACGAGCTGGTCGTCGTCGGCGGCACCGTCGATAGCGCCACCGCCGACACACTCACCGGTACTGGCGTTTTCGCCGGCAAGGACTTCTTGCCGCCTGCTTACAACTACCGCATGAACAATCCGACTTTGAAGGGCAGCGAGTACATCGTGACCATAACCGGGGGCGCCGGATACAAGCAGACTCGCCG
This sequence comes from Dehalococcoidia bacterium, assembly GCA_030615765.1. Lineage (GTDB taxonomy): Bacteria > Chloroflexota > Dehalococcoidia > SM23-28-2 > SM23-28-2 > SM23-28-2. The sequence goes on along the minus strand of JAUWYP010000008.1, from coordinate 6,723 downwards.
CATCGCCAGCAACACCGACGATACGTTGACTCTGGAAGAGGACTGGGCTGTTGTTCCCTCCGCTGGTGACCTGTTTGAGGTATACGAGATCGTGGCCACGCCGGAGGCGATAAACCCTGCCCAGGGTTACACCGGCAGCTGGAACAACAAGGCGGCCACCGCCGATGACGGTCGTGGGTTCGGTCGCGAGTTTCGAAGCACCTCTGTCATGGAGCGGCTGGCCGCCGACAGCGACTGGAGCCGCGCCGACCAACGCCAGCTCAACAAGGACGTCGCCGGCGTGGACGAACATGGTAAGTTGGGCCGGTACCTCATACCGCGCCTCCGTGAGGCCTTCGATGGCGTTGGAAGTGGCGGCAATCTGGATATGGAGACGGTGCTGGTCGCCCTCGAGGCCCATAACGGACCCCCCGAGTCCGGCCGCCACATTATCGACCCGGTGACCGAGACCACCACCGCTGGCGAGATGGAGTTCCTGGTCGATCTGATAGACGATCTGGCCACCGCCATCTATGGGGATGAGTTCTCGGGGACCGCTGTGGGTACACCTACAGGCCCAACAGCTCTAAACCTGGTCCAGCACGCTATCGATAGCGCTGCCGGTACCCCCGCCGGACGCTACGTGCAAGCATACAGCGGCGACTACTTTGGTGGCGCGGACTGGCGGGTCGTTGTGCGCGATACCTTCTCTGACACCATCGACGACCTGGGCGGCATACCCTCCGACCCGCCTCGTCCCGAGGATACTTACGCACATCCTCTTTCCGGGCTTTTTCCGGAACTCGTGTTCGAGCCTACGCTGCTCGGTAACCGCGGTACGTGGGAGCAGATCGTCGAGGTCGGACCGGTGGTGCTTGGCGAGTTCATCTTCCCGCTGGGCCAGAGCGGATTCATCTCCTCCGCACGCGTTCCCGACCTTCACTTTGACAGCCTGCATTCGATCTGGGGCGAGTGGCGCTTCGTGCCAATGCTCCACATCGCCGAAGACCTGGCCACGGACCCGGACGGGGACGTAGATAACGATGGGGTGCTCGACGGCTTTGAAGAATGGTACTTCGGGTCGAACAGCCCCGGGCCGACAGACGACTACGACACAGATGGAGCAAGTCTTCTGGACGAATTCTTGAATGGGCTAGACCCGACTGAAGCCGACACTGACGGCGACGGGATGGCGGACGGCTTTGAGCTGGCAAACGATTGTCTAAACCAGCCCCAGGCCCGTGACTCCACAGGTGACCCTGACACCGATGGGCTGGACAACCTCGGCGAGTACACTGCCGGCGCGGACCCCTGCGATCCCCACACCGACAGTGACACCGTCCTCGACGGCGATGATACGGACCCCGTAGACCCCTACGTCTGCCAGGACCTGGACTCCGACACCTGCGACGACTGCGCGGTGCTAGGGCAACCGGATGTCTCGGACGACGGCCCGGACAACGAACCTGACGGCCTCTGCGACGCCGGTGACCCTGACGACGACAACGACACGGTGTTCGACGGTAATGATACCGACCCCTTTGACCAATACGTCTGTCAGGACCTGGACTTCGACACCTGCGACGACTGCGCGGTGCTAGGGCAACCGGATGTCTCGGACGACGGCCCGGACAACGAACCTGACGGCCTCTGCGACGCCGGCGACCCCAACGATGACAACGACACGGTGCTCGACGTCGACGACAACTGCCCCAAAACCGACAACGAAGACCAGACCAACTCAGACACGGACAGCCACGGCGACGCCTGTGATAACTGCCTCAACACCGACAACGAAAACCAGACCAACTCCGACTTCGACTCCCACGGCGATGCCTGCGACAATTGCCTGAGCGATACGAACGAGGACCAGGCCAATGACGACGGTGACGACTGGGGCGACGCCTGCGACTACTGCGCGACGACGGCGACGCCGTGGTATACGCCTGTAGGAGACGACGACTGCGACGGGTTCACGACCGCCGTCGAAGAGTACGTCGGCACCGACCCTCTGGACGCCTGCCCCGATGGCCCGAGCGATGATGCCTGGCCGCCGGACATCGACATGAGCACTAACATCGCCGTCGCGGACGTCATCGTGGCCTTCTACGGCAAGATCCTCGTTCCCGCCAACTACAGCCGGCGGTCCGACTTCAACATGAGCGGCGGGCTGGAGGTGGCCGACGTGATCATTGGGTATTACGGCAGGATCATGCAGACCTGCGACTAGAGCCTGGGGACAGGGGGCGTCCATATGCGCCCGACGCTGGCCAACGCCATGATGCTGTTCGTGGTGGCGGTGGGGCGGGAGCGCACAACTTCGGGTGTGAGGACTTCGAGGCCTGGTCTCTTCTAGAGAGGCCGCACACTATGACTTCATAGTCTGGTTCGTGGTAGTCGACCTTGCCTCGGTCCAGGTAGCGGGCCAACCCCGGCCACGTTGACAGAGCCGCCATTTTCACGCACTATTGCCTTGCTCCAAGACGTAGGGATCGGGGGCGAACCACGGTGCTTTGTCCATCCTGCGGCCACGAGAACCGCGAGGGCGCGAGCTTCTGCGAAGGGTGCGGTGCACCTCTAGCGCCAGTCTGTCCGAGCTGCGGGGCGCAGCTTAGGCCAGCTGCTCGCTTCTGCGACTCCTGCGGCCAAGCCATTAGTGAGCCAGCCGCTGCGCCTACCCCCGCCCCCACTCCCACCGTCCCCACGTCCTTTGCCGCCGGCCGCTACCAGGTCAAGCGCTTCCTGGGCGAGGGCGGCCGCAAGCGCGTCTACCTGGCTCACGACACCCGTCTCGACCGCGACGTCGCCTTCTCCCTGATCAAGACCGAGGGCCTGGACGCATCCGGCCTGGCCCGCGTCCGCCGCGAGGCCCAGGCCATGGGCCGCCTCGGGTCCCACCCTCACATCGTCACCGTCCACGACATCGGCGACGAGGACCGCCAGCCCTACATCATCCAGGAGTTCATGGAGGGCGGCTCGGTCCAAGATATCGTCGACCAGGCCCCTGATCACCGACTCCCCATCGACCAGTCCCTCCAGATAGCCACTGAGGTCTGCCAGGCCCTCCAACACGCCCACGACCGCGGTATCATCCACCGCGACGTCAAGCCCGGCAACATCTGGCTCACTGCGGATGGCCACGCCAGGCTGGGCGACTTCGGCCTGGCGGTGGCCATCGACCTCTCCCGCCTTACCCAGGCCGGCATGATGGTGGGCACCGTGGCCTACATGCCCCCCGAGCAGGCCCTGGGCGGCAAGGTCGATGCCAGAAGCGACCTCTACGGCCTGGGAGCTACCCTCTACGAGATGGCCTGCGGCCGGCCCCCCTTCTCGGGACATGACCCGGTGGCCGTCATCTCCCAGCACCTGAACACGCCGCCGGTGGCTCCCTCCTTCCACAACCCATCGCTACCTCCCGCCCTCAACGACCTCATCCTCAAGCTCCTGGCCAAGAACCCCGAGGACAGGCCCTCCTCGGCCGACGAGGCCCTGGCAACGCTGCAAACCCTCCGCGAGCAGATCGAGCAGGGCGAGGTAGTGGCCCCCACCGAGCCTGTCGCCGTCACTCCCATCGGCCGGGTGGCCTGGGGCACCTTCGTGGGACGAGAAAGGGAGATGGAGCAGCTCAAGGAGAGGCTGGCCGACGCCTTCTCCGGCCTGGGGACGGTGGCCATGGTGGTGGGCGACGCCGGCATCGGCAAGACCCGCCTCCTCCAGGAGTTCGCCACCTACGCCAGGCTGCGGGGCGCCCAGGTGCTGTGGGGCGCCGCCTACGAGGGAGAGGCCAGGCTCCCCTACGGCCCCTTCGCCGAGGCCCTGCAGGACTACGTCTCCCGCACGTCGGTGCAGACCCTGCGCCAGGCGGTGACCGAGGGAAGCTCCGTTCTCGCCCCCCTGGCGCCGGAGCTGAAGGCGAAGCTGCCCGACCTGCCCGAGCCCCCTCCCGTAGCGGCGGAGGCCGAGGCCTACCGCCTCTTCCAGGAGGTCACGGAGTTCCTCAAGAACGCCTCTACCTCTGCTCCCCTGGTGCTGGTGCTGGAGGACCTCCAGTGGGCGGACAAGGGCTCCTGCTCCCTCCTGCAGCACCTGGCCCGACGGCTGGCCGGCGGCAGGCTGCTGCTGGCCATCTCCTGCCGGGAGGCGGAGCTAGAGCCCAGCCACCCCCTCAGGGAGGCCCTGCCCCACCTCAGGAGAGAGAGCGGCTTCTGGGAGCTCCCCCTCAAGGGTCTGCGGGAGTCCGAGGTCAGGGAGCTCGTCACCGTCCTGGCCGAGCAGGAGATCCCCCGGGCCCTGGTCCTCGGTCTGCACCAGGAAACCGAGGGCAATCCCTTCTTCGTCCAGGAGACCCTCAAGCACCTCATCGAGACGGAGGTCCTCTATCAGGAGAAGGGGCAGTGGATCAGCAGGGCCCCCATCTCCGACATCGGCCTGCCCGAGAGCGTGCGGGACGTGATGGAGCGCAGGCTGGCCGGCCTGTCGCAGGAGTGCCGGCGTCTGCTCCAGGTGGGCGCAGTGCTGGGCCGTCGCTTCAGCCTTTCCCTCGCTCAGCGGGTCGCTGACCTGGACGAAGAGGTCGTACTGCGGTCGGTGGAGGAGGCCCTGGCCGCCCAGGTGGTGAGGGAGCAGCGCCAGGAGAGGCGTACCTACTATCAGTTCGCCAGCACCCTTCTGCGAGAGAACCTGCACGGCCGCCTCAGCGCCCCCCGGCGGGAGCGCCTGCACCTGCGGGCCGCCCACGCCCTGGAAGAGGCCTACCCCGAGCGCCTGGAGGACTATGCGGCCGAGCTGGCCTATCACTACCGCGAGGCCGGGGAGGGTGCCCCTGCCGAGACGGCCTACCGCTGGACGGTGAAGGCTGCCCGGCGGGCGTTGGCCGCGTCCGCGCCCACTGAGGCGGTACCCCTCTATAGCTCGGCCTTCGAGCTGGCGGATGCCGCGGGCATGTCCCAGGGGCAAAAGGCGCTCCTCCTGATGTATCTGGCGTTGGCTCAGCGGGGTGCCGGCGACCTTGAGGGGATGATCCAGAGCTACGAAGAGGCGGCCCGGGGATTCGAAGCGGCGGGCGACGTGGCCAGGGCGGCCCTGGCCTACAGCCTGGTCGCTGGATGGCTTCCCTGGCAGGGGCAAGTGGAGCGCGGCCTGCGCTTCGCCGAAAAGGGACTGGAGGTGGTCGGCCCGGCCGACCAGGCGGAACGGGCCGCCTTGCTCGCTTATCACGCCTTCGACTCGCTGATGCTCCACCGCTTCGATATCGCCTTCAAGGAGGCGGTCGAGGCGGAGGCCCTGGCAGAGCACGTCACCCACCCTCCAACACTTGCCTTGCTGTTCAATGCCCTCGCCTGGCTCTACAGGGCTGCCTGCTTCCCCCAGAAGGCCCAGGAGGCGGGCGGCCGCGCTGTGGCCGCGTTCGAAGCGGCGGGTGATGTGGCCGGGGCCTGCTACCCGAGAATCCCGAGCCTGCATTCGGCAACCATGCAGGGACGAGTGTCGGCCGCTGGCTCTGAGTGGGCGGAGCACCGCCGGGTCTCCGAGCAGCGCCTGGCGTTCCAGCTCGCCTACTTGGCCGCCTTATACGTAGCATGGCAGCGGCTTATGGCCGGAGACCTGGTGGAATCGGAGCGCATCGGCGAGGAGGTGCTCACCCAGGCCTCCGAGATGCGGGACTCCATCCTTGTGCCCTCTGTCTTGGAGCACTCTGCGGTGCTCATGATGCTGACGGGACGCTACGACCAGGCCGAGGCCCGCCTGGCGGCCCTGCAGACCGCCTACGAAGCAGCGGAGAGGGGTGCCTGGCTGGGGGGCTCCTGGCCCTGGCGAATCCGCCTCTGCCTTGAGAAAGGGGACATGACCTCAGCGCGGAAGCTCCTTGCTGACCGCCCCCAGTGGCCATTCGAGGAGCCGCTCAGCCTGGGAGGGGCGGCTAACCTGCTCGCCTGTGGGGAGGCCCTTGCCGAGCTCGGCGAGACAGAGGGTCTGGACGCCTGCTACCAGCGCCTGCGCGAGCTGAACGAACGAGGCGTAGAGTTCCTTGAGCCCTGTCTCGTTCCTCGCGTCATCGCCATGCTGGACGCCGCGTGCAGGCGCTGGGACGACGCCACCGCCTACTTCGAGAAGGCGCTCAGCCTGGCGCGGCGGCTGGGCTACCGCCTGGAGCTGGCAGCCACCCTCCTGCCCTACGCCAAGATGCGCCTGGCCAGAGACGCCCCCGGCGACGCCGAGGCCGCCACCGCCATGCTCAACGAAGCCCTCCAGCTCTATCAGGACATGGGCCTGCCTCAGAGGGCTGAAAAGGTCCTCGCCGTCAAGATGCAGGCCCAGGAGAAGGTGGCGCCCGGCCTGACTCCCCCGCCCAGGGCAAAGAGAACCCTGCGCTCCACCATCGAGCAGATCCTGCCGTCGGCTCTAGCCGATGCCCCCAGCCTGGCCCGCCACTCCGACGAGCAGGGCACCGTCACCATCCTGTTCACCGACATCGAGGGCTCCACAGCGCTGGCCCAGCGCCTGGGCGACAAGCCGTACCACACGCTCCTCGCCGAGCACAACCGCATCCTGCGGCAGCAGGTCGCCCGCCACGGCGGCCACGAGGTCAAGTGCATGGGCGACGGCTTCATGGTGGCCTTCGCCAGCGCCGCCAGGGCCCTCTCCTGCGCCGTCGACATCCAGAAGGCCTTCGCCGCCTACAACGCCGAGAGGGCCTCCGCTCATGCTGAGCCCGTCGAAGCACCGATCAACGTCCGCGTCGGG
>JAUWYP010000054.1 GCA_030615765.1 Dehalococcoidia bacterium | reverse complement strand
AACGGCGACCGTATCACCAACGAGGAGCTCTTGACCCTTCCGGTGGACATCCTGGTGCCGGCCGCTTTCGAGAACCAGATCACCTCCGCCAACGCCGCCGATGTTAAGGCCAAGATCATCGCCGAGGCAGCCAACGGCCCCACGACGCCCGAGGCCGATAAGATCCTGAATGACTCAGGGCGTCTTGTCATTCCCGACGTCTTGGCCAGTGCCGGCGGCGTGGTGGTCTCCTACTTCGAGTGGGCCCAGAATCGGACTGGTGTCTCCTGGACGAAAGAAGAGGTTAGCAGCCGCCTGGACCGGGTGATGACCAAAGCCTACGAAGAGGTGGAGGCCATATCCAAGAACGAGAAGCTAACGATGCGCGACGCAGCCACCGTCCTGGGCATCCGGCGCGTCGTGGAGGCCACCGAAATTCGCGGCATGCGCCCCTAGGCGGCTAAGGCGACTGCCCCACCGACCTAGCGTAGAGCAACTGCCGCGGCCACCAGCCCCGCCACAATAGCGAGCACGATGATAGCAATTCGTCTTAGCTCGCCGAAGACGTAGCTGTAGTCCTTGACGATATGGCGAGCCGCTGGCTTGGGGGAAGTGGTGGCGGCAGAAGAGCCGCCTGCAGCGACATCGGCATGGCGAGGGGCCTCAGGGAGCTCCCTGGACGCGCGAGTAGGCGACGGGGCCGCCTGGCCTGGCATTGGCTGCTTGCGTTCCTTGCGCCGTTGCCTGGCGGCGAACCGCCTACCCCCTGAGCGAGGTCGTTTGGGCAAGTTTCCTCTCCTGGGACTACTCTCGCTGTCTCTACCAGTAGCATTATACGACAGCTGTAAGTTCAGGCCAACGCCCGGCCGGGCGAAAAACGATTGACAAGAAAACCCTGACCCATCTAGAATAGGGTCTGGATCGAGCTACGGCCATCCGTAGCGTAGGCGGCCCCGTGGTGTAGTGGCCTAACATACCAGCTTGTCACGCTGGAGATCGGGGGTTCGAATCCCCTCGGGGTCGCCAATTCAAACTCTTCCTTGACAAGTATGCTGGCAGAGGGACTGTATCCTCTGCCAGTTCTCCTGCCCCGAAGGACGAATCACAAACTCCCGACCGAACTCTGGCCTGACCTCCTGGCGCATAGCGAAACCCGCACCCTCCGAGAGCTAGCCAGCCGATACCACGTTTCTCACGAGGCTGTGCGGCGGGCCCTCATTGCGGCACGAAGCAGGTGAGTCGCGTCTACGAGCTAGCGCCGTTGCCGATGTCTCCTCGTGGTTCTCGATGGCGGTCACCTGTTCAATGCATTGCAGTACTGAGGCCGAGGGGGGTCGACCCAGCATCTGCAATACGCGTATCCTCTTGAACCTTTGTGCCCCGACGTGCCCAACCCGGGCCAGGAGAACTTCGACGGCGACCCGCTGGGCGATGCCTGCGACCCAGACGACGACAACGACGGCTACAGCGACATCGACGAGGAGGCTAAGGAGTCGCGGCCCCTGGACCCTGCCAGCACCCCCGAGCACTGCGATGGCGTGGACAATGACGACGACGGCGAGACGGACGAGGGCTACGACCGCAACCCGGCCAACGGCACCCCCGACTGCGACGAGATGCCCCCCAGTGACGACTGGGATGGCGACCTCTACAGCAACCTGGAGGAGCAGTGGATGACCACCGACGAGCTGGCGGACTGTGTTACAGACTACGGCACGGACGCCTGGCCGCCGGACATCAACAGGGACACGCAAATCACCGTCGCGGACGTCATCGTGGCCTTCTACGGCAAGATCCTAGTGCCGGAGAATTACGACCGGCGGTCCGACTTCAACATGAGCGGCGGGCTGGAGGTGGCCGACGTGATCATTGGGTATTACGGCAGGATCATGCAGACCTGCGACTAGAGCCTGGGGACAGGGGGCGTCCATATGCGCCCGACGCTGCCCAACGCCATCGTGTGGCTCGTGGTGGCGCTATGGTCAATAGGCGACGTAGCGTCGGCGGCGCACAACTTAGGGTCTGAGGATAATTCCTTTTGATGAACCTAGCCTCTCCAGGCCGTCTCTCCTCCAAAAAGACCGCACACTATGTGTCGTTCGTGGTGGCGATGGGGTGGACGTGAATGACGGCGCGGCTCTCGAAATCGAACGCGGCTGCCTTTCGATGATCCGCCGATCATTCGCCTCGAAGGGGTCTCACCCAAATCTACTCGTCAGTTCAGGGAAAGACC
>JAUWYP010000036.1 GCA_030615765.1 Dehalococcoidia bacterium | reverse complement strand
ATAGTGTCCTCGGGCGAGGGCTCGCCGATGTACACGGGCGACAGGCGGCGCTCCAGGGCGGGGTCCTTCTCGATGTGCTGGCGGTAGTCGTCCAGGGTGCAGGCCCCCACGCACTGGAGCTCGCCGCGGGAGAGGGCGGGCTTCAGCATGGTGCTGGCATCGATGGCCCCCTCGGCGGCGCCAGCCCCCATCACCTGGTGGATCTCGTCGATGAAGACGATGACCTCGCCCTGGGCCCGCTTGATCTCGTCCATGACCGCCTTGAGGCGCTCCTCGAACTCGCCCCGGAACTTGCTGCCGGCCACCATTGCCCCCATGTCCAGGGCCAGCACTCGCTTGCCCTTCAGGTTCTCGGGAACGTCGTCGGCCACGATCTTCTGGGCCAGGCCCTCGGCGATGGCCGTCTTGCCCACGCCCGCCTCGCCGATGATCACGGGGTTGTTCTTGGTGCGGCGGTTGAGCACCTGCATCACCCGTTTGATCTCGTCGTCGCGGCCGATGACGGGGTCCAGCTTGCCCTGACGGGCGAGCTCGCTGAGGTCGACGCTGTAGCGCTCCAGGGCGCGGTACTTGCTCTCCGCCCGCTGGTCAGTGATGCGGGTATCGCCGCGAATCTGGGCCAGCTCCTGATAGATCCTCTCCTTGTCGATGGCGAACTCGCGCAGGATCCGGGCCGACTCGCCCTCCCGTTCGTCGGCGATGGCGATGAGCAGGTGCTCGACGCCCACGTACTCGTCCTTGAAGCGCTCGGCCTCGGCGTTGGCCGCCTCCAGCATGCGCACGATGCGAGGGGTGGTGTAGACCTGGACCACATCGTAGGCCAGCTTGGACATGCGCTCCAGAACGGCCGCCACCCGCTCGCTAACCTGCCGCGGGTCGACCTTAAGCTGCTCCAGGATCTGCTGGGCCAGGCCGCCCGGATGGTTCAGCAGGGCGAACAGGACGTGCTCCACGTCCCACTGGGCGTGGCGCTCCTTGCGCACCAGCTCCTGGGAGGCGGCCAGCACCTCCTGGGCTTGTTCCGTGAATCTGTCTTGTCTCATCATGATTGCTTCACCTCTTGGTTTATAGCGCGCCCCCGCCGGTTGAAACCGGCGGCTCCTTGGCCCGCGAAGCTGCGGGTTTCAACCCGCAGGTATGATACCCATCGTCCCGGCCCTGTTCCGTGAATCTGTCTTGTCTCATCATGATCCGTTCACCTCTTGCAGAGTTATCGCCGCCGGAATGGACCCCGGAACCAGAACAGAAGCAGGGCCAGAGCGACCAGGCCCAGCGTGGCGTTACTCATGGTCTAGCCTTCCTCCTCCAGTGGCGTCGCCGGCAAATACCTGTCCCTAATCCGCTGTAGCTCCGTCCGCAGCCCTTCCATCTCTTGTTCCATCCGCCGGATGCGGTCGTTGAGGCGCAGGATCACCTCCGCGCCCGCCAGGTTCACGCCCAGGTCGTTGATCAGGCGCTGGATCTGGCGCAGGCGGCTGATATCCGCCTGAGAGTAAAGACGTATGCGACCCCGCGATCGTGACGGGGCGATGATGCCCACGCGCTCGTAGTAGCGGAGGGTCTGGGCATGCATGCCCAGCATCCTGGCCGCCACGCTTATTATGTAACAGGGCTCCTCTTCAGGAATCATCCGCTCTCGCAACGAACTTCACCTCACACTCTTGCTAAAGATCAGCCTCATGCCTTCGGCCCCACTTTCCGCATCGCCTTCAGCTTTTCGAACAGCTCCCGCTCCTCGGGCGAGAGGTCTGCCGGCAGTATCACCTCCACCTTGGCGTAGAGGTCGCCCTTGGCGCCACCACCCAGGTGGGGCATGCCCAGCCCCGTCAGGCGAAAGACGCGCCCGTTCTGGGTCAGCGGCGGTATCCTCAGCATGGCCTTACCCTTGAGGGTGGGCACCGTTACCTCGCCACCCAGGACTGCGTCCAGGAGAGACACCTTCACCTCGGTGTGCAGGTCGTCGCCACGGCGGCTGAAGCGCTCGTGGGGCCTGACCGATATCACCAGGTAGAGGTCGCCCCTGGCGCCGCCGCCCCGACCGCTCGGTCGGGGTCCCTCGCGAGCCACCCGCACCCGCGAGCCGTCGGTCACGCCGGGCGGGATCTTCACCTCCAGGCGGCGCGGCCGCACGATAACGCCGCTGCCCTGGCAGACGTGGCAGACGGCGCCTACTAGGCGACCGCTGCCGCCGCAGGTGGTGCAGGGCTCCTCGTTCTGGATGTTGAAGACGCGGCTGGTGCCGCGATAGGCCTCTGCCAGGGTCACCTCCGCCATGTGCTGAACATCCTCGCCACGGCGGGAGCGAGTGCGAGTCCCAGTGAATAGGCCCCCCAGCAGATCGCCCAGATCGCCAATGCCGAGGTCGCCCAGGTCGAAGCTGCCGAAGGGCGCCCGGCGGCCGCTCCAGGACCAGCGCTGGCCGCCCTGGCGACGGGCCTGCTCGAACTGGTCGGCGTACTGCCACTGGTCGCCGTAGAGGTCGTACTTACGTCGCTTCTCAGCGTCGGAAAGGACCTCATAGGCGGCGTTGATCTCCTTGAACTTCGCCTCAGCCGCCTTGTCGCCAGCGTTGACGTCCGGGTGGTATTTGCGGGCGAGACGGCGATACGCCCGGCGAATCTCCTTATCGCTGGCGCCCCGCTTGACGCCCAGCATGGCATAGTAGTCCTTCTTGGCCATAGGTAATTCCCTCTACCGCCATTATATGAGAGGGGCACGACTGATGTCAAATGGAAAGAAGAAACCCTGATAATAACATTGTCAGGACTCTTGACAGCCGTTGCGACCCCCTGCTATGATTGTAGCGAAGGGAGAAGGCGGCTGACCACCGAACCAACTGAGATCGGCTCAGCGTCCCCACTGAGTGACGGGAATGAGAACCGCAGGCAGGGGCCGGATAGAGGGGCCGCCGGCTTCTAGTAGGCGACAACCCTACCCAGCTCGGCCTGGCGCAGGGCGCGGTCAAGGTTGCGCGCGGTGTGGATGAGGGCGATGTGGGTGAGGGCCTGGGGATAGTTGCCGAGAAACTCCCCGCTCTGCGGGTCCACCACCTCCGAGAAGAGGCCCACATGGTTGCTCAGGGACATCACCCTCTCGAACAGCCGCTGGGCCTCCTCCAGCCGCCCTAGCTGGATGAGGCAGCCGACGAGCCAGAAGGTGCACATGGTGAAGGTGCCTTCGTCCGTCCCCAGGCCGTTATCCGCCTGCCAGGGCAGATAGCGACGGACCAAACCGTTCACCGCCAGCTCCTGCTGGATGCGCAGGATCGTCGACTCCATGAGGGGGTCTTTGGCGGGCAGGAATCCCACCATGGGCATGAACAGAACGCTGGCATCCAGCACATCCGACCCATAGGACTGCACGAAGGAGCCGACCTGTTCGTTCCAGCTACGGGCCAAGACATCTCGGCGGATGGCTCTCCTGGCCTGCTGCCAGCGCTGCAAATCCACCGGTTTGCCCAGGGCCTTGGCCAGACGGATGCCCCGATCCAGGGCCACCCAGCACATGAGCTTGGAGTAGACAAAGTGGCGGCGCTCGCCGCGCACCTCCCAGATGCCGTGATCGGGCAGACGCCAGTTGCTGACGGCCGCCTCCACCAGACTCTCCGTCAGGGCCCAGAGAGCATCGCTGATGTGCCCGCCGGCTCGGTAGAACGACGCAAAGGAGAGGACCACCTCCCCATAGACGTCTAGCTGAAGCTGCCCGGCGGCGGCATTGCCGATGCGCACGGGGCCCGAACTCTTGTAGCCCTCAAAGTGGTCGAGGATGTACTCCGGGACCTCTGCCTCACAGCCGATGCCATAGAGAGCCTGCACTCCATTGCCTGACGCCGAGGAGAGGTCTCCCAGCCAAGCCATGAAGGAGGACGTATCGACTGCGTGACCCAGGCGGTGAAAGATGTCCAGGGTAAGGGCAGCGTCCCGCAGCCAGCAGTAACGATAGTCCCAGTTGCGATGGCTGCTGATCCATTCGGGCAGAGAGGTGGTAACGGCGGCACAGATGGCGCCGGTGGGAGCGTAGAGGAGCTGGTGGAGAGCGAGCCCCGAGCGCTTGATAGCCTCCGCCCATCGCCCGTGATAGTGCCAGTCCCTGGCCACCGTCGCCCAGTAGGCCTGAGTGTTCCCCAGCTTGCCGTGGATATCATAGTCGACCAGCGGCCGCGGAGCCTTCTCGTCCCAGCGCAGCACGAAGGCCGCCGATTCCCCCGCCCCAAGAGCAATGGTGGCCTGCGCCGTGTCGTCCCCTATGTCGAATGGCACCGGCGAGGCAAGGCTGAGACAGGCTTCGCCATTCCTGGCCACCACCCCACGGGAGGCGGGGGTCAGGCGCGTGCGCCCGCGACCGTAGTCCAGGCGGGGCTGGAAGAGGCAGTCCAGAACCATCTGGCCGCTTTCGCAGCGGACGATGCGAATGACCTCGTGCTCCGAGACGGCGATGTCCGCAGCCACCGGCATGAAGTCGATGACAGTGGCGCGGCCTGCATCTGTCTGGAAGGAGGTGAGCAGCACGTTGGTGTCGGGGAGGTAGGCCTGGGAGAAGCGGTGCTCACCCGCTGGTCGGATGGCAAAGCAGCCACCTCGCTTGTCATCCAGGATCGCTGCGAAGACGCTAGGCGAGTCGAAGCGGGGGAAACAGAGCCAGTCGATGGAACCGTCCCTGCTCACCATGGCGGCCGAGTGCATGTCGCCGATGACGCCGTAGTCTCTTATCGGTCTGTAAGTCATCTCGCCCTGCCAGGCCTCTCGGCAAAGAAACAAAGCCCTACCGTCATCAGTGGACCCTGCCAGCCTCTAATCATAGCACCCACAGCGGCCAGACTCTCTTAGGTACCCCCCCAGGAAGACAGATTCCCACTGCTTTAATCATATAAACACACCAGCCCACAGGGAGGTTAAACACAGGTAGACCTTCGGTGGTATTTCGGGGAAGACGACTGTATACTGGACAGACTCGCATTCCGTGAAGTCAGCCAGGAGGTTCAAACATGGCCAAAGGCCAAATCCTCGTGGTCACCTCCGATGAGGTGCCTGGTCGTAAGGTCGTCAAGAGCCTGGGCTTGGTGCGTGGTCAATCAGTCCGGGCCCGCCACCTTGGCCGGGACATCCAGGCCGGCATCCGCTCCATCGTCGGCGGCAAGGTCGGGGTCTATGCCGAGCTCTTGGAGAAGAGCCGAGAGGAGGCCATAGGTCAGATGACCACGGAGGCCGAGAAGCTCGGGGCCAACGCGGTTGTGGCGGTGCGTATGAGCACAGCCGACATTATGGGCTCGGCCGCCGAGGTCCTGGTGTATGGCACCGCCGTGGTCGTCGAGTAGCCCCGGGGGGGAAGCCGGCGGCCGCCTACTCGTCTCCCCGCCTGGCTAGAATTCGTTCCGTCACGCTCTTGAAGATATCATAGCTTTGGGCGCCTTCCAGGGCAAAGCGCTCGTCGAAGATGAATGTGGGAACCCCAACGATGCCCTCGCGACGGGCCCACTCCATCTGCTCCTCCACCCGCTGAGCGTAGCGATCGCTCTCCAGCGCTTGCCGCAGGGCCTGCCCATCCAGACCGCACTCCTGGGCCAGGCGGCAGAGGGCATCCATCTCGCCGATGTTCTCTCCGTTTTCCCAATAAGCGGCGAACACCGCTCGCGAGAAGGAGCCGACCTCCCCCTGCTCCTTGGCGAACTCGCTCGCCTCATGCGCCTTGTGGGTGTTGGCTACGACCGGCGGCAGCCCCAGGCGGATGCCGCTCTCCTCGGCCACCTGCCACAGGTACCGCAAGTACTCGGCGGTGTAGCGAGCGCCGCGATAGACCAGGTCGCGGGGCAGACCCTCGGGTGGCAGATCGGGCCGCAGGTCATAGGCCCAGAACTCCACCTCCAGCGCGAACTCCTGCCTGAGCTGCTCGACCCGCACCAGGCCGATGTAGCACCAGGGTCAAATGTAATCGGAGACGAACCGCAGCTTCAGCGGCTGTTGCTCTTCCACAGCAGCCGCATTATAGCATCGGCCCCTGCCTGCCGGCAGGCAGGTTTGCCAAGCCTAGCGATGGGGCTATACTGGGGTTGCGTAGCAAAGGAGGGGAGCGAACGGTGGACTACGAGCTGACCGAAACCCACAAGTTGATCCGTGATACGGCGCGGCGCATCGCCCGCGAGCGGGTGCAGCCACGGGCGGCCCAGATCGATGAGGAGGGCCAGTACCCCGAGGACATCTTCGCTGTCTTTCGAGAGGCCGGGCTTCTGGGCCTGACCATCCCGGTCGAATACGGCGGCGCGGCCAGTTTCCTCGCCCTGGCCCTGGCCGTGGAGGAAACGGCCAAGTACTGCTGCGCATCCGGCCTCATCCTTCTTCTCTCCGCCCTCTCCACCCAGTCCATCGTTATCGGCGGCAGCGAGGAGCAGAGGCAGGCCTGGCTGCCCCGCTCGGCGGCGGGCGAAATCAGGGGCGCCTTCTGCCTCACCGAGCCCAACGCTGGCTCCGATGTCGCAGCCATCGAGAGCCGCGCCAGGCGCGACGGCGATGAGTACGTCATCGACGGCGAGAAGATGTTCATCTCCGGCGGCAGCGTGGCCCATTTCGTGGTCACCTTCGTCAAGACCGATCCAGCCGCTGGCTCCCGCGGCTTCTCCGCCTTCATCGTCCCCACCGACAGCCCTGGCTTCTCGGTGGCCCGCCTCGACCGCAAGATGGGGGTGACCGGCGTCCCCACCGCCAACCTGGTCTTCCAGGACTGCCGGGTGCCCGTCGCCAACCTGATCGGCGAGGAGGGACGAGGCTTCCGTATCGCCATGCTCACCATGAGCACCTGTCGGCCGGTAGTGGGGGCCCGTGGCCTGGGCCTGGCACAGGGAGCCCTGGCCTACGCCCTGGAGTTCGCCCGCGAGCGCCGTACCTTCGGCCGCCCCATCCTGGAGCACCAGGCCATCCAGTTCATGCTGGCCGACATGGCCACCCAGATCGAGGCCGCCCGCCACCTGATCTATCATGCCTGCTCGCTGATCGACCAGGGAAAGTACGAGCGCCAGTACGCCCCCTACCTGTCCTTCGCCAAGGTCTTCGCTACGGAGATGGCGGTCAAGGTCTCCTCCGATGCCCTCCAGATCCTGGGCGCCCAGGGCTACATGAAGGACCACCCCCTGGAGCGCCACTACCGCGACGCCCGCCAGCTGATGATCGTGGAGGGTACCAGCCAGGTCCAGCGGATGATCATCGCCCGCGGCCTGGCGGAGGGGGATATCGTCTACGGCTAGGAGAGCAGAACGAGCGGAACCAACATCGGAGTTCGGCGTTGAGATATGAGGTAGCGCCATGTCCTTCGTAGTAACAGTCTACGTGCCCGAAGCCATTGTCATGGCTTCCGATAGCCGCCAGACGCTCACCGTCAAGAGCAAGGTGGAGACCGTCAACTCCGACTTCACCTACAAAACCTTCCTCCTGCCCCACCAGCAGGTGGGGGTGAGCACCTTCGGCCAGGCCGTGCTGGGGGGCGTGAGTGTGCAAAGCCAGGTGGAGCGCTTCGCTGAGGAGATGGTGGAGGAGGAAGACGATGTCGAGGGACTTGCCCACAAGCTGGTGAGCCATCTCCACGACAAGTATCCGAAGGTCGACACCGGCTTCTACGTGGCCGGCTACAAGCGAGAGGGGCGGGCCAGCGTTCCCCACGTTTACTACTGCCACGTGAAGAAGAACCTGGTGCAGAGGCGCAACGTGAACCCCCAGACAGGCGACATCACCTACGGGGCCACCTGGGCCGGCCAGGTGGATGTCATCACCCGCTTGCTGAAGGCCAAGCAGGTCGTGGGCCCCGACGGCCAGCTCCTAGAGATTACGGGTGCCCGGATCAACTGGCACCTGATGAACGTACAGGATGCCATCGACTTCGCCATCTATGCCGTGCGCACCACCATCGACACGATGCGCTTCGAGGCGCGGCCCAAGAATGTGGGCGGGCCCATCGATGTCCTCCTCATGACCCCCCAGGGCAGCCGCTGGATTCAGCGCAAGGAGCTTCACGGTCAGCCTTCCCTCAGCCCGGAGATAACTTAGTCGGCATTGGGGCGAAAGGGGTAACAGGGTGCGGGTCGGTGCCTTACTGGCCGCCTTTCTCTTGTCGGCGACTCTGGTGTTCGCCGCCTGCTTCGAGCAGGAAGAGGCCTCACCGTCTCCCACGCCAGCGCCGTCCTCGTCCAGCGTAGCGGAAGAGTTCCTTAGCCTGTGGCAGGAAGGCCGCTACAGCGAGATATATGACCTGCTGGCCTCCTCCGCCCAGGCCGAGATCAGCCGCGAGGACTTCGTCGCCCGCTACCAGGCCATCGCCGAGGAGGCCACTATCAGCGGCGTCAGCTATCTGTTCCAGCCTTCGCCCGACCCCGAGGCCACCGAGCTGCCCTTCTCAGTCACCATCTCCACCGCCTTCTTCGGCGACATCGGCCAGATGAATACCATGAAGCTGGTGAAGGAGGGCGAGGGCAGCCAGGAACGCTGGCGTATACTCTGGAGCCCCTCCCTCATCTTCCGGGAACTCACCGGCTCCTCGCTCGTCCATTTCTTCACCGACGTGCCGCAGCGAGGCGCCATCTACGATCGTCACGGCGCCCCCCTGGCCCTGGACGGCCAGGTGCACGTGGTGGGCGTGGTGCCTGGGCTGATCAAGGACAAAGAGGTGCTCATCTCCACTCTGGCCGAGAGGCTGGAAATGGCGGAGGAGAAGATTCGGGAGGAGGTGGAGGCAGACGTTCCATCCTACTACTTCATTCCCCTCAAGACCCTGCCCTATGGCACGCCCGAGGAGATCATTCAGTCCTTCTATGAGCTGAGGGGCGAGGGCGTCGTCGTGCGGCCAGCTCTCCAGCGGGCGTATCCTCAGGGCAGCCTGGCCGGGCACACTCTGGGCTATCTCATGGAGGTGAGCCAGGAGCAGCTAGAGGAACTGGCCGGCCAGGGCTATCGGGCCGGCGACATCGTGGGGGCGGCCGGTCTCGAGGCCTACTTCCAGAACGAGCTGGCCGGCCAGCGGGGCGGGACGCTGGCCATCATCACCCCCGAGGGCACCATCTCCCATGTGCTGGCCAAGAAGGAGGCCAGGCCGGGCAGGGACATCCACCTGGCCATCGACATCAACGTCCAGCGGGAGGCCGAGGCGGCCCTGGGCGATCGGGCGGGGAGCATCATCGTGATGGACCCCATCGACAATAGCATCCTGGCTATCGCCAGCCATCCGACCATCAACCCTAACGATTTCATCGATGGCCTTAGCGTGGAGACCTTCCAGCGGCTGGCCTCCGATCCGCGTCAGCCCTTCTTCCATCGGGCAGTCCTGGGCACCTCCGCGCCGGGCTCGACCTTCAAGGTGGTGACCATGGCCGCCGGCCTGGAGAAGGGTGGCTACACCGCCACCTCTACCCTGCCCTGCTCGCCCGTGTGGTACGGGCTGGGGCCGGAGAACCCCATGCCCAACTGGCAGTCGGTGGACCGCGGCCCCCTGACCCTGGGGCAGGGGCTGATGGCCTCCTGCAACACCGTCTTCTACGAGGTGGGTCTCACCCTGGATCATGCCGACCCGGAGATCCTGCCCTCGTTTGCTGCCTCCTTCGGTTTCGGCAGGCCATCGGGACTAGTCGGCCTGGACGAGGCCCAGGGGGTAGCAGCGGGCCCGACCTGGAAACAAGAGCAGGTGGGGGAGCCCTGGTACAGCGGCGACAGCGTGAACACGAGCATCGGCCAGGGCTTTCTCTTAATCACCCCTCTACAGCTAGCCAACATGTACAGCGCCATCGCGGGCAGCGGCATCCTGCGCACACCCCTTCTGGTGCAGCGCATCGCCTCCGCCGATGGGGTGGTGTCCCAGGGGTTCACCGCCGCCGAGATCAACCCTCTGCCAGCGTCTCAGGCCACCCTGGACGCCATCCGCGGCGGCCTGACCCTGGTCATCGCCGACCCCGGTGGCACCGCCTACAGCACCTTCCTGGGCTCCAGCGTGGCGGCGGCGGGGAAATCGGGCACCGCCGAGGACATCATCTTCCAGGACCACGTCTTTTTCGTGGCCTACGCCCCTCGCGACGATCCGGCCATCGTGATCCTGGTGGCCCTGGACGAGGGCCAGTCGGGCTCGCTAGAGGCAGGACCGATGGCACGGCGCGTCCTGGAAGCCTACCTGACGGGCGGCTAGGCCTGCTTGCTGGCCTCTTGGCCCCGATGCTACAATAGACCAGAAGCGTTGTGCTCTCCGTGCTGTTATGGATAACGATTTTGCCATCGATATTGATGCTATCTTCCAGGTCATTGATAAGGCTGACATCATCACCATCCGCTTCCTGATCCTGCCCCAGTGTCTCCTCATCGACGCCCGCTGCTCGGAGAGCGAAGGTCCCCTGATAAAGCCCGTGCCGCGGGCGGCGTCGCTGGAGGAGCGCTTCAAGAGCATCAAGCAGCTACGCCCTCGCTTCCGTCTTCCCGAGAAGATCACCGCCATCTGGTGGCCCAAGCACGTCCGGGAGCTGGTCACCTGCGGCGTTTGGGATCGCATCGTACGGCGGCTGACCAGCGCTGGCTTCCCTGACGCGGACGAGAAGTGCCAGGAAGTCCTGGACGATCTCGTCCGGCAGGAGGAGCAGGAGATCCTCAACGCCATCGCTGGCGAGGGCTACCACTGTCTCTGGGCGAGAACACGGTAGACAGATGCGACAGCACGAGTTCGAGAAGCTGGTTCTCGAAGCCCTGGCCAAGCTACCCGCCGAATTCCAAGAGCACATGCAAAACCTGGACATCGTGGTCAAGTGGCGCCCGAGCCTGGCGGAGCGGCGTCAGGCCGGCAGTCGCCGCGGCGATGCCCTCTTCGGGCTCTATCTGGGCGTCCCTCTCAGCGAGCGGGGCGCCTACTACAACATGGCCCTGCCCGACAAGATCGCCATATACCAAGAGGCCCACGAGCGGCTCTGCTCCAGCAGGGAGGAGATGGCCGAGGAGGTGCGCAAGACTGTGCTCCACGAGCTCGGCCATTACTTGGGAATCGATGAGGAGCGCCTGGAGGAGCTAGACCTGGGCTAGAAGGAGGTTGTCCATGGCGTCGACCGGGGAAGTCCAACCCACTGCGCCTCAAGCTGGCATTCTACAGACGCTACGCCAGCCCAGGATGGTTCTCATCCTGCTGGCCGTCTGGGACATACTCGCCGTCATCACCCAGGTGTTGTCCAACAGCTTCCTGTTCGACATGGAAGGGCACGAGGCCTCTGGCATCCTGGCTGGCCGGGCCTTCAGCGCCTCCATGGTCATCCCCGCCATCATCTACTTGTGGGCCGCCCGCGACCCGAAGCGCTATCGTCAGGTCTTCTGGCTAGCGCTCGTCGAGCAGATGATACTCGTGCTCAGTTGTTTCTACCACAAGGGCGCTGGGGACATCGGCTGGGCAGGAACCATCATTCCGGCTGTCATATCCGGGGGGCTCATCTTCCTCGTGTTCTTCAACCTGTTCCAGCCCCGCAAGGAGGTGCCCCCGCCCGGTCTGCCGCCTACGTCTTATGCCTAAGGGCCTGCAGTAGCCACAGGACCTCGGCACTCTCCTCCAGCACCGATGTCCACTGGAGAGCCTGCCACAGGCTCTCGCCGCAGGCGTAGCTTCCATGCCCGGCCATCACGACTATCCTGTGCTGCCGCAGGGCATCAGCCAGAGCCTGGGCCACGTTGTCGCCCCCGGGGACGACCGGCACGACGCCCAGATAGTGCTGGCCCTCCAGATCCTGGGGCCGGATCTCCTTCCCCACCAGCGATAGGGCGATGGCATGGCGAGGATGGGCGTGGACGACCGCCTCGGCCTCGCGGGCGGCAGCGTAGATAGCCTGGTGGAGGGCCAGGTCGATGGACGGCTCAACCCTGGGCTCCAAGCCCGGCCTCACCTCTACCAGGTCCCCCTGCGCCAGGTGACCTAAGGGGCTGCCGTGGCTGGTGATTATCAGGCCCTCCCGCTGGCGAACGCTCATGTTGCCCCCGTGAGAGGAGACAAGGCCAGCGGCGTATAGGTCTCGGCCCACCTGCTCGAATTCCTCCAAAAGCGAGGTCATCATCGAACTCCTAGCGCCCGCCCAGGCGCTGGCCGACCAGCAGCAGGCGGGCCACTCCCTCGGCGGCATCGGCCACCAGTTTCGGCGCCTGGTCCATGGCCTCCCCGACCGACATCGCCCGCGGCGTAATGGCCACCACCGCATCGAAAGCCTCGCCCAGCGCTGGCCGGCAGTCCTCGGTCAGGGAGCCGGCGATGGCTATCACCGGCAGGCCGCAGGCCTTGGCCAGTCTGGCCACCTCCCAGGGCGCCTTGCCGAAGCTAGTCTGGGCGTCCAGCCGCCCCTCGCCGGTGAGCGCCAGGTCGGCCCCCTCCAGCTTCTGCCTGAGCCCCACGGCATCGGCCACAAGCTTGGCCCCTAGAACGAGCTCTGCCCCCAGAAAGGCAACCAGCCCGGCCCCCAGACCGCCCGCCGCGCCTGCGCCCGGCAGGTCAAGCACGCGCACCGCCAGGTCGCGCTCGATGACCTGAGCGTAGTGTCTCAGAGCTGCGTCCAGCTCTTGGGCCACCTCGGGCGTCGCGCCTTTCTGCGGGCCGTAGACAAGGGATGCGCCCTGCGGCCCGCACAGCGGGTTGAAGACGTCGCTGGCGGCGAGAACCCGGCACTGCCCGAGGCGGGGATCCAGGCCCGACAGGTCGATACGGTCCAGGCGCGCCAGGGCAGCGCCCCCGGGCGGCAGGTCCCGCCCTCCCTCGTCCAGGAGGCGGGCCCCCAGGGCCTGAGCCATGCCAGCGCCGCCGTCGTTGGTGACGCTGCCCCCTATCCCGACGATGATCCGACGGCAGCCAGCGTCCAGGGCGGCCCGGACGAGCTCGCCCGTGCCGTAGGTAGAGGCGATACGGGGGTCGCGCTCGTCCTCAGTCAGCAGGATCAGGCCGGAGGCGGCGGCCATCTCGATGACGGCGGTATCGTCGTCGATGATGCCCCAGGCAGCCTGCAGGGATCGGCCCAGGGCATCGTGGGCGACGGCCGTCATCCGCCGACCGTTCTCAGCGGCAGTCACAACCGCCTCGACTGTGCCCGGCCCGCCGTCGGCCATGGGCACCAGCACCACGGTGGCGTCGGGCAGGGCCCGCCGCAGGCCCTCAGCCATGGCCTGAGCCGCCTGGACGGCGCTAAGGCTACCCTTGAACTCCTGGGGGGCGACAACGATCTTCATGGCACCGCAGCGCCCCTATTGTAGCGGTGAACAGGGACGAGGGGAACGGTGCCAAGACAAGAGCAAACGATGAGAACCATTCTTCGGGAATGATGCTCCAGTCAGTGCGGATGTTGGTTGGTCAAAAGGCCGGCCCTCCTTGGGCGATGGCGAACACGGCCTGACCATTGATCTCGGCTCTGGTCTTCTCACCGCGGGCGACCCGCAGGAGGAGGTCCAGGATCTGTTCGCCGACCTCGCTGATGCTCTTTCCAGCCAGGATGCTTCCGGCGTCGAGGTCGATGTCGTCAGGCATGGCCTCAAAGAGCTGAGAATTCGAGGAGATCTTGATCACCGGCACGGCCGGGAATCCCACCGGGGTGCCTCGGCCGGTGGTGAACAGGATGGCCTGGGCCCCGGCGGCCGCCATGCCGGCCAGGCTCTCGATGTCGTAACCGGGGGTGTCCATAACCACCAGGCCCTTCCTGCCTGGTCGATCCCCGTAGTCGACCACCTCCCGGATGGGCGAACTACCGCCCTTGGCGATGCAGCCCAGGCTCTTCTCGGCGATAGTGGTGAGCCCCGATTCGACGTTGCCGGGGGCCAGAACGATACCGGCCAGAGGCCCCAGTATCTCCCGGGTCCGCGCCTCCTGCCGGTCCACATTCGCCTTGAGCTTGGCGGCCACCTCCTCGCTTTCGGCCAGCTTCAGCAGCGGCCCCAGGGCGCCGATCATCTCGGTGGTCTCAGCAAGAATGGCCGTGCCGCCCAGCTCCACCAGCCGGTCGGCGGCCTTCCCCACTGCCGGATTGGCGGTGAGCCCGGAGAAGGTGTCCGAGCCGCCGCACTCCAGACCCACCATCAGGTCCGCGGCCATGCCCTTCTCGCGCGGGAGGCCTTCCAGCTCGCCAAGCAAGCGGCGGGCTACGTCCTCGACCTGCTCCGCCGCCTTCCTCGACCCGCCCACCTCCTGGATCACCACGGTCTCCAGCGGCTTCCCGCTCCTGGCCAGGGTGCCCTTCAGCAGACCGGCCGAGACCACCTCGCAGCCAAGGCCTACCAGCACCACCGCTCCCACGTTTGGGTTCTGCACCAGGCCGGCCAGGGTCTTGATCTGGAGGCCCAGATCGGGGCCGCCGCGACCGCAGCCGTGGGCATGCTCCACCGCCACCACCGCCGGCAGCCGCCGCCAGACCTCCCGCACGACCCCCGCAGCGCAGGCCACCGTGGCTAGCACCAGGCAGTGGTTGCGGATGCCCATGCGGCCGTCCGCTCGCCGCCAACCCTGGAAAACGAAGTCCTCGCTCATCTAGTCGCGCGCCAGATTGTGGGTGTGCACGTACTCGCCCGCTGCCATGTCCTTTGTGGCCCTGCCGATCTCCTCACCGTAGCGGACTACCGCCTCGCCGCAAGCGATGGGGCCGAGGGCCACCTTACTGCCGCGGGGAATAGCCTCGACCGCCCGCACCTCGCTGCCATCGTCCAGCCGCACCACGTCGTTCGCCTGAACGTCCGCGGCCACCACCGCCACGTTATCTCTGGTATGCACCCGTATGGCCAGCACCGCCATGCTATTAGTTCTATCAGCCCGCATGGGGCAGGTCAACAACCATAGCCTGTATCCTACCAGCCGAAAATTTTTGCAGCCAACCCCTTGACAAAGAACAGACGTTCTGCTATTCTTTGCCCGTTAGAGAACGGATGTTCTGGGGAGGGAGAGCGATGCGTAGAATTAGTCCGCTTAAGAGCCCCCGCTGCCCCGACTGCGGCGGCCCCCTGGTGCACGGCGAAGGCTGCATTTGCTGCCCCCTCTGCGGCTTCACCCGCTGCTAGAAAAGGGCGGCAGGGAGGAAGAGATGGACCCACTGACCGTCGCCATCCAGACCCTACTGGTCATCGGCGTGACCAGCCTCTGGGCCCTCTGGGGACCCTGGAACGACTGGCACCCTCATTCCTAGGGGCGCCTCTCGTTCCCTCTCGCCAGCGGCCCGTTTGAAAGGCGGCCGCCAAGAGGATATGATGGAAGCCGCGAGCATCTGTCATGTCCGAACACCCTTCCCCGGTCGTCGCCATTCTTACCCTGGGCTGCAAGCTCAACCAGGCCGACTCCCAGGCCCTGGCCCGCGAGCTTCTGACCCAGGGCTACCGGGTCATCGACCGGCCGGCGCCCGCCGACACCGTAATCATTAACGCCTGCTCCGTCACCCACGTGGCCGACCGCAAGTCGCGCCACCTGGTGCGGCTGGCCCGCCGCCTGGCCCCCGAGGCCACCATCGTCCTCACCGGCTGCTATGAACAAAACGGCAGCGGCCATGACCTGGGCCAGCGTCTGGGCGCCGACTGGCTGGTCGCCAACGCCGACAAGCCAGCCATCGCTCAGCGCCTTCTCCGCCGGTGGCAGGCGCAAGGCCGCCTTGGCGCCGGCCCCAGAGCCTTCCAGCCCGGCGGCGGCCTTCGCACCCGTGCCTTCGTCAAGGTCCAGGAGGGGTGCAACGAAGTCTGCGCCTTCTGCATCGTCCCGCGCACCCGCGGCCGCGAGACGAGCGTGCCGATAGGGGCCGTGGTGGCCCAGGTGCTGGCCCGCCAGGCAGAGGGGGCGAAGGAGGTGGTCCTGACGGGCACCCAGGTGGGCAACTAC
>JAUWYP010000043.1 GCA_030615765.1 Dehalococcoidia bacterium | reverse complement strand
AGGGCGAATGCGTCGCCGCACCTCCACGGTCAGCGGCACGATGGCGACGGTGCTCAGAAGGGCACTGGTTACAACCGCCAGCTTCACGTCCCAGAACAAGGAGAGAAGTGGCACCATCACCAGGGCGAAGCCGAATCCCGTAAGGGATTGGGTTCCCGCTGCCAGAAAAGCGATGCCGGCGGCCCCTGCGATGACCGGTCCGGTCAACCTAGAAGACCGTGTCTCCCCGCAGGAGCTGCCCAGCGATTGTCCGCTTCTGCATCTCGGTGGTGCCGTCGGGGATGCGGAGGGTGCGGGCAATGCGGAAGGCCTCCTCCAGCCCCAACTCGCTGGACAGGCCCATGCCACCGTGGATCTGAATGGCCCTGTCGCACACGGCCTGACACATGTCCACGGCGAAGCACTTGGCGATAGATATCTCCTTTATGGGCAGCCTGCCCGTCTTTGGATACTCGTGCACCAGCTCTGCTGTCCGCAAGGTCGCGTACTTGGCGTGGAAGATCTCGATGGCGCTGTCGGCCAGCATCCACTGGATGGCCTGACGGTCGGCCAGAGGACGGCCGAAGGTCACCCTTTCCTTGGCGTACTCCAGGCAGCGGTCCAGTGCCCATTCCGCCAGGCCCACCATAGAGCCGGCGATGCCGAGGCGCCCCTCGGAGATACCGGCCATGGCGGCGATCAGGCCCTGGTCCACGTTGCCCAAGATGTATTCCTCTTTCACCTTCACGTCTTCCATGATGACGTTTCCGCAATCACTGGAGACGTGGCCCATGATCGGGAAGATGGTATTGGTATCCACGCCGGGCTGCTTGGTGTCGAAGATGAAGCAGGTGATGCCGCTGTCGAACATGTTGCGCTTAGCGTACTTCTCGTCGTTGGTCACGGCGAAGACGATCGCATAGTCGGCATAGGGGGAGTTGGTGATCCACTGCTTGGTGCCGTTGATCACCCACTCGTCGCCCACCTTGCGGGCCTTGCACTTCAGGCTCCACAGGTCGGAGCCGGCGTCGGGCTCGGTGGCGCCGAAACAGGTGGTCTTCTCGCCGGCCATCAGGGAGGGCACAATCTCGGTCTTGATGGTCTCATTGGCTTGGGCAAACAGGTGGGAGGGGCCATCCACAAAGCCGCCCACGAGGGGAGTAGTAAGGAAGCCGTTAGCGAAGGTGATCATGAGATGGCCGGCCCCATACTTCCTGTTCAAGGCCTCGAGGAGGTAGACGCTGACAGGCGCAGGAAGGTCCTGGCCACCGATGGATTCGGGGGCAAACATGGACCAGTAGCCCGCCTTGGCCGACTTCCTCCTTACCTCGTCTCTAGCCTCCCGGATCTCAGGAACCAACCTGCCATCGTCACCGAACAGCTTTGCCTCGTTCTCGAGGATCTCCCTGTACTTCTGCTCGACAGGAACGCATTCGCTCTCAACGAAGCTAGTGAGACCGTCGATGGTTCCCTTCACGATATCCCGCAACTCTTCAGGAAGCTGCGTCATTGCCGAAAACCTCCTTTCAGGCTCGACGACCTGGCTCAGGACCTCTCGGGCCTCTACCAAATCCAGACACTAAGACTACCATACTGCTCGCCTTAGGGCGACCCGTATGGCCGGACCTAGAAGACAGCGTCCCCCCGCAGGAGTCGCGCGGCGATGGTCCGCCGCTGCATCTCCGAGGTGCCGTCGGGGATGCGCCAGGTGCGGGCGATGCGGAAGGCCTCCTCCAGGCCCATCTCGCTGGAGAGGCCCATGCCACCGTGGATCTGAATCGCCCTGTCGCACACAGCCTGACACATCTCCATCATGTAGGCCTTGACGATCGATATCTCCTTTATCGGCACCTTACCCGCCGCTTGATACTCCTCCACCAGTTGTGCCGTCCGCAGTGCGGCATACTTCGCCGTATATATGCCGATGGCGCTGTCAGCCAGCATCCATTGGATGGCCTGGCGGTCGGCCAGAGGGCGGCCGAAGGTCACCCTCTCCTTGGCATACTCCAGGCAGCGGTCGAGCGCCCACTCGGCCAGCCCCAGGCAGCCGGCGGCGTAGCCGAGCCGCCCCTCGGAGATGCCCATCATGCTGAGCTTGAAGCCCTGGTCCACCTCGCCCAGGATGTAATCGTCCTTGACCCGCACGTCCTCCAGGATGATCGAGCCGCAATCGCTGGACACGTGGCCGATGATGGGGAAGATGGTCGAGGTGTCCACGCCGGGCTGCTTTGTGTCCACCAGGAAGCAGGTGGTGCCGCCCTTGTGCTGGGCGAGCATCTCCTCATTGGTCACAGCGAACACAGCCGCATAATCGGCGTAGGGGGAGTTGGTGATCCACTGCTTGGTGCCGTTGATCACCCACTCATCGCCCTCCTTGCGGGCCTTGCACTTCAGGTTCCACAGGTCGGAGCCAGCGTCCGGCTCGGTGAGGGCGAAGCATGTGGTCTTCTCGCCGGCCACCAGGGAGGGCACAACGTCGGTGCGAATGACCTCACTGGCGAGGGTGAACATGTGGGAAGGGCCGTCGACGAAGCTGGCGATAAGGGGAGTGGTGATGAAACCGTTGGCCCAGCCCATCAACAGGCGGCCGGGCCCGTACTTCCTGTAGAGCGCCTCCTGCACGTAGATGCTCACCGGGACCGGGAGGCCACCGCCACCGATCGATTCGGGGCTGAACATGGCCCAGTAGCCCGCCTTGCCGGACTTGCTGCGGACCTTCTCTCTCGCCTCCCCGATCTCGGGAACCAGCTTGCCATCGGCGCCGAACAGCCTTGCCTCGTTCTCGAGGATGTGGCGGTACTGCTGCTCCAGAGGAACCACCTCGGTCTCCACGAAGCTAATGACGCCGTCGATGGTTGCTTTGACGATGTCCCGCAGGTCTCCCGGAAGCTGGGTCATGCGGGGAACCCCCTTTCGGGCCGGGCGAGCCGACTGAGCACCTTCAGGGCCTCTTGAAAATCCACGGCCCCAGTATACAATGCCTGACCGATTATTGCCCCCTCTGCTCCCAGAGAGGCCAGGCGCTCCAGGTCGGCGATGGTGGAGATTCCGCCGGCATATATGACAGGTACGCCAACCCTGGCCAGCACGGTCTCTACGACAGCGAAGTCGGGCCCCTGGAGGGTGCCGTCGCGGAGGGCATCGGTGTAGATGAAGCGAGGCACGCCCTTAGCCGCCAGCTCACTCATTAGCTCTGCTACCGTCAGGGGCGTCTCCTCCCGCCAGCCCTCGATGGCTACCATGCCGACCCTGGCGTCTACGCCCACGACGATGCGCTCCCCATGCTCGGCGATGGCCTCAGCCAGGAGGGAGCGGTCCTTGACCGCCGCCGTCCCCAGAACGACCCGATTGGCCCCCGCCTCCAGGTACGAATCGATGGACTGGCGATCGCGGAGGCCACCGCCGACCTGGACGGGGATAAGAAGGGCCTCGATGAGGTGACCTATCACCCGGGCGTTCACCGGCCGTCCCTCGCGGGCGCCATCGAGGTCGACGACGTGCAGGCGAGTGGCACCAGCCTCCTGCCAGGAGAGAGCCACAGCCACGGGGTCGTCGCCGAACACGGTCTCCCGCTGGAAGTCGCCCTGGTAAAGGCGGACACAGCGGCCGCCACGGATATCGACGGCTGGGATTATCTCCATGCCTTTTTCCAAGCTGGCTGCCGCCCCAGGAACCTCTGCCGCTCGTCCTCAAGTTCGCGGCGACAGCCCCGGCAACAAAACTAATACGTCCAGGCTGTAAGGACAAGGGCTGGCGAGCGGACTCCGCCGTGGAAATCTTGCGGCGCTGGGCCCCTTGGGCCCGCTCCCTACGGCGACCAGGCGGGGGAGCCGTCCATGTCGGGATGGTTGGTGAGGCGAGTCTGCGCGGAGCCGTCGGCGTTCATGACGTAGACCTCGTAGTTGCCGTCGCGCTCGGAGACGAAGGCGATGCGGCTGCCATCAGGCGACCAATCGGGATCGGAGTCCTCGGCGGGGTTGTCGGTGAGGCGAGTCTGCGCGGAGCCGTCGGCGTTCATGACATAGACCTCGAAGTTGCCGTCGCGGTCGGACGCGAAGGCGATGCGGCTGGCGTCGGGAGACCAAGCGGGCCAGAAGTCCTGGGCCGGGTTGTGCGTGAGGTTGGTGACGCCGGAGCCGTCGGCGTTCATGTCGTAGATCTCCTCGTTCCCGTCGCGGTTGGACATGAAGGCGATGCGGGTGCCGTCGGGTGACCAGGCGGGGAGCAAGTCCTGGGCGGTGTTGTGGGTGAGGTTGGTCTGGCGGGTCCCGTCGGCGTTCATCACGTAGACCTCGGCGTTGCCGTCGCGGTCGGACGTGAAAGCGATCTTGGAGCCGTCAGGTGACCATGCCGCGAAGTCGTCGAAGGCTGGGTCACCGGTGAGGCGTGTCTGATCCGAACCGTCCGCGTTCATCACGTAGATCTCCCAGTTGATCATGTCGTCGCGGACGGACGTGAAGGCGATGCGGGTGCCATCTGGCGACCAGGCGGGGTTGTTGTCACCAGCCGGGTACTTGGTGAGGTTGGTCTGGTCGGAGCCATCACCGTTCATGACGCAGATCTCCCAGCCGCCGTCGCGGTTGGACTGGAAGGCGATCTTGGCCGTCGGAACAGTGGGTTCTTCGTCCTCACCTCCGCCGCAGGCGGTCAAAGGCACCGCCAGGCAGACGCCAAGAAGAAGGGCTATTGCCAGGCTTGCTGTCTTCATTGTGCTACCTCCATGCTCGCTGTCCGTCCTCAACTGACGGCGGCCCCATGCTACTCGCAGGCGCAAGCGCTGTCAAGGAGAGATGACCGCTGCGGCCAGCCGTTTGCTATACTAAGGCTGTCGTGGCGAAGGAAATGAATCTCTACCAGGCGCGGCAGCGGGTGGAGGATCTGCGAGCCCAGGTCCGCTACCACGACTATCGCTACTACGTGCTGGACAGCCCCGAGATCAGCGACGCCGAATACGACGAGCTGATGCGCGAGCTGCGGGAGCTGGAGGCACGGTTCCCTCAGCTCATCACCCCCGACTCCCCCACCCAGCGGGTGAGCGGCCAGCCGGTGGAGGCGTTCGGGGTGGTGGAGCATCGAACGCCGCTGCTGTCGCTGGGCAATGCCTTCGACTACGAAGAGCTCCAGGCCTGGTACCGTCGCGCCCTCGGCATCCTGGAGGTAGAGGGCTTCCCCCTGGTGTGCGAGCCGAAGATCGACGGGCTGGCGGTGGCCCTGGTCTACGAGGACGGCCGCTTCGTCCAGGGGGCAACCCGCGGCGACGGCTTCCGCGGGGAGAACGTCACCGAGAACCTGAGAACGATCCGCAGCATCCCGATGCGCCTCTTGGCCAAGGACGCGCCGCCGCGCTTCGAGGTGCGCGGCGAGGTGTACATGTCGAAGACCGCCTTCGAGCGGCTGAACGAAGAGCGAACGGACCAGGGTCAGCCCCGTTTCGCCAACCCCCGCAACGCCGCCGCCGGCTCCGTGCGCCAGCTCGACTCGCGCATCACCGCCCAGCGCTCGCTGGACATCTGGGTCTACCAGCTCGGGTGGACCGATGGCGCCTACCCGCCTACCCACTGGGAGACCCTGCAGTGGCTCCAAGACATGGGCTTCCGCATCAACCCTGAGATAGACCGCCACGAAGGTCTGGAGGGCGTAGAGCGCCACTACCGTCAGTGGGCGGACCGCCGCCACGACCTGGAGTACGAGATCGATGGGCTGGTGGTGAAGGCCGACCCGTTCCAGTACTACGAGCGGCTGGGGATCGTAGGCCGCGAGCCGCGCTGGGCCACTGCCTACAAGTTCCCGCCCATCCAGGCCACCACCAAGCTGCTGAGGATCGAGATCAATATCGGGCGCACGGGAACCCTCAACCCCTACGCTGTCCTGAAACCGGTGCAGGTGGGTGGGGTGACCGTCAGCAAGGCTACCCTTCACAACGAGGAGGACATCCAGCGCAAGGGCATTCGGGTGGGCGATACGGTAATCGTCCAGCGGGCGGGCGACGTCATCCCCCAGGTGGTCGGGCCGGTGGTGAGCAAGCGGACGGGTCGGGAGAAGGTCTTCGTCATGCCCGATCGCTGCCCCGCCTGCGGCACGGAGGTGAGGCGGCCGGAGGGCGAGGTGATGCACTACTGCCCCAACCCGGCCTGTCCCGCCCAGGCCTTCCGCTGGCTGACACACTTCGTCTCGCGGGGGGCCATGGACGTCGAGGGCCTGGGCGAGTCCTGGTGCTACGTGCTCCTGGAGGAGGGCCTGGTCAAGGACCCCGCCGACATCTACTCGCTGACCAAGGAGCAGCTGGTGGGGCTGGAGCGCATGGCGGAGAAGAGCGCCGAGAACCTCCTATCCGCCATCGAAGCGAGCAAGGACCGTCCCCTGGGTCGCCTCATCTTCGCCCTCGGCATTCGCCACGTAGGCAGCGAGATAGCGGCGCTTCTGGCCAGCCACTTCGCCAGCATCGACGCCCTGACCCGGGCCAGCGTGGAGGAGCTAGCGGCCATCCCCACCATCGGGCCCAGGATCGCCGAGAGCGTCCACCAGTACTTCCGCGATGCCGGCAACCTGCGGGTAATCGAGAAGCTGCGGCGGGCAGGGGTGCGCATGGCCGAAGAGAGAGCGCCAGCGCCACCGGAAGGGCCACTGGCCGACCTGACGTTCGTCATCACCGGTACCCTGGCATCCATGCCCCGCAGCAAGGCCGAGGAGCTCATCAGGCAGCTCGGCGGCAGCGCCAGCGACAGTGTCACCAAGAAGACGGACTACCTGGTGGCAGGCGAATCGCCCGGCTCCAAGCTGCAAAAGGCCCAGCGGTACGGCACCAAGCTCCTGAGCGAGCAGGAGTTCCTGGAGCTCTTGCACCAGCATGGGGCCATGTGAAGTGCCCCCTATGCCAGCGAGACTTGAATGAAGAGCAGTTGGCCAGCGTTCCTCGTTGCGCTGTTGCTTCTGGCGGCTTGCGGCGGCGAGACGCCCACGGCCACGCCCACCGCCACGCCCTCGGCAACGGCGAGCCCTCTGCCGCCGACTGCGGAGACGACAGCCGCTGCATCACCAGCGGCGGACCGCACCGCCGCCCAGGTGGTGCGGGTCATCGACGGCGACACCATAGTCGTCGTCATGGACGGCCTGGAACATCGAGTTCGCTACACTGGCATCGATACACCGGAAACGGTAGACCCGCGGCTGCCGGTCGAGTGCTTCGGCCGGGAGGCCAGCCAGCGCAACCGCGAGCTGGTGGAAGGGGAGACGGTGGAGCTGGAGAAGGACGTGTCAGAGACCGATCAGTATGACCGCTTGCTGCGCTACGTCTGGGTGGAGGGCGAAATGGTGAACGCCACCCTGGTGGGCGAGGGGTACGCGATGGTGGTGACCTATCCGCCCGACGTCAAGTACCAAGAACTCTTCCTCGAACTTGAGCGACAAGCGCGGGCGGAGGGACAAGGCCTCTGGTCGGCCTGCCTGACGCCTACTGTATGCCCGCCCGAGGGCCCCATCTGCGACTACTCAGGCACCTGCGAGCCCGTCATCAAGGGCAACATCAGCAAGACGACGGGCGAGAAGATCTATCACGTACCTGGCGGCGAGTATTATGACAAGACCGCCATCGACGAGGCGGCAGGCGAGCGCTGGTTCTGCACGGAGCAAGAGACCATAGGGGCCGGCTGGCGGCGCTCCAAACGCTGAATCTCAAGCCGCAAGCAAGGAGGAGAGCATGACTTACGCTGACATCAGGGTGGAGAAGAAGGACGGTATCGTCCTTCTCACCCTCAACCGGCCCGATAGGCTCAACGCGGTCACCTGGGACTCCTGGCGGGAGATCACCCAGGCCGTAGGGCGCCTGGAAGAGGATGACGAGGCCAGGGTGCTGGTAGTCACCGGCAGCGGGCGCGGCTTCTGCTCGGGCACCGACCTCGTCGCTGCCGCCGCGGCTGCGGGCAAGGCACCGCCGGGGGGCAGTCGCAGCGAGCGGCTTCGCTCACGCTTTCTGGCGACCGCCGCGATCCTCGCCTGCCCCAAGCCCTCCATAGCGGCGGTCAACGGCGTCGCTGCCGGCGGGGGCCTGTCGCTCTCCCTGGCCTGTGATATCCGCATCGCCAGCCAGGAGGCGCGCTTCTCGGCCATCTGGTCGCGCCGGGCGCTGGTACCCGACTTCGGCTGCTCTCACCTCCTGCCCCACATCGTTGGGATGAGCAAGGCGCTGGAGCTGATGTACACGGGTGAGATGATCGACGCCCAGGAGGCTCTGGCCATTGGCCTGGTGAGCCAGGTGGTGGCGGCGGACGAACTCATGCCGACAGCCATGGCCCTGGCCGAGCGTATCGCCAAGGGGCCGCCCATCGCCATTGAGCTGGCCAAGCGCCTGGCCTATAGGGGCTGGCGGCAAGAACTGGAATCCCAGGTCGAGTACGAGGAGTATCTGCAGCGATTGTGCATCGAGTCCGAGGACGCTGAGGAGGGTGTTCGCAGCTTCCTGGAGAAGCGGGATCCGGTGTTCAAGGGCCGCTAAAGGGAGGGCAGTCGAGTCTTACGCTCAGCCTAGCTCTCCTCGCCCCCTTTTGCTAAGGATCGGAAATGTTCTATAATGCAGCGAGTGCCTGCCCTTAGGGCGGGTAAGTGTGATATGGCCTGAGTGAGGCCATCCACGCTGGGGGTGAGAATGAGGAGGGGAAAGGTTGTTTAATCCGCTGAACACCCTCTTCGGCCTATTTTCCCACGACATCGCCGTTGACCTGGGTACGGCCAATACCCTGGTGTTGGTGCGCGGCCGCGGCATCTTAATCGACGAGCCCTCGGTGGTGGCCATTGACCGCATCAACAAGAAGATCCTGGCCATCGGCAGCGAGGCGAAGCGGATGGTGGGACGTACCCCTTCTGACATCGTTGCCGTGCGCCCCCTCAAGGATGGCGTCATCTCCGACTTCGCCGTCAGCGAGCGCATGATCCACTACTTCATCCGAGCCGTACACGATCACTTCAGTCTGGGGATCCCCCGACCGCGAGTGGCTGTGGGTGTCCCGAACGGCGTGACCGAGGTGGAGAAGAGAGCAGTTCACGATGCCATCCTTAACGCTGGCGCCCGCGCCGCCTTCCTGGTGGAGGAACCCATGGCGGCGGCCATCGGGGCTGGGATGCCGGTCATGGAGCCCGCCGGCTCGATGATCGTGGACATCGGCGGCGGCACCACCGAGGTGGCCGTCATCTCCCTGGGCGGCATCGTGGTCAGCACCTCCATCCGGGTGGCTGGCGATGAGATGGATCAGGAGATCGTCACCTACGCCCGCCAGGTGCACAACATGCTCATCGGCGAGCGCATGGCCGAAGAGGTGAAGCTGGAGGCGGGCTCGGCAGCACCGCTGGAGCGGGAAACGATGGTCGTCCTCAAAGGTCGCGACCTGGCCACCGGACTACCTAAGGCAGTAGAGGTAAGCAGCGTGGAGATCCGCGACGCCATCTCGGGGTCGGTGGGCGCCATCGTGGAAGCGGTACGCTCCACCATCGAGCTGACGCCGCCGGAGCTGGTGGCCGACATCATGACCAGAGGGATCGTCCTGGCCGGCGGGGGTGCCCTTCTGCGTGGACTGGACCGCCGCCTGGCCAATGAGACCAAGTTCCCTGTCTACGTCGCCGAGGACCCCCTTAGCTGCGTCGTGAGGGGCACCGCCGAGATGCTGGAGGAGGCGGAGATACTGGCCAAGGTTCAGGCCCGCCTGACCACTCGCCGAGCACCGCACTGACACATGGCTTTGGCTGGACATGCGGACGCTGGTTTGGCTGCTGGTTGTCGGCCTCATTGCCCTCCTGGGTATTGCTCTCTCCCAACTGGGCGCCCTCGACCCCCTGAAGAACGGCGCTCTCACTGTGGCCTCTCCCCTGGAACGGGGCCTGCGCGCCGCTGCCTCGCCGGCCGCTGATTTCCTTGACAACGTCACCGACCGCCAGGACCTTGAGGATGAGAATCGGCTGTTGCGCCAGCAGATCGAAGAGCTGACAGCGGAGATCGCCCGCCTGAAGGAGGCCCAGTTCATGGCCGCCGACCTGGCGGAGCTGGCCGAGGTCGAGAAGAGCCGACCGGATGACCAGTTCCTGATGGCCTGTGTTATCGCCAGGGACCCCAGCAACCTCAAGGAGCGTCTGGCCATCGACCGCGGCAGCGACGACGGCGTCGCCGAGGGGATGGTGGTGATGAGCGAGGGGGGAAGCCTGGTGGGAGTGGTA
>JAUWYP010000037.1 GCA_030615765.1 Dehalococcoidia bacterium | reverse complement strand
CAAGGCGCACATCAGCCCTAACGCTCTCACCCTGGCGGGCGTCCTGGGAAGCGCGGGAGCGGCCGTCCTGCTGGCCCGCGGCGAGTTCCTAGCGGGCGGAATCGTTGTCCTGGCGGCAGGGGCGCTGGACATCCTCGACGGCGCCCTGGCCCGAGCCACCGGCCGGGTCACCCGCTTCGGGGCCGTCTTCGACTCCGTAATGGACCGCGTCTCGGAGGCGGCCGTCCTCTTCGGCCTGCTCTACTACTACGCCGGCCGTGATGCCCGCGAGGAGTCGCTCCTGATCTTCGCTGCCCTGGCCGGTTCCATGCTGGTGAGCTACATCAGGGCTCGCGGCGAGATCCTGGGGCTGCCGATAAGGGAAGGGCTTTTCACCCGCGCCGAGAGGGTGGTCGTCATCGGCCTCGGTGCCATAATAGGCCAGGTGCGGATCGCCCTCTGGATCCTGGCTATCCTGGCCAACCTCACCGCCCTTCAGCGCTTCTACCTGGTCTGGCGCAAGACGCGCCAGGAGGCGAACAAGGGAGAGCCCGTTGATACCCCTTAGAGAGCAGGAGTTTCTGCGGGAGAAGTTCAGCCGCGAGCTGGTCAGGCGCGTCAGAATCGATTTCTTCACCCAGAAGGAGACCTCTCTGCTCGTGCCCGGCCGCCAGCCCTGCCAGTATTGCAAACCCACCGGCCAGATGCTGCAGGAGCTGGCCGCTCTCACCGATGGGATCAGCCTGCGCCAGCACATCTTCGAGGAGGACAGGGAGGCGGTCGCTCAATACCAGGTGGAGAGGATACCGGCCATCGTCCTCCACGGTGGCGACGGGCGGTGGCTGAAGTACTACGGCCTCCCTGGCGGCTACGAGTTCGTCACCCTAGTCGAGGCCATAGTGGACATTTCGCGCGGCATAAGCTATCTGAGCGGCGAAACGCGCAAGAGGCTTCGTAAGCTAAAGGACGATGTGCGCATTCAGGTGTTCGTGACGCCGGCCTGCCCCCACTGTCCCCAGATGGCCCGCCTGGTCTACCAAGTGGCCTTGGAAAGCCCCCGCATCAGGGCGGAGGTGATTGAGGCAGAGGAATTCCCCGAGCTGAGCCAGCGCCACCAGGTGCGTACCGTTCCCACCACCATCATCGACGACAAGACGCGCTTCGCCGGCGCTGTGACCGACGACGTCCTGGTAGATGTCATCGAGCGGGTGGTACAGCCGGCGCCTCTGACGGAGGCGACGGCGGCCCCAGAGACGGGGCCGGTCACGCCGATATCCCAGCCCGGCGCCACGCCTGCTGCCGGCAAGATAATCCTGCCCTAACGCCTACTGCCCCGAAGGTAGGTCAACAATCCCTTCGCTCTGCTTAGAGTCATCCTGCTCATACCTTTGCTGAGATTCTTCGCTTCGCTCAGAATGACGCGGAGCCATGCTGTCACCCTGAGCATAGCGAAGGGTCTTCCTTCAGACGGCACACTACGCCCCGGACGTCCCTACAACCCGCCGAGAAGACCCTAGCGCCGGCGCAGGCGGCGGGCCAGGACACCTACCCCCAGGAGGCTCACGCCCGCCAGAGCTGCTCCAGCAGCCGCCAGGCCTATCGCCGTACCCCAGGGAAACTCGTCCTCGCCAGCCTCTTCCGACGGGGCCGTCTGCTCTACGGGCGTGGGCTGCACTTCCGACTCCTGCTCGTCGGTAGGGGTGGGACGTTCGCGCGGCGACAGGCCCAGACTGGCCCGCCAGGCGTCTTCCAGGCCGCCCTGGTCGAAGCCGTAGACCTTCAGGAGGGCCTTGTCGACGGTGCTGCCTTCCTTGAAGGTAGCGAACAGCTCGGCGAACTTCGCCGGCCCGTAGGTCTCGATCAGGAAGTCAACCAGGCTCCAGGCCTGGCCGTAGAAGAGGCCCACCTTGCTGGGGTCACCGGTGGGAGAGGTCATGGAGCGAACGGAGAGGAGGCTATCGCGCTCCACGGCCCTGTCCAGGGCTGACGTGTAGCCCTCGCCGGGCTCCGACTGGGCGTACATGGCCGTCCCTTCGTCCAGCCAGGTGGGTAGGGAGCCGTAGGGGCCCTCGCCGGCAACTTTGGTCACGATGTGGGTCAGCTCGTGGCGGAGGACGTCGCCAGCGCCTTCGCCTTGCAGGAGAACGGTGTCCGAAGCGACGCGCATGCCGGCGACGACCACTCGCTGCGCGTGGGCCTCGCTGCGCCGCACCAGGGCGGGCAGCATGTCCTCGTAGCTATCGTAGATCCAGACCTTCACCGGATAGTCAACGGTCGCGCCCAAGAGCGCCGCCATCTCGTCCAGGGTCTCGCGGGCGACCGCCAGGGACGATTCGGCGGAGGAGCGGCTGCCGTCGTACCAGTAGACGCTAACATTGCCCTCGCTGGCGCTTTCCCAGGAGAAGCGGATGTCCTCATAGACAAAGGTGGCCGGGTCGGTGGTCAGCTTGTTGCCAGCACCGTCCTCGATCTCCCAGAAGTAGTCGATCGGGGCACCAGGCGCCAGGTAGCTGCGGGGCGGGTCGTTGCCCTTGAGGTGAAAGTCCACCTGGACGCGCTCGGCGGGGGTGAAATCGGGCCGGCCGTAGGCCATGACGCCATCGGGCAGGATCTGATAGTGGAGGGTCACCTGCTCGATAGTGGCCTCGCTGTGGGCCGATAGGCGGAACACCACCTCCTCGGGGAACTTGTTCACCACATCGGCGGCCGTGACCTCTATCCCGCCCTGGGCAGAGGCGCTAGGGGAGACAACCGTCGCCAAGAAGAGAACAGTCAGACCCAGGAGGACTACAAGCCGCTTCATTCCTCGTCCTTGCCCAGGGTGGCCTTCTGATAGGCCCGCAGAAGCTCGTCGAGCTCGCCGTCGAGGACAGCCTCGGCGTCGCTGGTCTCGTAGCCCGTGCGATGGTCCTTCACCATCTTGTAGGGATGAAGCACGTAGCTGCGGATCTGGTTGCCCCAGGCGGCGGAGACGTGCTCCCCCTTGAGGCGATCCTTCTCCTCGGCGTGGCGCTCCAGCTCTCGCTTCAGTAGACGTGCCTGGAGCACCTTCATAGCGATCTCTTTGTTGCGATACTGCGACCGCTCATTCTGGCAGGAGGCCACGATGCCGCTGGGGGTGTGGGTGATACGAACGGCGGTGGCGTTCTTCTGGACGTGCTGGCCGCCGTGGCCGCTGGCCCGGAAGACGTCGATGCGGAGGTCATCGGGGTCGATGGCCACCTCGGCCACGTCTTCGACCTCCGGCAGCACCTCCACCAGAGCGAAGGAGGTGTGACGGGCGTGGGCGAAGTCAAAGGGCGACAGACGCACCAGGCGGTGGACGCCTCGCTCGGCTCGCAGGTAGCCGTAGGCGTTGGGGCCAGTCACCTCCGCCGTCGCGCTCTTAATCCCTGCTTCCTCCCCCACCGCCATGTCCAGTACGCGCGCCTGGTAGCCGCGGCCCTCCGCCCAGCGGAGGTACATGCGCAACAGCATCTCCGCCCAGTCCTGGGAGTCGGTGCCGCCAGCGCCGGCGTGGATGGCCAGGATAGCGCCGCGACGGTCGTACTCGCCGGAGAGGGCCAGGGACAGCTCTAGCTCGTCCAGTCGAGCCGCCAGTGCCTCAGCCTCAGCGGACACGTCGGCGGCCGTCGCCTCGTCCCCCTCCGCCTCCGCCATCTCCAGCAGGTCGGACAGGTCGCGCACCTTGACCTGGAGGCCGCGCCAGGTCTCCACCTGCTCGCGGGCCTCGGCCAGGCGACGCATCACCTTCTGGGCTTGCTGGGGGTCGTCCCAGAAGTCAGGCTGGGAAGAGCGCTTCTCGAGGGTGGGTATCTCGCGTTCCTGGCCAGCGACGTCAAAGGCTCTCCGTTATGCGGAAGATGCGCTCGGAGAGCTGCTTGAGAACCTCTTTCACTTCCTGCATGGTAGCATCGACCACCTTGCGCTTCGATTGCTAGAACAACGACATCTGCTCGCCGGCGGGCTGCGGCGCCACCGCTACCGCCTGGCCACCGGCCGCCTGGTGAGCCAGGCGAGCGGGCTCCGGCAGGCGATAGCCCCGGCAGAGGCGAAGAACCCATTCCGCCGCTTCCGCCAGGCCGATGCGATGGCCCACGGATACGTAAACGGGCGTCACCCCTGCCCGCGTGCGCACCACCAGGCCGATGACCTCCGGCCCATCGCGCAGCTCGACGCGGCTGCCCGCCTCCTCACCCACAGGCGCATGCTCGCCCACCAGGCGCGACTTGGCGCAGCCGATGGTCGGCAGGTCGAGCAGGAGCCCAAGGTGGCAGGCGATGCCGAAGCGACGCTGGTGGGCCAGCCCCTGGCCGTCCACCAGGAGCAGATCGGGTCTGACAGAAAGGCGCTGGAAGGCCTCGGCCAGCACCGGCACCTCGCGGAAGGCCAGCAGCCCTGGTATGTAGGGAAACGTTAGCTCTGTCTCCACCACCTGGCTCTCCAAGACCCGCAGGTCGGGATAGCTGAGCACGACCACAGCGCCGCGGCCTCTGCCGCTCGGGGTGGCGATGTCTACCCCGGCCACCGTCAGCACGTCCTGAGGCGAGCCCTCCAGGACGATCTGGGAGGCCAGCCGCTTCTGGGTGGCTATTGCATCGCGCGGCTCCAGGTTCCAGGGATGAAGCTGCTGGATTTCCATTACAGTTCCATTATACAGCCGCCAGGCGCCGCAGTGCCTCCAGCTTCTCCCGCCGGCCCAGCTTGGCCCGCTCGACCGCCGCGCGCAGGGCCTCGATCGAGCGGTCGTAGGTGGCGCGGTCGACGGGGTAGGGCTGGCCGTCCTTGCCGCCGTGGGCGAAGGAGAAGCGGGCGGGGTCGCGCACGCTGGCCCTGGCCCCGTACACCAGCTCCGAGACGAGGGCCAGGGCGCGGATGGTCTTGGCGCCCACTCCCTCCATGCCCAGAAGGTGCTCGAAGTCCTGGGGCTGCCGCTCGTAGGTCTTGAGGAAGATCCTGGCCAGCTTATCGGGATGGATGTCGCTGGGCTGGAGGTGATGGCGCGCGGGCATCTCGAGGGTTTGCAGGCGCTTCAGCTCGCCCACCAGCTTGTCGGGATTCTGGCCGGCCAGTTCGGCGCTCAGGTCGCGGCAGCGGTCGCTCTCCTCGGCCACCATGTTCAGGACGACCCCTCGCCCGTCGGAGCAGATGGCCTTGTGGGGCTCGCAGACGAAGTCGTCCACATCCGACGACAGCCAGTGGTAGCGACGGGCCCAGCGGGTGGCTTCGTTCATCCCCTGCTGGATGACCGTCCAGGCACCGTCGCCGCTGAAGACGAAGGTGTGGTGGTAGAGCTGATAGCCGTCCTGAAGGGCGGCCGAGTCCACCTTGGCGGCCATGCGCGAGGCATAGATGAGTCCCGCTGACTCGAAGCCGAAGCGGTCGCCGAAAAGCTCGAGCTCCTGCGGTGTCTTGCGCGATGTCTTGCCCTTGCCGCCGGCCACGAACAGGCCCGAGTCCTTCTCCAGCCCCCGCAGGCCCTCTTTGAGGGCGCCGCAGACGGTGGTGGTGACCCCACTGGAGTGCCAGTCGAAGCCCAGGATGCAGCCGAAGGCCTGGAACCACAGGGGGTCCGACAGCTTGGCCAGCACCTCCTGCGGCCCGAACTCCTCGACGATGACCAGGGTGATCTGGCGGGACAGCCTGGTCATCCGCTCGAAGAGCCATCTGGGGGCCGCCCCGTAGTGCAGCGGCAGGTGGGCCACGCCCGTGCGAGCGCCGGTGGACATGCCTGATCCTCCACAGGCAAGGGTATCAGACGGTCGATAGGAAGTGAAGCGGGATGAGTCAGGCGAGCTGCCCTGTCAGTGGGAGCGCCGTCCGGCGCTTGGCACCAGAAGGTGGTTTCGGGTCAGGCAGTCTACTCCCACACGCTCAAGTCGACCGTCCAGTTTTGTGATTCAATTTCATCGTAGGAAAGGCCTAGTGCGTGCGTGCTGCCGTCGCCGACCTCAATCGTGTAGAAATCGCTTGTCGGGACCCCCTCAACGGCGAAAACGAAGCGGCAAGGGCGAGGCAATCCCAGACCGCCTTCTACAGTTATGCCGGGCTCGAGGGCGTCGCTCGCGATGATGGTTCCCGCCGCGTCTTTGACAACCACCTGCGCACCGGCGCGTATGTAATCGTATTGTCCCGTGACCTCGCATGCGTCTCCCAAACCGCCGTAGAACATCCTCTCCCTGGGGTGAAACGTAACCTGACCTCTGAGCACGGGCTGCTCCCCTCGCAGGTACTCCTGCACGTCCAAGTCGACCGTCCAGTTTTGCGATTCCAGTTCATGATAGGAGGTGCTTAGTGCGTCCCACCTGCCGTCGCCGATGCCGATCGTGTAGAAATCGCTTGTCGGGACTCGCTCGACGGCGAAAGCGAACCGGCAAGCGCGGGGCGATCCCAGATAATCGCCTTCCACAGTTATGCCAGGCTCGAGCGCGCCGCTCGCTATGATGGTTTGCGCCGCGTCTTCGACAACCACCTGGGCACCGGCGCGTATGTAGGAGTAATATCCCGTGACCTCGCATGAGTCTCCCAAGCCCCCGTAGAACATCGTCTCCCCAGGGTGAAACGTAACCTGACCTCTGATCACGGGTTCCTCCCCCTGGGTCGGAGTCTGGGCTCCTCCTTCGCCGTCGGCTCCACAGGCGGTTGACACCATAAGGCAGATCGTAAAGAGAACAGCTGTCGAGACGCTGGCTATCTTCATCGCGCTATCTCCATGCTCGGTATCATCTGCACCCTCATCCTACTCGCACCCGCGACGGCTGGCAAGGGAAGAAGCTACCGCCAGACCATCGCCTCCATGGATCACACGATGGGGCTCGCCAGCAGCGGGATGGGCAGGGGCTTGCCAAGCAGGCGGCGCTTCACCGAAGCGGCAGGTGGGCCACGCCCGTGCGAGCGCCGGTCACTTGCCGCCGATCTCCCCCGCCGTCAGGGCCTCCGCCGCCTTCACCGTGTTCGTCAGGAGCATGGCCACCGTCATCGGGCCGACGCCGCCGGGCACGGGGGTGATGGCCGCCGCCTTCTCGGCCACCGCCTCGAAGTCCACGTCCCCCACCAGGCGATAGCCCGTCTTGCGGCTGGTGTCCTCGACGCGGTTGATCCCGACGTCGATGACCACCGTCCCCTCGCGTACCATGTCGGCGGTGATCGCCTTCGCCCTGCCCATGGCCGCCACCAGGATGTCGGCCTGGCGGCTGTGATAGGCCAGGTCCTTCGTCCTGGTGTGGCAGAGGGTGACGGTGGCGTTGGCGCCCGCGCGCTTCTGGATGAGGATGGCCGCCAGGGGCCGGCCCACCAGGTTAGAGCGACCGCAGATGACCACGTGCCTGCCGTCGGGCGGGTGGCCGGAGCGGATGAGCATCTCGACCACCCCCGCCGGGGTGCACGGCAACAGGTAGGGGTCGCCCTTGAACAAGCGGCCCACGTTCATCGGGTGGAGACCGTCGACGTCCTTCTCGGGGGCGATGGCGGCGGTGGCCCGCTGCTCATCGATCTGCGGCGGCAGGGGAAGCTGGACGATCATGCCGTGCAGCTTGGGGTCCGCGTTCAGTTTGGCGATAAGCTCAAGCAGCTCCGCCTCGGAGGTGGATTCGGGCAGGTGGATGGTCTGGGAGCCGATGCCGGCCTCCTCGCAGGCGTTGCCCTTGCCCCGCACGTAGGAGATGGAGGCGGGGTTATCGCCCACCAGGATGAAGGCCTGGGCGGGCATGACGCCGCGTTCCTCCTTGAGCCGGCGGACGCGGTCCGCCACCTCCGCGCGTATCTCCGCTGCTATCGCCTTGCCGTCGATGATCTGTGCTGGCATACTTAATCCTTTGGTGCGAACTCGTACCCCAACTCGCGGAGGCCTTGCAGCAACTTGATCATTGCAGTCTGAAGCGATCTCATGGTGAACGGAATGTACTCCTTGTCTCCGTGGATCCCAATTTCCGCCTCGACCCCCTTCTCGATGAGGAGGAACACGGGCTTATCAAGCGCCTCGGCAACGGTCGCCTCATCCAGAACCCACTGCGAGGTGCGGCGAGGGTCGGCACCTGCGCCACGCTTTCTTGTCAAGATGCATACAGCTATGGCCTGCTCGCGGATGCGCTCCTTAATCTTCGAAGAAACGCCCCGCGGCGAGTACGCCTCCCCAGTCACGACGCGGAAGCCGAGCAGCCCGAGGAACTCGCGCAGCACATCAGCCACCAACTTGCCCGCGTTGTCGAAGCTGTGCGCCAGAAACACGCTCCTGCCGATGCTCGGACTTTCGCCCGGAAGCGTGGCGCCTGTCTTCCGGGCGTCCGCGGCTTCCGGCGCAAGCGGGGCCAGGATGCGGACCACTTCGGCGCGCGCTTTCTC
This sequence comes from Dehalococcoidia bacterium, assembly GCA_030615765.1. Lineage (GTDB taxonomy): Bacteria > Chloroflexota > Dehalococcoidia > SM23-28-2 > SM23-28-2 > SM23-28-2. The sequence goes on along the minus strand of JAUWYP010000037.1, from coordinate 5,896 downwards.
CAGGCTCACGCCCAAGCTTTTGAGCACTCCACCGCCGATCCCCTCCCCCTCGCGTATCATCCCCAGAAGCAAATGCTCGGTACCGATGTAGTTCCGACCGAGGCGGCGGGCCTCGTCCACGCCCAGCTCAATAACCTTCTTGGCTCGTGGGGTGAGGCCGAGCTCATCAGTGACAGGACGATCCCCCCGGCCGATGATGGACTCCGCGGCAGAGCGTACTTTGCTCAGCTCGACGCCCAGGTTCCCCAACACCTTGGCGCCTACACCTTCGCGCTCTCTGACCAGGCCCAGGAGTAGGTGCTCTGTACCGATGTAGTTGTGGTTCAGGCCACGCGCCTCCTCTTGGGCCAGAATTAGAACACGGCGCGCCCGCTCGGTGAACTTGCCGGATCTGTCCGCCATCGCCTCCTACACCTTCTCCTGCTCCGTCCGCGCCACCTCCGCGCGTATCTCGGCCGCTATCGCCTTGCCGTCGATGATCTGCGCCGTCATAGCTGGTGAGTCGGCCCCGAGCATAGTGTCTCAATTTTGCTGAGGACGACCCGCACCCTTTCTACAAATTTCCTCGCTGAGGTCTCGTCGTTGATCTCGCCAATCAAGGAGGCTGCCTCCCGAAGTTCCGTCTTCAAGAGAGACTCCAGTCGGGCGTCATTGAGGGTTTCGTTCACCAGCGCCGACTTGCTCAAGAATTCGGCTTCGACATGTTCTATCCCCGTCATGGCGGTCCAGAGGCCCTGATGCTTCTTCAGGTTGATGTCCTGAATGTGGCGCGTGTTTAGCCACAGACCTTGCATCGCTGTGCAGAGAGATGCATGCAGATACTTGATCTGCACCCAGATGCGAAACGCAGGGCCACCCCATGGTACCGAAGCGGATGGGCCAGACGGGGTTGTCTTACGGGTCATCTTACACCTTCTCGTGCGGCGTGCGGGCCACCTGGGTGCCGTCGGGCAGCTCCACCACCTGGTAGTCGCCGAACATGCTCGGCGCTTCCTTCTGCATGATCCGCAGTATCTGCACCGCCACCTTCCGTATCTCCACGTCCGCCCACTCGCTGGCCCGCATCTCGATGAAGTGGCGCAGGGCGCGGCCGTTCGCCGTCACGAAGATCATCGTCTCGGTGGCGTTGGGCAGGACGCTGCGGGCGGCCTGGCGGGCCAGCTTGCGCCGCTGGGTGCGGTCGGGCACGTCCTTGTACTTGGCCGCCAGCCCGTCCACCAGCTCCACGTACGCCTCGTGGGCGGCCTTGATCGCCCGTAGCCAGCGTGCATGTAAGTGCTCGTCCTCGGCGATGACGTCCGGCTCGATGAAGTTGGCCGTCGATTCGTCCACGTAGCGCTGGGAGAGCTGGCTGTAGCCGAAGCCGGCGCGGTGGCGCACCAGCTCGTGGGTGAAGGAGCGGGACACGCCGGCGATGATGAAGTTCCAGATGGCGTGCTCCAGGACGCTGCCGTGCTTGGACTCAATGATATTGTCCAGGTACTGGCGGTTGTCCTTGCGTCCCTTGCCATAGGAGAGATAGCAGAGGCGGCCGGCGGCCTCTGCTAGCATCTCCGCTCCCACCTCCGTGTCCGTCTCCCAGGCCATGCCGTACTCGGACAGGAAGCTATCGATGGCCGCATCGTCGACAGATTGCCGCCCTACCAGATAAACTCTTGGCTCGCGGATGATGTTCACGGCCTGCCTCCCGCCGCTAGACCGCCGCCATGGGCAGGCTCATTATAGCTCGTACCCTCGAGGCGGTAAAGAGATTATACGATTGTTCCCCTGCTCAATTTTTCCCTCCCACTCACCCTCGATTTGCAATCTGGGGGACACCCCCACACCCCCGTCAGCGGGGGCGGAGCCCCCTCTGGACTCCCCCGACTGGCCTGCTTCACATTCGGCAGAGGGGCTATGCTACAATGGGCGCGATTATGGGGTCGTACGCCGTGGGCATCGATATCGTCGAGCTGGAGCGGGTGGCCGCCGCCCTGGAGCGCCACGGCCAGCGCTTCATCGACCGCGTCTACACCCCCATCGAGGCCGCTATCTGCCGCGGCCGCCCGCGGGAGTTTGCCGCTCGCTTCGCCGCCAAGGAGGCGGTGATGAAGGCCCTGGGCACCGGCGCTCGCGGCGTCGCCTGGCGGGAGATCGAGGTGCTACTCAATCGCCGGGGCAAGCCGCTGGTCTACCTACACGGCCGCGCCCAGGAGAGGGCCAAGGAGATCGACCTTGATGGGCTGGACCTGAGCATGTCCCACTCCCGCCAGTACGCCATCGCCTTTGTGGTGGCCAGCGCCAACTCCCAGCACGCGGAGGGCGACCGCGACCGCTGGCGAGAAAGGCTTGTTGACATCCTCAAGGAGCGCGGGCTGCTGTGAAGCTGGTCACCGTCGAGCAGATGATGGAGCTGGAGCGCAAGGCGGGCGTGCCCATACCCCAGCTCATGGAGAACGCCGGCCTGGCTGTCGCTCAGGAGGTGTGGCTGCTCCTGGGCGAGCTGGCCGAGCGCGCCATCCTGGTCCTGGTTGGCCCCGGCAACAACGGCGGCGACGGCCTGGTGGCCGCTCGCCACCTGCACGACTGGGGCAGCAAGGTCAGTGTCTACATGCTCAAGTCCCGCGACGCGGAGCAAGACGACGTCTACCGCCAGGTGGTGGAGCGCGACATCCCGGTGAAGACGGCGGCGGACGACAAGGGCTTCCAAGCGCTGGAGGAGATGCTCTCGCGGGCAGAAGTGATCATCGATGGCCTCTTGGGCACCGGCCGCATGCGGTCGATCGACGGCGAGCTGGGCGAGGTCATGAAGCGCCTGGCCGTCGCCCGCCAAAGGCCTCTTCCCCCCCACATCCTGGCTCTGGACCTGCCCACCGGCGTGGATTGCGATACGGGCGCCGTCGACCCGCTCTGCGTACCCGCGGAGGTGACGGTAGCCCTGGCTCACAGCAAGGTGGGCCTGCACACCTTACCTGCCGCCCAGTACTGCGGTCGCATCGAGGTGGCGGACATCGGCATACCGGCGGCCCTGAGCGAGAACCTGCCCTACGAACTGATGACCGCCGCCTGGGCGCGCTCCTTGCTCCCCGCAAGGCCCCTGGAGGCCAACAAGGGAACGTTCGGCAAGGTGCTGGTGGTGGCCGGTTCCACCAACTACATCGGCGCCGCCCATCTGGCCGCCGTCGGCGCCGGCCGCGTGGGGGCGGGCCTGGTGACCCTGGCCTGCGCCCGAAGCATCTACCCCATCATGGCCGCCAAGCTGGTGGAATCGACCTTCTTCCCCCTGCCCGACGTGGAGGGCTTCCTGACAGGGGAATCAGCTCACAGCGTGCTTCAGGCCCTCGACCAGGGCTACAACACCCTCCTGGTGGGCTGCGGCCTGGGCCAGATGGCCTACGTACAGGCCTTCATCCAGTCCCTGCTTCCCCGCCTGAAGGGCGAAACCCTGCGGGCGGTGGTCATCGACGCCGACGGGCTCAATGCCCTGGCCGGCAGGGAGCACTGGTGGCAGGAGCTCAGCGTGCCAGCCATCGTCACCCCCCACCCGGGGGAGATGTCCCGCCTCACCGGCCTACCTATCGCAGACATTCAGGCCGCTCGCTTGCAGACAGCCGTTCGGCAGGCGAGCGCCTGGGGTACGACGGTGATCCTCAAGGGAGCCCACACGGTGGTGGCAGCGCCCGACGGCCGCGCTCGCGTCAGCCCCTTCGCTAACCCTGCCCTGGCCTCGGGCGGCACCGGCGATGTCCTGGCGGGGGCCATCGTCGGGCTGGTCGCCCAGGGTATGGAGCCATTCGATGCCGCCGCCCTGGCCGTCTACCTGCACGGACGGGCGGGCGAGAAGGTTCGGGGAGAACTGGGGGACGCAGGCCTGCTGGCTGGCGACCTCCTGTCAGTGCTACCCCAGGTGATCAAAGAGCTGAGCGGTCGCTAGGATGGAACCCCGCAGGCGCTGGCTAGTCCGCCCTCCGGCCGCGGCTCTGATGGACAGTCCTTTCCCTCCGCTCATCCGTCACCTCCTGTACCATCGGGGCGTGCGCAGCGAGGATGAGGCCGCTCGATTCCTTTTCCTGGAGCCCCGGCCGGAATACGACCCCCGTCTCCTGCCGGGGGTGGAGCAAGCGGTGGAACGGCTCTCGGCAGGCATCACGGGCGGCGAGGGCATCGCGGTCTTCGGCGACTTCGACGTCGACGGAGTGACAGCGGCCGCTCTCCTCGCCGAAGCGCTGGGGGAGCTGGGGGCGAGGGTCATTACCCACATCCCCAATCGGTTCGGCGAAGGCTACGGGCTGAACGTCGGTGCCATCACCAGCCTTCGCGAGCGGGGGGCTAGCCTGCTCCTGGCCGCCGACTGCGGCACCAGCTCAGTGGGAGAGGTGGAGCACGCCCGCCGCCTGGGCATGGATGTCATCATCCTCGACCACCACACCATCCCTCCAGAGCTGCCGCCGGTCGTGGCCCTGGTCAACCCCAAGCTTCTGCCGGAGGCAGGCCGGGGAAGCCCTCTTGGGGAGCTGGCGTCGGTGGGGGTGACCTACGAGGCAATGGCCGCTCTCTACCAGGCCCTGGGGCGCGTCTGGCAGCCCCAGCGCTTCCTCGACCTGGTGGCCATCGGCACGGTAGCCGACCTGGCGCCCCTGGTGGGGGAGAACCGCTATCTGGTGAAGGAAGGCCTGGCAGCCATCGCCAAGGCGGAGCGGCCGGGCCTGCGTGCCCTCATCGCGGCGGCAGGACTGCGGCCTGAGGGTGTGGATAGCGAGGCCATCGCCTACACCCTGGCCCCTCGTCTCAACGCTGCCGGTCGCCTGGCCCACGCCGAGCTAAGCCTCCGCCTTCTCCTGACGCAGGACGAGGGCGAGGCGGCTGAGGTCGCCCGTCAGCTCAATGCGCTCAACCAGGAGCGGCAGCGCCAAACCGAGCAGGCCCTCGCTACAGCGGCCGAACTGCTAACGGCCGAGGACGCCCAAGCGCCTCTCGTTTTCATTGGCCATCCGGACATCTCCGAGGGCATTGTGGGGCTGGTCGCCAGCAAGCTGGTGGACGGGCGCTACCGGCCCGCCATCGTCTACCAGAGGGGCGAAAGCGAGAGCAGGGGAAGCTGCCGCAGCATCCCCGAGTTCGACATCATGGGCGCCCTGAGCCGCCAGGCCCATCTGCTAGTGCGCTACGGTGGCCACCCTCGCGCTGCCGGCTTCACCGTAGCTAACGCCAACCTGCTCGCCCTCAAGGAGGGCCTGCTGGAGCAGGCCGCCAGGGAGCTTGCGGGGGTGGAGCTTTCGCCGGCGTTGATCATCGACGCCGAGCTGCCCCTTGGCCGCCTGCGGGGCGAGGACATCCGCTGGCTTCAGTGCTTTCGACCCTACGGCCAGGGCAACCCCGATCCCACTTTCCTCAGCCGCGGCGTCTCCGTGGCGGATGCGCGCCTGCTGGGCAATAACGGCCAGCACCTGCGCCTGAAGCTGAAGGATGGCCCTGTCACCTGGCCGGCTATCGCCTTCGGCATGGGCGAACGGGCGGTGGAGGCCGGTCAGCGGTTGGACGTGGTCTACTCCCTGGCCAGCGAGCGGCGAGGCGAGGGTGCTCTGGAGCTGCGCATTAAAGACCTCGCCCCTACCACCTAGGACGTCGTCCTCCCACCTTGCCGCCCCAGCACCCGTTGCGTTACAATCGCCTCTGGACGCCAGAAGGGAGACTGTCCCCATGAAGGAATATACTACCGAAAATATCCGCAATGTGGCGCTCATCGGGCACGGCAGCACCGGCAAGACGTCGCTCTCGGAGGCGATGCTGTTCAACGCCAAGGCCATCAACCGGCTGGGCCGGGTGGACGACGGTAACACCACCTCCGACTTCGACCCTGACGAGGTCCGCCGCAGCTTCAGCGTCAACCTGTCGATCCTGCCCTGCGAGTGGCAGG
>JAUWYP010000020.1 GCA_030615765.1 Dehalococcoidia bacterium | reverse complement strand
CCCGTACGATATGATACTGGGTGGGGTGGACAATTTCGCTACCCGCTATCTACTGAACGACGCCTGCTACCTGGCGGGCAAGCCCTTCATAGACGGCGCCGTCTTCCTGTTCGAGGGGCAGGCCACGGTGTTCATCCCCGGCCGGGGCTGCTACCGCTGCCTTTTCCCGGCACCACCGCCTGCCGGCCTGGTGCCCAGTCCCTCCCAGGTTGGCCTTCTCGGCGTTCTGCCCGGAGTCATCGGCGTCATCGAGGCCTTCGAGGCTCTGAAGCTCATCCTGGGCCTCGGCGAACCGCTGGCTGGGCGGCTCCTCATCTTCGACGCCCTGGCCATGGAGTTCCGCCAGGTGAGAACCCGCCGCGACCCCCGCTGCCCGCTTTGCGGCGACGCCCCCACCATCCACGAGCTTGGCGACTACGAAGCCTTCTCCAGCTCGCCTCTGGCCGGGCATGACGAGGGTTAGCTTGAGAAGATCGATTGCAGGGTGTGGTGGTAGCGGTTGTGTTAACCTAGGGGGCCTAGCGGTCGTTCTCTGAATGGTGTAACATTTCTGCGCACGAGGCTGTCTTACCACAGCAGGAGCTATCATGGAAGCACGAATCATTCCGGCCACGCTGCTGGCAATGGAGTCGTTTCGCGGAAGCCTGCGCGCGTTACTCAGCCTGACGCCCGAGCAGTTAGATCGGTTTGCAGCTGCGGCTGAAACCGAGAACGGCCTTGAGCCGACAGACCAGCTCATTCGAGGTCTTCACGAGGCCTTGGGGATCAGCGAAAAGGACATCGCAAGCGTTCTCACCGTCTCGTCTTTCCTCCACGAGGGGCTTCGCCAGGCGGAAAATGGTGAAGGCCTGGTTCGCGAGTTCGCAGAGATCGCGACGGAACTGGGGATACCTGACTTTGCCCCGAAGCAAGATGCTCTGAAACGCCTGTTTAGGCCAAATGAGGCTTACGCCCGGCGAATTATCAGGCGTCGGACGGCCGAGGCCGCCCTGCCCGTTCTCGAGAGTGTCTGGCTCTACTGCGACCTGCGCGCTGTTGCAGCCGAGCCGACGGCCGAAGCCCCGCGCTACGTGCCCGTCATTATGGCCCGTCTCAAGTTTGACGAGCCGATCGCGGGGCAGGAGGCAATCTTCTTCCAGATGACGGAAGAAGCGCTAGAGAGACTCGCTTCGGACGTGCAACGCACTCGTGAACTCATCGAAAAAATCAAACTTGACTTAGGGGACAAGCTGTATTAGTATGGGCGCTCGGTCGCGTGGCGGGTCATCTTGCTCGAGCAGCGGAGGAAGCTCTTGGATGACACCGATATTGCTCTGCTTCTGACAACCGGTGGCGTCGTCATAGCGGCTACACTCAACCTTATCACCGTCTACCTGGGAGGCAAGGTTGAGGCGCGCGTGGACGCCCTAGTCGATGGCATTGGCGGCCTCAACCGCCGCTTGGACACCTTGACCAGCCAGCAGTTTCAGGCCCTCTTGGGATACGTCCGGGAGCTAACGGGAAGCTTCAGTGAAAAACTGGTCAGCATGGATCAGAAGGTCGACCGCCTCCTGGAACGCCAGTGACAGAGCCTCGGCTAGAGCTTACGACTATTATGTTATATAATTGAACGGGAGCGTTCTGTAAGATGATTGCACTCGGCGTGACGTTCTTGGTCGCCATCGTGCTTCTGGGCATCTATGGCTTGCGGGTGCGGGCGGCGCGTCTCAAGCAAGCCGAGCATGGCATTGCCAGGCTCGAGGATGCTCTTCGTGAGACGGACGCCACCATCGGGCGCGTGGAGAGCGAGATCGCCGCCGTAACCGATGTGGTGAAGGCCTCGCTCACACCGCCGGAACCGGCGAAGGCGAGCCCGAAGCCCGCACGGTTGACCGCTCTCCACCATGTCTTCGCGGACGAGCAGGCAGGCCCCGTCCTCCGGTACCATCTTGCCGCCGCGCTGGCTGACGCGTGCCCCTTTTCCCGCGTTCCAAGCACGGAGCTACTAGAGGCCGAGTTTCTGCGGAGCGTAAGGAAACTGTTCTCGTACGCGCGGGGGCGAGAGCACCAGAAATGGCTACTCCTGCTGACCAGCGCGCGCTTAGCTGCCGATGACGTCTCGCTCTTATACCCGCCAGCCGGCCCCACCAGCCGTCCTGACTTTCTTGAAACTTGGGAGTGCGCCATGCGTGGCTCCTCCTGGGACATGGCAAAGACGCCGAAAGGTCGGATGTCCGTTCTCTCCCACTACGGTGAAAGTGGCTATTAGAACCCACCTTGGGGTTCCCTCACCTCGTTGGCTACGTGTCTTTAGAGTGTAACCCTTGCAGCGGGCGGCCAGAGTCGCTTCGCTCCCCCCACGCGTGAAGATGTCTGGCGGCAGGGCATGTTTCGCCTCGAGAAGCACTACATCGATGAGATGATCGCCCACGCCCGCCAGGAGGCGCCCCTTGAGTGCTGCGGCGTCCTCGGCGGCAGAGACGGGCGCGTCCTCAAGCTCTACCAGGCCACCAACGCCGAGCACAGCCGCTACTGCTACAACATCGACTCCCAGGAACTCTTCAACATCAACCGAGAGTGCGAGGAAAACGGCTGGCAGTTCCTCGCTATCTATCACTCCCATACCGCCAGCAAGGCCTATCCTTCCCCCACCGATATTCGCCTGGCTGCCCTACGGCCGGAATCACTGTACTTTATCGTCTCGTTGCTTAGCCCTGAGAATCCAGAAGTGCGCGCCTTCCGCATCCGGGATGGCGAAGTCACAGCAGAAAAGATAGAAATCGTTTAGCATGTTGAGGGCCCGCCTGCACGACCGCCCTAGTCGGCGCGTCATGTAAATCAGCCGTCGCAGCAGCAGGAGGTAGCGCAGTGGCACTACCAGCTCCCATCACCATCCGCGACCGCCAGTTCGTCTGGGGCAGCCGCACCTACGTCATGGGCGTCATCAACATCAGCCCCGACTCCTTCTCGGGCGACGGCCTAGGCCGAGACGTGGACGCGGCGGTGGAGCAAGGCCGCCGTTTCGAGGAAGAGGGCGCGGACATTCTCGACGTGGGTGGAGAATCCACCCGCCCGGACTTTCAGCCCGTATCCGCGGCCGAGGAGATAGAGCGAGTTATGCCGGTCATCCGCCGGCTGGTGCGGGAGACGAGCCTGCCCGTCAGCATCGACACCTCCAAGGTGGAAGTGTCCGAAAGGGCGATCAAAGAAGCCGGAGCGCACATGATCAACGACATCTGGGGCTTCCGTCAGGATGGCGAGAGAATGGCCGCACTGGCGGCAGAGATGGGCCTGCCGGCGGTGGTCATGCACAACCAGCGCGGTCGCCCCTTCCACGATGTCGTCGGCGACCTCCTGGAGGGATTCAGAGAGACCCTGCGCATCGCCCGCCAGGCAGGCGTCCCCGAGGAGCGCCTGATCATCGACCCCGGCTTCGGCTTCGGCTGGAAGGAGGAGCAGAGCCTGGAGATACTGCGCCGCCTGGCCGAGTTGCGCGTCCTGGGCCGCCCTATTCTCATCGGCACCTCCCGCAAGTCCACCATCGGCAAGGTTCTGGACCTGCCGGCGGAGGACCGGCTGGAGGGCACGGCGGCCACCGTAGCTATCGCCATCGCCAACGGCGCCGACATCGTGCGGGTGCACGACGTGAAGGCCATGGTCCGCGTGGCCCGCATGTCCGACGCCGTCGTGCGCGGCTGGCCCTAGCGACCTCCGATGGCCAGTCCGTCCGCCACCGTCTACCTGAGCCTGGGGGCCAACCTGGGCGATCGCCTGGCCAATCTGCGCCTGGCCCTGGCTCGCCTCCAGACGCTGGCCCACCTGGAGGAGGTCTCCTCTCTCTACGAGACACAGCCCCAGGGGGTGACCGACCAGCCCCTCTTCTTCAACGCTGTCTGTCGCCTCAGCACCGGCCTCGAGCCGCAGGCCTTGCTGCGCTTCCTCAAGAACCTCGAGTGGGAGGCCGGCCGCCGACCCGGCGGGCAGACATGGGGCCCGCGGCCCATCGATCTGGACATCCTCCTCTATGATGACCGGCTTGTGGATGCCCCCGAGCTAACGGTTCCCCATCCGCGCCTGGCCGAAAGGGCCTTCGTCCTGGTGCCCCTGTGCGAGCTGGCACCCGAGCTACGGCATCCGCTGCTGGGAAAGACCATGGAAGAGCTGCTGGCCTCGCTGGGCGAGAAGGGGGTAAAGAAAACAGCCCCCACGGGCTGGGAGAAAAGTGATGGAAACGAGGGGATAGCGGGAGCCGAGGCCTAGGGAACGGCTTCCTCTTCCTCGAACTCCTCCTCCAGTTCGCTCTCGGTGGTAAACATCGTCCAGCCGATCCAGAAGGCGAGGGCAGAGATAGCAGCGAGAGTGGCCATCACCGGTAGAGCCACCGCCATGTAACTACGCCTGGCGGCAGCCCACAGAAAGAACATCATCTGGAGGACAGCACCCGCCATGATCAGGACGCCCGTCAGCTGTGATCGTTCCATCCTTTGACACCTCCCAACGTCACATCCAGTAGGCCTCACCCTCGCGCTATTCCCGCAACTCCGGAGGCAGAAGATTGGGGATGGAATCGACGATGGGATAGCGCTGCGAGCACTTGGGACAGAGGAGGGAGCCGCTGATAACCTCTGCCCCCTTCTCCTTTTCCACCGTGAGCTCAAGGGGGCCCTTGCAGAGGGGACAAGCCAGGATCTCCATCAGGTCTTTTCGCATCGCCCTACTCCAATCGCTCTTGGACAGCGGCCATTGTAATCTCCTACCCCTGACGATGTCAACGAAGCTGGATGCCCTAGAAGGAGGTACTTTTGACCGCTATTGGGCTAGATGCTACAATGATAGCGCCTGGGGGCAGGCCTTTTGGATGAGGAAGCGACCGCTAGTACTCGCATTCGCAGTCGTGACGCCCTTGATAACGACGATAGGGGGGCTAGCGTACTTGTTGTGGTGGGAGAACACCCACTGCCTCTTCTGCGGCCAAAGGCTGGGCCCGGGCGGCAAGTGTGCCAACCCCGATTGCAGCCTGGGTCGCCTAACGGACTAAGTGCTGTGACTTCCTGCCAAATCGCCGCTGTCAGGATGGGGCGCTAGGCAGGGGATGAGCTTACTTTCCGGCTTACGAGAGTCCTGTGGCGTCTTCGGCGTCTATGCGTCAGGAGAAGACGTAGCCCGGATTACCTTCTACGGCCTGTATGCCCTTCAGCATCGAGGTCAGGAAAGCGCCGGCATAGCCACCTCCGACGGCGGGAAGATCCATCTCCGCACCGGCATGGGCCTTATCTCCCAGGTCTTCGACGAGGCCGACCTCTCCTATCTGCCCGGCCACATCGCCGTAGGCCACACCCGCTACTCCACCACCGGCTCCAGCCGGCCCGAGAACGCCCAGCCTCTGTGCCTGGATGGGCCTCGCGGGCCACTGGCCCTGGGGCACAACGGCAATCTGGTCAACGCCGAGGTGCTCCGCCACGACCTCGAGGAGCAAGGCTATAGCTTCGCAACCTCCTCCGACACGGAGATCATCGCCACCTTGATGGCGTCGGCCCCTGGCACCACCTGGGAGAGGCGCTTGGGCTACGTCATGCGCCGCATCCAGGGCGCCTATTGCGTGGTGGGGCTCACCCCCACCGGGCTCTTGGCCATGCGCGACCCCTACGGCATTCGCCCCCTCTGCCTGGGCTCCCTCAACAGCGGCTGGGTGGTAGCCTCAGAGACCTGCGCCCTCGATCACCTGGGGGCGACCTTCGTGCGGGAGGTAGAGCCGGGCGAGGCCCTGTACATCGACGAAAACGGTGTCAACTCCTACAAGCCGGTGCGCCGCCAGCGCGAGGCCCTCTGCGTCTTCGAGTACATCTACTTCTCGCGGCCCGACAGCATCCTGCGCGATAAGCTCCTCTATCCCGTGCGCATGGCTATGGGGGCCGAGCTGGCGCGCCAGTACCCGGTGGAGGCCGATCTGGTCATCGGCGTGCCGGACTCCGCCATCCCGGCTGCTATCGGCTACTCCCACGAGTCAGGCATCCCCTACGCCGAGGGCCTGGTTAAGAACCGCTACGTAGGACGCACCTTCATCCAGCCGAACCAGCGCCTGCGGGATGTGGGCGTCTATCTGAAGTTCAACCCCCTGCGCGAACTGCTGGAGGGTCAGCGGTTGGTGGTGGTGGATGACTCCATCGTTCGCGGTACTACTACCCCCCGGGTGGTGGAGATGATGCGCAGGGCAGGCGCCCGCGAAGTGCACATGCGCATTACCGCTCCGCCGATCCGCGAGCCCTGTTTCTTTGGCATCGATATGTCCACCCGCTGGGAGCTCATCGCCTCCCACAAGTCGGTGGAGGAGATCTGCCGCCACATCGGCGCCGATAGCCTCTCCTACCAGGCCATCGATGGCCTGCTGCGAGCGGTGGCCCAGGCCCGCGAGACCTTCTGCCTGGCCTGCTTCACCGGGGAGTACCCCATGGACGTCCAGCTCCAGATGGACAAGCTGGTCTTCGAGCGGCGGCCGGCGCGGGCCGGCGAGAAGCCCGAGCCGGTGATGGCTGCCTGGACCTGGGAGCAAGACCGGCGCTAGCTTCTCATGGAGGAGACTCATCCCCCTGAGGGTATGACCTACGCCCAGGCGGGCGTCGACGTGGATGCTGCCGCTCGCCTGGTCGACCGCATCAAGGAGATGGCCAGGACGACTCATCGACCCGAGGTGCTGGCGGGCGTCGGGCCCTTCAGCGGTCTGTTTCGCCTCAGCGGCTATCAAGACCCCGTGCTGGTGGCCAGCGCCGATGGCGTGGGCACCAAGCTCAAGATAGCCGCCCTCCTTGATCGCTACGATACGGTAGGCCTCGACCTCGTCAACCACTGCGTCAACGACATCCTTACTACGGGCGCCGAGCCCCTCTTCTTCCTGGACTACCTGGCCAGCAGCGGCTTGCCGGAGGAGGCAAAGACAGCCATCGTTCAGGGAGTGGCCTCGGCCTGCCAGGCGGTAGGCTGTGCCCTCCTCGGCGGCGAGACAGCCGACATGCCCAACATCTACGGCCACGGCGACTTCGACCTGGTGGGCTTCATCGTGGGCGTGATCGAGCGAGGCCAGATCATCGACGGCAACACCATCCGCGAGGGCGATGTGCTGCTCGGCCTGCCCTCGAGCGGCCTGCACACCAACGGCTATTCGCTCGCCCGCAAGGTCTTCGGCGTGGCCCTGGGCGACGACCCAGAGGAGGAGCGCGCCCGCCTGGGCCGGAGCTACCCCGGCCTGGAGGCCACGCTGGCGGAGGCATTGCTCGCACCCCACCGCTGCTACTACAATGAGGTGTCCCGATTCATCGGGATCCCGACGAAGTCGGGAAAGCCGGTCTTCCCTAAGCTGAAGGGTATCGCTCACATCACCGGCGGCGGCATACCGGGCAACCTGCCCCGCATCCTACCCGAGCGGCTGGCCGCCGGCTTGCGCCGGGGGAGCTGGCCGGTGCAGCCCATCTTTCGCCTTATCCAGAAGCGGGGCAACGTGGCCGAAGACGAGATGTACCGCACCTTCAACATGGGCCTGGGGCTGATAGTGACCTGCCCCCCCGAGGACGTGGAGGCGGTGCGGGTCCAGGTGCCCGAGGCACTGGTGGTGGGGGAGGTCATCGCCCGGAAGGGCGAACAGCGAGTGGCAATCGAGTAGGAGCGCTCGCGCATGCCAAGGTTCCGTATCTACTACGTTGCGCGCAGGCCGCATGGCATGCGGCTCAGTTCCGAGTACACCCGCTCGCTGGAGGAGCCGCGCGGCCTTCTCAGGCACGGTGAGATGAACTGGGAGGAAGACGTCGAGGCCAAGAACGTCCGCGACGCCCTGCAGGTGTTCTTCGAGGAACATCTGGAGCGCCTCTCGGACCTGGCCTACATCGATGAGAACGGCCGTACGCAGCGCACCCAACGCATCGAAGCCTTCGACCCCGACCGCACCTACGTGTGGACCGAGGACGACAGGCTCATGGAGTTCCAGGGCATCGAGAACCTCGAGGGCGGCCTCGTGCCCTGCCCCCTCTGCGGCGGCAGCGGCGAGGTTACTCCCGGCATAGCCGAGCAGTTCGAGGAGATCGAAGAGGAAGGCGAGGAGTACCACAGGTGAAGGCCATCATTTCCGTTTCCGACAAGACAGGCGCGGTCGATTTCGCCCGCGGGCTGGCCGAGCTGGGCTGCGAGCTGTACAGCACCGGCGGCACCTACAAGGCCCTGGCCGAGGCCGGCGTTGCCGTCACCAGCGTCTCGAAGCTCACCGGCTTCCCCGAGATCCTGGACGGGCGCGTGAAGACCCTCCACCCGGCGGTGCACGGCGGCATCCTCGCCCGCCGCGACCAGCCCTCGCACCTGGAGGAGCTGGCCAAGAGCGGCATCGAGGCCATCGACCTGGTGGCCGTCAACCTCTACCCCTTCGTCGAGACCGTGACCAGGCCCGGCGTGACCCTGGATGATGCCCTCGAGAACATCGACATCGGCGGGCCGACCATGATCCGCGCCGCCGCCAAGAACTTCCCCCACGTGCTGGTGGTGATCGACCCCGCGGACTACAGCAGCCTGCTGGATCTCCTGCGGGCTGGCGAGGTGCCCCTGGAGGAGCGTCGCCGCCTGGCGCTGAAGGCCTTCCAGCACGTCGCCTCCTATGACACCGCCATCGCCCAGTACCTGCGAGCGGAAGAGGCCTTCCCCCAGCAGCTCACCATCTCCCTGGGCAAGCTGTTCGACCTCCGCTACGGCGAGAACCCCCACCAGCGGGCGGCCGTCTATCGCGAGGACAGCGTCCTCTGGGGAGGACGAACCGGGGGCATCGTGGCCGCCGAGCAGCTTCACGGCAAGGCCCTCTCCTACAACAACTTCCTGGACGCCGATGCCGCCTGGCGGGCCTCCCTGGACTTCGCCGAGCCCACAGCGGTGGTTGTGAAGCATACCAACCCCTGCGGCCTCGCCTGCCACCAGGACCTCGCCGAGGCCTATCGCCGCGCCGTCTCCGGCGACCCCGTCTCCGCCTACGGAGGCATCGTCGCCGTCAACCGAGAGCTCACCGGCGAGGCGGCGGAAGAGATCGGCAAGACCTTCTACGAGATCGTCATCGCCCCTGCCTTCGCAGAGGAGGCCCTGACTATCCTGCAAAAGAAAAAGAACCTGCGCCTCCTCCAGCTCGATGAGAAAGCCGCTATCGGCTCCGCCACCGCCCTCGAATACCGACGGGTCTCTGGCGGCTTCCTGGCGCAGGAGCCCGACGCCTACCTGGACGACGCCATCGAGCTGCAGGTGGTGACCAAGCGCGCTCCCAGCGAGCAGGAGCTGGCAGACTTGCGCTTCGCCTGGAAGGTCGTCAAGCACGTCAAGTCCAACTCCATCGTCATCGTCAAAGACCGCACGCTGCTGGGCATGGGCGCCGGCCAGCCCAACCGGGTGACCAGCGTCCATCTGGCCCTGCGGCGGGCCGAGGAGCGAGCCCGCGGCGCCGTCCTCGCCTCCGATGCCTTCTTCCCCTTCCCCGACGGCGTGGAGCTGGCCGCCGACGGCGGCGTCACCGCCGTCATCCAGCCCGGCGGCTCCATCCGCGACCAGGAGGTCATCGAGGCAGCGGACGCCCGCGGCATGGCCATGGTCTTTACCGGCATTCGCCACTTTAGGCATTGAGTCATGGCTACCGTCGACGTCATCATCCCTGTCTACAACGAAGAGCACGTTCTGGCCCAGAGCGTGGCCACCCTGCGCCACTTTCTGAGCGAGGGCTTTCATCATCAGTGGCGCATCCTCATCGCCGACAACGCCTCCACCGATGACACCCTCGCGGTGGCCCAGGAGCTAGCCGAAAAGCACTCGGATGTGGCCTCCCTTCACATCCCCGAGAAGGGCCGAGGGCGGGCGCTCAAGGCGTCCTGGCTGGGCAGCGCGGCCGATATCGTCAGCTACATGGACGTAGACCTCTCCACCGAGCTGGAGGCCTTCCCGCTCCTCATCGAGGCCATCGCCAGCGAGGGCTACCATGTCGCCACCGGCAGCCGCCTCTCGCCGGACTCCGAGACCACCCGCTCCCTGAAGCGCGCTGTGATCTCGCGGGGCTACAACCTGATGATCAAGGCGCTGTTCTTCACTCGCTTCTGCGACGCTCAGTGCGGCTTCAAGGCCCTCAGCCGACAAGGGGTTCGCGAGCTGGTGCCCCTGATAGAGAACAACGAGTGGTTCTTCGACACAGAGCTACTGATCCTGGCCGAGAAGGCTGGCTATCCCGTGAAGGAGGTCCCCGTGCGCTGGCTGGAGGACCCCGACACGCGGGTGAACATCGGCAAGACCGTGTGGGAGGACATTCGCGGACTGGCCCGCCTGCGCCTGCGACGCCCCTGGCGGGCGGTCAACCCCAGCCCATGAAGACCCTCGCGTTCAACAACAGCAAGAACCCGTACCTGTTCCGCGACACGCTTCTCAAGCTCATTGGGACTGAGAGCTTCCCTCACCGAGGACTAGTCGCATGTCTAGTAGCCTGTTGCGAAACTCAGGTTTAGTAGGAGATACAGCGAAGACTAGCCGCGCAAAAAAAGGAGGGTTTCGGAACAAAGTTGCAGGTAAAGCGTCTTGACAAGTTAGCTATTCTTGCCTTAACTTAACACTAGCATGGTCGTGGAGGGTTGGCCTAATTCAGGGTTGCTGGTAACAGTAGAATAGGGTATAAAGTCCTTGAAAGCGAGGCGAGGGTGGGTATGGCTCGCGTGACCCTTGAGGACATTCAACTACTCCGAGACTTCATGCAGGAGCGTTGCTTCAAGTACGGTGATATCACCCTCTCCTCAGGTCGACGCAGCCACTACTATTACGACGGCAAGAAGGCAACGCACCGGCCCAAAATGGTCCAGATCATAGGGAAGGCTGTCCTCGATTTGATCGAGAAGGCCGGTGCCGAGGCCATTGGCGGCCTGGAGATCGGTGCCAACCCCATTGCCGATGCTGTAGGGCATGCGAGCCTCGCGGGAGAAAGGGAAATCCCTGTATTCATAGTTCGGAAGGAACGGAAGGCACACGGCACCAGGGATCGAGTAGCAGAAGCATCCCCTGATGACGGGGACGATCACCTACTTAGGCACGGTCGGCGGGTCGCCATAGTTGATGATGTGATTACAACTGGCGGCTCGATTGAGACTGCTATCGAAGTCGTCGAGGACTTAGGATGCAAAGTCGTCATAGTGATCGCCATCGTAGAACGACATGAGGGTGGCGGCGAAGCACTCCGGCAAAGGGGTTACAATTTCCAGCGTCTTTTCTATACGAATGGGAAAGGGCGTCTATTCATCGATGAAGGACTTCAACAGCGAATTGCGGAGCCTGCTGCGGAAGGGGTTCTACGCAGATAACCTGGCGAAGATAGCGCATCTCGCTCATGAAGCGGCCATGTCGGTTAACAGGCCGCTTCCTTTCTTCCTCCTATGGTTGGTTTTTCTCATGCTGCACAGCGAATGGCGAGAGCGGCCCCTGCCGGTAGACGTTGCAGAGCAAATGGCAGAGCACTTGGTTCCGTCCGTCGACTCCTACCTTGCAGCGGCAGACAGTGGACTCAGCCCAGAGGCAGAAATCGAACATCTCAACGAAATCGCTCGGCAATTCTTATCTTGGCTCCAAATCCAGAAGAACCTGCCCTGGGGCTAGGTTGCGCTGGATTTCTCCCACTTTCCTCCTATGCCACGCACTTTCTGATGCTTGCCAGACTTTCCTCCGAGTTGACAACAGCCGCTGCATTCATCACCAACAGGCTCATCACCACGTGCAGCCACACCCTTGGCGCCCGCCTTGTGCGGAGTGCGTCCAGCTTTCGGTAGGCCTTTAGCCTGCTGAAAGCCCGCCCCCCGCCTCGGCGCTTGTGCTATCATAGCGACGCATTTCCAGGGAGCGAGGCCAGTGACTGACGAAGCACCCTTCGACGTCGCCATCATCGGCGGCGGCCCCGGCGGCTACGTCGCCGCCATCAGGGCCGCCCAGCTAGGGGCGCGGGTGGCCCTGGTGGAGAAGGACCGCCTCGGTGGCGCCTGTCTCCATCGCGGCTGTATCCCCACCAAAGCCCTCCTTCGCAGCGCCGAAGCCCTCCTGGAATCGAGGGATGCCTCCACCATAGGCATCGTCGTGAAGGACGCGACCGTCGACTTCGGGGCGATGATGGCCTGGAAGAAGCGAGCGGTGGCCCAGCAGGCGGAGGAGCTCGAGAAGCTCATCGCCTGGCGGAAGATCGCCGTGTTCCGGGGCGAGGGGCGCCTAGTTGGCCCCGGGTCCCTGAAGGTCGGCGATGACCTTGTGGCCACCCGCAAGATAATCATCGCCACCGGCTCCTCGCCCGCCCGCCTCCCCGTCCCCGGGTCGAACCTGCCTGGCGTCCTCACCAGCGACCAGATCCTGGAGCTTGAGACAATGCCCGAGAGCCTGGTGATCATCGGCGCCGGCGTGGTGGGCTGTGAGTTCGCCTCCATCTTTTCCGCCCTGGGAGCCCGCGTTACCATCCTTGAGGTCCTGCCCCGCATCCTGCCCCCGGTCGACGAGGAGATCGCCCGCCGCTTCCAGCAGGTTCTGCGCGGCCAGGGCGTGACCATCCACACCAAGGCTTCGCTTCAAGAGATCAGGGCCGAGGGCGACCGGCTGCGCCTGCTTTTCGCCCTGGGCGACGAGCAGCAGGAGGTGGTGGCCGATAGGGTGCTGATGGCCGTGGGACATCGGCCCTGCACCGATGCCCTCGAAGAGGCTGGCCCGGCCCTTGAGGACGGCTCGGTGGCGGTCAACGAGCGCCTGGAGACCAGCGTCGAGAACGTCTACGCCGCCGGCGATGTAACAGGGCTCTACATGCTGGCCTACGTCGCCTCCTACCAGGGGATCATCGCCGCCGAGAACGCCCTCGGCCGCAGCCGTCGGGCCGACTATCGTGCTGTGCCCACCTGCGTGTACACCCTGCCGGAGATAGCCAGCGTCGGCCTGCGCGAGGAGGAGGCCCGCGCCCGGCGCATCTCCCACAAGGTGAGTCGTTTCCCCTTCTCAGCCCTCGCGCGAGCCCAGCTCCTGGGGCAGCCGCGGGGTCTGGTGAAGCTCATCTGTGACGAACCCTCGGGCCGCCTGCTCGGAGTTCATATCCTGGGGCCCAGAGCCACCGACATCATCGGCGAGGGCGTACTGGCGGTGCAAACGGGGGCAACCGCTCAGGACCTGGCACACACCATGCACGGCCACCCAAGCCTGTCCGAGGCCATCTACGAGGCAGCCTGGGGGATCATCGATAGCCCCTTCCACCTGCGCCGCCTCTAGATTCAAACCGGCGGTCGCGGGGCTTGCGGGCCAAGGGGCAATGGGCTAAGATGTTCGCGCCGCAAGGGGGCGGCCATCTTTTTAAGTGCTGGGAGCAGGCGTTCGATGTCTAAGGAACTAAGTGTAGCCATCGTGGGGGCCACCGGCATGGTGGGCCGGGAGCTCATCAGATTGCTCCTTCAGCGCCGCTTTCCCGTTAAGGCCTTCCGCTTGCTGGCCTCCTCCCGTTCGGTAGGGAAGAAATTGCAGGTGGGGGACCAAGAGATAGAGGTGCAAGATACCAACAACAACTCCTTTGCGGGAGCAGATATCGCCTTCTTCGGGGCCACCCCAGAGATATCGCAGAATCTGGTGCCCGCCGCTGCCAAGGCAGGGGCAGTGGTCATCGACGATAGCCCCGTCTGGCGGATGGAGCCCGACGTGCCGCTGGTGGTGCCGGAAGTAAACGCCGCCGACCTAGAGCAACACGGGGGCGTTATTGCCATCCCCAACTCCTCCACAACGCCCATAGTCTTGGCCCTCTGGCCAGTCCATCAGGTCAACCCCATCAAGCGCATCATCGTCGATACCTACCAGCCGGTCTCCGCCACTGGCGCCCGCGCTGTGGGTGAGCTGACAGAGCAGGCACGAGCGGTGCTGGACGGCAAGAACGTCACGCCTCACGTCTACCCCCATCAGATCGCCTTCAACCTCCTGCCGGAGATCGATGTCTTCATGGACAACGGCTACACCAAGGAAGAGTGGAAGATAGTTCAGGAGACGCGCAAGATCATGCACGAACCCGACCTTTTGGTCTCGGCCACCTGCGTACGGGTGCCGGTGTTCGTCGGCCATAGCGCGGCGCTACATGTGGAGCTGAGCCACCCCATGCCTGCAGACGAGATACGGGACATCCTCCGCGAGGCGCCGGGGATCACCGTCCAGGACGAGCCCAGTATCAGCCTCTATCCTCAGCCCTGGACGGCCGCCGGCCGCGATGACATCTTCGTCGGTCGCCTGCGCCAGGATGTCTCCCATCCCAACGGCTTCGCCATGTGGTTGGTGTCCGACAACCTGCGCAAGGGGGCGGCTCTCAACTCCATCCAGATCGCCGAGGAACTCATTGCGCGCAACCTGATATAGGGGAGGTTTGCGATGGCGGAACTAGGACGGCTGCTGACAGCTATGGTGACCCCCTTCGATGACAAGGGGGCAGTTGACTACGCACAGGCCAAGCGCCTGGCCGGCGCCCTTCTCGACTCGGGCAGCGACGGCATGGTGATAGGTGGCACAACGGGCGAGACACCGACCCTGTCCCACGAGGAGAAGCTACAGCTATTCGCCGAGGTCAAGGCGGTGGCAGACGGCCGCGGCGCGGTCGTCGCCGGCACCGGCAACTACAATACCGCCGAGAGCATCGAGCTCTCCCGCGAGGCGGAGAAGGTGGGCGTGGACGCCCTCCTCCTGACAGTGCCCTACTACAATCGTCCTCCCCAGGAAGGGCTGTTCCGCCACTTCGAGGCCATCGCCACGAGCACCAGCCTTCCCTGCATCCTCTACAACATCCCCGGCCGCACCGGCACCAACATGACGGCAGAGACGGCCATCCGCCTGTCGGGCATCCCCAACATCGTGGGGGTGAAGGAGGCCAGCAGCAACTTCGGCCAGACCGCCGCCATCATCCAGGGCGCCGACGAGGGCTTCCGCGTCTGGAGCGGCAACGACAGCGATACCCTGCCCATTCTTGCCCTGGGCGGCTACGGCGTGATCTGCGTCATCTCCCACCTGACGGGCCTCCAGATGAAGCAGCTCATCGAGAGCTTCCTGGCAGGCCGCACGGAGGAGGCGGCCACGATTCATCGTAGGCTGCTGCCTCTCAACAACGCCCTCATGACCCTGTCCACCAACCCCATTCCCATAAAGTACGCCCTCAACCAGATTGGCTTCCGGGTAGGCCCGCCCCGCCTGCCCCTGGTCGAGCCCGACAAGGCGACGGGCGAGAAGATCATGGCCGAGGTGCGCCGCCATCACATCGACCTGCCGGTTGCGCCGTAGGAGGCAGGAGACCCGCTCGTCCTGAGCTTGTCGAAGGAAGCCTGTCGAAGGACGGACAGCCCTCCTCATGGTTCGACGGGGCTCACCATGAACGGGGCTGCTGGAGGTGAAGGCGGAGAGAGCCTCAGATAATGGGGTTGATGATGATCGCCTGCTCGCGCTCGGGGCCCACCGACACCATGTCTATCGGGCAGCCCACAAGCTCCTGGATGCGCTGGACGTAGGCCTTGGCCTGGGGCGGCAGGTCCTCGAAGGCCCGGACCTGCTTGGTCTCCTTCTGCCAGCCGGGTAGCTCCTCATAGACGGGCTCCACCCGCAGAAGAGCCCTGATGTTGCTGGGGAAGGTCTTAGTCACTTTGCCGTCCAGACGATACGCCGTGCACACCTTGATGCTGGGGTACTGGTCGAGGACGTCCAGGCGGGTCATGACCATCCCGGTCAGACCATTAAGGCGGGCAGTATAGCGGCTGGCGACCGCATCGAACCAGCCGCAGCGGCGGGGCCGACCGGTGGTAGCGCCGTACTCGTGTCCACGCTCGCGTAGAGTGTCGCCCTCCTCGCCCACCAGCTCAGTGGGCATCGGGCCGTTGCCCACCCGCGTCTGATAGGCCTTGTACACCGCCACGACCTTCGATATCTGGGTGGGCCCGATGCCGATGCCGACGCCGGCGCCCGCGGCCATAGAGGAGGGCGTCGAAGAGGTCACAAACTCGTAGGTGCCAGCATCCAGGTCGAGAAGGGTGCCTTGCGCTCCCTCCAGAAGGACCGTCTCCCCCCGCTCCAGAGCGTCCTGCACCAACTCCGCTGTCTCGGTGACGGACGGCGCGATCTTGGCGGCATACTCTGAGTAGGTGGAGAAGACCTCCTCGAAGGACAGCGGCTCGGCTCCGTACAGCTTCTCCAGAACCGCGTTCTTGTAAGGGAGGAGAAAGGACAGCCGCTCCCGAAAGGCCTCGGGGTCGATGAGATCGGCCATGCGGATGCCGGCGCGGAATACCTTGTCCGCGAAGCAGGGCCCCACGCCCCGAGCGGTGGTGCCGATGGCCCCCTTGCCCCGCAGCTCCTCGTCCAGGCGGTCGATCATCAGGTGCCAGGGCATGATGATCTGGCAACGGCTGCTGATGTGCAGCTTCTCGACGGTCACCCCCCGCGACTGCAGATCGTCGATCTCCTCCAGGAGCACCTTCGGGTCGATGATCACGCCGTTGCCGATGACACACACCTTGTCGGGGTAGAAGATGCCCGCTGGCACCAGATGAAGCCGGCTCTCGCCGAATTCGTTGACTACGGTGTGGCCGGCGTTGTTGCCTCCAGAGTAGCGGGCCACCACGTGGGCCTTGCGGGCGATGAGATCCACCACCCGGCCCTTACCTTCATCTCCCCACTGACCGCCGATGACAATGATTGCTGGCATAACTTAAGGGCCCTTGACCGTGATCGGGCCCCATCTCCTTTCATTTTGTTTGGCTTCCGCGGCGAGTATAGCAAGAGGGAAGACCGTTTGCAAAGGGGCGGGCGTTCGGCGGTGGATCAGTTCACAATGCGCAAATGCGGTTTGCCGGACGGATACCAGTACTGAAGATCGCTGTCATTGAGCCCCAGCGTGTGGCAGAGATCGGCGTCGGAGTAATCCAGTTGTTCTCGGTGCCACTTGACGATTTTCGGCAGTAACTCAGGGGGTTCCGCTGGCGGATCGAGTTCCGGCGGTTCACGGAGCCGATAGCCTGCCTTGCTCAATTGCATGAACATGTGGCGACGCCGTCGGTCGGTAATCAACCCAAGGTGGTGTGCCCGCATCAATAGAGCCTGCATGGCAACCTTCCAATGACGCTTGAGGCCAGCAAGTTTGTGGAACGATAGGTTCAAGAGTTGAGGCTTGATCTCCTGTGTTGGAGTCAGGAACTCGCCTGCGAAAAGATTCGCCTCTCTTTCCATTTGCTCATGAGGTTCACTGGCGGAATGCATGACGATGTGTCCCAGTTCGTGGGCAAGCGTCCACCGCCACCTATCGGGCAGAAGATTCCGATTCAAATAGAAGAGTGGTGGCATATTGGCGGAATGGCGACTGAACCCGTCGATGTGCCGCGTCTCGAAGTCGCACGGAATGATTAGTCCGCCTGCGTCTTCGATCACCTTCGTCATGCTATATATGGGGCCTGGGGGAAGTTGCCACAATGCCCTGAGCGTTCGCGCTATCTTCTCTGGGTTCGCGTCGAATTCATCGATAGGAAAAGATGGAAAGTCGTCCTCCATGGTATCCCATGAGCGGAGAAGCACCTCAATGTTCATTTGGCGTATGGCGGCATTCGCATAGACCTTGTGTAAGGTGGCTGCACTCACTTTCTGCCGCTTGCGATGGTAGAGTTCGTCGATGCCTGGACCGTGAATTCGCTCATGCTTGGTAAAAAAATGCGGCGGATAATCGAGTGCCGTTGCTAACCGCTCAAACTCTTTGCTCGAAACCGGAGCAACACCAGCTTCGATTTTGGAAATGGTTGCCTGCCCTGCGGCAATGCGGTCGGCCAATTCTGTCTGGGTGAGACCACGCGCTTGCCGGGCTAAGGTCACCATCTGCGGATTCACGTCTGATGGATTCATTGTGCCTCATTCCCTTCGGCTGGCCGTCAGGCCGATCGAACGGAAAAGTCATCATAAGCATATACCACATTGGTTGCTGCTCGGCTCACGGGAATCAAGCGCATCTGTATTCCAAACGTGGCTGAATCGATTGGGTTTCCCCAGATCTGCCAAACCCAATCGTTAGGCACCGCGAGGGTGCCAGTGGGCAAAGTGATGAAGGCATCCCTAACAACAGTTCCAGTGAGGTCTAGGCGATAGCCAAAGTGCAAACGTTCACAAGGTGGCATATCCTTGAGAGCGAGTTGTTGGACCCACCCCTTGGCCCGTTCAGTTGGATAGTTGCGAGCTTGGAGATTATTGTCGAAGAGCTTAAACCTCAGTACAAGGCGCTCGTCGAAAACAATGAAACGCTGCAACTGGTTCTCGCGGAAGACCGTCCCTTTGTCGCGACTCAAGTTCTGAGCGGCATTGAAGTAAAAGTGATCGTTGATGATCCTGGCGCGAGCCGTGGTGGACAAAACCATGTGGTGAGGAGCATAGTCTTCCAGCCACGTACTAAAGGTGTCCTCGAAAGACTTGGTGAGCAGGGGTAGCCTTGGACGAAGAACATCTTGAGCTTCAGGCAGAGAAATCCGCAATTCATTCATAGTGATTCAATGATATATGGACGGGTTGGCATTTGTCAAGGCTTTTATTCGCGGAATAATTCCTGGCGCTCACGCCAAGGGCTGTGTTATCTCCGGAGCGCTAGCCGGTCTTGATATTTGAGCGAAGGTCGCGGCCTGCTGGGGCCGCCGAGGCAAGCAGCAGACTTGCTTCTACATCGCGTCCTTGAGGGTCGCCAGGAATTCGGCGTTGTTCTGAGTCCTACTCAGCCGTTCGAGGAGCAGTTGGGTGGCGTCTTTGCCGCTACCGCCATCGGCGTTCACCAGAGCGAGCATCCGCCGCAGCAGGATCACCTGCCTGTAGGTATCGGCATCGAAGAGGAGATCATCGCGCCGGGTGCTGCTCCGCTGGACCGCGATGGCCGGAAAGACATGCTTCTCAGCCAGGCGCCGGTCGAGGTGTATCTCCATGTTGCCGGTGCCCTTGAACTCCTCGTAGATCACCTCGTCCATCCGGCTGCCGGTGTCGACCAGGCAGGTGGCGATGATCGTGAGGCTGCCGCCCTCCTCCGCGTTCCGGGCTGCGCCAAAGAAGCGCTTCGACGGATGAAGCGATGCCGGGTCGATACCGCCCGACAGGGTGCGACCGCTGGGAGGTATGGCCAGGTTGTAGGCGCGGGTCAGGCGCGTGATGCCGTCCAGCAGGACGACCACGTCCTTGCCGCACTCCACCAGCCGCTTCGCCCGCTCCAGCCCCATCTCTGCCACCCGCGTCTGATCCTCTACCGCATCGTCGAAGGTAGCGGCGACGACCTCCGCCTCCACCACCGTGCGCTGCCAGTCGGTCACCTCCTCCGGCCGCTCGCCGATGAGAAGGATCATGACATGAATATCTTCATAGTTAGTGATGGCGGCCTTGGCTATGCTCTTCAGGAGCATCGTCTTGCCCGCCTTGGGCGGCGAGACGATCATTCCCCGCTGGCCATGACCGATGGGTGCCACGAGGTTCACCAGGCGAGCCGATAGCGCTTTCGGAGTCGTCTCCAGATTGATCAGCTTATCGGGGAAGATCGGCGTAAGGGACCCGAAGTTCGGCCGAGTTCTAGCTACCTCGGGGTCGATACTGTTGATCGCCTCCACCCGCAGCAGGCCATAATACTTCTCGCTGTCCTTGGGCGGCCGCACCTGTCCCGTAACGTAGTCGCCCGTCCTCAGACCGAAGCGGCGAACCTGGGACTGCGAGACGTAGACGTCGCCAGCGCCGGGGCGGAGGCCATCCCCCCGCAGAAAGCCGTACCCATCCTCCACAATCTCCAGAACGCCGCCGGCCAGCAGATTGCCCTGCTGCTCGGCGCGCGCCTGAAGGATGCGGAAGACGAGGTCCTGTTTCTTGAGCGCGGTGTGGCCACTGATGCCCAGATCCTTGGCCACATCCATCAGCTCTTCGCGGGTCTTGGCCTCCAGGTCTGCCAGGTTCATCGTGGTCTCCTGCGCAGCTTGATCTCGCGAACGCTGCTTAGAAAATGGGGAGATGTCATACCGTACAAAAGAGGCACTCTCAGGATACTACAAGTACCGCCAGCCGCGCAAGTGCCTCTAGTCATCCACTGCCCTCTCAACCCTCCTGCTCGTCTACAGGAGGTCTCCGGACCGGACGAGCCCTCGGCCAGAACCGAGCCATCAATCCAGCCCGATAAGCTTGTCCAGCCCAACCACCAGCTCCTGGCGGTTCATCACCTCTTTGATCGCCAGAAGCACGCCGGGCATGAACGACTCGCGGCTGGTGGTATCGTGGCGAATAGTGAGGGTCTGCCCCAGGGTGCCCAGAATGACCTCCTGATGGGCCACCAACCCCGGCAGCCGCACACTGTGGATGGTAATTCCATCGAGAACACCGCCGCGCGTGCCCGCCAGCGTTTCTTTCGCCGTGGGGGGATGCTCGAAGGGTCGCCCGCGCGCCGAAAGCATCGCCCGAGCGGTAGCCAGAGCGGTGCCGGAGGGGGCATCGGCCTTCTTCTCATGATGCAGCTCAATGATCTCGGCGTAGTCGAAGTGGCGGCCCGCCAGCTTGGCCAGGTGCATCATGAGCACGGCACCGATGGCAAAATTGGCCGCCATCACCGCTCCCAGCTTCCTCTCGCGACACTCACGCTCCAGCTCTGCCATAAACTCATCGGAGAGACCGGTGGTGCCGCTGACAAAGCGAGCCCCCACGTCCAGAGCTGCGCGCGCTGCGATGGGCGTCCACTCAGCGTTGGTGAAGTCGACAACCACCTCGGGGCGAACCCGCGCCAGGAGAGCGGGGGCATCGGCTCCAAAGGGCACCAGACCGGAGCTGTCGGGAAGCGAGAGGACATCCTCAGACGAGAACTTTTCCAGCACACCCACCGGCTCCAGGTCGGGGTCTCGGCAGATGGCCCGCAGGACCTCCCGTCCCATATTACCGGTGCCGCTGACCGCTACCCTGATCGCCACCTGGAATACCTCCCTGATGCGGGACCGAGGCCTCCTCTACTAGCGCCTGCCCTGGGTCGGACGGGGCGGCGGAGGCGGACCTGGCGGCCCGCTCGGCCCGCGCGGCTCGCTGGGCCTGCTCGGCCCGCTCGGCCTGCTCGGCCCGCTCGGCCTACGCCGGTCGTCCCAGGGGCGCCTCTCCCGCGGCCGCCTGTCCCTGAAGCCACCGCCTCCCTGACGCCGTTGCTGTGGCGGACCATTGCCCCGAGGCCTCCTGCCGGAACCGCCGCCGGACGGGCCCGGGCCGCCTCGCATCGGCACCCGGTCTCGCTCCGGCCCTCCTCGGACGCCGGCAGGCCGCGGCTCCGAAGTACCCTCCAGAACCGCTCGCCGCGACAGGTTAATGCGCCCCATCTGGTCCACCTCGATCACCATAACCATGACCTCATCGCCGACCTTCACCACATCATCAGGTCGGGCAACGCGATACTCGGCCAGATCGCCCAGTCGCACCAGGCCATCCTTGCCGGGCAGGATCTCCACGAAGGCCCCAAAGGACGTCAGGCGAGTGACCTTGCCGGTGTAGATCTCGCCCACCGTCACCTCCTTCGTGAGCCCCTCAATTATCTGGATCGCACGCTGGGCCATCTCCTCCCGGCTCGAGCCAATGAGAACCGTGCCGTCGTCCTGAACGTCCACGCTACACTTGGTCTCCTCAACGATCGAGCGAATGACCCGCCCGCCAGGGCCGATGACCTGCCCGATCTTCTCCTGCGGGATCTGAATACGATACATCCGCGGGGCATACTGGGAGAGCTCCGGCCGACTGGCAGGGATCGTCTCCCGCATCCGGTCGAGAATCTCCAGGCGGGCGTCATGGGCCTGCGCCAGCGCCTTCTCCAGTATCTCCACGGTGATCCCCTTCACCTTGATGTCCATTTGAAGGGCCGTTATGCCCTCGGCGGTGCCCGCCACCTTGAAGTCCATATCCCCCAGCGCATCCTCCAGACCGGCGATGTCGGTGAGGATGGTGTAGCCGTCGTCCTCGTCCATCACCAGACCCATCGCTATGCCTGCCACCGGCGCCTTAATAGGCACGCCAGCGTCCATAAGGGCAAGAGAGCTGCCACAGACGCTGGCCATAGACGTGCTGCCGTTGCTGGACAACACCTCCGAGACAAGACGAATGGTGTAAGGGAAGTCCTCCTCATTGGGGACCACCGGCTCCAGAGCCCGCTCAGCCAGAAGGCCATGGCCCACCTCGCGCCGGCTGGGGATGCCCACACGTCGCGTCTCGCCTACCGAGAAGGGGGCAAAGTTGTAGTGGTGGAGGAACCGTTTGCTCTCCTCCGGATCCAGGCCATCCAGCCGCTGCTCCTCGCGCTTTGACCCTAGGGTGGCGATCGTCAACACCTGAGTCTCGCCGCGGCTAAAAAGACCCGAGCCATGGGTTCGCGGCAGTAGACCCACCTCGCAGCTAATGTGCCGAATCTCCCCGGGCGGGCGATCGTCCGGGCGGATGCCATCCTGGAGGATCTTCTTACGCACCTGGCTCTTCAGCGCATCAGCGAAAGCGGCCAGCACCTGCTCGGGAGGATAGGTCTCGCCCAGGCGTTCCAGCAATTCCTGCCGCCTTTCCGCCAGAGCTGGCTCCCGCTCATCTTTCGGACGCGCCAGCACCTCCCACCCCTGCTCACCAATGAACTCGTCCACCGCCTCACGCACGCCCGCCTCCATCTCCACAGGAACGAAGACCGCCTTGGGCTTCCCTTCGGCGGCCACCACCTCCTCTTCCAGCGCGATGATCTGCCGATTCACCTCGTGGCCGAAGGTCAGCGCTCCCATCATCAGCTCTTCCGAAACCTCACGCGCACCTCCCTCGACCATCACCAGGGCATCCTTCGTGGACGCCACCACCAGGTCGAGAAGGCTCTCCTTAAGCTGGGAGAATGTGGGGTTGGCCACGTATTGGCCATCCACATGCCCCACTCGCACAGAGCTCACCGGCGTGTCGAAGGGGATGTCCGACATGCAGAGCGACGTGGCTGCACCGATCATGGCCAGGATGTCAGGATCGTTCTCTTGGTCAGCCGACAGCACGGTGATGATGATCTGGATGTCGTTGCGAAAGCCCTTGGGGAAGAGGGGACGAAGGGGGCGGTCGGTGAGCCTGTCCGCCAGCACCGCCCCGGCACTGGGCCGCCCCTCGCGGCGGAACCAGCCGCCGGGGATCTTGCCGGCCGCGTACAGCCGCTCCTCATAGTCGATGGTCAGGGGCAGGAAGTCCACCCCCTCGCGCAGCTGCGAGCTGACGCAGGCCGTGACCAGCACCACCGTATCGCCGTAGCGCACGGTTGCCGCCCCGTTGGCCTGCCCAGCCAGCTTCCCCACCTCGATCGTCAGCGGGCGACCGCCTATCTCTCGTTCATACGACTTTGGCATAATAGTATCCATCCTCCCGAGCGTTCAGGAACTCCTCACGATCCCTCCGATAGCAACCCTAAAGCTCGGGTACTGCCTCAAAAGGGCGTTGCAGGGGAATCCTCTTCTGTCAGCTACTCTCTTGACTACTTGCGAAGACCTAGGCTGGCGATGAGATTGCGGTAGCGTCCGACGTCTGTCCTGCTCAGATAGCGCAACAGTCGCCGCCGCTGTCCCACCAATTTCAGAAGGCCACGCCTGGAATGGTGATCCTTGCGATGCACCTTTAGGTGCTCAGTAAGCTCCCTTATGCGCTCAGTGAGGATCGCTACCTGCACATCCGAGGAACCCGAGTCGCTCGCGTGAAGACGGTGGGCGGCGATGATTTCCTGGCGTCTTTCCTTGGTGAGCATCGCCCTCCGATTCGCTAACTGGAGGCGTCCCTTCCTTCTCTTTCTTCGGGGTGAGTATAGCACAGCACTGTAGCCCGTGCAAGGCAATGTGCGCTATACTTGGGCAAGAACAGTGGGCTATAGCAATCATCCCTATTATCTATCATGCCTCGGCTGGCCATAATAACGGATAGCACATGCAGTATCCCCCAGGAGCTGCAGGAAGAGTACCAGATCGTTGTTGTGCCCTTGACCTTCCTGTTCGGGGAAACGGCCTACGTGGACAACGTCTCGCTGACCTGGCACGAGTTCTACTCCTTGCTGAAATCCGCACCGCGGCTGCCCACTACCGCTTCGGCACCGCCCGGGGTCTTTCTCGATGTGTTTCGACAGGCCTACCAGCGGGGTTGTAAGGAGGTCCTCTGCATTGTCACCAGCAGCCAGCTCACGGCCACCTACAATGCCGCCCGCGATGCCGCCGCCCTGGCTGGAGAGCAGCTGGCCGACCTCAGGGTAAAGGTGATCGATTCCCGCTCCGCAGCGGGAGCGCTCGCCCTTATGGTGCTGGCGGCAGCAAGGTCAGCGGCCAACGGCACCGCCCTGGAGGAGGTGGCCAACAAGGCCGAGGCCCTCATCCCGCGGTTGTATATGCTGGGCGTTCTCGATACCCTGGAGTATCTGGCCAAGGGAGGACGCGTACCCCAGATGGCCGCCTGGCTTTTCGCCCTCCTCCAGATGAAACACCTTTTCCAGCTCCATGACGGCGAAATCAGCCGATTGGGCGCTGTGCGCACCAAGCCCCGGGCACTGGCCCGCCTGCTGAAGCTGGCCGGCGAGCGCCTGGCCCCGGAAAAGCCCCTTCACGTTGCCGTCTTCCACACCCGAGCAGCGGAGGAAGCCGAGGAACTGGCTGAGAAGGTGCGAGAAGAACTCCGGCCGGCGGAGCTCTTCGTCAGTGAGTTCAGCCAGGTGATGAGCATCCACACCGGCCCGGGCCTGGTTGGCCTGGCCTTCTACAATGAGCCATAGCCCCGTGGAAGAACAAAGACAGCAGCTTCTGGAGGACGCCCGCAAGATCGAGGAGTACGCCCAGCCGCTGCCACCGCCCCGAGCCAGCCCCGCCCTGATAGTGCTGAGCGGCCTCCCGGGCAGCGGCAAATCATACTTTTGCCGCCGCCTCGCCTCTCGCCATCCGCTGGCCTGCCTGGAGAGCGACGCTCTGCGCAAGGCATTGTTCGGCCAGCCCACCTACTCCGCCGACGAGAGCCGTCGCCTCTTTTCCGCCTGCCACCTGGTCCTGAGCCGCCTTCTGACAAGGGGAGTCGCCGCCATCTTCGACGCCACCAACCTGCGAGAGGTCCACCGCCGCCAGGTCTATCGCATTGCCGACGATCACAAGGCCAAGCTCATCCTCGTGCACCTCCAGGCGTCCTCGCCCGTGGTGCACGAACGCTTGGAGGCCCGGGCGAAAGGCCCCCGCTCCCAGGACCTCTCCGACGCCGGGCCCGAGGTCTACGAACGCATGCAGCGCGATGTAGAGCCCATCAGCCGTCCCCACATCAACGTGGACACCTCGGCCGACATCGAGCCCGCCATCGCAACCATACTGCAGCAGCTAGAGGAACCGAGGCCTGCCCGTGGGTGTTAAGCCTCTCTTGGTGGTGCAGGCCCACATTGACCCCGATGTCCTGCCAGAGTTCGAGCGGTGGTATCTGGGAGTGCACCTCCACCACATGTTCAAGATCCCCGGCATCACCGCCGCCTTTCGCGTTCACTCCTCCCGCCCCGGACCCAACTGGATGACTGTTTTCATGTTCTCCGATGAGAGCGTCATCCAGAAGGCCCTCGCCAGCAGGGAAGCCACCCAGGCCCGCCAGGACTGGGAGCGCTGGCTTCCCCACGCCAGCGAGGTCTCAGTCGAGGTCTACACATCGCTCAGGCCTCTGCCCGCCTATCGCCACTGGAGCTAGGAACCCCCATCGTGGGGACTCGTTCCCTAAAGGCCTCTCAGACCGGCGAGGGCCCTGCCTCCTCCTCCTCGGAGCCCGCCACCCAGGGCAGGCGTCTGACCAGCCGGCCCAAGGGGGCATAGGCCCAGCGCTGCAGCGCCACCGCTATAGCCAGTCCGAGGAGGGCAACCCCCATGCCAGCAAATGCGTCCAGGAAGTAGTGATTGCCGGTGACCGCGATGGCTAAGATCTGCGTCGCCGGCAGGACAACACCAAACGGCCAGATGAACGGATAGCGGCGAAATGCCCAGATGATGCCGATGCCCAGAAGGAAGTCCCAGCCGAAGTGCAGGCTCGGCATCGCCGCATAGGGGTTCACGAAGGGCCGCATGGACTGGGCCTGATAGCCGTATCCCAGATGGACGTTCATGGTGTCCACAAAGGCCTGCAAATCGGCATCCAGGACCTCGTTGAACTCTACTGCTAGCTCAGGCAGGAGACGCGGAGGAGCGACCGGGTAGAGACCGTAGATAATCAGAGAGATGGCTCCCGAAGCCAGGAAGGCATCGCGCAGGAACGTGTACTTGCGGCGGTCGAAGAAGTACAGGACCAGGCCAAAGACGACAATCAGGGGAAAGTGCAGCCAGAAGTACACGTAGTTGGATGCCTGCACCAGGAACCGGTTGTCGATGATCCACTCCTGCATGTCCGGCTCCCAGAAGATCCCCAGCCATCTCTGGGCATCGATCACGTCTAGGGCGTTCTGGAAGGCGTCATGGGGCCGGTCGATAACACTTCCCCGCACCAGGAAGTAGAGAAGGAAGGCAAAAGCAACCAGCGCGGCCTCCACAAGGTCGCGCCGGCCGATGCGCCGTCTCGCTTGTCGCAGCAGGGCAACAAGCGTCCCTAGTGTGGTCTTTTCTCCCTCCACGGCGAGGCTTCAGCAGCCTACCTGGCTAGGCCCCGGGCGAGCGCGCCAGGTGCTGAAAGATACGATCGGGGAGGATCAGCCGCCACAGGCGATGGCCGTAGCGCTGGATAAGAAGAGCAGCGCCCAGCCCTATCAGGGCCACCACGGTGCCGGCTATGACATCTAGTATGAAATGATTGCCGGTAGCCACCACCGCCACGAACATGGCCGCGGGCATTGTCACCCCGAAGGCTATTCCGAAGAAGTTTCGCATCGTCCAGATAATGCCGATGCCCAGGAGGAGATTCCAGCCGAAGTGGAGGCTGGGCATGGCCGCGTAGTGGTTCACGAAGGCCGCCGGCTGCATGTCGTAGTTCACCCTGGAGAAGGCGAACATCGTGTCCACCACCTGGTCGCTCAGGGGCCAGGGAAGGAGGCGCGGCGGCGCCATGGGCAAGAGGTTGAAGATGATCAAACCGATGCCTCCCGAAATGAGGAAGGCATTGCGCAGGAGCACATACCGTTCGCGGTGGAAGAAGAACAGCCACAGGCCGATGATAATGACGAGCGGGAAGTGAGCGTAGACATAGATGTTGTTGAACAGGTGCGCCAAAACCTCGCTGGACATCACCCAGGCCTGCATCTTCGATTCCCAGACCCAGAGACCCAGGCTCTGTTCCAGCTC
This sequence comes from Dehalococcoidia bacterium, assembly GCA_030615765.1. Lineage (GTDB taxonomy): Bacteria > Chloroflexota > Dehalococcoidia > SM23-28-2 > SM23-28-2 > SM23-28-2. The sequence goes on along the minus strand of JAUWYP010000020.1, from coordinate 10,326 downwards.
GACAATGCGAATGGCTCGCGAGGTGGCCTCGAATGTCCGCTCTACCACGAAGCCCCGCACCAGGTAGTAGAGGACAAAGGCCACGCCCACTATGAGGAGCTCAACGACGCCGACCTTGTTGACGAACCGATAAGCTCGCGTAATGGCCGGAACCACGCGACCAGCCACGATTCAAGCCCCCTTCTCTTGCCCCTACATTTATTTAAGCATGGCCTCCAAGATTTGGCAATGCCCTCTATCATTCCGTCCCGTTGCCGCCCAGACGCGTTTTCGCTATGATTCCCCTGCGGCCCGACGTCTTTTCGAGGCTGCCCAAGGAGCGCCCATCATGGAGATCAAGGTACAAGTGCGGGATGTTAGCCGGCACCCAGCCAGGGCCATCGTGGTCAACCTGTTCGAGGGCGTGAAGAGGCCCGGCGGGGCCACCGGCGCCGTGGACAAGGCCCTGGGGGGCGCCATCAGCCAGCTCATCAAGGAAGGGGAGATCAAGGGCAAGCTCAGCGAGCTCACCCTCATCCACACCCTCGGCCGCCTTTCCTCCCCGCGCGTCCTGGTGGCCGGCCTGGGCAAGCAGCAAGAGTTCAGGCTGGACAAGGTACGCGACGTCACCGCCACCGCCCTCCGCTACCTGCGGCGGCTCGGCGTCAAGACGGTGGCCACCGTCGTGCATGGAGCGGGCGTCGGCGGCCTCGACCCTCAGCAGTGCGCCCAGGCCATCGCCGAGGGGGCGGTGATGGGCCTCTACCGCTTCACCAGACACAAGAAGAAGAACGAAGATGAGCGCGAGCTCGATGAGCTGACCCTGGTGGAGTTCGACCGCACGAAGGCTCCCGCCCTTCGCCGGGGCGTGGCCACCGGTCGCATCCTGGCCGACGCGGCCAATCGCGCCCGCGACATGGCCAACGAGCCCGCCAACTATCTCACCCCCGCCATCATGGCCAAGCAGGCCCAGGCCGCCGCCCACGAGGCTGGCCTGGAGTGCGAAGTGCTGGAGCGGGAGCAGATGGAGGAGCTGGGCATGGGCGCCCTGTTGGGGGTGGCCCAGGGCAGCGCTCAGCCACCTAAGATGATCGTCCTGCGCTACCGCGGCGACCGACGCCGCAAGGCGACGCTCGGCCTCCTGGGCAAGGGCGTCACCTTCGACTCCGGCGGCATCTCCATCAAGCCCTCGGCCGGCATGCAGACCATGAAGGGCGACATGTCCGGCGGCGCGGCCGTCATCTCAGCTATGTGGGCCATCGGCAGGCTCAAACCCAGGATCAACGTGACCGCCGTCGTCCCCGCCACCGAGAACATGCCCTCCGGCTCGGCCACCAAGCCCGGCGATGTCCTGCGGGCGATGAGCGGCAAGACCATCGAGGTGGTCAACACCGACGCCGAGGGGCGCCTCATCCTCGCCGATGCCATCGCCTACGCCCGCCAGCAGGGCCTCTCCCCCATCCTCGACGTGGCCACCCTCACCGGCGCGATGATCGTCGCCATCGGCAAGGCGGCCACGGGCTGCATGACCAACAACCAAGAGCTGTGCCAGAAGGTCATCGCGGCGGGCGAGGCAGCCGGCGAGAAGTTCTGGCAGTTCCCCCTCTACGACGAGTACAAGGAGCACATCAAGAGCGACGTCGCCGACATCAAGAACGTCGGCAAGCGCGGCCAGGGCGGGGCCATCAGCGCCGCCCTCTTCCTGGCCGACTTCGTGGGCGACACCCCCTGGATCCACCTGGACATGGCCGGCACCGACAGCGCCGAGAAGGACAAGGGCGCCTGGGTCAAGGGCGCCACCGGCATCCCGACGCGCACCCTGGTGAACCTCGTGCTGGCGCTGGCGCGGGAGAGGAAGCCTGCCCGCCCTGCCCGTCGGCGGCGCAAGTAGAGGCGGTGACTGAGCAGTGGCCGAGCCGGAGCGCGAGCCGACGGAGGCTGGAGAGCGCCTCACCCGCGACGACGTCCTGCGCCTGATAGAGGAGCACGGCGGGCCCGAGGGGCTGGACCTCCGCGCAGTCGACCTCCGCGAAGCGGACCTCACCGGGCTCGACCTTCACGCTGCTGACCTCCGGAACGCCACCCTCGACGGAGCCAACCTGAGGAAGGCCAACCTCGAGGGAGCCGACCTCTCACAGGCCAACTTCCGGGAAGCCGACCTGCGGCAGGCTAACCTCCAGCGAGTCAACCTCTACGAGGCTGACCTCCGCAGCGCCCAGCTCAGCAGCGCTAACTTTCAGGAATCCTACCTGCTCCAGACCGACCTTCGGGGCGCTTGGCTCGACAACGCCAAGCTCGAGGGCGCCCACCTCGTTCAGGCGGACCTGCGCGGGGCTTACCTGGCGGGAGCCAGACTACGAGGCATGATTCTGGAGGGCGTGAACTGGGGAGACTACGTGCTCGGCGACGAGATCGACGGCCAGCTCTGGTGGGCCGCCTTAGGCTATACGGCCCTCAAGCAATGGCATACGGAGGCCGGGATGTACGACATCGCCGGGGAGTTCCACTACCGCGAGATGGAGGCCCGCCGCAAGCTAGCCCAGCAAAAGCTACCCTGGAAGCAACGCCGTCTCCCCTACGCCCTGGCCCTGTACGCGCTGCGGTTCCTCTACGGCTACGGGGAGCGGCCGGAGCGGGTCATCGGCTGGGCCGCCGCCGTCGTCTTCGGGTTGGCCTTTGTCCACTGGTCATTCGGCACCGTCGCCGGTGGCTTCCTGGACGCCCTCTACTTCAGCGCCGTGTCGTTTACGGCGCTCGGCTATGGCGCTTCGGACTCTGATCCCCAGGGTTGGGCCGGCCGCTTCCTCGGCGCTGGCGAGTCCTTCCTCGGCGTGTTCATGATGGCCCTCTTCCTGGTCACCTTCACCCGCAAGATGACCCGCTGAGCCGCCGCCAGGCCAGCCGTCCCTCCCCGCTCGTCCTGCACCTATCTTTCCCCGCTCATCCTGAGCCTGTCGAAGGATGGGCAGGGCTCATGGTTCGACAAGCTCACCATGAGCGGCCTACCGCCGCCCGGCGCTGTAGTCCCCGAAGGGGCCGTCCCTGGCGTCGATGGCGGCCCGAATCCCCTTCTCGTCGATCAGCCGCCGCCAGGCCAGACCGTCGGGCGTGTGGCGCATCAGCCCATCGAGGATCGAGCCCAGGAGCTGGGTCGTCCGCAGGCCCATGTTCTCGTAGGCCTGGTTCACCAGCAGCTTCATCGACGCGAGCTGCGACACGGGGATATTGGCCATCCGCTGGGCCAGGCCCTCCACCTCCTGCTCCAGGCGGTCGGCGGGCACCGCCTTGTGGATCAGCCCGATGCGCTCCGCCGTCCTGCCATCCACCGGGTCGCCGGTCAGCAAGAGGCGCTTGGCCCACTCCGGCCCCAGTCGGTACACCCACATCGCCGTGAGCGGCGACCCCCAGATCCGGGCCGGTGCATAGCCGATCTGGGCGTCCTCGGCGGCGATGATGATATCGCTGCAGAGCACCATGTCCGTGCCGCCCGCCACGCACCAGCCGTGCACCTGGGCGATCGTCGGCTTGCGGCTGTACCACAGGCTCATGAACTTTCGAGCCAGGGTTGTGGTCAACAGGTAGTCCTCGGTAGGGTCCCACTCCCCCATCGGCGGCCCCGTCAGCAGCCCAGGCGACAGGTCGAAGCCGGCGCAGAAGGCGCGTCCCGCCCCCTTCAGGATGATCGCCCGCACATCGCCGTCGGCGTTGGCCTCAGCCACCGCCTGCTCGAGCTCGTCGGGCATGTCGAGGCTGATCGCGTTGAGCCGCTCCGGCCGGTTGAGGACTATCCTGGCGATCCTCCCCGCCTTCTCATACAAAAGGGTTTGATAAGCCATAGTAAGCTACCTCCGCAGTGTATGTATGTAAGACCGGCAGGGCCCCTTCGTCTCAGGAGCCCTTGGCCAGAAGTTCAACCACTCGGTCGAGGATGCGCTGGGCGACCTCGTACTTGGTCATGACCGGCAGACGTTCTTCCCCGCCGGCCCGGTCGAGGATGACCACGCGGTTGGTGTCGGCGTCAAAGGCGGTCTCAGGGCCGGTGATGTCGTTGGCCACGATCACGTCGAGCCCCTTGCTCTCCAGCTTCCGCTGCGCATTGGCCACCAGGTTCTCGCTCTCGGCGGCGAACCCCACCCTGACCAGGCCCTTGCCCGCCTCGGCCAGGATGTCCGGCGTGCGGGTCATCTCCAGGCTCAGGGTCTTAGCCCGTCGCTTCATCTTCTGCTCCGCCGTGGCAGCCGGCTGATAGTCGGCGACGGCCGCTGCCATCACCAGCGCCTGGGCGTCGCGGCATTCCTGCACGACGGCATCGCGCATCTCGGCCGCCCGCTGCACCGGCGCCAGCTTCACCCCGTAGGGCGTGGCCAAAGCCGTGGGGGCACTCACCAGCACCACCTCCGCGCCGCGGTCCCGCGCCGCCTCGGCGATAGCGTACCCCATCTTCCCCGAAGAGTAGTTGCTCACATAGCGCACCGGGTCGATCGGCTCCCGCGTGCCGCCGGCCGTGACCACTACCTTACGGCCGGCCAGGTCACCCTCTCGCCCCAGAACGTAGCAGACGGCCCCTAGAATAGTCTCGCTGTCCGACAATCGACCCAGGCCCATGCGACCCGAGGCCAGGCGCCCGATTTCCGGGCCCACGATGGTCATGCCCCGGCCTCGCAGGGTCTCCAGATTGGCCTGGGTGGCGGGATTCTCGAACATCTGCGAGTCCATCGCCGGGCAGACCAGCACCGGCGCCGTGGTGGCCAGCACGGTGACGCTCACCATGTCCTCCGCCAGGCCGTGAGCGAGGCGAGCGATGGTCGTGGCCGTAGCCGGCGCCACCACCACCACATCGGCGCGGCGGGCCAGTTCCACATGCTCGAGCCCTCCCCCGAACATGTCCACGATAACGTTGCCTTCCGTTATCGCCCGAAAGGTCAGCGGCGTAACGAACTCGGTGGCTGCCGGCGTCATCACCACATCGACGCTCACCCCGGCCTGCACCAGCTTGCTGGCCAGATCGGCCGCCCTGAAGGCAGCGATACTGCCCGTTACCCCTAGAACGACAACCTTGCCCTTCAGCATCTCAGCAATTCATCTCGTAGATGAAGCGCAGCCCCATCAGAGTGAGATTCGTGTCCACCACGTCGATAACGTCCGTTTCCTGGGCCACCAGCTCGGCCCAGCCACCGGTGGCCACCACCTTCGCCTCCTCCCCCAGCTCCCCCTTGAAGCGGCCGACCATGCCCTCCACCAGGGCCACGTATCCGTAGATCACCCCAGACCGCACGGCCGCCACCGTGTTGCGCCCGATAGCGCTCGTCGGCCGCGCTAGCTCCACCCGATAGAGCCTGGCCGCTCGCTGGAAGAGAGCCTCGGCGGCGATGACCAGGCCGGGCGCGATCGCTCCACCCAGATAGTCGCCGTCCTTGGATATGGCATCGAACACGGTAGCAGTCCCCAGGTCCACCAGGATGAGTGGCGGTCCGTAGAGCTTGATCGCAGCCACCGCGTCGGCCACGCGGTCGGCCCCTACCTCGCGGGGGCTATCGTACAAGATGCGCAAGCCTGTGCGCACCCCAGTGCTCACCACCAGCGGCCGCACGCTAAAGTAGCGCCGGCACACCGCCTCGAAAACGGGATCCAGATCGGGCACCACGCTCGCCATCACAGCAGCATCGATCTGCTCACAGCCGACGCCTTCGTGATCCAGGAGGTTCGCCATCAGAACGCCATACTCGTCGGCCAGCCTATTGACGTCCGCCTCCAGACGCCAGCTGGCCTTCAGCTTCTCGCCCTCGAACACCCCCACCGTAATGTTGGTGTTGCCTACGTCAATAGCCAGAAGCATCCCTCTTGTTCCCCCCTGATCCTGCAGGCCGAGCCATTATAGTCCCGATATAAAGACGCCAGCAAGCCTGCCACCGCACGCGACAGGCAGTTTCACGCTTCCGAAAGGGTTAACATTTTCCTGCCTACTTGCCATAAAACCCTTGATACCCTCTTACTGCCTTGCTATGTTGCCCCCGTCCGCCGCAAACCGCACTCTGTTTCGTTTTGCCACCGAGGGGGAATCTGTCATGAACGAGCCGGCTGTCTCTCGGCCGGAGTCAAGTGCTCAGCACCTGTGGGAGGTGGCCCTGGCTGAACTCGAACTACAGGTGACACGTCCCAACTACGAGACGTGGCTCAAGGATACCGTCGCCGTCCGCTTCGACAACGGCCATTTCGTTGTCGGCGCCCCCAACGACTTCGCCACTGAGTGGCTTTCCACCAAGCTCCGCCCCCTTATCGCCAAGACCCTCAGCACCATCATCGGCTATCCGGTGGAGGTCACCTTCGAACTCCTAGGCTCGCCCCCGCAGGCCACACCCTCCGGTGGACCCCTGTTCGAGCCCGAAACTGCTCCACCGCCGCCACCGCTAGCTCCTTTCCCGCCGCCTCGCCTTAACCAGAGGTACACCTTCGAGCGCTTCATAGTCGGCCACGAGAATCGCCTAGCCCACGCTGGCTCCCTGGCAGTCGCTGACAAGCCAGCCGCCGCCTACAACCCGCTGTTCATCTACGGCGGTACCGGCCTCGGCAAGACTCACCTGCTCCACGCCATTGGCCATAGAGCCTACGCCAACCACCACCGCGTTCTCTATGTTACCGCAGAGCAGTTCACCAACCAATACGTGACCTCCATCGCTCAGGGCCGCACCGAGGAGTTTAGGGCCAGGTACCGTCACGTAGACATTCTCCTCATCGACGATATCCAGTTCCTGGCAGGCAAGGAACGCACCCAGGAGGAGTTCTTCTACACCTTCAACGACCTCCACGCCGCCAGCGGCCAAATCATCCTCAGTAGCGATCGCTCGCCCAGACTCATCTCTCTCCTTGAGGATCGCCTCCGCTCCCGCTTCGAGTGGGGCCTCATCGCCGATATCCAGCCACCCGCTCTCGAAACCCGTCTCGCCATCCTCACCACCAAGGCCGCTGAGCTCCAGCAAGAAGTAAACGCCGACGTACTCGATTTCCTTGCCCAACGCTGCCACAACAACATTCGCGAACTAGAGGGAGCCCTCAACCGCATCGTCGCCTTCGCCCGCCTGCTTCGGGCAGCCATAACCCTCGACCTCGCCGCTGAGGCTCTCGCCCCCGTCTCGCCCTCCAGTGAGAAACCCCTTCCCACCGCCCAAGCTGTTCTAGAAGCGGTCGCCCAGTACTTCGACTTCCCCACCGAAGCGCTCACCGGCAAGAGCCGAGCCAAAGAGATCGCAGAGGCCCGTCACATCGCTATGTGCCTGCTCCGCGACGATGCCCACCAGCGCGTCACTGATATCGCGCACCTTCTCGGCGGCCGCGATCATTCCACCGTCATCTACGGTCTGCGCAAGATGGACCACGTGCTAACCATAGACCCTCAGTTCACGCGCCAGATAGCCGAGATCCGTACCCTCCTTGCACCCTAGTTTTCCACAAAGGACGTGGATATCGGCCCCTGCACGTGGATAACTGTGTGCTCTCTTTGCTGCCTCCGCCCCACACCTGCGCCCTCCACCACACCACCAGGATGCCCCACATACTCTCCACAATCGCCGCTATACCCCCCCAACCGATGCCAAATACCCCTCTACCGAACCAACATCCCTATGACGATGATGATCAACACAGTTTCATGACAAGAGTATTGTCAAAGTATAATGATCATGGTGAGTAACTGTGATTGACCGTGCGGAGATTTGGGTTGCTGCCGGCGATGGTGGCTCTGGCGTTGCGAGCTTTCGGCGTGAGAAGTTCGTTTCAAGAGGCGGGCCGGATGGTGGAGATGGTGGTGATGGTGGTAGTGTCATTCTGCAGGCTGACCGGTCATTGAGGACGCTCTGGGAGGTAGGACGGCCTCGCCATTGGCGAGCCGAGAGAGGACAGCACGGTCGGGGATCCAAAATGTACGGTCGTCGGGGTAAGGATTTGGTTATTCGGGTGCCGGTAGGAACGGAGGTTCGCCGTAGGAGTGAGGATGGAGAGCTATCGCTGATTGGTGACCTCGCCGAGGCAGGCCAGACGCTGATGGCAGCGCGTGGCGGTCTTGGTGGCTGGGGGAACCCTCACTTTGCCACTTCCACCAACCAGGCTCCGCGGATAGCACAGAGAGGGCAGAAGGGCCAGGAGGCGACACTGGTTCTAGACCTGAAGCTGCTGTCAGACGTCGGCATCCTGGGAGTGCCAAATGCCGGCAAGTCCACGCTCCTCACAGCGATCTCTGCAGCGCATCCCAGGATCGCCTCTTACCCCTTCACCACCGTGGAGCCCGCTCTAGGTGTGGTGGATCTGGGCTACACGACGTTTGTAGTGGCTGAGATACCTGGCCTCATTGAAGGGGCGCATCGGGGAATAGGGCTCGGGCATGATTTCCTCCGCCACGCCGAGAGGGCGCGCATGTTCGTCCATCTCCTCGATGGCACTCGCCCGGATCCGGTTCAGGATATGGATGTGATCAACGGTGAGCTTACAGAGTTCCGTAAGGATCTTGCGAACAAGCCCCAGATCGTGGCGGTGAACAAGATCGATCTCCCCGACGTGGCCCACCGGACAGGTGAGTTGAGGGATCTGTTGACTGCCAGGCAGATCGAATCCTTCTTCATCTCGGCCGCCACCGGCGAGGGCGTGAGGCAATTGCTGGAGCGGGTCGGCCAGGAGCTGTCGACCCTGGTGGAGGAAGCGGAGCCTCCCTCAGCCCTGCCGGTCATCAGGCCGCGGCCCCTCAGCGAGCGGTTCAGCGTATCCGTGTCCGACGACGTGTACCGGGTGAGCGGGGAGCGGCTGGAGGCATTCGCCGAGATGATGCCGCTGGAGGAGGAGGAGGGACGAGCTGAGTTTTGGCGGCGGCTGAGCCGCTGGGGCGTGGTAGCTGCCCTCAAGCGCGCTGGCATTCGGCCAGGGGCCAAGGTGTGCCTCGGCCGGGCAGAAGTGGAGTGGGAAGGATGACCCTGGGCATCCTTGGCGGTACCTTCGACCCCCCGCACATCGGCCACCTCATGCTGGCAGAGGAGGCCCGGCTGGCGCTCAGCCTGGGCCAGGTGCTATTCGTGCCCGCCGGCGACCCCTGGCGCAAGGCAGGGCGAGAGCTGTCGCCGCGGGAGGATCGCCTGGCGATGGTGCGCCTCGCTGTCGGCGATGATCCGCACTACGCTGTCTCCACACTTGAGCTTGACCGTTCGGGTCCCTCCTATACCGCGGATACGATCGCTGAGCTGCGCGACCAGTTCGGCCTGGAGACAGAGTTCTTCTTCATCATGGGTGCCGATTCCCTGGCTGACTTCCCCCACTGGCGTGAGCCGCTGCGCATCCTCGAGCTGGCCCGTCTGGCGGTCGCCGAACGGCCGGAGCCGGGGGATGCGCCGTTCGGCGAAGCCCTCGCGGAGGAGCTAGCGGGGGCTCTGCGACAGGGGGTGGTCTGGCTACGCATGCCGCTCGTCGCTATCAGTGCTTCGGCGGTGAGGGAGCGAGTGCGGCGGGGGCTATCGATCCGCTACTGGGTCCCGCCAGTCGTCGAGGAGTACATCCGTCAGCACGGGCTGTACGTCGGCGGATAGGTTCGCTTTGGCGTAGGGGCCGCAGGCTACACGTCCAGGTTGCGCACCTGGCTGGCGTGGGCCAGAATGAAGCGCTTGCGCGGCTCTACCTCTTCGCCCATCAGTTGAACGAAGATGCGATCGGCCTGGATGGCATCGTCGATCGCCACCTGAAGCATAAGCCGCCGCTCGGGGTCCATGGTGGTCTCCCAGAGCTGCTCGGGGTTCATCTCGCCCAGGCCCTTGTAGCGCTGGATGGTGATGCTCTTGCCGTCCTTGTGTTTGCTCAGGAACGATTCCTTCTCCTGCTCGGAATACAGCCAGTGATGCTCCTTGCCCCGCTGGATGCGGTACAGTGGCGGCTGGGCGATGTACAGGTGGCCGGCGTGGATGAGGTCCTGCATGTGGCGGAAGAAAAAGGTGAGGAGCAGAGTGCGGATGTGGGAGCCATCGACGTCGGCGTCGGTCATCAGGATGACCCGTCCGTAGCGCAGCTTGGAGATGTCGAAGTCTTCGGTTCCGATGCCGGTGCCGAGGGCCTTGATGATCTCTCCCGGGACTCCCGGGGCCCTGATGGTCAGACCTTTCATGTCTGCCAGGTTTGCCACCGGTTTCTTGGAAATGACCATACTGGGGGCGTTGTCGTGTATGGCGAGCACCTTCACCTTGTCCCATTCCTTGGGCTTAAATTTCTGGTAGAAGTCGAATGCCATGTGGGCGCCGACCCAGCCGCTGGGAACACCCAGGGGCAGTCCGGCGGCTTCGGATACAGGCATACGGCCGGGGGTGTAATAGACGTGTGCAT
>JAUWYP010000055.1 GCA_030615765.1 Dehalococcoidia bacterium | reverse complement strand
TGCGGCGGCAGCATGCGGCGGGTGGTGGAGGTCCTGGACGTCTGGTTTGACTCGGGCGCGATGCCCTACGCTCAGTGGCATTACCCCTTCGAAAACGGCGACACCTTCGACAGGAGCTTTCCCGCCGACTTCATCTGCGAGGCGGTAGACCAGACCCGCGGCTGGTTCTATACCCTGCACGCCCTGTCCACCCTGCTGCTCGATAGCGTCTGCTTCCGCAATGTCATCTGCCTGGAGCTCATCCTGGACGCCAAGGGCGAGAAGATGAGCAAGTCCAAGGGGAACGTGGTGGAGCCCTGGGCGGTGATCGATGCCCACGGTGCCGATGCCCTTCGCTGGTATCTGTTCACCGCCACGCCGCCGGGTACGGCCCGTCGCTTCTCCACAGAGCTGGTGGGCGAGGGCCTGCGCAAGTTCTTCCTTACCCTCTGGAACACCTACTCCTTCTTCGTTACCTACGCCAACATCGACCGCTTCGACCCCCGCGGCCAGGTCCAGGGAGAGAGGTCGGAGATGGATCGCTGGGTGTTGTCGGAGCTCAACGTGCTGATAGACAGGGCCAGGCGCTACATGGACGGCTACAACCCCACCGACGCCGGGCGGGCCATCCAGGCCTTCGTGGACGACCTGTCCAACTGGTACGTGCGGGGCAACCGCCGCCGCTTCTGGAAGAGCGAGGACGATGCTGACAAGCTGGCTGCCCACCAGACGCTCTACACCTGCCTGGTGACGGTGGCCAAGCTCCTGGCTCCCTTCGCGCCCTTTGTGGCTGAGGAGATGTACCAGAACCTGGTGTGCAGTTCGTTTCCCGAGGGGCCGGAGAGCGTCCACCTGGCCCTTTGGCCCGAGGCCGATACGTCACTGGTGGACGAGCAGCTCATGGCCGACCAGAGGGTTGCGATGCGCTTCTCCAGGCTCATCCTCAGCGCGAGAAGCAAGGCAAAGGTTCCCGTCCGCCAGCCCCTTGGAAAGGTGCGCGCCAAAGCCCGCGATGCGGGGGAGAAGCGGTCGCTTGTGCGTGTCGCTGATGTCGTAAGGGCCAACACGAACGTGCAGCTGTTGGAGCCCACCGACGACTTGGCGCAATGGCTCACCCCCGACACTTCGGTGGTAGAGGACGCAGGATCGGGCGTCGCCCTTGAGACCAAGATCACTCCGGAACTCAGGGACGAGGGGCTGGCCCGCGAGCTGGTGCGCCGCATCCAGACGATGCGCAAGAACGCCGGCTTCGACATTGCCGACTACATAGTGACCTACTATCAGGGAGGCGAGGAGCTCTGTCGGATCATGGAGACGCACGCTGGCTACGTCCGCCAGGAGACGCTATCGCGGGAGCTGGTGGCCGGGCCGCCGCCGGCCGCCGCCCATGTGGAGGAGCAGAAGATCGCTGGGCAGGCGATCACGTTGGCGGTGGAGCGACGGCCCTGAACCTCCTCAAAATTCATTTCGCAGCCAACGTGGGCGGGGGTTGACGTTGCTTATTAGCCCCTTTATAGTCACTCGTGTGTCCTGAGCCTCTGATAACCCCTCTGGGCGAGATGCTCCAGCGAGCGCGTCAGGCCCGGGGGCTGACATTGGAAGAAGTGGAGCGGGATACCCGTATCTCGCACCGCTATCTGCAAGCCCTGGAGAACGAGAACTTCGGCCTTCTGCCGGCGCCGGTCTACGCTCGCGGGTTCCTGCGCACTTACGCCCGTTACCTGGGCCTTGAACCTGCCAACCTTCTCCCCCTCTTCCCCGTGGGCTATGTGGAGGAGCCGGCCCTCCAGCCCTGGCCGAAGGTGAAGACGCCTCGGACCTGGCCCAGCAGCGGCCTGCTGGCGGGCGCCGTCGTTGGTGTGCTCATCCTC
>JAUWYP010000046.1 GCA_030615765.1 Dehalococcoidia bacterium | reverse complement strand
CCGTCGAGGATGTCCAGCGCCCCTGCCGCCAGGACAACGATTCCGCCCGCTAGGAACTCGCCGCGGGCCAGCAGGACGGCCGCTCCCGCGCTTCCCAGGACGCCCGCCAGGGTGAGAGCGTTAGGGCTGATGTGCGCCTTGGCCAGCAGGAAGACGATGGGGTCGGTGATGCGGCGAGGGACGGAGTGGGGCAGGAGAGAGAACATCCCTTCCCCTACGTGCCCTCAGGGGCCAGCGCACCCCTTTTCTCCGCCGCCCGCTGGTAGAAGGAGAGGACCTGCTGGGAGACGTGGAGCCAATCGAAGCCTTGGGCCTTGATCTGGCCCATGCGGCCCATCTCCTGACGGCGGTCGGGGTCGCTAAGGAGCTGAAGAAGGGCGTCGGCCAGGACACTTGTATCGCGGCGAGGCACCAGCACCCCATCGGTCTGGTGACCGACCACGTAGGCGAACCCCTCGATATCGGAGGCGACTACAGGCGTAGCGGCGGCCATGGCCTCCAAGAGAATGATGCCGAAGCTCTCGTTGCCGGTGTTGGGGGCGCAGAAGACATCGGCCGTCTTGTAGTAGCGGGGCAGGTCCTTCTCGGACACGTAGCCGGTGAATACCACGTCCTTCAGTCTCTCCCTCCGTACGAAGTCTTCGCACGTCTGCCTCATGCCTCCGTCGGGCCCGACGATGAGCAGACGGGTATCGGGCATCCTGGCCTTGACCTGCGCGTAGGCCTGTAGCAAGTAAGGGAGTCCCTTGCGCTTCTCCAGGCGCCCCAGGAAAAGGATGTTCAGTTTGCCGTCTTTGTACTCGGCGAAGGGAGGGACAGGGGAAGCGAAGCGGTCGTAGTTGACGCCGTTGGGAATGATCTCGTAATCGTCGGGGAGGTAGCGGCTGATCAAGCGCAGGGCAGCGGGCGACACCGCGATCTTGCCCTGGATCTTGTGCCACCAAACGCTTATCGCCGGACGAAAGTAGGCATACCAGCGCCGGCCTTCGTCCTTGGCAGCGTGGAAGGTGGCAACCGTTGTCACCTGGGAGCGGCGCAGGAACTGGAAGGGCAGCAGTGGCACGAAGGGCTCGTGCAGGTGGACGACATCGAAGCCCTCGGTCGCCAGCACCCGCTCCACCTTGGGCCCCAGGGTCAGGGAGAGGGTGATGCGGGCCACCGAGCCGCCAGCGGGGAGGCCGATGGGGCGCTCGCCGATGACGATGAGGCCGTCGCGGCGTAGGCCCTCCCTGCGGGAGGCAGGGGCAATGATACGGACGTCGTGGCCCAGGCGGACGTAGTGGTCGGCCAAATGGCAGATGTGGTTGTTCGCCCCCCCGGGGACAGCGAAATCATACGGCGACACTAGCGCTATCTTCATCGCACAAAGGGAAAGATACGCTTCACAAAGCTCTTGGCCGTGGGCCCCCAGCCCAGGGTGCGGGGCGTAACGGCGAGGCCCCGCCATGCTTGGCGCGCCACCTGCCCAGGGCCGATCTCTAGAAGGCTGGGGTGGCGACCGCTGGCAGCCTTGCTCTGCTTGTCCAGGATGGCCCGGCGCAGGTCCTCAGCGGTGGAGCCGGGGAAGAGAGTGTAGGCGCTGCCCACTGCCGCCAGGAAGTGAGCGTCGCTGCCTCCCACCTCCGCCAGGTGATATCGCTCCTGATTTAGCCTGATGGCCTTCTTCACACTCATGCGAGCGGCGAACGTTCCGTTGCCTACCTCTATGCCATCGAAGTATACGCCATCGCCGCCCGTCGCCATAATGCGCTCGATGGTTCGCTGGCCGAGGCTACGGGTCAGCCAGGCCAGAGGGTGAGGGATCACGCAGAGGCCGCCCTGACTGTGCACGGCCTCCAGCACCTCAACCACCGGTCGAAGGGCGGGCGGAGGCTCCTCTACGTACAGAGCCAGGAGGTGGCCCTCCAGAGCCGTCACCTCTACCCCCATCACCACCTCGAAGCTATAGCGCCCCTTGGCCCAGAGTTCGCGCGCGGCATAGGCCCCCCTGATGTTGTCGTGATCGGTGACGGCGATGACATCAAGGTCGGTCTTCTCCTCCACATAGTCCAGGAGTTCCTGGACCTCGGCCATGCCGTCACCTACGGCGGTGTGGATATGGAGGTCGGCCCTGCCCAGGTCGCCACTGCGGCTCACGGCTCTTCGTCCTCCTGACTATCCCACACGGCTTCCAGGACGGTCCACTGGCCAGGATCGCGACGAAGGTGAGCCTCGAATCGCTCCAACAGGCGCCGCACGTTGGTCTTCAGGTCGGCCTGGGGGTCGCCGCTATTGACCAGCTCCAGGGGTGGCTCCAGGAAGGCCTCGCAGGCGTCGCCGTTCCTCCTGTGGGCGAATATAGGGACGATGGTGGCGCCGGTACGGGTGGCTAGCTCAACCGCTCCCACCGGCATACTGGCGGGCGTGCCACAGAAGGGCACACGGATACTCCTCCCCTCGATATCGCGGTCCAAGGTGATGCCCACCACGCCCCCCGCCTTGACCGAGCGCAGGACGGTCTTGATGCTGCCGATGCTTACCGGCAGGAAGGCGTGGCCCTTGCTGCCTCGCAGACCGTCGATGAGGCGGGAGAGGGCGGGCGGCTGGAGGGGCTCGGTGAGCACTGTTACCTTGACTCCTTTACCTAGCAGGCCCTGGATGCCCAGCTCGACATTGCCGAAGTGGCCGCTGGTGATGATCACCCCCTTGCCGTTGGTGATCGCTGGCAGCATATTCTCCTCGAATCCGTGGTAGACCAGTCTCTGGTCGAAGAACTTCTGCAGGTCCAGATGCGGCAGGCGGATGAGGTCAGCATAGGACTTGGCCCAGTTGCCAAAGACCCGGCGGGTCGCCCTGCGCAGCTCCTTCTTGGGCGCGTTCGGCCCCATCACGTGGCGCATGTTGTCCCATACATTCCGGCGGAGGCCCCTGGCGAAGGTATAGGTGAGGGTCGCTGCCACTGCGGCCAGGAGATAGAGAACGCAAGTGGGGAGCCGCCCCAATAGACGGGCAGATGACAGGACCAAAAGATACTTCCACATCAGGGCGAGCGGGCGCGGCCGGCACTGCCAGGGGGCTATTCTTCCGGCGGCGGCTCGATTGTCCCTTCCTTCGGCTCGTCTTGGATGAACTGCTCCACCATCCGACGGGCCTCGTCATCGGTGAACTGCTTGGGAGGCGATTTCATGAAGTAGGCGGATGGCCCTTCCAGAGCACCAACGATGCCTCTATCGAGGGCCAGCTTGCAGCAGCGGATGGCATCGATGACCACCCCCGCCGAGTTGGGGCTGTCCCAGACCTCCAGCTTCACCTCCATGTTCAAGGGCACGTTCCCGAAGGTCGTTCCCTCCATACGGATGTGGCAGAACTTGCGGTCGAGCAGCCAGGGCACGTAGTCGCTGGGGCCCACGTGGATGTCGGCCTCGGGCAGCTCGTAGTCCAGCTGGGAGGCGACAGCGCTGGTCTTAGAGATCTTCTTGGACATCAGCCTTTCCCGCTCTAGCATGTTCAGGAAGTCGGTGTTGCCGCCGAAGTTGAGCTGGTAGGTGCGGTCCAGGCGCACACCGCGGTCGCGGAACAGGCGGGTGAGGATGCGGTGGACGATGGTCGCCCCCACCTGTGACTTGATGTCGTCGCCGACGAGGGGAAGGCCGCGCTCCTCGAATCGCCGCCGCCAGTAGGCCTCGCGGGCGATGAACACGGGGATGCAGTTGACGAAGGCGCAGCCCGCCGTTAGCACCTGTTCCACGTACCATTTGGTGGCCTCCTCGGCGCCGACAGGAAGATAGTTCAAGACCACGTGGGTTTCGGTATCCTTCAGGATCTTCACGATGTCGTCGGTGGAGCCGGGCGCTTTGCGGATTATCTCGGACAGGTACTTGCCCAGGCCGTCGTGGGTCATGCCCCGATGGACGGGCACCCCCAGGCGAGGGACATCGCAAAACTGGTAGGTGTTGTTGGGAGGGGTGAAAATGGCTTCGCTGAGGTCTTTGCGCACCTTGTTGGCATCGATATCGAAGGCGGCCACGAAGTCGATGTCGCCCACGTGGTAGCCACCCAGGTTGACGTGCATCAGCCCCGGTATGAACTGGTTGTCCTCGGCGGTGCGATAGTAGTGGACACCCTGGATCAGGGACGAGGCACAATTACCTACGCCGATGATGGCAACATTAATCTTACCCAAGGCCCCTGAGGCCTCCTTTCTACGTCGTTGCCGGCGCCCTTTAGCCATGGTTCACTCGCGAATGCATTGTAGCGCTTCTGCCCCAGGGCGACAAGGCCTGGCCGCCGTCGGGCAGAGGGCCCTTGCTTCTGCCTAGCCCCTTTGCTATGCTCCTACCACTAGGTGGCGCTAGCCAGCATGGTATACGATTTCCACACCCATACGACCCTCAGCGATGGCTCCCTATCGCCCATGGAGCTCATTCGGCGGGCCTGTGTGGCCGGCTATCGGGCGGTGGGCCTCGCTGACCACGGCTCCCTGGGGAGCCTTCCTCGCTTCGCCCAGGAGCTCTCTCAGGACTGCGCCCTGGCTCGCGACCGCTGGGGGATCATGGCTCTTCCGGGGGTGGAACTGACCCACGTGCCAGCGGCGGCGGTGGCCGAGGTGGCTCGAGCCGCCAAAGAGGCTGGGCTGTGGCTGGTGATCGTCCACGGGGAGACGATTTCGGAGCCCGTGGAGGAGGGAACAAACCTGGCCGCTGTGAGCTGCGGCGACGTGGACATACTGGCACACCCGGGTCTGATCACCTTGGAGGAGGCGGAACTGGCCGCCCACAATGGCGTCTTCCTGGAGCTATCGGCCAAGCCTGCTCATGCGGCGGCTAACGGTCACGTGGCCAAAATGGCCCGCCTGGCTGGCGCCAATCTCATCGTGAACTCCGATAATCATGACCTCGATTTCCTCACCGAAGAGCAAGCGCGGCAGCTAGTACTGGCTGCCGCGCTGGAGGAGAAAGACCTAGAGGAGGTGCTACGAGTAAACCCCGAGCTCCTTCTGAAAAAGATCCTGGCGAGGAGGACCCAGCCCCCTCGCTAGAGCTAAAACTACACTCCCTGAGCGGCGTGAGACCTACTGGCCCCACCCCACTCTCGTTCTCGTGAGGCTCTCTATATCTGCGGAGACAGAGGCGAAGGCTTTAGGCCTTGCCTATGCGATACATCGCGGTGCCGCAGCTGGGGCAAGTACCCTTAGTAGCCGGCCGCCCGTTCTTTAGGGTCACCCGCTGAGGGTTGCGCATCTCCCTCTTCGCCCGACACTTGAGACAGTAAGCAGTGGCCATATCTCCTACCTCCCTCTTAGAGGTGCTGTCCTACACACCTCCATATCTATTCTTTCTGACAAGCATACCTATTTTCCCACAGATGTCAAGAGGAAAAAGCCGAAAAATAGGAACTTTATGCTTCCTGCGCTCTTTCTGCTGCCGCAAAGACCTTCGCAGGCCGCCAGAGAAGAGCGTCGGCGTCATAGCGCACGATGGCCACCAGCTGTCCTTGCGGCGAGTAGGCCCGGCAGAGCTGATCGTTCTCCACGGCTTGCGCTGGTGATAGTTCCAGGGAGTCCGCGGCCAAGCATTGGCCAAAGCGCACCGCCCTCTCCTGCGCCTCGCTCAGCGTCACGGCTAGCCAGGAGGGGAGGGCCGCATCGGCGGGATGGAGCAGGCTCTGCCAACAGCCCTCCTGAAAGGCCGCTTCCAGCTCTGGCAGGCTGCAGGCATCGTCCAGAGTGAAAGGCCCCACCCGCAGGCGAGCCAGGGCTGCCAGGTGTGCACCGCAGCCCAATTGCTGCCCCAGATCGTGGGCCAGGGCACGGATATACGTTCCCTTGCCGCATTCCACCTCGATGGTGGCCAGCGGCAGCTGGAAGGCCAGGAACTGGAGGCGATAGATGGTCACCCGTCTGGCTTGGCGTTCCACCTGTCTCTGGGCGCGGGCATAGCGATAGAGGGGCTCGCCGCCGTGTTTGAGGGCGCTGAACATAGGCGGCACCTGGTCGATCTCGCCCACGAAGGCGGTCAGGGCATCCTCCACCTGCTGGCGGCTGATGTTCGAGGGGTCGGCCTGGGATAGGGGCTTGCCCGTAGCGTCGAGGGTGTCGGTGGTGATGCCAAGGTGCACTTCAGCCCGATAGACCTTGGTGGCCTCCATCACATACTCGCTGAGACGGGTAGCCTGGCCCAGACATACCACAAGGACGCCGGTGGCGGAGGGATCCAGGGTGCCGGCGTGGCCCACGCGCCGCACGCCCGATAGGCGCCGCACCAGAGATACGACCTGAAAGGATGTATAGCCGGCGGGCTTATCGATGTTGAAGATACCGGAGATGTCCAAGGCCTAGGGATTGTCCCTATCGTTGGCTATCTGCTTCAAGAGGTCAGAGACGTGCGCCCCTTGCTCCAGGGAATCATCGCGCCGGAAGGATAGTTCCGGGATGCGCCGCAAGCTAACGCGGTTGTTTAGCTTCCGCCGCAGAAAGGGCGCTGCCGCTGTTAACCCCTCCAACGCGGAGACCTTCTCCTCCTCGCCGCCCATGACGCTCACGTCGACGCGAGCATGGCGGAGATCGGAGCTGATCACCACGCGCGTAATGCTGACCAATCGAGCCAGACGGGGGTCGTTGACCTCTCGCAGCAGTAGTTCGCTCAGCTCTTCTCGAAAGAGACCACCTAGGCGTTCTAAGCGTCGGTTCACAGCCATCACCCCCGGTCTGCCGCCACCAGCGGGAGACTGGTCCGCCTCTGGCATAGGCAGGCTTTGCAGAAGGGAGCCGGGAGGAGCTAACTCTTGCGCTGGTGACTGTATATCTCGATGACGTCGCCTTCCTGGAAGTCCTGGAAGCCCTCGAGGCCCACGCCACACTCGTAGTCGGCCTGTACCTCCCTTACGTCCTCCTGGAAGCGCCGCAGGCTAGCCACGCGGGAGGTGTGGATCACCTCGTCCTCGCGAAGCAGACGAGCGGAGGCGCCCCTGGTGACGACACCGTCGCGTATGTAGCAGCCGGCGATTCTGCCGCCGCGCACCCGGAACACCTGGCGCACCTCGGCGCGGCCTTCGACTACCTCTTCGTAGACCGGCTCCAGCATGCCCTGCACAGCCTTGGTTACGTCCTCGATCAGATCGTAGATGACCTCGTAGTAGCGGATGTCCACCCCTTCAGTTTCGGCCATGCGGCGGCCACCGGTGTCGGGACGAGAGCTGAAGCCGATGACGATGCCTTTGGAGGCCAAAGCCAGCATAACGTCCGACTCGGTGATCATGCCTGTGGCGGTGTGGATGATGTTCACCTTCACCTGCTCTTCGCTTAGCCGTTCCAGAGCAGCACGCACAGCGTCCAGGGTTCCCTGAACATCGGCCTTGAGGACGATGGCCATTTCCTTGACCTTGCCGGTGCTGATCTCGCCATACAGGCTCTCCAGAGTCACAGCCCGAAGTGGACGGACAGAGACCGCCTCCCTCTGCCGCTGGCGCTCTGTCACGAGAGAGCGGGCTAGCTGCTCGTCCTTGACTACCGTGAAGGCGTCGCCAGCGTGAGGGACGGCGCTCAGGCCCATCACTTTCACCGGCGTCGAGGGGCCCGTTGTCTTCAGTCGTTGGCCCCGCTCATTGAACATGGCCTTCACCTTGCCCCAGGTTTCGTCAGCCACCATCACATCAGCCACGCGGAGGGTGCCGGCCTGTACCAGCATGGTGGCCATAGGGCCGCGAGTGCTGTCCAGCTCGGCCTCGATAACGGTGCCTACGGCTAGCCGCTGGGGGTTAGCCTTCAGCTCCTGCACCTCGGCCAGTAGGAGAATGTTCTCCAGGAGATCCCCAAGGCCCTCCTGGGTCTTAGCAGAGACAGGAACGCATATGACATCGCCGCCCCACTCCTCGATGATCAAGCCATGCTCAGAGAGTTGCTGCTTGACCCTGTCGGGATTGGCATCCTCGAGGTCCATCTTGTTGATAGCAACGACGATTGGCACCCCCGCCGCCTTGGCGTGATCGATGGCCTCCACTGTCTGGGGCATCACGCCGTCGTCGGCGGCACCCACCAGGATCACAATGTCCGTAGCATGGGCGCCGCGGGCGCGCATAGCCGTAAAGGCCTCATGGCCCGGCGTATCTAAAAAGGTTATCTTCTTTTCCTTTACATAAACCTCGTAAGCGCCGATATGCTGGGTAATCCCGCCTGCCTCGCGCGCAGCCACCCTGGTTTTTCTAATCAGGTCCAGGAGCGAGGTCTTGCCGTGGTCCACATGCCCCATCAAGGTTACCACCGGTCCGCGGGGAACCAATTTCTCTTCCGGGTCTTTTTGTTGATGGACTTCC
>JAUWYP010000017.1 GCA_030615765.1 Dehalococcoidia bacterium | reverse complement strand
ACGGGATTCGGCTTCGCCCTGGTGATGGTGCCACTTCTCTCCTTGTTCTGGGACGTGAAGCTGGCGGTTGTAACCAGTGCCCTTCTGAGCACCGTCGCCATCGTGCCGCTGACCGTGGAGGTGCGGCGACGCATTCGCCCTTGGAAGGTCGCGCCGCTGATCCTGGGCAGCCTCCTGGGCATCCCCGCCGGAATCGTCATCCTTGACCGCATCGACCCCCAGGGGCTTAAGATCTTGGTGGCTGCGGTGGTCATCGCTGCCAGCCTCATTATCTACTTCGCGCCGCGAATGAGACTGGAGGCAGGCGGCGTCGGCTCGCCGCTGCTGGCGGGCATGCTCAGCGGGATGCTGCGGGCCAGCACCAGCATGGGCGGACCGCCGGCTGTTCTGTACATGATGAGTCGTGAGAGGGAGATGGAGGAGTTTCGCAGCACCCTCCTGGCCTTCTTCCTGCCCTCTAGCCTTCTCACGGTGATAGGCCTGGCCGTCGTTGGGCGGGTGACGCCGGAGGTGCTGGCGACGAGCGGCGTGGCCCTGCCCGCCCTGGCCGTTGGCCTCCTGGCGGGCGCCTGGCTGCGCTTCCGAGTGCAGCAGGAGGTGTTCCGAACCGTGGTGCTGGCTGTGCTGGTCTTCACCAGCGTAGGGGTCATCGTTTCGGCTTCGGCGGCTCTAGTTTAGGACGAAGGAGGGAGCTTTGCTAACCAAGCGCGTCATCCCCTGCCTCGATGTGAAAGACGGTCGGGTGGTGAAGGGTGTGCGCTTCCTGAACCTGCGCGACGCCGGCGACCCGGTGGAGCTGGCCGCTCTATACCAGGCCGAGGGGGCCGACGAGCTCGTCTTCCTGGATATCACCGCCTCGCCCGACCGTCGCAAGACGGTGGTCGATATGGTGTCCAAGGTGGCTGAGCAGGTGTCCATCCCCTTCGCCGTCGGCGGCGGCATCCGCACCATCGAGGACATACGCCTGGTGCTGGAGTCGGGCGCCGGCAAGGTGGGCATCAATACCGCCGCCGTTGAGAACCCCAACCTGATCGCAGAGGGAGCCGCCCGCTTCGGTAGTCAGTGCATTGTGGTGGCCATCGACGGCAAGCCGGTGGAGCCAGGACGCTGGGAAGTGTACATCTACGGCGGGCGCGAGGGCGGTCAGCCCACTGGCCTCGACCCCGTCGAGTGGGCCAAGAGGGCGGCGGAGCTCGGTGCCGGCGAGCTGCTGGTCACCAGCATGGCCGCCGACGGCACCGAGGCGGGCTATGACCTCGGCCTCACCCGTGCCATCTCGGAGGCGGTTTCGATACCCGTCATCGCCTCCGGCGGCGCCGGCAACCCCCAGCACATGTACGAGGCCATCGTGGAGGGCAAGGCCGATGCTGTGCTGGCGGCGGGCATCTTCCACTTCGGCACCTACCGCATTCGGGAGGTCAAGGAGTATCTGGCCGCCCGCGACATCCCCGTGCGCCTCTAAGTGACAAGGGTGGCATCGCCATGCTTCAGTTCGACGAAAATGGCCTCATCCCCGCCGTCGTCCAGGACGCCAGCACCGGCGAGGTGCTGATGCTGGCCTACATGAACGCCGAGTCCCTGCGGCGAACGCTGGAGTCGGGCCAGGCCTGGTTCTGGAGTCGCAGCCGCCAGGAGCTGTGGCACAAGGGGGCCACCTCCGGCAACTTCCTCAACGTCAAGGCCATCCTCAAGGACTGCGACGAGGATGCCCTGGTGCTAAAGGTGGAGCCGGAAGGCCCCGCCTGCCACACCGGCAACCGCTCCTGCTTCTTCCGTACGCTGGAGGAAGAAGGTCCATCATAGAGGGGCAGGCCTAGGCTTGCTCGCTGGCGGTCGCCTCGGTGCCTTCGTCGGCGGCTAGCACTTCCCGCAGGGCGTAGATTGCTACCTCCATCTGGCCGTCGTCGGGCTCGCGGGTGGTGAGCGACTGAAGCCACAGACTGGGCCTGAACAGGGCCCGCAT
Organism: Dehalococcoidia bacterium; assembly: GCA_030615765.1. Lineage (GTDB taxonomy): Bacteria > Chloroflexota > Dehalococcoidia > SM23-28-2 > SM23-28-2 > SM23-28-2. The sequence continues at coordinate 47,146 of JAUWYP010000017.1, read as the reverse complement.
CACCCTGTTGCCCTGAAGGGCCCCCATTAGTCGAATCACCTCATAGCTGACGGCGGCGATGACCGGCACCAGCGCCACCCGCGACAGGAGACGCTGCCACAGCGGCGGTGTTCCTACCAGAACGAACAGCAGCACCGATATAACGACCACCACCAGAAGGAAGCTGGTGCCACAGCGGGGGTGAGCGGTGCTGTAACGGCGCACCGCCTCCACCTCCAGAGGGGCGCCGTCCTCCAGGGCATTGATCGTCTTGTGCTCAGCGCCGTGGTAGGCGAAGACACGGCGGATGTCGGGCAGGAGACCGATGAGATAGAGATAGGCCAGGAGCACTCCCAGGCGGATTATGCCCTCCACCAACGCCGCCAAGCGCTCGTTGTCCAGAGCGCTCTCCAGGCGGCCCATCGCCAGCACCGGCCCCACGAAGATGATGGCGATGACGAAAGCCAGGGCCAGCATCACCGTTCCCCACAGGACGGGTCGGCTGATCTCCTTCTCCTCCTCTCCCAGGGCGACGTTGGTGGAGAAAAGGAGGGCCCTGGTGCCCAGGGCCAGGGTCTCCCAGAGCACGATGATGCCGCGCAGGAAGGGAATGCGGCGCAGAAGGCCCGTAGACAGGTCGCCGAGGCTCTCCAGCCGCAGGGCGATGTCGCCCTCGGGGCGACGCACAGCCACCGCTACCAGGCGGCGACCGCGGATCATCACCCCTTCCATAACCGCTTGGCCGCCGTAATGGAAAGAGTTGACCAAAGGCAGGTCCTGTGTGAATGAATGAAAGGACGGGCGAAGACGCCCTAGGCCTCGGCTTGTGGTTCCTCTTCCGGTTCAGGCTCGACCGAGGCTTGGGGCTCTTCCTCCGGTTCCGCTCCGGCGTGTGGCTCCTCTTCGCCTTCTGCCTCAGCGACGGTCTCGGCTTCGGCAACAGCCTCGCGCCCTTTCCCCTCTTGGAGGCCGTAGCGCTTGAGGAAGCGCTCCACGCGGCCAGCCGTGTCCACGATCCGGCGCTCGCCGGTGAAGAAGGGATGACACTTGCTGCACACCTCGACGTGTAGATGTGGCTTGGTGGCCCGGGTCTGGAAGGTGTTGCCACAGACGCAGACGACGGTCGCCTCTACATATTCCGGATGGATATCAGGCTTCACTGGCGTCCTCAGTTGCTGCTCGGGACGTAGACGCTTACCTTCTTGCGCCCCTGCTTATTGTAGGGCTCGAACTTGACCTGCCCCTCGATGAGGGCGTAGATCGTGTGGTCGCGCCCCAGGCCCACGTTCCTGCCGGGGTGGATGCGGGTACCCCGCTGGCGCACGATGATCGTCCCCGGCAGCACTACCTCACCGTCGTAGCGCTTGACGCCCAGGCGCTTGGACTTGCTGTCGCGGCCGTAGCGAGTGCTACCTCCGCCTTTCTTGTGTGCCATCCCTATTCACCTCTTTTTGTACGACGTTTGGGCTTGGGCGGTGCCTTCTCTGCTGCTTTCTCAGCCTTCGGTTCAGCCACGGCCTTGGGCGCTCGCTTCTTGGCGGGTGCCCTTCTCCTTCGTGGCTTGGCCGCCTCCTTCGGTGGAGGTGCTACCTTCGGGGCCGGCTCAGGTGCAACCTCACCGGCCGCCTCCGGTGCGACTTCAGCCTCCGGGGCAGCGGCCTTAGCCTTCGCTTCAGTTCTCCTTGTGCGACGTTTGGGCTTGGGTGGTGCTTCCTCCGCTGCTTTCTCAGCCTTCGGTTCAGCCACGGCCTTGGGCGCTCGCTTCTTGGCGGGTGCCCTTCTTCTGCGTGGCTTGGGCGCCTCCTCCGGCGGGGGTGCTGCCTCAGCGATGGCCTCGGGCGCGACCTCGGCGGCTGTCTCTGCTACAGCCTCCGCCTCCGCCTTCGCTTCAGTTCTCCTTGTGCGACGTTTGGGCTTGGGCGGTGCCTTCTCTGCTGCTTTCTCCGCCTTCGGTTCAGCCACGGCCTTGGGCGCTCGCTTCTTGGCGGGTGCCCTTCTCCTTCGTGGCTTGGGCGCCTCCTTCGCTGGAGGTGCTACCTCCGGGGCCGGCTCAGGTACAACCTCAGCGACGGCCTCGGGCGTGACCTCGGCAGCGGCCTCAGCCTTTACCTTAGCCGCGGCCTTGGGCGCTCGCTTGGCGGGAGCCCTTCGCCGGCGGCGCTTGGCTGGTGCCTCGGCTACCGCCGCTGCCTCCGGCTCACGGCCGCTGAGTATCTGGCGGATGGCCAAGCGGGTGTAGGCCTGGCGGTGGCCGGTCTTCTTCCGATAGCGGGTCTTGGGCTTGTACTTGAAGACCACGATCTTCTTCTCGCGGCCGTGCTCCACCACTTCCGCTATCACCCTGGCTCCCGCTACTGTGGGCCGTCCTATAGTCACCTCGTCGCCATCGGCCACCAGCAGCACGTCGAGCAACTCCACCGTGTCGCCCACGGCCGCTGGCAGTCGTTCCACGTCCAGGAGCTGGTTCGGCTCCACCCTATGCTGTTTGCCGCCCGTCCGCACTACGGCGTAGATTTCTTCTATCCCTCCTGAAACAAACGCTCTGGCGATTCTAGCAAACCTGGCTTTGGCGGGTCAACCGCACCAAAACACGACGACCGCAGGGCCGCCGTGCCAAAACGAGAACGTTGGATCCGCTAGGGGGCAGCCTGCCTGAACCCCAGCCGCGCCTACTCCTTCTTCATCTCCGGGTCCAGGCGAGCCCTGGTTTCGCCACCCCAGGCGAGATCTGGCTTGGGAGGAGCGATAATCGGCTTGGGGCGGGCCTCCTTCTTCTTGGCCTTCTTCGGCTCCTCCGGCTCCCCTTCTGGCTCCCTCTCGGCGGTGGTCAGCTCCTCATCCACCGGAGCGGCGAAGAGGGTCGCCAGAGCCTCCCCCTCGACGGTCTCCACCTCGATGAGATGCTTGGCTATCTGGTCCAGCTTGGCCCGCTTCTCGACCAGCACCTTACTGGCGCTCTGGTACGCCTCATCGACGATCCGCCGCACCTCTTCGTCGATCTCCTCCGCTACCTTCTCGCTGTAGTTCCGTTGCTCCGAAATCTCCCTGCCCAGGAACACCATCTCTTCTCGCCGCCCGAAGGTGCGCGGGCCCAGCCGTTCGCTCATGCCCCACTGAGTGACCATCTGGCGGGCGATCTTGGTGGACCGCTCCAGGTCGTCCTGGGGTCCGGTAGTCATCTCGCCGAACACCAGCTCCTCGGCCACCATGCCACCCAGGATCGCCGCCAGCGCGTCCTGGAACTGGGAGCGCGTCCACAGGTTGCGGTCCTCCGCCGGCATGAACCGAGTAAAGCCGCCCGTCATGCCGCGGGGGACGATCGTGACCTTGTACACGGGGTCCGCGTTGGGCAGGATGTGAGCCACCAGAGCGTGCCCCGCCTCGTGATAGGCGATGGTCTCCTTCTCTCTGGGGCTTATCACCCTGCTCTTGCGCTCCGGCCCGGCGATCACCCGGTCCACCGCCTCGTCAAATTCGGCCATGCTAATCTTCTTCTTGTTGCGGCGAGCGGCAAGGATGGCCGCCTCATTGAGCAGGTTGGCCAGATCAGCGCCTGAGAAGCCCGGTGTCTGCTTGGCCATCACCTCTAGGCTCACATCTTTGTCCAGCGGCTTGCCCTTGGCGTGCACTTCCAGAATAGCCTTGCGACCCCTGATGTCAGGCTTGTCCAGCACAACCTGGCGGTCGAAGCGGCCGGGCCGCAGGAGCGCCGGGTCGAGGATGTCGGGCCGGTTGGTGGCGGCCACAACGATGATGTTGGTGTGAGTGTCGAAGCCGTCCATTTCCACCAGGATCTGGTTCAGCGTCTGCTCGCGCTCGTCGTGGCTGCCGCCCAGGCCGGCGCCACGGTGGCGGCCCACGGCGTCGATCTCGTCGATGAACACGATGCACGGGCTGTTCCGCTTGGCCTGTTCGAACAGGTCACGCACCCGTGACGCGCCCACTCCCACGAACATCTCCACGAATTCGGAGCCGCTAATGGAGAAGAAGGGCACAGCCGCCTCACCGGCCACCGCCTTGGCCAGAAGTGTCTTGCCAGTACCAGGTGAACCCAGCAAGAGCACACCCCTGGGGATGCGCGCACCCAGGGCGATGAACTTCTCGGGCCACTTCAGGAATTCCACTATTTCGTGGAGCTCCTCCTTGGCCTCCTCCACTCCCGCCACATCGCTGAAAGTGATGCCCGTTCTGGTACCGGTAAACATACGGGCCTTGCTCTTGCCGAAGCTCATGGCCTGTGTATTGCCACCCTGAGCCTGACGCATCAGGAATATGAGCAGCCCACCGAAGATGATCAGCGGCAGGAAGTTGATGAAGATGCCGAACCAGTCGAACCCGCCCCCCTTGACCTCGATCCTAGGCTGCTCTTTAACCGGGATCCCCGCATCTTCCAGGACCCTCCGCACAGTGTCGTTTTTCTCCATTTTGGTCTTGTAGGTCGTTTCGCCGTCTGCCAGCATCACCTTCCAGGTGACGTTGTTGCCATCGACCTCGACACTGTCCTCTACCCATCTATGTTTCTCCACGTCATCCACGAACACAGCTAGGTCGACTTCCTTCTTGCCCTCCCCGCCGCCTGTGCCGAACAGGGTAAAGACGATAGCAATCACACCCACAAGGATGAGGAGATATATGAAGCCGTTTCGCAGCCAGCGACTTGTCATTAGCCCTGCCTCAAGCCATCCCTATTCGCGGATCGCGAAGCAATTCCTCACCACCCGCTCTAGCTATTATATCAGAGTGGCCTAGCAACACCAAACGATGCTCCGGCGTCAGCGCTCCTACTTACTCGCGTCCGAGGCCAGTACCCCGCCTTGGGCCCAGCTCTCCTTGGCCACGTCCTGGAATACGACGATCGTGGCCTCAGGTGTGGTTTGGGCTATATTCACCACAGCCTCGGTGATCACCCGCGCCAGCTCCTGCTTCTGAGCGTGTGTGCGACCGGGCCACATCTCCACTCGTACGATGGGCATCATTCACCTCCTAGGTGAGAATTCTCGACTTTGGCCTCAAAGTAGCGGCGCCTTCATAGGTTGTCAACCATTGCCCTCCTCGGCCTTTTATGTTAGTGTAACCCTAATAGGGGGCGTATTATGAGGGAGCCTCCCACGTTCATATACGAGGAGGACCTCTGGGCCCAGGGCGCCGACCTGGTGGCTGGCGTTGATGAGGTGGGCCGGGGCCCCCTGGCCGGACCTGTTGTGGCGGCGGCGGTTCTTCTGCCGCCGCGTTGTCATTTCCCCTGGCTGGCACGCGTCCGCGATAGCAAGGTTCTGTCAGCGGCTAGGCGAGAGGAGCTGGCCGGCCGCATCCGCAAAGACGCCGTAGCCATTGGCCTGGGCGTTATGGCCCACCGTCTCGTAGATACTACCGGCATTGTGGAGGCTACTCGCCGTGCCATGCTCGCTGCTCTGAAGGAGCTATCGGCCGCGCCCGAATTCGTCCTCATCGACGCCCTCTCCCTTCCCCGTTGCTCGCTGCCCCACCGGCCGATCATCCACGGCGATGGTTTGTCTCTGTCCATCGCTTGTGCTTCCATTGTGGCCAAGGTAGCCCGCGATCGGCTCATGGTGGAGGCTGATAGCCGCTTTTCCGGCTATGGATTCGCTCGCAACAAGGGATACGCCACCCGCGAGCATCTGAATGCCCTGACGCGCCTGGGGCCCTGTCCCATTCACCGCCGCACCTTTGCCCCTGTACGAGCTTGCCTGGAGTGTACGTGAACCCTGGCCGGCGCGACCTTGGCGCCTTCGGCGAGCGGGTAGCGGCGGCCCATCTGGAGGCTAAGGGCTATCGTATTCGCGCTCGTAACTTCCGCTGTCGCGAAGGGGAGATCGATATTGTAGCCGAGGATGGCGACTGCCTGGTGTTCGTCGAGGTGCGTACCCGCCGCGGTGACGCCTTCGGTACCCCGGCCGAGTCGGTGACGGTGGCCAAGGAGCGCAGGCTCCTCACAGTGGCCAGGGCCTATCTGCAAGAGCACGCTGATGTCCCTCCGAATCAGCGCATCGACGTGATCGCTATAGAGCTATCGAGGGGCCGCCTGCTGGCCGTTCAGCACATCGAGGGGGCGATCGCCGACAGAGACCTCGGCTAGCTGCTGGCCTATGTTAAAGCTATCGCCTCTGCGTCTGCGTGTCTTTCGTCGCTGCAGGCTGCGCTACAAGTACCAGTACGTCGATCGCCTGCCGGCAAGGCCCAGCCCTCAGGATGTGGTCGGCGCTCTCGTTCACGCCACCCTGCATGATTTCTTCGCCCACGTCCCTGTCCATGATCGGGACGTGGAGCGCCTGATCACCATTCTGAACGAGAAGTGGCAGGCCCTGGTCTTTCGCCTGGGCTCTCCCGTCGAGAGGGAGGCCTGGCGGCAGCGGGCCGAGGCCCAGATGCGTCGCTTCTCTCACCAGCACGACCTGTCCCTCCGGCCCCTGGCCCTGGAGGCCCACTACGAGGTGCCGGTCTCCGACCAGGTGACTCTGGTGGGGCGCGTCGATCGACTGGACGAAGAGCCGGACAGGAGCCTCCATCTCATCGACTACAAGACAGGGACTCGCCCGTCGGAGGTGGATGTCGACCAGCTTTGCATCTATGCTATTATGTTGGAGCGTAAGCTGTCGCGTCCCGTGCGTCGCGCGTCCTATTTCTTTCTGGGGGAGGGCGACGTTTGGAGCATTCAGCCGACCCGGAAGGAGCTCGACGCGACCCTGAGCCGGGCGTTGGCGACAGCGGAGAGCATAGCAGCCGAGCAGGATTTCCCGGCCACCGTCGGCAGGCACTGTGCCGGTTGCCCTTATCTGGGGGTCTGCGTCCACCGTGACGAGATCGCTCAGCTGCGTCAGGAGGAGGGTTGGTAGTCGGCTGTGCCCATCTACGAGTATCGCTGCAATCGCTGCCACAGGCGGGCGAGCATCTTCCAGCGCAGCATCCGGGATGCGGCGGCAGTCGTCTGCGCTCGCTGCGGCAGCACCGACCTGACCCGCCTCATATCGCGGGTGGCCGTGCTGCACTCGGAGGAGAGCCACTTGGAAGACCTGGCCTCGGACGCCAGCCTGGCCGACCTCGATGAGAGCGACCCTCGTAGCGTGGCCCGTTGGGCCCGCCGCATGGGTCGAGAGATGGGCGAGGAACTGGGGCCGGAGTTCGACGAGATGGTGGAGCGCATGGAGGCTGGCGAGATGCCCGAGGATCTCGCTGAAGGGGGGCAGGAGCCTCTAGATGATTTCGATTAGGGGGTTCCAGAGCTAAGCATGCCCATCTATGAGTTCAAGTGTCAGGACTGCGGTCGTTTGACCAGCGTCTTCGTCAAGACCATGCGCTCGTCCTACAAGGCCCGCTGCCAGCACTGCGGCGGCAGGAAGCTGGAGCGGGTCGTCTCCGGCTTTGCCCACCACAAATCGGAGCAAGCCATCCTGGAAGAGTACGGCAGCGAGCCCAAGCGCCTGGAAGACTATAAGGACCCGCGCCAGATCGGCCGCTGGGCGGAGCGAAAGTTCCGCGAGCAGGGAATAGAGATGCCCGACGAGGCGCGCAAGATGATCGACGCCGCCCGCGAGGGGGAGTTCCCCGAGCCGGTGAAGGACGGGTAGGGTTTTCCCATGCCAAAGAAAGCGGAGCAGCCGGCAAAGCGCCTGAACGCCATCGCGGAGGACGTGCGCGTCCACTTGGACGCCAAGCACGCCGCTCGCGAACAGGCCCTGCCCCTGTGCCGCACCGCCCTGCGCCATTCGGCCAACGCCATCCGCGCCGTTCACCGCGGGGATTTCGCCGCCGCCGAGGACCTGTTGGCCCAGGCCAGGAGCCTGCTGGAGCAGGCGGCCGAGGCCCTGGCCGACCATCCGGACATCTTCTACGCCGGCTTTGTCCATAATGCCCAGAAGGAATTTGCCGAGGGCTGCCTCACCCTGGCCCTGGTGTCCGGCCGCCCGTTACCCTCGCCCGCCGATCTGCACGTGGACGACCCTGCCTACCTCAACGGTCTCGGCGAGGCTATGGGCGAGCTGCGCCGCTACCTGCTGGACAGCCTGCGTGGTGGCGACATCGGCCGCTGCGAGAGCGCTCTCGCTGCCATGGACGATATCTACGCCGTTCTGGTGACCATGGACTACCCTGAGGCGATAACCGCCGGCCTTCGCCGCACCACCGACGCCATGCGCGGCCTCCTCGAGCGGACGCGCGGCGACCTGACGATAGCCCTGGTGCAGAGGAACCTGGAGCGCCGCCTCGAGCAGTTCGAGCGCCGCCTTCCCCCGGCCTAGAGACTCCCCCTTAGCACCCTTGTTCGAGCCCCTCCCGCATACTATAATTAAGGATCAGCCTTAGGCTCGAGGAGGAGGCCGTATGCCTCTGGACGCCATCATCGTCCGCGGTGCCCGCGAGCACAATCTCAAGAACATCGACGTTGCCATCCCCCGCGACAAGCTAGTCGTCATCACCGGCGTCTCCGGCTCCGGCAAGAGCTCGCTCGCCTTCGACACCATCTACGCCGAGGGCCAGCGCCGCTACGTGGAATCGCTTTCAGCCTATGCCCGCCAGTTCCTGGGGCAGATGGAGAAGCCCGACGTCGACTACATCGAGGGCCTCTCGCCAGCCATCTCCATCGACCAAAGGGGGGCCAGCCGCAACCCTCGCTCCACCGTGGGCACCCAGACGGAGATCTACGACTACCTGCGCCTGCTGTTCGCTCGCGTCGGCCGTCCCCACTGCCCCCAGTGCGGCCGCCCCATCGAGCGCCAGACGGTGCAGCAGATCGTCGACTCCATCCTCGCCCTGCCCGCTGGCCGCCGCCTGATGATCATGGCCCCGGTAGTGCGCGACCGCAAAGGGGAGCACCTCCAGATCTTCGAGGACGCCCGCAAGGCGGGATTCGTGCGGGTGCGGGTGGACGGCCGCATCTACGACCTGGCCGAGGACATCCTTCTCGATAAGAACAAGCGTCACTCCATCGAGATCGTCGTCGACCGCGTGATCACCGAGGGTCCGGAGGGCGACGGCTCGGGCGCGGCCACTCGCCTGGCCGATTCGGTGGAGACAGCCCTCAGGCTGGGCGCTGGCATCGTCCAGGTGTCCATCGAGGGCGAGGACGAGCGGCTGTACTCGGAGCACTTCGCCTGCGTCCACTGCGGCATCAGCCTGGGCGAGATCGCCCCCCGCAACTTCAGCTTCAACAGCCCCCACGGCGCCTGCCCCGTCTGCACCGGCCTGGGGGTGAAGATGGAGATCGACCGCGAGCTGGTCATCCCCAACAGGGAGCTCAGCCTGGCCGAAGGCGCCATGCAGCCCTGGACCCGCGCCAGCACCGTCGCCTCCTGGTACTACCGCCTTATCGAGGCGGTGGCCGACAAGTACGGCTTCTCGACCCACGTTCCGGTGAAGGACCTGAAGCCGGAGCACCTGGACCGCATCCTCTACGGCACCGGCGACATGGTGACCATCAAGTACGTCAACCAGTTCGGCCGCACCCAGTACTACGACACCACCTTCGAGGGGGTCATCCCCAACCTGGAGCGCCGCCACCGCGAGACGGAGTCCGACTACGTCCGCATGGAGATCCAGCGCTACATGGCCGCCAACCCCTGTCCGGCCTGCGGGGGCGCTCGTCTCAAGCCCGAGTCGCTGGCAGTCACCATCGGTGACGGGAACATCCATACCGTCACCAGGATGAGCGTGGTGGAGGCCCTGGCCTGGGTGGAGGAGCTCCAGGGGCCGCACACCAGCCTCAGCGAGAGGGAGCAGACTATCGCCCATCAGGTCCTCAAGGAGATCCGCTCTCGCCTGAGCTTCCTGGTGGACGTAGGCGTGGACTACCTGACCATCGATCGGGCCACAGCCACCCTCTCCGCCGGCGAGGCCCAGCGCCTGCGTCTGGCCACCCAGATCGGCTCCAGCCTCATGGGAGTCCTCTACGTCTGCGACGAGCCCTCCATCGGCCTGCACGCCGTGGACTGCTCCCGCCTCATCAGCACCCTCCAGCGCCTGCGCGACCTGGGCAACACGGTGCTGGTCGTTGAGCACGACGAGGCCACCATCCGCGCCGCCGACCACATCATCGACCTCGGCCCCGGCGCCGGCGAGCAGGGGGGCGACATCGTGGTCGCTGGCAGCCTGGAAGACGTGCTGGCCTGCCCCCAGTCGATCACCGGCCAGTACCTCAGCGGCGCGAAAGAGATCCCCCTCCCCCCGCGGCGGCGCTCCGGCAACGGTCACTTCGCCGTCATCCACGGTGCCCGCGAGAACAACCTCAAGAACATCGACGTGCGCTTCCCCCTGGGCGAGTTCATCTGCGTCACCGGCGTCTCCGGCTCCGGCAAGAGCACCCTCATCGACGAGATCCTCCACAAGAAGACGGCCCAGCTCCTGTACGACGCCCGCGATCGCCCCGGTGAGTGCGATGGCATCAGCGGTCTGGAGAACGTCGACAAGGTGGTCAACATCGACCAGTCGCCCATCGGCCGCACGCCTCGCTCCAACCCCGCCACCTACACCGGCACCTTCACCCCCATCCGCGAGCTGTTCGCCATGGTGCCGGAGTCGCGCCTGCGCGGCTACAAGCCGGGCCGCTTCTCCTTCAACGTCCGCGGCGGCCGCTGCGAGGCCTGCCAGGGCCAGGGCTACATCCAGATCGAGATGCAGTTCCTGCCCGATGTCACCGTCCCCTGCGAGGTCTGCAAGGGCAAGCGCTTCAACCGCGAGGCCCTGGAGATCGCCTTCCGCGGCAGGAACATCGCCGAGGTGCTGAACATGACCGTGGACCAGGCCGTGGAGTTCTTCGAGGCCTTCCCCCGGGTTCGCACCAAGCTCCAGACCCTGCGCGATGTGGGCCTCGGCTACATCAAGCTGGGCCAGCCGGCCACCACCCTCTCCGGCGGCGAGGCCCAGCGGGTCAAGCTTTCCACCGAGCTCTCGCGGCGGGCCACCGGCAAGACCCTGTACATCCTCGACGAGCCGACCACCGGCCTCTCCTTCGAGGACGTGAACGCCCTCCTGCGGGTGCTGCATCGATTGGTGGACGCCGGCAACACGGTGGTGGTCATCGAGCACCAGCTGGACGTCGTGAAGAGCGCCGACCACATCATCGACCTGGGGCCCCTGGGCGGCGACCGCGGCGGCGAGATCGTGGCCGAGGGCACGCCCGAGGAGGTGGCCGACGTGCAGGCCAGCTTCACCGGCCAGTACCTGCGGCCGGTGCTGTCCCGCCACGCCCAGCGGGAGAAAGCGGGCGCCGCGGCCGACTAGCACCGCGCGGCTTCGGTCTCGAAAGAGCGATGCTGCGCTAGTGGTATCCTACTACGGCTTTGCCCTGCGGCCTTGGTAGGCCAGCAACACACCCGCCGCTCCCGCAGCCGCCCCCGCAACCGCGAACGGCCACCACGGCCACGAGCCGCCCGATGCAGAGCCTGCCCCAGTAGGTGGAGGCGCAATGACCGGTGTTGGGCTGGCTGCGGGTGTGACCACTGGCGTTGGTGTCGCTACTGGTGTTGCCGGCGGGGCAACGGTCGGTGTTGGCGTTTCCACAGCAGGCGCCGCCTCAGTGATGGTCACGTCCTGGCTCAGGAGCGACTCCGGGGCCTCGCCCTCGCTCTCGGCGTCGTCCGGGTTCGGGTCGCAGGCGTCGCCGATGCCGTCAAAGTCGCTGTCCCCCTGGTTGTCCTCGGCCACGCCGTTGGCCACCAGCGGGCAGTTGTCCGCTCGGTTTAGGTACTCGTCACCGTCCTCGTCGTTGTTCGGGTCGTTGTCGTCGGGGTCGCAGGAGGAGGGCAGGCCGTCACCGTCGGCGTCACCCGGCCCGACGGCGGAGGCGGCCCGCGGGTCCCAGTCGGCGTCAGCAGTGAGAGGGCACGGGTCGAGGGTGTTCTCGTGGCCGTCGTCGTCGGCGTCCCGCTGGCCCACGTACAGGTACGAGAAGGTGTACGTGCCGGCCTCCTTGGGGGTCTTGAGCAGGACGGTGCCGTCCTCGGCAGTGCCAAACGAGACTACAGTGGCGGTGAAGGGTGTGCACCGCGCGGCGATGCTGGGGTCCGGCACATCTTCGGGGTCACCTATGTCGGCGACCAAGCCCACGACAGGGTAACCCAGAGTGGGGTCCTGGGCCTGGCCGGCGATGGTCGCACCGGGCTCGTAATAGAGGAACTGGCTTAGGATCTTCATCCCTGCCAGGTCGGCGAGGCCCGCCTCCCGCATGAAGGGCTGGGCTGGCCCCAGGATGCGGTCGTTGAAGTCGGGGTACATGTCGATGAAGTCTATGTTGCCGTCGCCGTTGGAGTCCTCGAAGCCGTCCTCGTGGGTCACCGTTTGGGACTTGTCGGTGGTAGCGTTCAGCGAGGTATCCCAATACATGGGTACGGGAGTGTTGCAGGGGCTGTTTAAGAGTCCCATCCCTGCAACGGCGTCCACAGTGCCGCGCTGGACGCCGAGGCCCACCTCACTGCTGGGCGTGATCTGCCAATCGGTCGGCCAGAAGCTTATCGCCAAGGAGTACAAAACGTCGCCCTCGGGGATCTCGACATCTAGCGTGATGTCGGAGGGGGTGTCGGCTACCGTATTGGCGACGCTCCAGGTGGCAGTAGGGTTGAAGCTGCCGGCCTGGGCCCCGTGGCCCCCCATCCACAGGAGGCTGACCGCCAGGGCCGCCGCCAGGCCCACTCGTGCCAATAGCCCCCGCTTCGAGGCCACCGCCGCTACCAAAGCGATTAGTGCCATCAGCACTATCTGCAAGCTCTTCATATCGGCCCTCCTTGATCGTCTAGGACGTAAAGCATAAGCGCAACTAAGTATACGGGCTCAGGCCGCGCTGTCAACGCCTGGCGCGAGCCGCGTCTATGCGCAGCCGTGAGGCCGGCGCCCCCTCCCGACCCAACTCCCCCCAACTTCCCCTCCTCACCCCCTTGACTTGCTGCCCGCCTTTTAGGTAACATCGCTGCGGAGAAGAAATTCGTGCAATTTCTCCAGGCTTTTCTTGCCAAAAGGAGGTGGCTGAATGACCTACACGATCTGTGAGCCCTGCATCGATGTGATCGACAAGGCCTGCGTGGAGGTGTGCCCCGTAGACTGCATTAAGTATGATGAAGGCCAGGATCGCATCCTCTACATCGACCCCGCCGAGTGCATCGACTGCGGCGCCTGCGAGCCCGCCTGCCCGGTGACCGCCATCTTCGCCGAGGACGACGTGCCCGACAACTGGAAGGAATACACGGAGGTCAACGCCCTCTGGTTCAAGGACAAGGACGCGGCCAGGGCCCGCATCAACGCCCTGAAGCCCGCGTCGTAGCCTGAGACGATCCCGCCATAGACCGCTCGAGGGGACAAGCTCCCCGCGGGCGGTCTTTTCTTGTGCGCCTGCCTCTAGGTCTACACCACGGTGATGGTCGAGCCCTCGGGCGTCTTGGTGACCTCGATGCGTACGGGAAAGGCGTCCCGCAGCTCGTCGATGTGGGTGATCACCAGCAGGCAGCGGAAGTCGTCCTGGATGGCGTGGATGGCCTCGACCAGCCGCTCGCGGCCGGCGCTGTCCTGGGTGCCGAACCCCTCGTCGATGACCAGCGTGGGTAGGGGCGCTCCCGCCCGTCGCGCCAGCAGTCGAGACAGGGCGATGCGCAGGGCGAAGTTGATGCGAAACGCCTCGCCGCCGCTGAACATCTCGTAGCTCCGCGTCCCCAGCTCGTCGGCGATCTTGATGTCCAGCGTCTCCACTACCGTCCCCCGCTGTGTCTCCCGTTGGGTGCTCATGGTCACGGCCATCCGCCCGTTGGTCATCTGACTAAGGAGGCGGTCGGCCTCGTCGGTGATCTCGGGCAGAGCGCCGTCGATGATCAGGGCCTGCACCCCGTTCTTCCCGAAGGCCACCGCCAGTTCGTCGTAGATCGCTTTGTTGCTGCCCGCCTGGTTCAGCGCCTCCAGCTTGGGCCGCCGCTCCTCCTCCAGGGTGCGGCAGCGGTCGAGCTCCTGCTGGAGCGCGCCCAGCGCCTGACGCTGCCTCCGCTCGACGTCCCGCAGGCCTTCAAGCCTTTGGCGAACCTCCACTAGCTGCGGCCCCACGTCTGGCTGCCCGGCCACCTCCGCCTTCAGCCGCTCCACCTCCTGGCGGGCCTCCTCGGCACCTTGTTGCCAGCGGTCACGGTTTTCCTCGGCGGCCGCCAGCGCCTGCTGTTCCCGTTCCAGGAGCTTCTCCGCCTGGCCTAGCTGGCGGAAGCGCTCCTCGAACTCGACCAGTTCCTCCATCTGGCGACGAGCCTCTTCGTGAGCCTGGGGGTCGTAGGCCAGGGCGGCCATCTGCCAGCGCGCGTCTTGCAGCCGGCGGCGCTCGCTGTGGGCATAGTCCTCCTTGGCGATGCGCTCCTCCAGGGCGACCAGCTCGCTGCGAGCAGCGGGAAGCTCCTTCTCCGCCGCCTCTCCCTGCTCGATCTGTTGCTCGAGAAGGGCCAGGCGCTGGTCGAGATCGCTCCGCCTGAGGCGCAGGTCGCCCTCCAGAGCGGCGATCCGCTGGCGCGACTCCTCCGCCTGCCGCGACAGCTCGCCGGCCCGCTCCTCGTTCTCCCGCAGCTTGTGCTCCTTGTCTTCCTCCTCCAGGCGATAGTGGTGGGAAATGTGGTGCACCTGCTCCTCGCCCAGGTCGGTGCCGCAGAGAGGACAGCAGGCGCCAGCCGTTGCCAGTTCCTCTGCCCTGCGCCGCAGCTCCTGGATGTCCGATTCGAGCTGCTGATTGGCGGCTCGCAGGCTCTGTGCTTCGGCCGATGCCTGGCGCTCCTCCTCGCCGATCGCTGCCAGTTCCTCCTCCCGCGAGGCTAGCTCGGCCACCTCCGCCTCCGCCGCTTCCTTCTCTTCTCGCCATCCGGGCATGGCCGCCGCCCAGGCTGCCAGATCCTCGACCTCACCTGCCTTGCTGCGGGCCTCATTCGCCAGCTGCTGCTGGGCCAGCTCGATCTGCTTTTCCAGCCCCTGTTCTTCAACCCGCAGCTCCATCAGCGCGGAGTGAACGCGGGTGAGATCCGCTTCCCGAGCGCGGGCCTCTTGCAGGCGCTCGTGGCCCTGGCGGATCTCCTCGGCCTGGCTCGCCGTGGCCTGATACTGATCGATGCGCTCCTGATGCTGAGCCACCTGACGACCGTGCCGCTCGAGCTCGTCCTCCGCCCGCTGCCACTGCTCCTCCGCCCGCCGCAGTTGTTGCCGCTGGTGCTCCAGGGCCTCGGCCGCCCGCCGCAGCGTGTCGGCCAGCTGCTCCTGTGCCGCCGCTTCTTCCTCCGTCCGGGCCAGTTCGACCTGCACCTCCTCCAGCTGCTGCTCGTACTCGCCGCGACGAGCAAGCTGCTGGTCTATCGACCCGATATCCAGCTCGAGTTGGCGGCGGCGAAGCTCGGCCTCCTTCGCTAGCTCCCTGCACCGCTCGGCCAGAAGGTCGTACTGTTCCAGGCCCAGGATGGAGGCCAGCACCTCCTTGCGCTGGGCGGCCGTCTTGCGCACGAACTCGTCGGCTCGCCCCTGCATGAGGAAGGCGCTGTTGATGAAGGTCTCGTAGTCCATGTGCAGGGTCTCTTGGATGCGCCGCTCCGTTTCTCGCAGGGTGTTGCCGCTGATGACCCGCCAGCCGTCGGGGCTCTCCACGAAGAAGTCGAGCATCGATTCGCCGCGGCTGCGGCCGGTGGCCTTCTTCCGCTTGCGGATCACCCGATAGCGGGCGCTGTCCACCAGGAACTCGAAGTCAACCTCTGCCTCCGTCCGACCCAAGTGGATCAGCTCGTCCTCCGTGCGGGCGCGGGCCTTGCCCCAGAGCGCCCAGGTGATGGCGTCCAGGAGGGCCGACTTGCCGTGGCCGTTGTCTCCCGAGAGGCAGGCCACGTGAATGCCGCTGAAGTCCAGAGGCGGCACGTTGTCGCGATAGCACAGGAAGTTGCGCATGCTGAGCTTGGCCGGGATCACGGCTGTGCTCCTCTAGGGAATGGGAATGGGCTCGCCGACTCGCGGCACGTGGACGGCGATGCCCGTACCCGCTAGCTCCTGCTCGAAGATGTCCGGTCGATGTGTGTGTACGGGGATGACCATCTTGGGCCGGACGCCCTTGACGAAATCGATCAGCTCCGGCCCGCTGGCGTGCCCGGAGGCGTGGACGTACCGCGGCTCAAAGTCCGGAGGGTTGACCCCGAACTTCCGTAGCCAGTTGCCCAGACGCTCCTCGTCCAGTTCCATCTCCAGGTTGAACGGCTCGCTCGCGGCGCTGATGTATACGCTGCCGGGGGGAGGGTGCAGGTCGATCAGTTCGTTGAGCTCGTAGTAGTCCAGGTGGAGCAGGTACTTGCCGGGGTCGGCGGAGATCTGGTAGGCGCGCACTCCCGAATCGTAGTGCTCTGTCCTGAGCGTCGAGGGGTCTGCCCTGTCCCACTTCCCCGCGTACCCCATGTCGTATTTGGTGCCGACGTAGTCGCCCTTGCTGTAGAGCATGCTGTCCTTCCGCTTCAGGTACACCCGCACGTCCGGCTCTTCCGATACCGGTCGAGCGGGAGGGTCCGGCAGTGCATTCAGCTTGTGCAGCAGGTAGGCCAGCTTCGCCGAGACCACCAATGTGCGGCCGGTCTCGCGCGCCACCTCCAGCATCGTCTGATAGCGGGTGGTGTCCTTCCAGGCGAAGCCCACCATGGCCAGCGCTCCCTTTGCCTGCGAGACGAGCCTTGTGCACTCCTCCCGGACGGTGTCTTCACTGTCCGGCTCTTCCCTGTCTATACGCGTGCCTTCTGCCATCAGCACGTCGGGCTGGCTGTCGGCCAGAGCATCGCTGAACGCCTTCGTCAGGTGCCCGGCCCTCCCGTGGAAGCGGAGGTCGCCGGTGTACACTATCGTCCGGCCGTCCTCTGTCGTCACAACAATGGCTGCTGCTCCCGGCACGGAGTGGTCGACGGGGTACAGCTCAGCCTGCATCCCGCCTGCCTCGAATCGCTCCCGCACGCCGACCACCTTGATCGCCCTCGGAACGCTCTCGGTTACAACCCTGTGCGCGCCGGGGAAGAATGCTCGGTCACCGAGCGTGGAGAGCGAACGCTTGCTGACGTTGATGACGTCTGCTCCGAACCCGCCCCTGCCCATTTCCTCGGCCGCCTCCATGATCGCCTTCGTCGTTGCTGCGCAGAGGACGGGGATGCCTTCGTCGAGCATGGAGACGTGCTGGAAATGGTCCATGTGGCCGTGCGACAGGATGACGGCGTCCACGAAGGGGCTGCCGTCCCTCTTGCACACCTCGTCGTAGCTCTTGACGTCCGCTGCCCACAGGGACTCGTCAGGCGCGCCGGTCTCGGCGAGGGCGTCCTCCAGGCGGTCCAGTTCGATGAGGTCTTGCCGGTATATCCCGTCCAGCCTTGGGAGGATACCCAGCGCGAGCAGGTCTCTGAGGCCGTTGTTCGTTCGCGGCTGGAGGAACTCCTCGTAGAACGTGCCCATCCCCGAGAAGCTGAGGCCGAAGTCCAGGAAGACGCGCCGGCTGTTGCTCTCTAGGAGGACCTTGTTCCCCCCGATCTCGCCTGCGCCGCCGTAGACGGTGATGGAAGCCATCGCCCTACTCGCTTCCGGCCGCTGCCGCCACTTCCTCCTCCTCCTCTTCCCCCGCCACTAGCGAGCGAGCGTAGCGCAGCAGCACCTCCCGCCGGTCCGGCGCCAGCTTGCGCTCGTCGAAGTACAGGCGGAGCGCCTCCATCGGCCTGAGCGATTCCGGCCGCACGTCGGGCGGCAGGCGACCGCTCCTGGCCTCCTCCGTCAGCTCGGCCTTCACGTAGGCCAGGAAGTGCGCCTCGGCCAGCGCCTGGCGCACCTCCACCTGCCGCAGCAGCGCCTGCTGCTGCCGCGACAGCCTGATGACCACCCGCACGATGGCATCGCTCACCGGCGCCCGCTCGATGGCGGCCAGCACCTCCGCCGTGGGGTCTTCCTGGCGAGGCCGCACGTCCACCGTCACGAACGGACGCGCCCAGACGGCGCGGAACTCGGGCTCGCCTACTAGCCGCTGGCCCCGCGGCCGGCTGGGGTCGATGGCCAGTAGGTAGAAGCCCTTGTCGTTCTTCTCCTCGCCGAAGTCCACCCGCTGAAGGCTCCCCGGGTAGACGATGGGCGGTGCGTGGCTGAGGACCTGCGCCACGTGGTGATGCCCCAGCGCCACGTAGTCGAACAGCTCCGGCCGCAGGGTGCTCTTCATGAGCTGAGGGTAGCGGCCCACCGTCATCCACTCCTCCGAGCCCGTCTGGACGATCGAGCCGCTCATGGCCACGTGCGCGGCCAGGATCGCCGGCAGGTTCGGGTCCAGCTTCTCGGCGTGCTCCTCGATGAACCGCCCCATGCGGTCCTCCATGGCCCGCAGGAGCTGGTCGACGCCCATGTTCCTGTACTCCTCGCGTGTCAGGAGCCGACTGGGCGTCAGCCAGGGCAGGGCCACGATCTGGAGCGCGCCGTTGCCCGTCGGGATGACCAGCGTCGTGGGCTTGGCCGCCACGTAGACCTTCTCGATGCCCAGCGTGTCGAATATCTCCAGCGTCGTGGCCCGCGAGACGGCGCCGGGCAGGTCGTGGTTGCCCACCAGCAGGAGCACCGGGATGTCCGCGTCCACCATCCGCCTCAGGCGGATGGCGAACTCCCGCTGGTGCGTCTGCGAGGGCTCGCGGCTCTTGTAGGCGTCGCCGCCGAAGAGCACGAGGTCGACCGGCTCCTCGATGGCGAAATCGACCAGCTCATCGAAGGCGCGCAGGAAGTCCAGCAGGCGAGTGGACAGGCCGGTGTCGGGGTCGGGCCGACCGTACGTCTCGACCCCCAGGTGCAGGTCAGCGAAATGCAGGACGCGGATCACCGAGAATGCTGCCGAGGTCCCGTGACCACTGACTTATTCAAACAGT
This sequence comes from Dehalococcoidia bacterium, assembly GCA_030615765.1. GTDB lineage: Bacteria > Chloroflexota > Dehalococcoidia > SM23-28-2 > SM23-28-2 > SM23-28-2. Next base: position 28,310 of record JAUWYP010000017.1, on the reverse strand, counting down.
TCTGCATTCCCGCCCTTCTTTCGGTTGCAGGCGGTACACAGCGCTTGGCCGTTCTTCACCTCAGTCGGCCCGCCTTGGCGATGGGGCACTATGTGGTCGGCGTGGAAGTTCGTCTTGGTCAGTTTGATGCCACACAGAGCACACTTGCCCTTCGAGTTCGCGAATATCTCCCCGCGTTGCTCACGCGAAAAAAAGCGCTTGGGGTCCAGCGCTTCCGCCTCTGAGGCGCCAATCATTCGATTCATGAGCTGCTCAACACAAGCGCGCACGTCGTCCGTATCTATGCGCCCTGTTCTCCCCGTGTTTAAATACGCGGCCCACTCGTCGCTGCCCTCCTGGTCTCTCGCGTGCCAGTACGACCGGACACCCTCTGCCAGAAGATGTTCACGACCGCTCAGCACATAGCGTGGAAATAGAAGCTGTAAACTGGCGAACATCCACTTTATCAGTCGCGGGCTGGCGAGATTGCCCTCGAAGTTTGGTTCCTGGTCTGACGCCTCTTCAGCCATCCTATACTCGAAGTTGAGTATCTTGGCCGTCTCCGCCGCAGCCTTCTTCGCTCTGCTGGGGTCGTATGGCTCATGTCGTAGGAACTCGTCAAGATGAGCGAATTCCTGGCGGTCCAAAGGCCTGTTTCTGTACACTGCCTTGAAGAAAACGGCCGCTAGATTCCAGTGGCCGTCGCGCACCCTATGTCGGCCGCTCGCCAGTCCAAATATCTTGTGGTGGGTTAGCTCTAGGACATGGGGCTTGAACTCACTCTTGAGTGCTTTCACCTTCTCGCCGATCTTCAGCGGTTTGCTGTGTTGCAGGCGGCTATAGATGTCGAGTATTTCATCTTGCTCAAAATCGCGCATCACTGCCACAGCCACCCTGTACTCGTCAAACGCCTCCTGGAAGCTTGGGTTCAGCTTCCCATAAGGCGTGAACTGTACACCCTTGGGCGGGGCTTTCTTCACCCATTGCTCATCGCCGTCCTTGTACTCGAAGAGCGTCGCCAGTCTTTGCTGTCCATCAACAACCTCGTAGTACTCGACCGGCGGGCCCTCCGCCTCGACATGGGGGGCAACGTTGATCATGATCAGGCCCATTGGCCAGTCGTGAAGAACTGTCTCAACCAGGGCGTACTTCATTCTGTCCGGCCAGACCTTGGTTCTTTGATATTCAGGTCGAACGTTAAGGCGGTGTTTCTTCCAGTGCTCGTAGAGCCTACGGACATCCCACTTGTCTAGCTCGAACCTACCCATGGCGCCCTCCCGCTTGCCTTCGGGGCCCTCAGGCCGTCACGAGTCGAACAAAGGTTAGGCTGATGTGCGTCCTCGTGGGCTTGCTCAGTCTCCTACCCTCTCCCCCCGTGCCGCCTACCCCTTCCACCTCTCCCCTCGAACGCTCATTCTATCACTGTCGCCAACCACCTTAACAGTGGCCTTCCCGCTCAGCGGTGCGGAACAATCAAAGAAAAAGTCCCCTCACCAGATGCGGGGGACCCCCAAAGCAAAAGAATTTTCGCGAACACAATCAAACGCGCGTCTCCAGCTTCTCCCGCAGCGCCGCCACCAGCCCGGCGATGGGCACCCGCACCTGCTCCATGCTGTCCCGCTCCCGGATGGTCACCGCCTCGTCCTCCAGCGTGTCGAAGTCGATGGTCACGCACAGCGGCGTGCCCACCTCGTCCTGCCGCCGATACCGCCGCCCGATGGCCTGGGCGTCGTCGTACTGGCTCATCCAGTGCTTCCGGACGATAGCCCACACCTCCTTCGCCGGCGGCACAAGCTTCTCGTTGCGGCTCAGGGGCAGCACCGCCACCTTGATCGGCGCCAGGTCCTTGTGCAGCCGCAGGATCACCCGCGTCTGGCCCCGTCCTGAGCCTGCCGAAGGGCCCCGCACCTCCTCCTCGTCGTAGGCGTCCATCAGGAAGGCCATGAACAGGCGGTCCACCCCCGCCGACGGCTCGATGACGTAGGGAACGATGTGCTCCCCGCTCTCCTCGTCGAAGTACTCCAGGTTGCGGCCGCTGTACTCGGCGTGGCGGCGCAGGTCGAAGTCGGTGCGATTGGCGATGCCCTCCAGCTCCGACCAGCCCATCGGGAACAGATACTCGATCTCGTAGGTGTCCTTGGCGTAGTGGGCCAGCTCCTCGTGGTCCAGCTGGCGCACCCGCACGTTCTCCTTCCGCATCCCCAGGCCGAGGTACCAGTTGTAGCGCTCCTCCACCCAGTGCTGATGCCACTGCTCGTCCGTGCCTGGCTTGACGAAGTACTCGATCTCCATCTGCTCGAACTCGCGGTCGCGGAAGATGAAGTTGCCCGGCGTGATCTCGTTGCGGAAGGCCTTACCGATCTGGGCGATGCCCAGCGGCAGCTTCTTGCGGGTGGTGGTGAGGACATTGGTGAAATTGACGAAGATGCCCTGGGCCGTCTCCGGCCGCAGATAGGCGGTGGAGGCATCGTCCTCCACCGGGCCGACGTAGGTCCGGAACATCAGGTTGAACATACGGGGCTCGGTGAGCTCGCCGCCGCACTCAGGGCAGCGCGTAACCTTGGCGGCCTCCGCCTCGTGGCCGTGGGCGCCTGCCGGCACCGCCCCCGCCAGATCGTCGGCCCGAAAGCGCTTCTTGCACTCCTTGCAGTCGACCATCGGGTCGGCGAAGGTGTCCAGGTGGCCGCTGGCCCGCCAGACTGTGGGGTTCATGATGATGGCCGCGTCCTGGCCCACCACGTCGTCGCGCTCCTGAACGACAGCTCTCCACCAGGCCTGCTTGATGTTATTCTTGAGCTCCACGCCCAGCGGCCCGTAGTCCCAGAAGCCGCCGATGCCCCCGTATATCTCGCTGCTCTGGAAGACCAGGCCGCGGCGCTTGCACAGGGATACAAGTTTCTCTACGGTAGCTTTGGTGGACATAGGCTTTCGAACTGATTGAAGGCGGACAGAAACCTGCGTTGAAGTTACCAGTTTCCAAAGCCAAAGTAAAGATGGCCGTTCGCCGTTGGTAGGTGAACTTTCCAAGCCTGCGGGATAAATCCCGCAGCACTATCGATCGATTCTAGGAAGCCGCGGGTTTCAACCCGCGGATTACCTACCATCAGGCAGGGCCCGCGTGGTAGGATTGACAGAAGCAGAACTCGCGGGCAACGGGGGTAAGAAATATGCGGTTCCTTTTGGGGTTTATTCTGGGGCTGGCCGTAGGTGCCGCCGTGGGCTTGCTCGTGGCGCCCCAGCCGGGCAATGTCATGCGGCAGCTCATTGCCTATAAGGCTCAGGAGCGCTGGCGGGCCAGGCAGGAGCGACAGGCTGAAAGGCTCTGACGACTGTAGAGGCGAGCCCTTGTCTTCCTCTGTCCAGAAGCTGCTGATCATCATCACCGCTCCCGAGGACGCCGACCGCCTGCTGGAGAAGATGACGGAGGCCGGTCATCCGGTCACCAAGATCAGCAGCACCGGCGGTTTTCTACGCCGCGGCAACGTCACTCTGCTGTCGGGAGTAGCCGCTGCTGCCGTGGACGAAGTACTGGCCATGGTCAGGGCTGAATGCCGGCCCCGCGAGGAGTATGTACCCGTCCAGACCCTGCCCTTTCCGGGCAGCCTGCCGCCCGACCAGCCCCTTCAGGTGAGAGCGGGCGGCGCCATCGTCTTTGTCCTGGACACTGAGCGGTTTGAGAAGATCTAGCATTGCTTCGTACTGAGAACAGGGCTGAGCGATGGCGATGATTCTGGAGGGCTTTCCCACTGGCTTCCTCCAGGGTAACTGCTTCATCGCTGGCTGCGAGGCGACCAAGGAGGCGATGATCGTCGACCCCGGCGATGATGGCGCCGAGATCCTGGCTGCCCTAGAGCGGAAAGGCCTGACCGCCAGGCTCATCGTTCTCACCCACGAGCACATCGACCACATTGGCGCCGTGGAGGCGGTACGCGAGGCCACCAAGGCCCCGGTGGCCATGCATCGCACTGCCTATGAATACACCGCCTACCAGAGCGATACGGCCATGATGTGGCTGGGTCGCCCCTTGCCACGGATGAACGAACCGGAGATCTGGCTGGAGGAAGGCCAGGAGATAAGCGTGGGCAGGCTAAGGTTCCAGGTGCTCTTCTGTCCCGGCCATAGTCCCGGACACATCTGCCTCTACGGCGAAGGAGTGGTGTTCAGCGGCGACGTTCTCTTCCAGCTAAGCATCGGCCGCTTCGACCTGCCCGGCGGCGACGGCCTGCAACTCTTCAGGAGCATCCGCGACAAGCTCTTTGCCCTCCCAGACGAGACGCTGGTGCTGCCCGGCCACGGCCCTACCACCACCATCGGCCAGGAAAAAGAGCACAACCCCTTCCTCAAGAATCCGCGGGTGTACATGGGCATCGACCCGGACTAGGCCGCTAGGAGATAAACAGCGGCGCCAGCACCAGGGTTACGGTGCTCAGGAGCTTCACCAGCACGTGCAGCGAGGGCCCTGCCGTGTCCTTGAAGGGGTCCCCCACCGTATCGCCCACCACCGCCGCCTTGTGAGCGTCCGACCCTTTGCCCAGCACCACGTCTTCGTCGCCGGGGTTACTTGCGGGAACCTTCAGAAGGCCCGCTTCAATGTACTTCTTGGCGTTGTCCCAGGCGCCCCCTACGTTGTTGAAGAAGGTGGCCAGGATCAGGCCGCCGATGGTCCCCACCATCAGCAGGGCGGCCACCGTCTCGGGGCCGGTGTCATCCAGCCACCCCGCTTCGAAGAGGAGGCGGAAGAAGACGCCCACCACGATGGGCGTTCCCACCGCCAGCAGGCCCGGTGCGATCATCCCTCGCAGGGCGGCGCTAGTGGTGATGTCCACGGCGCGGCCGTAGTCGGGGCGGGATGTCCCCTCCATGATTCCAGGGTCCTCGCGGAACTGTCTCCGCACCTCTTCGATGATCTTGGCTGCCGCCCCTCCGACGGCGCGGATGGCCAGCGAGCTGAACAGGAAGACCAGCATCACCCCCAGGAGGGCGGCCACGAACTCGCCGACATCGTTCATCCTGACTATTACCTCTTCTCCCGTCGTTTCCTTCACTTTGTCCAGGAAGGCGCTGAAAAGGAGGAAGGCGGCCAGTCCGGCGGAGGCCATGGCGTAGCCCTTGGTGAGGGCCTTGGTGGTGTTGCCCACGGCGTCCAGCTCGTCGGTGATGCGGCGAGCGCTGGCCGAGGCTCCCGACATCTCGATGATCCCACTGGCGTTGTCGGTGATGGGGCCGAAGGTGTCCATGGACAGGATGTAGGCAGCAGACATCAGCATGCCCATGGTGGCCACCGCTGTGCCGAAGACGCCGCCGTTGGGCAGGTCCGACTGGCTGCCCAGGATGAAGGAGATCACCAGAGCACCGCCGATGGCTAGGGCGGTGGCGAAGGTAGTCTCCAGGCCTACCGCCGTCCCCGCGATGATATTGGTGGCCGGCCCTGTGCGCGAGGCGTTGACTATCTCCTTAACAGGCCGCCAGGCGCTGGAGGTGTAGTACTGGGTGATGTAGACGAAGACCACGCTGGTAGCGATGCCGACAACGCCGGCGAGGAAGAACCAGTGCCAGTGGCTACCCATCATCAGTTTGGTGGTCATGAACATGAACAGAACCGAGAGGGCGGTGATGACGTAGTAGCCGTAATTGAGGGGTGTCATCGGGTTTTGGTTCTCTCGCGAGAAGAAGGGGACGCTCATCACTCCTATGCCGGTAGCCACCAGGCCCAGGGCACGGATCACCAGAGGAAAGAGGATCCACTCTGGGTCGCCGGTGAGGCGATAGATGGCCACCCCCAGGATCATCGCGCCGATGTTCTCGGCGGCCGTGGACTCGAACAAGTCGGCGCCACGGCCAGCGCAGTCGCCCACGTTGTCGCCCACCAGGTCTGCTATCACGGCGGCGTTGCGGGGGTCGTCCTCGGGGATACCAGCCTCCACCTTGCCCACCAGGTCGGCGCCCACATCGGCGGCCTTGGTGTAGATGCCGCCGCCGAGCTGGGCGAACAGGGCCACGAAGCTCGCTCCGAAGCCAAAGCCCACGATAAGGAAGGGAGCATCGTCCATGGGGTTGCCCAGCAGGCGACTGTAGACGGCGAAGATGCCGGCCACCCCCAGGAGGCTTAGGGCGACGATCGCGAAGCCCGAGACGGCGCCGCCTCGCAGGGAGACGGTGACCGCCTCGCGCAGGCTGCGGGTGGCGGCCGAGGCGCAGCGCACGTTGGAACGCACAGCCACGTACATGCCGATGAACCCCGAAAGGGCGGAGGCAGACGCACCCACCATAAAGGCGATGCCGGTGTAGACACCGATCTTCAGGCTCTCATCGAAGTAGCCAACAATAGCGCCGACGACTACCGCCGTGACCACCGATAGCATAGCGATGGTCCGGTACTGGCGGTACATGAAGGCATTGGCCCCCTCCAAGATCATGGCGGCGATATCTTGCATCTCGGAGGAGCCGCGGTCCCGGCGTAGGACATTCAAGGCCAACCAGAGAGCGAAGATTACTGTTGCCGCCCCTATAATGGGCACAAGCCAAACTAGTTCCATTTGTCAGACTCTCCCTTCGCTGTGGCAGTCTAGCAGAAGGGCTTTCTACCATCAAGCCAGAGGGCACTCGCCTCCGGCCAAGGGTTCAGGAGGCCTTGGCCCGCTCGGCCTTCTGTCGTTCCTTAAGCTTCTTGGCCGTGCGCCTGTGCTTTCTGCGGGCAACCCGCTTTCTTTTATTCATCTTCAGTCTCGACCGACCCAGCGGACCAGAAATTCCGCCTCCATTATGGAATCTTCTTGAGTTGTGTGGTATTGTATGGAGTCGTTTGCTTCGGTTGGGCCTGGCACAAAGGCCTTAAGCACCACTTTCCAGGAATGAAGTCGCGGAAGCAACTTCGCCTGGGGTGGTGTTTGTGCTGAGAGGCGCGGGCCGGTTCAAAGGGAGGAGGTGAGAATCCGTTGAAGGGCTTGGGAAGGCATCTCATCTTGGAGTTGTGGGGCGGTAAAAACTTCAACTCCGTCGCGACGGTGGAAGGAGCTCTGCGCGATGCGGCGGCAGCGTGCGACGCAACGTTAAAAGGCATCCAAGTCTATCATTATAATCCGCAAGGTGTCACTGGCGTAGCGGTGTTAGCGGAGTCTCACATCACCATCCACACCTGGCCCGAGTATAGCTATGCGGCGGTTGATGTCTTTATCTGCGGCGACGACGCCGACCCGCGAGTAGCCATCCCCGTCCTGCGGGACCACTTTGAAGCCGAGCGAGTTCAGGTCATGGAGGTGGTGCGGGGCATTGCCTCTTGTATCGAGTAGCGGCGAGCAGTGGTTCGGCGAGCGAGAGCGCGTCGGCCTGGAGCAGCGCATCCAGGTGCGAGGCGTGTTATACGAGGGCCGCTCAGACTATCAAAGCATCCGTGTGCTGGACACTGTCCCCTTTGGCAGAGCCCTTATCCTCGATGGCGTCCTCCAGACCACGGAGACGGACGAGTTCATCTATCACGAGATGCTGGTGCACCCAGTCCTCATCTCCCTGTCCCAGCCAGAGCGGGTGCTCATCATCGGCGGTGGCGACGGCGGCTGCCTGCGCCGTGCTCTGGAGCACCGCCTGAGAGAGGTAGTCCAGGTGGAGCTGGACCGGGCGGTAGTCGAGACCTGCCGTCGCTATCTCCCCCGTGTGTCGAGCGGGGCGTTCGACGATACTCGCCTTCACCTGCTCTTCGCCGACGGTTATGAATTCGTGGAGGAAGCCCAGGAGCCTTTCGACGCTATCATCGTCGATCTGACCGATCCCCTCCCCCCCGGCCCCAGCCTGCGCTTGTTCACCGCCGAGTTCTACCAGCTCGTCCGCCGTATATTGAAGGAGGATGGCCTGATGGTGACCCAGAGCAGCTCTCCCCTCCTCCTCACGGACGAACTGCTGAGGATCTACGTCAACCTGAAGGCCGTTTTCCCCCTGGTGCGTGTCTGCCTTGCTCCTGTGCCATCCTATCCCGGCGTGCTGTGGAGCTTCACCCTGGCCTCTGGGGGCAACGACCCCCTGGCCCTGGATGAGGCCACCGTCCGCCAGAGGCTGGAGGCCAGGGGCATCTCCCCCCGTTACTACAGCCCCCAGATGCATCTCGCCAGCTTTGCCCTGCCCCCGTTTCTGGCCGACCTGCTGGCAGAGCCCGAGCGCTTTCAGGACCTGAAGGCCAGTCAGCCCGTCGCTCAGTGACAGCTGCCGGCCGCCGCCGGGGCAAGGAAGGTCGGCTGTTCCTCCAGAAGACCTGAGCTAGCCCTCTTTCGCTACGTAAATGCCGGCCGTCCGGGGATACTGGGAGAAATCAGGCTCCCGCCTCTCGGCGAAGGCGTTCTTGCCCTCGTCGGCCTCGCCGCTACGGAAGAAGTCGGGGGCGAAGTCGGTCACCCACTCGCGGCGGGAGGCATGTCGCAGAGGCTCATAGAGGGTACGGAAGGAAGCCTTGAGGATCTTCAGGCAGCTCGGGCTCTTGGCCATTAGCTCCTGGCACCACTTGTCCACTTCCTCGTCCAGCTTCTCCGGAGGGGCCACCACGTTCACCAGGCCCATCTGGAGAGCCTCCTGAGCGGTATAGCGACGGCAGAGCATCCAGATCTCCTTGGCCTTCTTGGCTCCTACCACCCAGGTCAGGTAGGCGACATAATGGCCGGCGGCGGGGCTGCCGACCCGCGGGCCCACTTGCTGGAAGGTGGCGTTCTGCGAGGCGATGGTGAAGTCGCAGAAGTAGGCCAGGTGGTTGCCGCCGCCGATAGTGTATCCGTTCACGCGGGCGATGATCGGCTTGAGGCAGTCCTCGATCCCCGCGTGGGGGTCTGGCATCTTTGCTGCCCATGCCGGGTCCTTTTGCACCTCTGCCAGCCACTTGACATCGCCGCCAGCGCAGAAGGCACGGTCGCCTGCTCCGGTGATGACGATGACCCCGACGCTATCGTCGGCGTTGGCATCCTCCGCCGCTTGCTTCATCTCCAGGAGCGTCTGGCGGGTGAAGGAATTCATCGCCTGGGGTCGGTTGATGGTGATCCAGACGGCGCCCTTAACGCGATGGTGCTTTTCATAGAGGATGTCCTTGAACTCCAAGGGGGCCATGGCTTGCTACCTCCTTCAGACAGTGCCAGGGAAATGCGCGGCGATTATAGCCGATGGGCGTAGCTGTCACAAGGGATAAGGGACGACGAGGCTAGATCTTGCATAAGGGGCAAGCCCATTGTGGAGCTACAGAGAATCGCTGGTGCCCCCGAGGGGATTCGAACCCCTGATTTCGGCCTTGAAAGGGCCGCGTCCTAGGCCTCTAGACGACGGGGGCACCCACGCCCCTATTGTAGGGCATGCAGTGTCGGCCAGCAATCGGGCAGCCCGCCGCTCGCCGAGCTATGCTAGCCCCTGCGATGACTCTTCCCAGCATCGTCGGCTGCTGCGGCAGGTCGAAGGGGGACGCCGTCCCGTCTACTGCCTGTTCAACAACGTGTTCATGCTAGAGGATGCCTACGCTTCCAAACGCTGTTGGCACAGGCACCGGAGAGTTGGGGATCGGAAGGGGATGAACCGGGACGCCTAAGGGGCGATTAGCGAGCGGGTGTCGAGAACGTCAACCTGGATGGCGTCGAGGGAGGCGTCCTCGTTTGGCAGGCCCCAGACCACCGCCCTGGCCCCCGGAATGAGCTCCCCACCGATCCTGGTGGCAGCGGTAGTGCGGAAGAGCGTTGGCCCTACCTGCCACTGGTTGTCGTCCACCTGATCCACCACGCCCTCTAGCTTGACAAGGCCCAACTCCTCGGGTGAGCGGATCGATTCCGCCGTGGTCACGACGATGGCCTGGCCCTTTTGGCTGCCGGTCACCTTCACCAACGTGCCTAGCGGCGGCGTGACCAGGGCTGGGCTCTCGGGGGCGAAGTCGATGGGGATGCCGGCGATGATCCAGCTTCCGTTATCCTCCCCCTGGAAGACCCCTTCCACGGTCACCGTCTCAGGCGGACCTTCGGGGGCGAGAAGGACGATCCGCTTGGCCATCAGCTCGCTCTCTCGACATACGCCGTCCACTAGCGCTTCCTCGGCGCACTCGCTCTCCACGCGGGCGTGCACGCCGGGCTCCATCACGAAGCTGCCAGCATCGATGACGGTAGAAGCGTCAAGCTTGAAGGTGCGGCCGCCGAGTTGGATCTTGTTTCCGTCGACCCTATCGATGATGCCGCTGATAGTGAGCGTCTTGGCCAAGTCTTCACTGCCGGGAAGAGAAATGCCGATCGCTTGGGGGCCACCCGGCCCGCTGATGATGGTAACCTGAGCGACCTGTCCGACGACCTCACCCGTATCGCCCTCGACGATCGTTGCTTGGTTCACCAGTATCTTGGTGCCGCTGATGATCCAGGCGTCATCCTGGCGCTGCTCCACCAGGCCGGTGAAGCTGCTAATGCCCTGCGCCAGCGCCTCTGGATCCAGCCGAACTGCTGGCTCGGATAGGCCTTGCAGCTCGATGCGCACCTCGTGGACTACCACCAGAACGCTGCCGTACTCGTCTCTGTCGCCCGCCGGCACGTTCCCGCCGATGGCGATGAGTATCTCCTCCTGGCTAGCCGAGAGCTCGTTGGCCCGGATCAGCAGCTTGTCCTCGGCTTCCCTGCCAGGCTTGTTGATAATGTCCGTTGCTCGCGTCATCCGCCCTCGCATGGCGGACAGGACGTTGCCCTTCACCGGCTTGCCCTGCGCCACCAGCTTGCGAATCTCGGTCATGCGGGTTTCCGACTGATCGAGAAGGATGCCCGCCTGATCGTCCTCGTCGAAGACGAACCAGAGGCGGGCCTCCTCGGTGGCCAGCTTGAGGGCATAGAGGGGGCTATCGGGCATGCTATGCGAGGCAGCATAGACAGTGGCGCCGCCACTCAGGGAGAAAAGCATAAGTACGAGCGAGGCGGCGACAGCCACCGGGCGCAAGAGGCCGAAGGCCGGCCGTCGCTCGCGAACCCGCCGCAGGGCGATGGCCTCGCCCAGGAAGCGCTGCCAGCCCGCCTGCTGCACGTGCGAGCGGGGGCGAGCGATGGGCATCGCCTTCACGTCCTGGGCCATCAGAAGGAGGGGGCGTAGCTGGTCGGCCTCCTCTGGATAGCGGGCCAGGATAGCGTCCAGCGACTGGCCTGTCTCCAGCTCTCTCAGGCACTCATCCAGGATGGTCTGAAAGTTCCGTCCCATCCTATTCTACCTCCTCCGATGAAAGTATCTTCCTCAGCGAGACCAGCGCACGATGCTGGAGCGACTTCACCGCTCCCTGGCTTCGGCCCACGACGCGGGCCACGCTGGCGTTGTCCATGCCTTCCACGAATTTCAGGATGATCACCTGGCGCTGCTCCTCGGTGAGCCCGGTCAGGGCCAGGCGGAGCTCGTCCTGAGCGACGGATCGCTCGGCGACGGCCTGAGGGCTGTCCGTGGTACTGGGTATGCCCTCGTAGAGGCTGACCTGGGGCCGTCGCTGGCGACGACGGTGGAGGTCGATGAGATAGTTGCGGGCGATACGAAATACCCAGGCGGTCAGCGGCACCCCTCGGAAGCGGTAGCCCTTGAGGGACTCCAGCACCCGCAGGAGCACCTCCGACGCCAGGTCCTCAGCCTGCTGAACGTCACCCAGCTGAAGATACGCGTAGTTGTACACCTTAGGGTAGAAGAGCTCATACAACCAACCCAGGGCCTCTTGGTCGAACTCCTGGGCCCTGCGGATCAACTCCTCCTCCCGCCGGACCTGGGCGCTCTGGCCGGTGCGCTCTTGGGCCGTCGTCCTTATGCTCCTCTCCCAGGCTAACAGCGATAACGTTTGCACACTCATACCCGTGCTGACCACTATTCCTAACGCACGGGTCGAGGGCGAGATACGCCGCTAGCGCCTGCCTTTCTCTGGCACTAGGCCCAGCAAGCGCCGTTGGCCCTCTCTGTGCTTCGCCGTGGCCCGAAATTCTCGATGCTAGAGTTGTCTATACCCCAAGTATAAGACGCGCGAGGGGCGGCGACAAAAACACGGCAGGTACCCGCCTCTGGCGCAAACAACGAGCCCGACCAGCCGAAGCTGGCCGGGCTCTGCTTCCGTTGGTAGCGCATGGGGGATTCGAACCCCCGATCTCCACCTTGAGAGGGTGGTGTCCTAGGCCGCTAGACGAATGCGCCGTACCGCCAATTATACCAGACGTTTCACTGGCTGGGGGAGGAGGATTCGAACCCCCGCTTACGGATCCAGAGTCCGCTGTCCTACCACTAGACGATCCCCCAAGCCCAGGGCGATTCTAGCAGAAGCACGATAGGAAGGCAATTCTAGCAGACGGAGATCCCTTACAGCCGCGCGATGGCTGTCCCTAGGCGTTCCAGACAGCGCTCGCGCTCCAGGACGGCCATCGTCTGGAACAGCGGTGGGGCCGCCGTGCGGCCGGTCACCGCCACGCGGATGGCCCCGAAGAGCTCGCCCGTCTTCAGCCCTAGCTCCGCGGCCAGGGGACGGATGGCGCCCTCCAGGGCCTCTTCATCCCAGCGGTCGAGGGCGGCGATGCGCTCGCGCACGGCCGTCAGCGCCTCGGCGGCCTGCTGGGGCTCGTGGGCGAATCGCTTGCCCAGCAGGTCGCCGGTGGGATACGTGAGCTCGCCCTCGCGGAAGAAGAAGTCGGTCAGGTCGGTTGCCTCATCCAGCCGCTTGATGCGCTCCTGGACGAGCGGGACGATGCGCTGGAGATAGGGCCGGTCGATGGGCCTGGGAATGTCGGTGGGCAGGTGCTCCTCCAGGAAGGGGGCTAGCTGCTCGGTCAGCTCGTCCGGTTCGAGCTCGCGAATGTAGACGCCGTTCATCCAGGTGACCTTGTCCATGTTGAAGATGGCCGGGCTCTTGACGATTCGCTCCAGGCTGAAGTGGCGGACGAAATCCTGGCGCGAGATGAGCTCCGTCTTGTCGTCCAGGGACCAGCCCAGGAGGCCCAGGAAGTTGAACAGGGCGTGGGGCAGGAAGCCCTTGTCGCGGTACTGGAGGATCGAGGTGTCGCCGTGGCGCTTGCTGAGCTTGGCCCGGTCGGGCCCCAGGATCATCGGCAGGTGGGCGAACACTGGCGGCTGCCAGCCGAAGGCCTGGTACATGAGCACATGGCGAGGAGTGCTGGAAAGCCACTCGTCGCCCCGCAGGATGTGGGTGATACCCATCAGGTGGTCGTCTACCACGTTGGCCAGGTGGTAGGTGGGGAAGCCGTCCGATTTCAGGAGAACGAAGTCGTCCAGGGTGTCGTTCTCGAAGGTCACATTGCCCCGCACCAGGTCGTGGAAGGTCGTCTGGCCGGAGAGAGGCGTCTTGAAGCGCACCACCGGCGGGATGCCCTGCGCCTCTCGCTCTCGCCGCTCGCCCGGCGATAGCTTGAGGCAGCGGCGGTCGTACTTCGGTGGCACCTTGTGGCGGATCTGTTCCGCCCGCATCTCCTTAAGGCGCTCGGGCGAGCAGTAGCAGCGATAGGCGTTGTCGGCGGCGATGAGCCGCTCGCTGGCCTGATGGTAGTGCTCCAGCCGCTGCGACTGGAAATAAGGGGCATGGGGGCCGCCGACGTCGGGGCCCTCGTCCCAGTCCAGGCCCAGCCAGCGCAGGCTGTCGAAGATCGCCTCCAACGCGCCGGGGACGATGCGGGCCTGGTCGGTGTCCTCGATGCGCAGGATGAAGGTGCCGCCCTCGTGGCGGGCCAGGAGCCAGTTGAAGAGGGCGGCGCGGATGTTGCCCACATGAGGCTCGCCGGTGGGGCTGGGGGCGTAGCGGACACGCACGCTCATCGCATGGCTATTCTAGCATCTCAGTGCTTTGAGCGCCGCCGCCAGGTCCCCCGCCAGGAGCGACTCGAATTCCTGATAGCGGCCGCTGGCGGGCAGGCGAAACCCCAGCCGCCAGGCGTGGAGGAACTGCCGCCCCACCAGCGGCGAGGCCTTGCCGTACAGCCTGTCGCCCACCAGCGGGCGGCCGATGCTGGCGAAGTGCACGCGTATCTGGTGGGTGCGGCCGGTGAGGGGCTCCACCTCGACCAGCGAGTAGACGACGCCGTCGTCATCGAGGAACTCGCGCACCCGATAGCGGGTCTGAGCCGCGCGGCCGCCCTCCACTACCGCCATCCGCTGGCGACGGCGGGGGTGCCTGCCGATGGGGGCATCGATCACGCCCTGCGGCGGCTCCACCCGTCCTCGCACCAGGGCCAGGTAGAGCTTGTGCACCTCTCGCTTCTTGATCTGCCGCGCCAGGCTGGCCTGGGCTGCCTCGTTCTTGGCCACCACCAGCAGGCCGGAGGTGTCCTTGTCCAGGCGGTGGACGATGCCCGGCCGTAGCGTCCCCTTGATGTTCGCCAGCTCCGGGCAGATGGTCAGCAGGGCGTTGACCAGCGTCCCACGCGGGTGGCCGGCCGCCGGGTGCACCGTCAGGCCGGCCGGCTTGTCTACCACGATCACGTCCTCATCCTGGTACACGACTCGCAGGGGGATGGATTCGGCCTCCAGGGTCATGACCTGCGGCGGCGGCAGAAGGACGACGACGTCGTCGCCTCGACTCAGGCGATGGGAGGGCTTGCTGGGCGCGCCGTTGACGGTCACCAGGCCCTCGGCGATGAGCTTGTGGGCGTAGGAGCGCGACAGTTCTTGCTCGCAGCGGCGGGCCAGGAAGGAGTCCAGGCGCTCGCCATTGCGGTCAGCGAAAAGCTCTAGCTCCCTTGTCATTGCTGCTGCCGCTGCTGGGGCGCGGCTCGAGGCCGTCCCAGCAGGAAGAGGATGACCAGCAAGGCCACTCCCACCACGATGGAGGAGTCGGCCACGTTGAACGATGGGTAGCGGGGAAAGTCGATAAAGTCCGTCACTTCGCCGAGGCGTAGCCGGTCGGACAGGTTGCCGATGGCCCCTCCCAGCAGCATGCCCACGGCGACGGTCATGATGGCGTGCTCGAAGGGTGGATACCAGTAGTAGAGGAGGATAGCACCCACGCCGATAATGGTAGTGACCACCAGGAAGGCGTTCTGCTCCTGAAGGATGCCGAAGGCGGCGCCGGTGTTGGTCACGTGAACAAAGCGCACCGGCCAGCTCTCGGGGAAGGCCTCGCCCCGCTCCAGGGTGGCCCGGACGACGTGCTTGGTGAGCTGGTCGAGGGCGAGGACGACCGCCGCGGTGGCGAAAAAGAGGAGGTCACGCCGCCAGCGCAGGCGCAGCGGGATTGCCCTGGAGCGACTCGGCTGTTCAACTGGCATCAATCGCATGATAGCATTGGCCTTTCTCGGGGAGCAACGAAGCGGCCGTCGCCTCTTTCCTTGACCCGCCCGCAGGCGGCCTGTTAGCCTAATTTTACAATTCTTGTGAGGTTCTTGGGCTCGAATGACTTTCGATCCTCCCGGCCGCAAGGCCAGACCTGACCGTCAGAACTACGGCGACCGCATGCCTCCCGGCCAGCGGCTGAGCGAGGACTGGCCTGTGCTTACCGCGGGGGCGGTTCCGCGCATCGACCTCAAGAGATGGGCCTTTCGCGTCTGGGGCGAGGTGGAAGAAGAGCTCACCCTCGACTGGCAGGAGTTCATGGCTCTCCCCAAGACCACCGTGAGCGCCGATGTCCACTGCGTCGAGGGGTGGAGCATCATGGACAATACGTGGGAGGGTGTGGCCTTTCAGGAGCTAGTGAAACGCATTCATCCCAAGCCCGAGGGCCGCTACGTCATGGTTCACTCCTACGGCGACTACACCACCAACATCCCCCTGGAAGACCTCCTGGACGACAATGTCCTCTTGGCCTACAAGCACAACGGCCAGGAGCTGACGCCAGAGCACGGCTGGCCCTTGCGCCTGGTGGTACCAAAGCTCTACTTCTGGAAGAGCGCCAAGTGGGTGCGGGGGCTGCACTTCATGAACGAGGATCGGCTCGGCTCTTGGGAGAGCCGCGGCTATCACCGCCGCGGCGACGTCTGGCGGGAGGAGCGCTATTCCTGACGGAGGCATCTCCCTCAGGCCCGCGTTGACCCTCTGTGCTGGCGGTGGGTAGAATAGGTTAAGTACTCCTGTCTGTCGGCTGGCAGGTTGCCCCAGGTGGACTGAGCCTATGGACGAATTCGGGATGAACCTGGACGAGGTGATGGAGGTCATCGATACCGCTGAGGTGTTGGTGATCCGCTTCGCTATACTGGACAGGCGGCTGCTGGTCGACACTCGCCATGACGACGTCGATGGCCCCCTGCTCAAGCTGGTGCCTAAGGCCTCCTCGGTGGAGGACCGCTTTCAAAGCCTGAGGGAGTTGCGTCCCCGCTTTCCCTTGCCTGAAAAGATCGTGTCCTTCACCTGGCCACGCCAGGTGGAGACCTTCCGCCTCGCCGGCCTCTGGTCGCGCATCGCCGACCGGCTGATCGCTAGCGGCTACACAGGGGTGGAAGAGCAGTGCCAGGCTGTATTCGCCGAGCTGGTGGAGGAGGAGAAGGCCGAGGTGCTGACGGCCATCCGCGGCGGCCCGAGCTACCAATCGCTTTGGGAGCGCAGAGAGGAGTAGTCGGGGGAGGAAGCATCCCAGGGGTCTTCAGCGAGGGGCCAGCGTCCGGCCCCTTGTTTGCGCCGGAGGCACCTTCGCCTCTGGCGGAAGTATAGGGTGCGTGATGGCAAACAAAATCATTGACCTCAGAAGCGATACCGTCACCTTGCCCACGCCAGCCATGCGCCAGGCCATAGCCGAGGCTGAGCTGGGCGACGACGTCTGGCGCGAGGACCCCACGGTCAATCGCCTGGAGGCCGTGGCCGCCGGGAAGCTGGGCAAGGAGGCGGCCCTGCTTACGGCCAGCGGCACCATGAGCAACTTGGTGGCCTTGCTAACTCATTGCCAGCGGGGCGCTGAGGTGCTCCTGGGCGATGAGGCCCATATCTTCCACTACGAGGTGGCGGGAGCGGCTGCCCTGGGCGGCCTGGGGCTACGGACGATCTCCAACGACAGCCGTGGTCGCCTGCACCCTAAAGACGTGGAGGAAGCCATTCGCCTTCCCGACATCCATCACCCCCGCACAGGGCTGGTCTGCCTGGAGAACACCCACAACCGTTGCGGCGGGGCCGTTCTCAGCGAAGCCGACACGGAGGCGGTGGCCCAGGTGGCCCGACGCTGGGGTATTCCTGTCCACCTGGATGGCGCTCGCATCTTCAATGCTGCCGTGGCTCTGGGGGTACCAGTGGCCAATCTGGCCTGCCAGGCCGACTCGGTGGCCTTCAGTCTGTGCAAGGGCCTGGCCTGTCCGGTCGGCTCCCTCCTCTGTGGCAGCAGCGAATTCATTGGCCGGGCGCGCAAGTACCGCAAGATGGTTGGCGGCGGCATGCGCCAGGCGGGCATCATCGCCGCGGCGGGTCTTGTCGCTCTGGACACCATGGTCGACCGCCTGCAGGAGGATCACGATAACGCCAAGCTGCTGGCTGAGGGCCTGGCCGGCTTGCCTCCGCTTCGCCTGGATCCGGCGTCCGTGCAGAGCAACATGGTAAACCTAGAAGTCGAAGGCATTCCTGCCATCGAGTTCCAAGGCCGTCTGGGCCAGGCAGGCGTGTTGGCCACCTACATGGGCGGCCAGCGACTGCGCCTGGTCACCCACTACGGGATCGAGCGTGCCGACATCGAGGAGGCGGCCCAGCGCATTCGAGCAGTGGCCAGCGTGTCGGGATAGTCGCGGAGCCTCGTTGCAGCGTCTCGGCTCAGCAGCGGGTCTACTTCCACAGGCAGCCTATGCCCTCTTGCTGGGCATGCGTCTCCAGGATTGTCAGGCGAGTGAGGTAGCGCCCGTCCTCGCGCCAGGCCTTGGCCAGCCCTTCGCCCACCAGGGCAGCATCCACCGATATGCCCTCATCGGTGAATACGTAGCGAAGCAGGCGTCCGTGATCATCCTTATCGCGGGCGTCGCCCTCGAGCCTGACGGTCGTCCCCACTAGCTCGCGGTTTCTTTCTGTGGCCTCCTGATAGCACCTCTCGTCTCTTTCGGGGGCGTCGATGCCGTAGTAGCGCACCCGCTGGTGCTCCCTATCGATCAGGACATCTATGGTATCGCCGTCGATGACCTCCACCACCCTGGCCTGCTCCAGCGACTGCCAGTTGGGGTGAGGAGTGGCCGTGGCGGTGGGTGTTTGCAGCAAGGGCGTTGGCGAGTCGAAAGGCGTGGGGGTGGCAGTGCCTGCCGTTCCGCCGTCGGTGGTGAGCAGTTGGAGAAAGCCGACGAAGGCCGTCAGCAGGATCAGCAGGGGCCAGAGGATGGCAACCCTTCGCCTTCGGCGTAAGCTGGGCCAGCGGACGTATTTTGTCAAACGCGCCATCGTTCTAAGCGATTTTCGCCTGGGCCTCTCGTGGCGTCGCTCCACTACCAGTTGGCAATGGTGTTATAATAATGCGTTCTCTTGCCCCGGTCATGTCTACTGTTTTGTTCGTCTCCGGCACCGGCAACGTCGGCCAATCGGCCTGTCAGCACTTGGCTGCCAAAGGATATGACGTAGTTTTGGCCGCCACTGCTACTGAAGCGTTGCGCAGTTTGCACACTTTGATGGTCGATGCCGTCATCTTCGACACCGCCGTGCCTGACATGTCTGCCCACGATTTTTGCCATTGGCTGCGCCAAGACCCCCGCTGCGAAGACGTGCCCACCCTGTTTCTTGTGCCAGCGGCCCTCAGGTGGCTACCTGACTCGGTCCCTATGAGAATAGGTCGCGACACTCTGGTGGGCAAGCCCTTCCTCTGCTCAGAGGTTGAGCAGACCCTGAAGCGGTTGCTGGGACCGCTTACAACGCCCATTCCGAAGACCCTGACCGTTGGCGACCTGTCGCTGGATCGCAGCCTGTTTGCCCTGTCGAGCGAGGGCGGCAGCGTAACCCTGACGCCCACCGAATTCCGCCTGATGGAGTACATCATGGAGCGGCCGGGCACGGTGGTTACCGCTGAGGAACTGCTGGAGAAGGTCTGGGGCTTCTTCCCTCACACTGGCAGTGGCGACATAGTCCGGTCCCACATGCGCAATCTGCGGCGGAAGATTGCCAAGGTAGCGCGGGGACGAGAAGTGATCCGCACTCTTCCCAGGCGCGGCTATCGACTTGCCGCCTAGGGGCGCCAGGGGCAAGCTTTCCTTGACTTTTCCTCAAGCCATCGCTATTCTCGCAATGGACGTGCGTGTTTAGCGGTACGTGGGCGGGAGTAGCTCAGTGGTAGAGCTCCTGCCTTCCAAGCAGGTTGTCGCGGGTTCGATTCCCGTCTCCCGCTCCACCCCGCATTAGACGTTACAACGCATGCAATGCGAGGGCCGCCGAAGGGCGGTCTCCTGCTTCTGAGGCAGGTGGTCGGCCCTCCGGCGACGATTCGCGGCCGGAGGAGTTCAGCCCTACCGCATACTGAGGTCGAAATCGCAGACGGGGCTACTGGCCACGGGGGCCGTCAGTCGGTGACCGGTGGCGTGTCCGTAGCCGGGCCAAACTGGGAGTACTTGGAATCCACCTTCGCCCGGACGGCCGCCGCGCCCAGACCCTGCTGCTGCCACTCAACGGCATCCAGGGCGATCCTGACGCAGATCTGGCAGCCAGAGGCGTGAGAGTCGAAGGTGCCGTCGCTGTTGAGGAAGCAGTCGGAGACGCTCTGGTGAGGGTCATCCGGCAGGTACCCGCAGCCGCAGTAGCAGGGTATCTTGGCGAGAAGTTCCGGGTTGGCGACGGCGGCCCGGTAGCCGGCGAGGGTTTCGTCCGTGGTGTAGACGAAGGCCGGAAACTCCCCTTGTGTGCCAGTTGACGTGGAGGAACCATTCTCCTGCCCCGCGTAGTACGCGAAGACGCCAGCTGTGACGGTTGCGAACACGACCGCCAGCGCCGCCATCCCGAAGAGAAGCCGTTTCGTGCTTGGCGTGCCGGTCGTACGGCCTGTCATCGTCTCACGCTCCATTCAATCATACGTTCATACACTGTCGAAGATATCCTCCGGCCCGGACCCAGGGCCACATCCCCGGGTCCCCCGGCCAAGAGGGGATCCATGCTATGGCCCCAATGACGGGCCGGTAGCGGGCGCCGGTTCCTGGGGCTCCACCACCAGCGTCCCCCACATGTGGCCATGACGAGTCACGCTGCACACCCTGGTGCAGGCGAAGTCGAAAGTGCCCGGCCTGTCGGCCACAAACTCCACCGTGGTGAACCTTCCCGGATAGACAGCATCGACCGCTACGTCGAACTCTTCCAGCAGGAAGCCGTGCACGACGTCCTCGCTGGTGAGGCGCAGGCGCACGACCTCGCCCTGCTTCACGTGGATGGTGTCCGGAGTCCAGGTGCCAACGGCAGCCACCAGCGTGAACTCGTTGTCGTGTTGGGAGCGCAGGAAGCCCTCGTAGCTAAACGCCGCCGCCGGTAGCCCGATGACGACCAGCAGGACAAGGACGATAGCGCCTCTCTCCAGCCAGGGCATGGGCAGCCTCATCCTTTCTTGCGCTCCCTGCTCAACAGCTGATAGTAATCGTTGCCCGTGGGCAGCTTCATCTCCCTATACTCCAAGACACCGGGATGAGGCACCACCCCGTAGGCAGCCCGCATCTCCGCCGCGCTCCCTACCGACAGTGCGCCACACTCCTGGAAGGAGGCCTTGATATCCTCGTGGAGCCGCCTGGGGGCTAGAACACTCAGCACATAGATGTCGCGGAGGTCGTGACGGTTGTGGCCGTCATCGCCGACGTAGGCACCGATGAAGTCGGGCGCGATCTTGCGCTCAGCCAGCCTAGACAACGCCGCCTGCAACTGGCCCTCAGCAGCAAAGGCGGCTGCCAGGATGGGCGGTTGCTTCGCTTGTTGTGCCATTCTTGTTCATCCTCCAATCGACTCTCAGCCGATGTAGAGCCAGAGCAGGCCAAGAGTTAGCAGGGTCAGGAGCGCAGCCACAGGGATCACCGACCGCCGAGCCCGGGCGTGGTCGCTGATGTTCTCCCTGGCGATCTGGTGCCCCAGGACCACCGACAGGGCCAGGCCCACCGCCAGTACCGGCACCTGGAGGTAGGGGAGCAACTGGGGCATGTAGGGTGTCCACTCATGGTTGGCAGTGCCGAAGAGGTTCCACCCCCAGCCAAAGGGGTCCGATAGCACCGGCAAAACATAGGAGCCATTGGTGAAGAGGAAGCTGAGGCTGAAGGCGATCCAGGCCGCCAGGCCCAGGGGCACCGTTGTGTAGGCGAAGGCGACGAACAGGCGTCGCACCGAGACCCCCCTGGCCGCCGAGAGCCGCTTTGCCAGCCAACTGGCGGCGTAGAAGACGCCCGGCACCAGCACCAGCGTGAACGCGGCCATGAGGGCCACATAGCCCAGGAAGGGCAGGAGTTCGCCATCGCCCAGGTTGGCCCAGTCCTTGATCTGACCCCAGGGCCCGAGCATCACCACCGAGTAGAAGACGGCGGCAGTGAGCATGATGAACCCTTTGTAGGCCTCGTCCAGGCGGCGCTTGGGCACCGCCAGGTCGGCACCGAAGGGCCGCAGGTAGAGGCCAAGGTTGGCCTGGGGGCAGGTCTTGAGGCACTCGCTGCACAGGCCGCAGTAGGCGTTGCGGTCCAGGGTGCCGGGGTACTCCATCCAGGGGCATCCGAAGCCCTGGGCCGAGCCCTTGATGCATTCCTTGGCGCGGGTGCCGCAGTGGGCCAGGCAGACGTCGGGGTCGGCCGCCCGCAACTCGAGTGGCGCTACCCCCGAGTAGAGGCCGATGAAGCCGCTGACGGGGCAGACGTAGCGGCAGAAGGCCCGCCGCTGGTATAGCAGGAACAGCCCCAGGGCGACCAGCATGAAGCCCAGCAGCAAGGCACCGGTCACCAGAGGACGGGTAAGGATGATCACGCTGAAGGCAGCAACGGCCAGGAAGGCGAAGTTCTGCACCCAGATGTTGCGCAGGGGCTTGGGCCACTCCCAGCCCAGGGACAGGGGGCGACGGCCGCTAGCGCTCACCACCGATCGCCTCTGCACCCATTCTCCCACAGCGGGAATGGGGCACATGGTGCACCATAGCCGCCCCCCCAGGGGGATCAGGAGCATTATGAGCAGCGCCCACCAGACGATCCATACGGAGATGATGGCGAAGTTGGCGTTGCCCACCGGCGTCCCGAAAAGACCAGTAAGGATAATGAGGACGAAGAAGAAGAGGGTGGGCAGGATGAGGGCGAACTGGAAGGCCCGATGAGTGAGGATCCGCTTCAGCAGAGGCCAGCGCAGCAGGTCGATGCGGCCATCTTTGACGTCTATGCCCGGTCCCCTGCGCAGCTCAGTTGCCAGCGTCACGGTTCCCTATCCTCCACCAGCCGTAGCCCAGGGCACCCAGGGCCACCAGCACCAGGGCGATGGCGGAAGCGGCGAAGGGCGTGTTGGGCCCAACCGATAGCTGGCCGATCATGAACGGGTGCAGGCTGCCGCAAGTCGTCGAGCAGTGAAAACGAAAGGTGCCGGGCTTGTCCGCCACAAACTCCAGGACGGCGGTCTCCCCGACCGAGGCGTGGGTCTCGAGCCCGTAGCCATCGATGTACAGGCCGTGCGTCACGTCTTGGGGCTCCAGGCGCAGGATCACCCGGTCGCCCTTGTTGACCTCTAGCCTATAGGGCGAGTAGCTGAACTGGCTGGCCTCCAGGGTGAACTCCCGCGTTCTGGCCTCGGCGCTCGGGAAGGGCAGGAGGCTGCCCAGAGACACCGCCAGCAGAGACAAGGCTACCACAGCAGCCAGCGCCAGCCAGTTCAAGTTCACGTTCACCTCTCCATACGTTCCGCTCTCTAGCAGTCACTTCCTTGGCCTCGGAGCGCGGTCTCTATGCTGAGCAGCCGCTGGCAGCGCCGGGCTGCGGCACTTCTCCTCCGGCCTGGACCGCGGCTTGTACCTGTCTGAAGCCACACCGGTGCATTCGGGTCCTCCTCGGCTGTCAGCGGTCTAGGCCTCTTCGAGGGCGGCGTCGATGACCGCCTTGAAGTTGGCGAAAGGCTGGGCGCCGGACACCAGCTGACCATTGATGAAGAAGGCGGGTGTGCCCGTCACCCCGTAGGACTGGCCGTCCTGCAGGTCCTTCAGCACCTCCGCCGTGTACTCGCCCGAGTCGAGGCAGTCGCCGAAGGTCGCTGTGTCCAGGCCCAGGTCGGCGGCGTATGACTTGAACGTGGCCAGCACGCCGTCTAGCCCTGCGGTGTTCAGTTGCTCGCTCAGAGCGTTCTGGTTGCCAAATATCAGGTCGTGGTACTCCCAGAACTTGTCCTGATCGTCGGCGCATTCGGCTGCCTCGGCTGCCTTTTGAGCCCACTCGTGAATGCCGGTGAGGGGGAAATCGCGATAGACGAACCTTACCTTGTCCTGGTATTCCTGCTTGATCTGGGGCAGGGTCTGATTCCAGAAACGAAGACAGAACGGGCACTGGAAATCGCTGAACTCGATGATTGTCACCGGCGCGTCCGCTGGACCCCAGCTGGGGTCATCATCAACGCTGACCTGGACGAGCGGCGCCGGCGTTGGCTCACCGCTGGACGAGCCCTGGGCCGACGGGCCGGTGGGCGATGCCGCGCTCGCTGGCAACGCGGAGGTTGGCCCGCCGTCATCGTCGTCGATGGTAGCGTGCGCGGCGAAGCCAAGTACGAAGAAGGCGGCCGCAAACACCAGGACGCCCGCTGACACAGCTGCCGAAAGCATGTAGGGCCTCAGCTGAGCCCTTTCCCTTGTCTGCTCTTCCATCTCGTCCTCACTTCCTTGCTTTGAGCACCGTCCCTCGGTTCTTCTCGGTGCGCAGATGTCATCTATGCTCAGCAGCCGCTGGCAGCGCCGGGCTGTGGCACATCTCCTCCGGCTTGGACCGCCGCTTGTACCTGCCTGAAGCCGCCAGAGCTGGAGTACTCAATGCCGACGACGGTGCGAGCATCCACCTCTGACCATGACTCGCCTTGCTGATCAAAGTAGCGAGCAAGGGTGTGATACTGCTGCGGGAACCAGAACGAATTGAAGGCCTTGACGGCCTCGAAGATGTCATCGGCCGACGCCCCCTGGGAGGCCATAAGATAGGCGAGGCCTAGAGCGGCCGCGCCGTGGTTGCAGTCCGGGAAGGCGGTAGGGTTGCCACAGCAGGGACGATATGAATTGTGGGCTACCTCTTCGACGATGGCCTGCTGGTCGGGCGTCAGGGGCAGAACCTCGAACGCGCTGACGTACTCTCCTCCCGGCTGCTTGCCGAGTCTCCAGCCGCCGGTAGCAGCATAGTTGCCCCGGTTCTCCCAACCGCGCTCCGCCATTGGCCCCTCCTCCAGAATCGGGTTCTTGTTGGCGATGCCCAGAGCCCAGAGCGCGGTGACCATGAAGTAGGCGTTGTCGGCATCGATCCTCAGGTTCTCGTCGGAACCCTCGGTGAGGATGGTCAGTTCCTCCTCGGTCAGGGGCTGGCCCTTGCCTGCAGCAGCAGCCTTGAACTTATCAATGTCGATGACCCCAAGCTCTACCAGGCGGGGCATGGCGTCCCCCCACCGGGCCTGCACCGTTATCCCATCGTCGGGCAGGAGCGCCGCCACGAGCTCGCCGCCGCCAGCGCTGGCGGCGGTGTTGCCAGCGGCGGTGCTGCCAGCCGACCCGTCCTCATCCACCAGACCGCGGCTGAAGAACCCAGCCGCGAACAAGCCTCCGCCGAACACGACCAGGCTGACTGCTACCGCGTAGACGGCTAGCCACCCCTTCAACCGCATCCTCCCGGGCTTCATGACTCCCTCCTCTCCGAGCGCACCGGACTTGTGTCGGTGCCTGAGCCAAAGGCCCCCTACTTCTCGTCGATCCCCTTTCGCACCTCCGCAATCCTGGCGCCCTCGTCCTGCCAATCGGCAGCGTCCAAGGCGATGGCTATGCGCAGCCCACAGACCGCTGCGCGCCGGTCGAAGGTGCCGTCTTCGTCAATGAAACAGTCCAGCAAGCTCTTGTGAGGGTCCCGCGGCAAGTTGGTGCAGCCACAGAAGCGGGGCATCCTGGTGAAAAGGTGCCCTCTCTCTGCCTCCAGGCGGTAGGCATCGACGCTCTCCTCGGAAGGGCAGACGAATGCCGGGGATCGAGGCTGGGTAGGTGTGTTCGTCTCGCCATCATCCTTTCTACCCACAACCAGCAGCGCGCCTCCCCTAGGGCCTGAAGAGGGCTTTCACATACAACTTGTGGACTGGCTCCAGAGGGTCGTTGCAGCGCACGGCTATTTCGAACAGGTGAGGTCCACCCATGCCTTGGTGCATCATAGTGGTGAACGATATCTCGCTCCCCTCGCCCGGTTTCAGAGTCGTAGAACCTACGACCGGCTTGAAGGGTCAGCACCCCTCCAGCATCTTCACCTCCACGTCTTCGACGCGAAGGGTGTCGTCGCCCACATTGGCGAACTCGAAGGCGTAGGAGGCGGGGGTGTCCAGGGGAACCTGCCCGAAGTCCACCTCCGTAATCGGGAAGTAGATGGCTGGCCCGCCTGTACGAGACGACGCAGCGCGGCTTCCGCCGTTAGACTCAGTTACGGGCGTCAGGGCGGGCTGCGACTGCCTGCCCTTGCCTCCAACGGCGGCAAAGACAACGACTAGGACGACAATCCCCACCAGTGCAACAGCCATGGCCGACGGCCAAAGCCGAGCCAGTCGCTTGCGGGTCGGCTTCCTGCTACGCTTGCCTCGTCGGGCGGAAGTCCTCTTCCTCACCACAGC
This sequence comes from Dehalococcoidia bacterium, assembly GCA_030615765.1. Classification (GTDB taxonomy): domain Bacteria; phylum Chloroflexota; class Dehalococcoidia; order SM23-28-2; family SM23-28-2; genus SM23-28-2. The sequence continues at coordinate 2,687 of JAUWYP010000017.1, read as the reverse complement.
ACCCCCGCGGAAATTCTGCGGCCTAGGCCAGATCTCGGCGGATCTGGTCGAACTCTTCGCGCGAGATCTCGCCGCGGGCATAGCGGCCCCTCGCAATTTCGACGGCGTTGCCCCCGCCGCCACGACCTTCGCTGGACTGGCGAATCGCCCAGATGATGAGCGCGATAATGCTGCCCCAGAAGATGATCATCCCCATCGGCATGAGCAGCCACCACCAACCGACATCCCAACCCCACATGTGGCCATCGCCACAGCAGCCCTCGTCGGCGTCGACGGCCGGACTAGCAGCCCAACCTGACCCGCCGACGGCTCCAGGATCGGCCGGCAGATCCTGGAGCGTCTGAGCGACGGCTGGGGCCGCCGAATGCGCATCGCCTACGCTCGCGGCCAAGCCAGCGGACGGGATCAGAGCGGCAGCCATAACCACAAGAGCGGCCGCGGCCAGTGGCACATAGCGGTGCAGCTTTCTCAACTCTGTTCGCTCCATATCCGCTCTTCTGAAGCTCCATCGGCGATGACGACGCTGCGTGGATACGCGGGCCAACTTCCAGCCGCAGGGATGTCTACCCCGTACATGCAGCCAGTATAGCACACGCCCCCCCCGCGGATGCAAGCCGTCGCCCCAGCATTCTGTGTTCACCGCTGCCGCTCAGGCGCGCCGCCTTGCGTGCGGCAATACCTTATGCTAGTATAATTGTGACCCGACGCCGTCGGATCAGGAGGCGATCGACATGGTAGAGAGAAAAAAGACAGTTCACCACTATTTGTATAGCAAAGACAAGGACGTGCTTCTGCAACGTATGCGCAAAATCGAGGGCCAGGCGCGCGGCATCCAGCGGATGATCGAGGAGAACCGCTACTGTCCCGACATCATTCAGCAGTTGACGGCCCTTACCCACGCCGCCGATGAGGTGGCTCTCTTGCTCCTCCAAGATCACATCGACGGCTGCGTGGCCGAGGCAATTCGCGGCGAGCATGGCGACCCTATGATCCGCGAGCTTATGGGTGTTATCCGTCGCGCCATGAGACGCTAGCGGTGTTATGGGGTGCCAATACCCCATCCGTCTCCTTGCAGGACAAGCAGTCATCCCCCCGTACTCGTGATCCAAACCACTTAGCACCGGTCGAGCGATGATCCGGCGCGCTCGTGGCCAGGCAGAGCAGGGTGGCCGGTCCACTGGGCGGCTCAAAGACGGTCGCAATGGATCACGGAAGCCCCGTGTTTTCCCTTGGGTCTCCCTGGAGTTCTTGAATCTGAGGCCTTAGCAGTTAGCCCTCAGCCTGTGCCATGTGGGGACATCCGGGAGTCATGGGTTCGAATCCCACCCGGCCCTCCAGGCCCTCGGCGGATCCCCTCTCTCTGGCACAGGTCGCTTATCTTCACCTCGCCTCGGAAGCCCTCCAGGACAACGCGCACCTCAGTCCTCGGGGCTGAACCGGCGACGAGTCACCCGTTTGACCTGGCGGACGAAGGCCCGCGTCTCATCGCTGCGCCGCCGGGCCAGCACCTCTGCCGTGCTCACCCTATCGGTCACGTCTCGCTCCTTTCTGCGGCGGTACTCTACCCCCTACGGGAGCGAGAGCAAGCCTTCAGGTGTCCACTACGAACTGCTTTTACAAAATGTCACTTTCGCTGACGCCGAACACCCCGGCCGGAAGGACCCGCCAGGTCGGCGGCGATCCTGCGGACGATGGCGGGCAGGGCTTTCCCGAGCTGAGGCGTCAAGCTCTCGCCGAAGGTGGAGGTATCAGCAGCAGCGATAGCGTAGATCAGTATTTGCTCTGGCACGGGCAGACGCATCAGCCGGGCCAGACGCAGGGCCTGCCCCACGCCGATGCCGTGACTGGAGGTTGACGAGACATTTTCCAGGTCGTCGGTATCGAGGCGCCAGACCTCGCCCACCCTCGCCTCGTCCTGCACCACGTCGATGATCACCGCCCGGTCGTAGCCAGACAGAAGCTGGAGGGTCTGCATTCCCGCTACCGCCGCCTCCACCAGATCGACATCCTCGCCACCCACCAGTTCATATAGCTGGCGGGCAGCCTGAAGGCCGGCGGCGTCGTCGGAGAGGATAGGGTTGCCCAGACCCAGGATGAGGGTCCGCAACCGCTAGTCCCTTCTGAGCTGCTGGGTAAGGTTCCCCTGGCTGTCGTAGATGCTGACGACCAGGGGCATCTGCCCGGGCAAGGAGTGCGTGGCACAGGCCAAGCAGGGGTCGTAGGCGCGGAAGGCCATCTCGATGGTGTTGAGAAGACCCTCGCTGACCACCGTACCCTTCTTGATCAGGCCCTTAGCCGCCTTGTTGATGGACATGGCGATGGCACCGTTGTTGTGGCCCGTCCCCACGATCAGGTTGACCTTCTTGGCCAGGGCGTTCTCGTCTGCCCAGTAGTGGTGAATGAGGACGCCCCGCGGCGCCTCCACCACCCCTATGCCCTCGCCGGGGGTCTCGGTGGGAATGGTGCGGATGTCGGTGCTCGTTATCTCCGGGTCCTGGATCAGCTCCAGCATCCGCTCGGCCGCGTACACCAGCTCGATGACCCGCGCCCAGTGGGTGGCCAGCGTAGCGTGCACCGGCTTGCCCCCCAGGGTGGAGTAGAACCGCTCGTACTCCGCCTGAGCGAGGGGGGTGGCCATGCCGTCGGCGGCGTTGAGGCGGGCCAGGGGAGCTACCCGGTAGATGCCG
>JAUWYP010000041.1 GCA_030615765.1 Dehalococcoidia bacterium | reverse complement strand
CCTGTATATCGTCGACCGCAAGAAGGAGATGATCAAGTACAAGGGCTACCAGGTGGCCCCGGCCGAGCTGGAGGCCGTTCTGCACGAGCACCCAGCCGTCCTCGACGCCGCCGTCATCCCCAAGCCGCACCTGGAGGGCGGCGAGATCCCCAAGGCCTTGGTGGTGCTCAGGGAGGGCTGCGAGGCGAGCCCCGAAGAGTTGATGGCCTTCGTGGCCGAGAAGGTAGCGCCCTACAAGAAGATCCGCGAGGTGGAGTACGTGTCAGAGGTCCCCAAATCGCCCGCTGGCAAGATCCTCCGCCGTGACCTCATCGAGCGGGAGCGCGCCAAGAAGGGCTGACCGATAAGTCCCCTGGGGTATCCGTACGGGGGTATCTTCTGTATTGGGGCGAAGGTGCCGTCAGGGTACAGAATGTGCGGTCCAGGTGCGGTTTAGATCTTGTATGATCGCTAGACTGGGGGTTCAGATCTAGCACCGAGGGTCACTCAGTCCCATTCTCCCGGATGACCTACATCATACGTTGCTTGTTACTGCCCAACGCTGACGGTGATGGCGTTCTCAGGGCATATCTCCTCGCAGATGTCGCATCCGGTACAGAGGCTCAGGAAAAGCGGCATTATGGCCCAGTTTTCGGTCGCTTTACCCGGCTTCCGCCCATCGCGGGGATAGATGATGAATACCGCCGGTGGGCAGGCGTCAAGGCACTTGCGGCACTCCTGCGGGGAGCTACATTTCTTGTCATCCCACTTTATTTGAATCATGGCATCACCACTCGTTTGCCAGCGCGGGAATCGCGTTCCTGTCCACCAAGGTGATGGCATCTCGCGGGCATAGTGCCCGGCAGACGCCACAGCCGTAGCATTGGATTTGATTGATGGAGCACTTGTTGATATAGGCTGAGTAGCTGATGGCCCCGAAGTTGCACAACTTCATGCAGTCGCGGCAGCCGTTGCAGTTCTCCCAATCGATGGCGGCTACGTACTCCGCCTTAAAGAGTACCGGCAGGTCAAGTCGTGTGCGGGTCTTCAAGGCAAGGCACTCGTTGACGGAGCAGTTGCAGATGCCACCGATAAAGGGGGTAATAAAGGTCCACACCGTGTGCACAAGGCCGTTGCGGTCAAGCTTCTGGATAGCCTTCTTGGCCTCTTCCCCACTGAGCACTTCCAGGTCTGTTGAGTAGTCTGGATACGGTTGAAAAACTGTCGCCCGGAAGTCCGACGGAACGGTGGTCACGCCGAAGCAGTATCTGGCATCACGAAAACCACGAAGAGTGCTCCGGCAGACGCAGGGCACTCTCACCACGGAAAGGCTCATGTCGAGAATCTGCTCCACGTCCTCCAGAGGAACGACCTGCCCATAATGCTCTTTCTTCTGCTGCTCCACTACGGCAGGGAACATCGCCCTGGCGGCAGCAGGGTCGGCGGCCAAGAGCTTGTCCAGCGGACCGATCCTGTCACGCACGTACTGCTCGATGTTCTCAAAGAAGTCGGTCATGAAGCGCTTTCGCTCTTCGTTGAGCAACTCTTCGCTATAGTTTTTCGCCTGGAGATACCATTTCTTGCCCTCGCCGTGTTCAACACAGAACTCACACATCAGGGCACCTCCCCAAAGAACTCCACATGCCGAAGTGGACTTGTTGTAGCACTGCGTGTGCCAAAAGTCAACCCAGGATTCCCCATTTCAGCGTGGTGAGCCCCAAATGGGTTCCACCTCATCGCTACAGCGAACCGCCACGAACCACACGACGGCGGCCAGCATGAGGGCGGCTAGGCCTCTTACTCCCCCCAGTCGCGCCACTCCGCAGCGGTGTCCCGGGGCAAACCCAGGGCGAGCATGTGCTGGAGCAACGACTTGATCTGCCACCGCCCGTCCGCTAACTCACAGTGGAGGCTGATGGCCTGCCGCGCGGGCCCCAGGCCGCTGTCGCTGACGTAGGTCACAACGATACTGCGGGGCGTCCCCTCAGCAGGCGGCACCGGGTAGGCCAGTCCCCAGATGCGCAGCTCGCCGCTGCCCTCGCTGTCCTCCTCCGCGGGCAGGTCCGAGGTGAAGAGTTGAATCCAGAAGTTGCGGTAGTCATCCGGCGGCACCAGTGTGCCCTCCGATGCCTCGCGGCCGTAGGGGATGCCGGTGATGGTTTCGCCGATCTGCTCGGGGCCACAGAGATAGCCCACGTCGGCCTCCTCAGCGGTGCAGAGGACGCTCTGGGTCAGAGAGTTGGCGACGAAGAAGGCTGCGTCCTCGCCGGCGATGGCCTGCTCCACGCGGGTGGCGAAGGCGCAGAAGGCAGAGTCGTCGTCGGGACAGGCGGCGGCCTCCGGCGTGGGCGAGGGGGTGGGCGTAGCCGCGGGGGTCGGGGTCTCGGCTGCGGCGGTGGGTGTCACTGCGGAGGGCGAAGGAGTTGCCGGGGGCGATGCAGTGGGGCTGGGGATGGCGGTTGCTGTCGCTGTAGCGGTTGACGTTGCCGTCGCTTCCTTCTCACCGCCACCGCAGGCCGCGGCCAGCACCGTCAGGCATATGCCAACGAGCAGGGTCATGCTCACGCTTGCCATCTTCATTGCGCTGCCTCCAATGGTAGCATCTACGGGCGCATGCTACCCGCAGGCGCGGGGTTTGGCAAGGGCGGAGGCTACAGCCACCCCATGGCCACCACGAACCAGGCGATGGCGTTGCCCAAGAAGCAGGATGGCTAGATATGATAACCTGAGCGGCGTGTGGCTGCCCTCAGGGGTTGCCCTCTAGTCCCTGAACGAGATTATGTCGCCGAAGTACTCCCACTCGCCATTGTGGCCCCTCAGCATCCTCATGGCTTCGGTGGCGAAGTGGTCTGTCGGGCTGAGGGTCGTGGTGATGCCAGGCAAGGTCGCGGCGCCCTGGTAGTCCTTGAAGATGGTGTGGACGGCATCCATCAGGCCCTGTCGCGTCAAATCGTCACAGGCCCCGCGCAGAGCCTCGACGGTTAGTGCCGCCGCAGCGGCGCCGACGGCGGTGAAGTTGCCGGCGGGGTAGTCACCGTACTCCTGCATGATGCGGTGGTGCTCCGCTACGTCCGGGTCGTCAGTCCAGTGGGACAGCTTGTTGGCCTGAAGAGTGATGACCCCCTCCATGAGCTCGGGCGTGGCATAGAGGAACATCATCGGATCCGAGTTGACGTAGTCGATGAAGAACTGGGGATGCCAGCCAAGGCGGTCGGCCTCCTTGATGAGCTGGGAAGTCGACGGTGGATTGGAGGCCGCGACCACTATTTCTACGCCAGCGGCCTTTAGGTTATTGACCTGGGACCGGATGCTGACGGCGGTGAGCTCATAGCTCTGCTCGGACACCAGCTCGTTCTTTTCGGGGTCGAGGCCGTTCTTCAGACCGTTCAGCACGTCGTCGCCCCAGTCGTCGTTCTGGCGGAGGATGCCCACTTTCTTGCCGGGCATGCTCTCCGAGATGTACTTGCCGAAGATCGTCCCCTCGATATAGTAGTCCGGCAGGAGAGGAACCGACCAGGGGTACTTCTCGGGCTCAGAACCAAACTTGTTGGCGCCGGACATGATCCACAGGTCGGGCACTCCTCTTGCGTTGAGGTCCTCCCAGACGGCCGAGTGGGCGGCCGTCCCGATACCGGCGATCATGGCGAAGACCTTGTCTCGGTCCAGCAACTTCTTGACCGCGTCGACCGCTCTGGCCGGGAGGTACTGATCGTCCTCAATCTTGAGGATGATGTCGCGGCCGCAGGCGCCGTCTTCCTCGGCGTTGGCGTACCTGAAGTAGGCCTCAACGCCGCCGATGACGGGGGCGTACGCCGCCCCCCAGGTGCCGCTAAGGGGGCCGTGCATCCCCAGGATTATCTCTGTGTCGGTGATGCCAGGGACCTCCGTCACCGGTGTAGGGGTATCGGCCGGGGTGCCGGTGACCGCAGCGGTGGGTGTGCCAGTAAGGATTTCTTCCTCTTCCTCCTCCTCGCAGGCCACTGCCAGCACCAGCAACAGCGCTGCTACGGCGAGGAAGGTCAGCCAGAATTTGCCCAGCTTGCGCACGGCTCCTCAGCCTCCTTTCTTGGCTTCTCGCACCTATTGTCCCCATCCCGGGGGAATGATATCTTAGTCCACCAAAATAGTCTTGCGCAAGGGGCTGCCGGTGGCCCGATGAGGGTCTCCCGAACCGTACAAGTACAAGCGGAATGTGCGATAAAATGCAGACAAGCATTGTCTGCTGAGAAGTCTGGAGAGATGATCATGCCGAATAACCCCCAAATGCAGGGTAATCCCCTAGCCGAGCTGGCCGCCCGCTGGCGTCCTGTCTTTGCCCAATCGGGACGCCAGTATCATCACCTGGCCGCGCTTCGCTCGTTTCGCCGCACCAGGAGCGGGGCCCGTTTTCGCGTGGCCAGTGACGACGGCACCACCGCCCATCTGGCCATCACTTTCGTGCACCCCGAGGTCATTCGGGTTCAGCTTTCCCTGGGGGAGCGGCCACCTCGGACGACGCCGATGCTCCTGCCCATCAAGCCATCGCCTGTGGAGGTAGAGCTTCGCTCAGACCGTGGGGGTGTAAGCCTCACCAGTGCCAGCCTGTCCCTGCGGGCAGAGCGCGAGCCATGGCAGCTGACTGCATACGACAGCGAAGGGCAGGAAGTGTGGCGCCAACAACGGCAGGATAGGGCGATGATGGGCTATGTGGCCTACCCCATGGGCTACTCCCGCGACGAGGAGGGAAACGTTGCCTTCCACGAGGCGTTCTCCCTGGCGGTAGAGGAGCGTCTGTTCGGCCTGGGCATGCAGTACGGGCCGCTGGATAAGCGAGGGCAGCACTTCGTGTCTTGGTCGCGCGATACCTACGGCGTGACCAGCAGCAGCGTCACCTACTTGAACGTGCCCTTCTTCATGAGCAGCCGCGGCTATGGCATCTTCATCAACCATGCCAGCCCCATCATCTATGAGCTGGGCTGGCCATCCTGGCAGACAGCCGCCTTTCAGGTGGAGGACCCCTATCTCGACTATTTTCTCATCCACGGCCCTCACCCGAAGGACATCCTGGCGCGCTATACCTGGCTGACCGGGAGGGCACCGCTGCCGCCCCTGTGGTCGTTCGGCGTGTGGATGTCTCGGGCCATGTACACCAGTCGGCCGCAAGTGGAGGAGGTGGTCTCTCGCTTGCGGGAGCTGGGCATTCCCTGCGACGTCATCAGTCTCGATCCGCGCTGGCTTAAGGAGATGAAGAATCGCTACGTCCTCGGTTGCGATTTCGTCTGGAACGATGACGACTTTCCGGATCAAGCTGGCTTCGTCCGCTGGCTGGCCGACAGGGGGGTGAAGCTCTGCCTGTGGGAGAACCCCTACGTCTGGAAAGACACCTCCATGTATGAGGAGGGACGGAAGCGCGGCTACCTGGTTCGAACCAGGGACGGTGATCTGGCCCGCCCCGTGGACAATCCTGAGGCCGCGATGCCCGATTTCACCAACCCGCGGGCCGTGCGCTGGTGGCAGGACAAGCACCGCCCACACCTGCGTGCAGGGGTGGCTACCTTCAAGTCGGACTTTGGCGAGGCGGTGCCCGAGGATGCTCTGTTCGCCAACGGCAAGACAGGCAGAGAGATGCACAACGCCTATCCCCTGCTCTACAACCGCGCGGTGTTCGAGGTGATCGCCCAGGAACGGGAGGAGGGCCTCGTGTGGGGGCGCTCGGGCTATGCTGGCTCCCAGCGCTATCCCCTGAACTGGACGGGCGACTCTCCCTCCACCTTCGAGGGCATGGCTGCCGCCCTGCGCGCTGGCCTCAGCCTGAGCCTGTCGGGCATCCCTTTCTGGAGCCACGACATCGGCGGGTTCTGGCCCGGCGGGCACGTTGGAGCACCCAGTCCCGAGCTGTACATTCGCTGGGCGCAGTTCGGCCTCCTCTCCTCCCACGCCCGCTTTCACGGTACCAGCGCCCGCGAGCCCTGGCACTACGGTGAACAGGCGGTGACCATCGTGCGAGAGTTCGCGCGCCTGCGCTATCGCCTTCTTCCCTATCTGTACGCGCTAGCTCAGGAGGCCTGCCAGACAGGCGTGCCCGTCGTGCGGCCCGTCTTCCTGGAGTTCCCGGACGATCCGCCTGCCTACCAGGCGCACTTGGAGTATATGCTGGGACCCTACTTGCTGGTGGCGCCCGTTTTCAGCCAGGAGGGGCGTTGTCATCTCTATCTGCCGCCAGGGGAATGGTACGATTTCTGGAGCAATCGGCGGGTAGACGGGCCGGCCCATCTGCAGATGGAGGTACCCCTGGAGAGGATGCCTCTATTCGTCCGCAGCGACTCCATCCTGCCCCTGGCTCCCCCTATGGACTTCGTGGGGGAGAAGGCCTGGGAACCGATTCAGCTAGACGTGCGGCTCGCCTCCCAGGCCAGGATGGCTTTCCTCAATCCGGACCGGCTGGTCGAGGTGCGGGCGGAGCGGGGTGACAGCGATATCGCTTTGCACATCGGCGACGTGGAGCAAACCTTCGAGATACGATTCCTGACGCCCAGCCGCCTGCGCGATGTCCGCTTCTCGGGCAAGGCCTCTGATACGCACTGGCGGGAAGCCGACGGCACGACCATTGTCAGGTTGCGGGCTCACGGGCCGTGCTCGTTGGCAGCGAAGGTGCCGTGAGTTTCATGCGATTGGGGTGACAAGAGACGGGGGACCTTTCCTGACGACGGGTCAGCGTCTTTCTGCTGGCGGCTAGCCTGCTGGCAAGGTGCTGAGATGGATTGCGAACGGGTTACAGCTGCCAGGCTCCTTAAGCAGAACAGGCCCCTGACGGGGCCGATTTCGTATCTGAAAAGTGGTGGGCGATAGAGGATTCGAACCTCTGACCTTCTCTGTGTAAGAGAGACGCTCTCCCAGCTGAGCTAATCGCCCCCTGGGAAAATCTTATCCCCGCCGGGTTAGGCGGTCAAGTCAACGGGCCTCGCCGCCTCAGCAGCCGCAGCTCAACGATATTTGACGGACCTGTCCCACAGGTGGCAGGGCCAGTTGAGGACAGCGGCAATGAGAAACAGCGGCCGAGGATATTCCTCTGACCGCCGCTGTCGAACCAAGAAAGGTGGCGCGCTCGGCGGGACTCGAACCCACGGCCTCAGCCTCCGCAGGGCTGCGCTCTATCCAAACTGAGCTACGAGCGCGCTATTCAACCAAAACTAGCGCCAGCAGAATGCCGGCGTCCTGCTTTCGTGCTTGGTGCCGAAGGTGGGACTTGAACCCACACGTCCTTGCGGACACTACGCCCTGAACGTAGCGCGTCTGCCATTCCGCCACTTCGGCGCTGTGCCGACGTGTCACCATGGTGGGCGGTGCAGGGTTTGAACCTGCGCCCTCTTGCGTGTGAAGCATAACCCTCTAAGCGCTGTGCCGTCAAGAGGGCGAGGGGCGAGCGAAACGCGTCCAGTTATCATCTGACGAATCGGACTCCTGAAGCCCGTCCCTACCCCAGCCACGTTGACAACGCCGCTACTTTCCCGCACTATTGCCTTGCTCCAAGACGTAGGGATCGGGGGCGAACCACGGTGCTTTGTCCATCGTGTGGCCACGAGAACCGTGAAGGACGGAAGTTCTGCGTTGAGTGCGGCGCGAGACTGGAGTTGACGTGCGGCTCGTGCGGCGCGGCATGCGTGCCGGAAGAGAAGTTCTGCGGTGAGTGTGGTGCTCCTCTTGGCGAGCCCACGTCCCCACCGCCTACGCCCACTCCCACCCCCACTCCCACCGTCCCCACCTCCTTCGCCGCCGGCCGCTACCAGGTCAAGCGCTTCCTGGGCGAGGGCGGCCGCAAGCGCGTCTACCTGGCCCACGACACCCGCCTCGACCGCGACGTGGCCTTCTCCCTGATCAAGACCGAGGGCCTCGACGCATCCGGCCTGGCCCGCGTCCGCCGCGAGGCGCAGGCGATGGGCCGTCTCGGCTCCCATCCTCACATCGTTACCGTCCACGACATCGGCGACGAGAACCGCCAGCCCTACATCATCCAGGAGTTCATGGAGGGAGGCTCGGTGCAGGACATCATCGACCAGGCCCCGGACCACCGGCTGCCCATCGACCAGTGCCTCCAGATAGCCTGGGAGGTCTGCCAGGCCCTACAGCATGCCCACGACCGGGGCATCATCCACCGCGACGTCAAGCCGGGCAACATCTGGCTCACTGCGGATGGCCACGCCAGGCTGGGCGACTTCGGCCTGGCGGTGGCCATCGACCTCTCCCGCCTCACCCAGGCCGGCATGATGGTGGGCACCGTCGCCTACATGCCCCCCGAGCAGGCCCTGGGCGGCAAGGTCGACGTCAGAAGCGACCTCTACGGCCTGGGGGCTACGCTCTACGAGATGACCTGCGGCCGGCCCCCCTTCTCCGGCCACGACCCGGTGGCCGTCATCTCTCAGCACCTGAACACGCCGCCGGTTGCACCCTCCTTCCACAACCCATCGCTACCTCCCGCCCTCAACGACCTCATCCTCAAGCTCCTGGCCAAGAACCCCGAGGACCGGCCCTCCTCGGCTGACGAGGTCCTGGCTGTGCTGCAAACCCTGCGCGACCAAGTCGAGCAGGGCGAGGTTGTGGCCCCGGCCGAGCCTGCCGCCGCCACTCCCATCGGCCGGGTGGCCTGGGGCACCTTCGTGGGCCGAGAAAGGGAGCTGGAGCAGCTCAAAGAGAGACTGGCCGACGCCTTCTCCGGCCTGGGGTCGGTGGCCATGGTGGTGGGCGACGCCGGCATTGGCAAGACCCGCCTCCTGCAGGAGTTCGCCACCTACGCCAGGCTGCGGGGCGCCCAGGTGCTCTGGGGCGCCGCCTACGAGGGGGAAGCCAGGCTCCCCTACGGCCCCTTCGCCGAGGCCCTGCAGGACTACGTGTCCCGCACGTCGGTGCAGACCCTGCGCCAGGCGGTGACCGAGGGAAGCTCCGTTCTCGCCCCCCTGGCGCCGGAGCTGAAGGCGAAGCTGCCCGACCTGCCCGAGCCGCCTCCCGTCGCAGCGGAGGCCGAGGCCTACCGCCTCTTCCAGGAGGTCACCGAGTTCCTCAAGAACGCCTCTACCTCTGCTCCCCTGGTGCTGGTGCTGGAGGACCTCCAGTGGGCAGACAAGGGCTCATGCTCTCTGCTGCAGCACCTGGCCCGGCGGCTGGCCGGCGGCAGGCTGCTGCTGGCCATCTCCTGTCGGGAGGCGGAGCTGGAGCCCAGCCACCCCCTCAGGGAGGCCCTGCCTCACCTTAGAAGAGAGTCCGGCTTCTGGGAGCTCCCCCTCAAGGGCCTGCGGGAGTCCGAGGTCGGGGAGCTCATCACCGCCCTCGCCGAGCACGATATCCCCCGGGCCCTGGTCCTGGCCCTCCACCAGGAGACCGAGGGCAACCCCTTCTTCGTCCAGGAGACCCTCAAGCACCTCATGGAGACGGAGGTTCTCTATCAGGAACACGGCCGCTGGACCAGCAAAGCCACCACCATCTCCGACATCGGCCTGCCCGAGAGCGTGCGCGACGTGATGGAGCGCAGGCTGGCCGGCCTGTCGGAGGAGTGCCGCCGCCTGCTCCAGGTGGGCGCCGTGCTCGGCCGCCGCTTCAGCCTTTCCCTGGCTCAGCGGGTTGCCGAGCTGGACGAAGAGGTCGTCCTGCGGGCGGTGGAGGAGGCCCTGGCCGCCCAGGTGGTGAGGGAGCAGCGCCAGGAGAGACGCACCTACTATCAGTTCAGCAGCACCCTTCTGCGGGAGAACCTGTACGGCCGCCTCAGCGCGCCCCGGCGGGAGCGCCTGCACCTGCGGGCCGCTCGCGCCCTGGAAGAGGCCTACCCCGACCGCCTGGAGGAGTATGCGGCCGAGCTGGCCTATCACTACCGTGAGGCGGGCGAGGGTGCTCCTGCCGAGACGGCCTACCGCTGGACGCTGAAGGCTGCCCAGCAGGCCATCGCCGCCTACGCGGCCGCTGAGGCGGTGTCCCTCTATCGCTCCGCCCTCGAGCTGGCGGACGCCGTGGGCCTGTCCCAGGGGGAGAAGGCGGCCCTCCTGTGGGACCTGGCAGAGGCTCAGCAACGCGCTGGTGATCTTGAGGGGACGATCCAGAGCTTCGAAGAGGCGGCGCGGGAGTTCGAAGCAGCGGGCGATGCGGCCGGAGCGGGCAGGGCCTACAGCTACCTCGCTGGATACATTGGCTGGCAGGGGCGATTGGAGCGCGCCCTGCGTTTCACCGAGAAGGGGCTGGCGCTGGTCGGCCCGGCAGACCGGGCAGAACGGGCCGTCCTGCTCGCTTTTCACGCCATGCACTCGCTGTGCCTCCACCGCTTCGACACGGCGTTCGAGGAGGTGGCCGAGGCGGAGTCCCTGGCAGAGCACGTCACCGACCCCTGGATGCTCGCCGCTCTGTTCAATCCCGTCGCCTGGATCTACTGGTTTGCATGCTTCCCCCAGAAGGTCCGGGAGCCAGCCGACCGCGCTGCGGCCGCATTCGAAGCGGCAGGCGACGTGGTCGGGGCCTGCTACCCGAGAATCCCGAGCCTGATGTCAGCGATGGTGCTGGGACGGCTGTCGGCCGCTGGCCCTGAGTGGGCGGATCTGCGCCGGCTCTCCGAGCAGCGCCTGGCGTTCCAGCCCGCCTACTTGGCTGCCCTCTGGGTGGCAAGGCAGCATCTTCTGGCCGGAGACCTGGTGGAAGCGGAGCGCATCGGCGAGGAGGTGCTCACCCTGGCCTCCGAGATGCGGGTCTTCGGGATTGTGCCGATTCTCCTGGAGCAGTCTGCGGTGCTCATGACGCTGACGCGACGCTACGACCAGGCCGAGGCCCGCCTGGCGGCGCTGCAGGCCGCCTACGAAGCGGCGGAAAAGGCTGCGTTCCTGGCGGGCCCCTGGCCCTGGCGGCTCCTCCTCTGCCTTGAGAAAGGGGATACGGCCTCAGCGCGGAGACTCCTAGCCGACCGCCCCCGCTGGCCGTTCGAGGAGCCGCTCAGCCTGGGAGGGGCGTACAACCTGGTCGCTTGTGGGGAGGGCCTTGCCGAGCTCGGCGAGACAGAGGGTCTCGACGCCTGCTACCAGCGTCTGCGAGAGCTGAACAGACGAGGCGTGGAGTTCGTCTGGCCCCGTCTGGTTCCTCGCATCATCGCCATGCTCGACGCCGTCAGCAGGCGCTGGGACGACGCCACCACCTACTTCGAGAAGGCCCTCAGCCTGGCGCGGCGGCTGGGCTACCGCCTGGAGCTGGCGGCTACCCTCCTGGCCTACGCCAAGATGCGCCTGGCCAGAGACGCCCCCGGCGACGCCGAGGCCGCCACCGCCATGCTCAACGAGGCCCTCCAGCTCTATCAGGACATGGGCCTGCCTCAGAGAGCTGAGAAGGTCCTCGCCGTCAAGATGCAGGCCCAGGAGAAGGTAGCGCCCGGCCTGACTCCCCCACCCAGGGCAAAGAGAACCATGCGCTCCACCATCGAGCAGATCCTGCCATCGGCCCTGGCCGATGCCCCCAGCCTGGCCCGCCACTCCGACGAGCAGGGCACGGTCACCATCCTCTTCACCGACATCGAGGGGTCCACCGCCCTGGCCCAGCGCCTGGGCGACAAGGCTTACCACGCCCTCCTCGCCGAGCACAACCGCATCCTGCGGGAGCAAGTCGCCCGCCACGGTGGCCACGAGGTCAAGTCGATGGGCGATGGCTTCATGGTGGCCTTCGCCAGCGCCGCCAGGGCCCTCTCCTGCGCCGTCGACATCCAGAAGGCCTTCGCCGCCTACAACGCCGAGAGGGCCTCCGCTCATGCTGAGCCCGTCGAAGCACCGATCAACGTCCGCGTCGGG
>JAUWYP010000016.1 GCA_030615765.1 Dehalococcoidia bacterium | reverse complement strand
GCTGGCCTACCGCTAGAGCCGCCGGCTGCGGTATCAGTACCGCCACAGCGCCACTAAGGGAGTCAGGTCGTGGGCATCCGCAAACGGGGCAAGACCTGGCTCGTCACCGTAGAGCTGGGTCGGGACGCGGCGACGGGAAAGCGCAGACGGGCCTATGTGACCGTTGCCAGCAAGCGTGATGCGGAGCGGGAGGAGGCAAGGCTGCGCCACCAGGCAGCCACGGGCCTGGACCTGGAGCCCACCAGAATCACCGTGGCCGAGTATCTCCAGCACTGGCTTGACGCGGTGCGGCCCAACCTGGCCCCTACCACCTACCTCCGTTACGAGGGGCTGCTACGTCACCAGGTGATGCCTCACATCGGTGTCATTCGTCTTTCCAAGCTCCGCCCACTGCATGTCCAACACCTTTACGCTCGCCTCCACGAGGCCGGGCGGGCGGACGGTAGGGGTGGTCTCTCTCCGCGCACGCTTCTCCATGTTCACCGCGTGCTCTCCGAGGCGCTGGAGCAGGCGGTGCGCTGGCAGATCGTCCACCGGAACGTCTGCCAAGCTGTGGAGGCGCCCCAGCCCCGCAGGGCAGAGATACGGGTGCTTACGCCGGAACAGGCACGGCGGCTACTGGAGGTGGCCGAAGCGGACGACAGCGTGTACGGGCATGCCGTCATCCTAGCCTTGCTTAGTGGCCTCCGCCTAGGTGAGCTCCTGGGCCTCACGTGGCAGGACGTGGACCTAGAGAGGGGCCGCGTGACGGTGCGGCGGGCTCTCCAACATCTCGCAAGCGACGGCCCAGTCTTTCGCGAGCCCAAGACGGCCAGGGGACACCGCACCATACCCCTGGGCCCCTCGGCTGTAGACGCTCTGCAGCGGCTCAGGTATCGTCAAATGGAGAAGTCGCTGGCCCTAGCCTTGGCCTATCGTGACCGCCGCTTGGTCTTCGTGTCGCCACAGGGAACCCACCTGTCGGGCTTCGCCCTACGCCGTGCCTTCTACCGGTTGCTCCTAGAGGCGGGTTTGCCGCGCATCCGCTTTCACGACCTGCGCCATACCCATGCCAGCCTCCTGCTGGCGCGTGGCGTCCACCCCAAGATCGTCAGCGAAAGGCTGGGCCACGCCAGCATCGCGATCACCCTGGACATCTACTCGCACGTGCTCCCGAACCTTCAAGAGGAAGCGGCCCGCGATCTGGACGTGTGGCTCTCAGGCAGGCCGTGACGCCGATGGGCGACAAATGGGCGACAACTGTTCGCGCGCATTAGCAATAAACGGGGCGCAAATCTCACGATCTGCGCCCTCGTTGCATAGATTTCGTATTTGGCGGGAGTGCATGGGAGTCGAACCCACCCACCCCGATGCTATCGGGGCGCATCGGTTTTGAAGACCGAGAGGCCCACCGGGGCCCATCCACTCCCGCGTCCGAACGCTGCTTGCCAGCCCCTGGATCTACGAGGCGAGGGCTTGATCGATAACCTTCTTCAGGTCGCTCTTGGGGCGAAAGCCGATGACCTGGCCCACCGCTTCGCCGCCCTTGAACACAATGAGGGTAGGAATGGCGCGAATGCCGTAGTGGCTGGCGGTGTTGCCGTTGTCGTCGGTGTTCATCCTGAGGAACTTGACCTTGTCGCCGTATTCCTCCGCCAGCTCTTCCACAATGGGTTCCACCATCCGACACGGCCCGCACCACGGCGCCCAAAAGTCCACCATCACCGGTACTTCCGCTTTCAGCACTTCGCTTTCGAACTGCGAGTCATTGACATCTCCCGGCTTTGCCATCAGTCCCTCCTTTCCCAACCTCCTCGACCTGTCAGAAAGCTCCTGTCTAACCGGACTAGGCGCCCTTTCCAGGCGCTTCGGCCACAGCCTCACCCGCCTCTGCCGACGGCCGCATAGCCTCCAGCATGCCGGACACCACTGCCTCGCGGGCCACCCTCAGGGCGCTCTTGATAGCCACGGCATCGCTGCGGCCGTGCCCCACAAACACCAGCCCCTTGACTCCCAGCAGAGGCCCGGCGCCGTACTCCCGAGGGTCGGTGCGCTTCTGCACGCCGCGAAAGGCCCCCCTCAGGGCCAGACCCGGCAGCCAGTAGTACCACCTGCTCCTGATGGCACCTTCGAGCTGGCCCTTGATGAAAGCAGCGATGCCCTCCATCGTCTTGACCACCACGTTGCCGGTGAAACCGTCGGTGACGATCACGTCGGCCACGCCGCTGGCGACGTCCCTCCCCTCCACGTTGCCGATGAAGTTGAGGTGGCTCGCCTTCTTCAGGAGAGCATAGGCCTCCTGGGCCAACAGATTGCCCTTCGTCTCCTCCTCGCCGATGCTCAGCAGAGCCACCCGCGGTCTCTCCACCTTCCACACCCGCTCCATATAGGCGCTGCCCATCTCGGCGAACTGCAACAGGTACTTCGGCTTGCAATCGGCGTTGGCCCCTACATCGAGGAGCAGGGTCAGCCGACCCGACAGAGGCAGCAGCGCCACCAGCGACGGCCTCTCGATGCCCCTCACGCGTCCCAGGTACATGATGGAGCCCGCCAGCACCGCCCCCGTATTGCCGGCGGAGACGAAGGCGTCGGCCTCCCCCTGCTTCAGCAGCTTCAGCCCTACCACGATGGAGGAATTCTTCTTATGACGAGCGGCCTGGGCGGGGTGCTCGTCCATGGCGATAACCTCGCTGGCCTCCACCAGGCGAATGCCCTCCGGCCGCGGCCCCTCCTTCGCCAGCTCCTCCTCCACCAGGGCAGGCGGCCCCACCAGGGCCACCTGTATTCCCAGGTCGCGGGCCGCCAGCACCGCTCCCTTCACGATCTCCTGAGGAGCGTGATCGCCCCCCATGGCGTCCAGAGCGATGACTGGCTCACTCGCCGCCACCGAACTCCTCCTCGATCCGGCGGCGCAGGTCGGCGTCCACCAGCACGTCCACCGCCGTCATGGCCATGGCCTTGGCGGAGTCCAGAAGGCCGCGATGACCGGCCTCAGAGGCCGCAACCTCTCGAAACTCGGGCGTGTGGATGGGCACATCCGGCGGAGCGATGGCCACCGTGGGATGAATGGCCGGCACCAGGGCGCTCACGTTCCCCATGTCGGTGCTGCCCAGCGAGCGGCCGCTGTCGTACTCCTGCACCTGGCGGCCCAGGGCCTCCATGTTCCGCCGATAGGCCCCGGCCAGGGCCAGATTGCTCCGCATGGCCCCATAGCGGGCCTCCTCGCCCCAGCGATACTCCAGGCGGGCGCCGGTAGCCTCAGCACCCGCTCGAAAGCATGCCAACACCTTCTCCTTCAACTCCTCCAGGTAGTCGTCGTCCTCGGCCCTGATCAGGAAGGCGCCCGCCGCCCGCTCCGGCACCACGTTCACTGCCTGGCCACCGTCGGTGATGATGCCGTGAATGCGGGCGGAGTCGCGAATGTGCTGGCGGAGAACGCTGATAGCATTATAGGCGATGATCAGGGCATCCAGGGCGTTGATGCCCGCCTCGGGACGAGCGGCCGCGTGAGCCGCCCTCCCGAAGTACTGCACGCCCAGCGCGACCAGAGCCAGAGCATAGGTCACCGCCACGTCGCGGTTGGCCGGATGGACCAGCATGGCCACGTCCAGCTCATCGAAAGCGCCCCGACTGGCCATAAACACCTTGCCGCCGCCGCTCTCCTCGGCCGGTGTGCCGATGACCAGCGCCGTCCCCCCCACCTCCCCAACGATAGCCTTGGTAGCGATGGCCGCCCCCAGCGCAGCCGTGGCAATGATGTTGTGGCCGCAGCCGTGGCCGATGCCGGCCAGGGCATCGTACTCGGCGATGAAGGCCACTCGCGGCCGCCCACTGCCGTAGCTGGCCCGGAAGGCGGTGCCTATTTGGCAGATGCCCCGCTCCACCGCAAAGCCCTCAGCCTCCAGGCACTCGGTCAGCCAGCCGGCCGCCTTCGCCTCTCGAAAGGCCGTCTCGGGATTGGCGTGGATGCGAAGGCTGAGCTCTATGAGCTGGTCACGACGGGCCTCTATCTCGTCTATGGCCCTCTTCTTCAGGTCATCAAGGCGACTCATGTCTGGGGTTGTCCTCTGAAAGATGGCTTCGGGGAAAGCACGGCTCCATTGTAGTTGTCGCCGACGAAGGCGGTCAAGGACAGCCCCTTCTCGCTCGCCACCACAGGCGAACCTGCCTGCCCGCAGGCAGGGCACTACTCCCCCTTCACCCTCACTCTGGGCTATACTAAGTGTCTGAGGCCTTTTAGTTAGGGGATAGGCCCGACAGTAGCGAATCAACGGCTCGGTGCCCATGCGCAGGAAGACGCTAGCAGCCCTTCTCCTCCTGGCCCTCGCCGCCATCCTTGCGGCCTGCCAGGGGGAGGAAGAAAAGCCAACGCCAACCCTTACGCCGCCGCTGGAGGCTCAGCTTCGCCAGCACCTAGAGGAGCTGTCCACCGACGCCCTCCTCGGCCTGACCTTTCCCGACGTCGCCCGGACGCCGCTGGGCTCCGGCGATCCGTTCCCGGTGTATGCTGTTGAGGACGAGCCCTCCTGGAGCATCGTGGTGCTGGGGCGCCTCATCGATCACTTCACCCGCCGCGATCAGCCCCAACTGGCCGCCTTCCTCTACCTGCATGGCCCAGACACGGACGACCAAGCGCCGCCTCAGTCGCGCGTCCTAGAGCTGCCCGAGGGGCTGTTCATGGCCCTCATCGATCTGGACAGCCGAGATCAGCCCGTCCTGACCGGCCTGAGCCTCCTCGATTCTTCAGCGGCCGAACTCCTGGAGGCGGCACCAGCTTTGGAGCAAGATATCCGCCCCTTCCGCCAGGGTTTGGACAACCTGGCACCCGATGGCCTGATCTCGCCCGCCCTCGCCGTGGACACCGACAACGACGGCCTGGACGAGCTGGTTCTCCTCGACGCAGGCCTGAGCGATGGCGTTGCCGCCGCCTTCTATCTCACCTTTCGCTGGACCGGCTCCGACCTGCACTGGCAACGAATAGCGCCGCCCCTGGAGGGCGCCTCCGCCGATCTGCCCACCCAGGCCGTTCTGGACTATCTGGCCACTGTAGCAGCCGCCACCGCTACCGCCGAGCCCTGGCAGGATTCCCAGCGCTTTTTCGTCTGGCGGTGGCTAGTCAGCAGCGACGAGTCAATCTCGGAAGAGCTCCTGCACGACGTCGCCGACGACGACAGCGCAGCCGCACTGGCGGCGACTCGTCGGAAGCTGGAAGCCACTCGCGCACTCTTCAGCGAGGCCTACCAGCTTCAGTCTGCCAACTGGCAGAATCTCCAACCCTGGCCGGATTTCGTAAACGGCTTTCGCAACGCCACCGGCGCCGAGGTGGAGGAGATGCTGCCGCCCACCCTGGAAGACGCGCAGGCCTCCGTACAGGTGGTGATCATCGCCTTCAGTCGTGAGGGGCCGGACCTGGTCCAGCGGCGGTTTCGGATGACCTATGAGCTCGTCTGGAGCGAAGAGGGCTGGCGCCTGGACAACGTCGATGCCAAGGAGGAGCGTCCATCAGAATAGCTTGACACCGCTTCGCCCCCTGAGCTAACATCAATTAGAAAATCGAATAGGGCCCGAATATGCTCTTATCGAGAGTGGTGGAGGGAACGGCCCAAGGAAACCCGGCAACCGATCCGTCCTCGAGTGGTTTGCTCAAGGCTGGACACGGTGCCAAGTCCGACCCTTCGGTCTGGCCGAAGGGAAAGATGAGAGCGGGTAGATAGAAAGAACTTCTCACACCACGAGAAGTTTTTTGTTAATTCCCCCTCCAACGGGTAGGTCATAGGTGGAAGACGTAAAGGCTATCGAGTGGGTGAACGGTAGGGTTCGCCTCCTGGACCAGACTCGCCTCCCCCACGAGGAAGTGTATCTGGAGCTGGAGGACCACCACCAGATGGCGGCGGCCATCCGCGAGATGCGCGTGCGCGGCGCCCCCCTCATCGGCATCGCCGCCGCTTACGGGATGGCCCTGGGAGCCCAGCATATCGAAGCCTCGAACATCGAGGACTTCCTGACCCAACTGCGGCCGATCGCCGAGGCCCTGGCGGCTACCCGCCCTACCGCCATCAATCTCTCCTGGGCCCTCAAGCGCATGACCCTGGCCGCGCAGGCGGCTGCCGACCCCCAAGCCGCTCGAGAGGCGCTGGTGGCGGAGGCCCTGCGCATCCACCAGGAGAACGCGGACGCCGACCGCAGGCTGGGCCAACACGGCGTTCAGCTCATCCCCGCCGGATCCGCCGTCCTCACCCACTGCAACACCGGCTCCCTGGCCACCGGCGGCAGCGGCACTGCCCTGGGCATCATCCGCGCCGCCTGGGAGCAAGACAAGCTCTCGCGCGTCTATCTCAGCGAGACGCGGCCCCTCCTCCAGGGGGCACGCCTTACCGCCTGGGAGCTGGCTCGCGACGGCATCCCCGCCACCCTCATCGCCGATGGGGCCGCCGGCTTCCTCATGCAGCGCCGCGACGCCATCGCCTGTGTCATCGTGGGGGCCGACCGCATCGCCGCCAACGGCGATGTGGCCAACAAGATCGGCACCTACACCCTGGCCGTCCTGGCCAGCGAGCACGCCATCCCCTTCTACGTAGCGGCGCCCACCAGCACCATCGACCTGAGCAGCGCCAGCGGCGACCAGATACCGATCGAGGAGCGCCCGTCGGAAGAGGTGACCACCTTCGCCGGCGTGGCGGTGGCGCCCGCGGGCATCGAGGCCCTGAACCCTGCCTTCGACATCACGCCCCATCGCTACGTCTCGGCCATCATCACCGAGCGAGGCGTCGCCCGCGAGCCGTACGCCGAGTCCCTGCCGCAGCTCTTCCAGCAGGAAGGGGTTCGCCATGCCTGAAGCCCGGGTGGCGGTTATCGGCGGCAGCGGCTTCTACCAGATGGAAGGCCTGACCGATGTGGAGGAGGCCCGCATTGAAGAGACCCCCTTCGGCCAGCCCAGCGACGCCATCGTCATCGGCACCCTCGACGGCGTGCGCGTGGCCTTCCTGCCCCGCCACGGCCGCGGCCACCGCATCCTCCCCTCCGAGCTGCCAGCGCGGGCTAATATCTATGCCCTCAAGACCCTGGGAGTGGAGTTCATCATCGCCGTGAGCGCCGTGGGCAGCCTGCGCCAGGAGATCGAGCCCCGACACCTCGTAGTGCCCGACCAGCTCATCGACCGCACGAAGGGCCGCCCCGACACCTTCTTCGGCCAGGGGCTGGCCGCCCACATCGCCTTCGCCGAGCCCTTCTGCCCCGTTCTGCGAGACAGCCTCTGGCGGTCGGCCGCCGACGCCGACGCCATCGTCCACAACGGCGGCACGTGCGTGGTCATGGAGGGCCCCGCCTTCTCGACCAAGGCTGAGTCCAACCTCTATCGTTCCTGGGGGGCCGCCCTCATCGGCATGACCGCCCTGCCCGAGGCCAAGCTGGCCCGCGAGGCCGAGGTCTGCTATGCCATCCTGGCCTGCGTCAGCGACTACGATTGCTGGCACGAGGCCCACGAGTCGGTGACCGCCGAGATGATCGTGTCTAACCTGGCCAAGACGGTCGAGGTCGCCCGGCGAACGGTGCGCCTGGCCCTGGCCAGACTCCCCGCCCGCCGCGATTGCCCCTGCGCCAGCGCCCTCCAGGATGCCCTGATCACGCCCCTGGACATGGTGCCCGAGGAAACGAAGAGGAAGCTGGCGCCCATCATCGGCAAGTACACAGCGGGCGAGCGGAGAGGAAGCTGAGGCATGCTGACCGACAGGCTCAAGGAAAGGATCTTCGGGGCCAAGGCGACCGCCAGGCAAAGGGCGGAGTACGTCGTTGAGCGCCTCGTCGATCCCGAGGCTATTCAGCCCCTGCTGGAAGCACAGCGGGCCTACGCCGCCTACGCCCTTGCCCACCTGGAGCCACGCCTGTTCCCCCGCAGCGAGTGGTGGCACGCCCACGGCCCTCAAGGCCGGGCGCTGGTCGTCCACTCACGCACCGGCTTGGGCCCCGCCCTGGTAGCCCTCGGCGACCCCCACGCCCTGGATGCCCTCTTCCGCCTCCACCCGGGCCCCCGCCTCACCTTCGCCACCTTCCAGCTCGACCATCTGGCCGTCGCCCAGCGCCACTTCGCCCTATTGCGGCAGGGACCTTCGCTGCGCATGTCCGTATCGGCCGCCAGCTTTCAGCCGGTGAAGGAACCTGCACAGCGTCTGCGCAGAGCGGATATCGGGGCAGTCAACGCCCTTCAGCGCAGCGAGGGCTTCGGCTTCTTTCCGGCCGCCGTGCTTGACGAGGGAGTGTACTACGGCGTCCAAGTCGACCGGAGGCTGGTGGCCGTGGCCGGCACCCACGTGGCCGCCCCCTCTCAGGGCCTGGCCCTCGTGGGCAACGTTATGACCCATCCTCGATATCGAGGGCAGGGCTATGGCAGCATCGTCAGCAGCGCCGTCACCGCCGACCTGCTCAAGACCTGCCCCGATGTGCTGCTCACGGTCGACGCCAGCAACACGGCTGCCATCCGCCTCTACGAACGACTGGGCTACCGGGAGGAGTGCCGCCTCATCGAGTCAGGAGTGCGGCGAAAGGACATGATCGGCCTCGTCGCCTTGGTGCGGCGTGCTCTGGCCCGCCGCCGGGCCGAGGATGGACGAGAGATAGTAGTGCTGAATTATCAGGCTGAGAGAAGGGCTTCGGAAGGAGGCCGATAAGTGCAAGCGAAGTCGTCTCTGGACTTCGACGTGAAGGACCTGAGCCTGGCTGCTAATGGCTTGCTGCGCATCGAGTGGGCCGCGCGGGAGATGCCGGTCATCGACTTCATCCGCCGGCGCTTCCAGAAGGAGAAGCCCCTCGCGGGGGTGCGCGTCTCCGCCTGCCTGCACGTCACCACCGAGACCGCCAACCTAGCCCTCGCCCTGGTCGACGGCGGCGCCCAGCTCGCCCTCTGCGCCAGCAACCCCCTCTCCACCCAGGACGATGTGGCGGCCGCCCTGGTCAGTGAGCACAAGATCCCCGTCTTCGCCGTCCGCGGCGCGGACACCGAGACCTACTACCGCCACATCCAGGCCACCCTGGCTCAGCGGCCTCAGATAACCCTCGATGACGGCGCCGACCTGGTGAGCACCGTCCACAAGGAGCGCCGAGAGCTCTTGCCCGACGTCCTGGCAGGCACCGAGGAGACCACCACCGGCGTTATCCGCCTGCAGGCCATGGCCCAGGACGGCGCCCTCGCCTATCCCATCATCGCCGTCAACGAGGCCGACACCAAGCACCTGTTCGATAACCGCTACGGCACCGGCCAGAGCACCATCGACGGCATCACCCGCGCTACCAACGTCCTCTGGGCGGGCAAGACGGTCGTGGTAGCCGGCTACGGCTGGTGCGGTCGCGGCGTTGCCATGCGCGCTCATGGCCTCGGCGCCCAGGTGGTGGTGGCAGAGGTGAAGCCGGTACGCGCTCTCGAGGCGGCCATGGATGGCTTCCGGGTGATGCCCATGGCCGAGGCCGCCAGGCTCGGCGACATCTTCATTACCGTCACCGGCGACCTAAACGTCATCAGCAAACATCATTTCGAAGTCATGAAGGACGGGGCCATCCTCGCCAACTCCGGCCACTTCAACGTCGAGCTGAACATCGCTGCCCTCGAGGAGATGGCCGAGGGCAAACGCCAGATCCGGCCCCACGTAGTGGAGTATCGCTTCAAGGACGGCCGCCGCCTGTTCCTTCTGGCGGAGGGACGCCTCATCAACTTGGCCGCCGCCGAGGGCCATCCCGCCAGCGTCATGGACATGAGCTTCGCCAACCAGGCCCTCTGCGTGGAGTACATCGCCCGCCGCCCTGAGCGCCTGCCCCCAGCCGTCCACCCCGTGCCCACCGAAATCGACCAGGAGGTGGCCCGTCTCAAGCTTCGCTCCATGAACATCAACATCGACGAACTGACCGCCGAGCAACGCAAATACCTGGAGAGCTGGGAAGCCGGCACGGAATAGCCCCTAAGGAGGACAAAGCCCATGCCCACGCGCATGACCCTGATGAGTTCCCCATCCATGCTGGTGACCTCGGAGTCGGTGACCGAGGGCCACCCCGACAAGATGTGCGACCAGATCGCCGACGCCATCCTGGACGACATCCTGCGCCACGATCCCTCCGCCCGTGTGGCCTGCGAGGTGGCGACCACCACCGGCCTGGTGGTCATCATCGGCGAGATCTCCACCAGCCACCACGTCGACTACACCAAGATCGCCCGCCAGACCATCCGCGAGATCGGCTACACCAACCCCGAGTACGGCTTCGACACCGAGAGCTGCGGCGTGATGGTATCGGTGAAGGAGCAATCGCCGGACATCGCGGCGGCGGTGAGCACCCCCCTGGAGGTGCGCGAGGGACGAGAGAAAGCCGAGGCGCTTGAGTTGGGAGCAGGCGATCAGGGCATCATGCTCGGCTTCGCCTGCAACGAGACGCCGGAGCTGATGCCCCTGCCTATCTCCCTGGCCCACAAGCTCTGCCACCGCCTGGCCCAGGTGCGCAAGGACGGCACCATCCCCTATCTCCGCCCCGACGGCAAGTCCCAGGTGACGGTCGAGTACTCTTTCGGCGTACCCAAGCGGGTCAAGACGGTGGTGGTCTCCAGCCAGCATGATGACGGCGTCGAACTTGCTCGTCTCCAGGATGATATCATGGAACACGTGGTGCACCAGGTCATCCCTGCCGAACTTCTGAACAGCGAATCCACCTGCCTCATCAACCCCAGCGGCAGGTTCGTCATCGGCGGCCCCAGGGGCGATTCCGGCCTCTCCGGCCGCAAGAACATCGTCGACACCTACGGCTCCAGCGGCCGCCACGGCGGCGGCTCCTACTCGGGCAAGGACCCCACCAAGGTCGACCGCTCCTGCTCCTATGCCGCCCGCTACGTGACCAAGAACGTCGTCGCTGCTGGCCTGGCCGACCGTGCCGAGATCGAGATCGCCTACGCCATTGGGGTCGCCCACCCCGTCTCCGTCTCCCTGGAGACCTTCGGCACCCACAAGATAGACCCCCACGAGATCCTGCCCATCGTCCTCAAGCACTTCGACCTGCGGCCGGCAGCGATTGTGCGCCACCTCGATCTGCGCCGGCCCATCTACAGGGCTACCGCCGCCTACGGCCACTTCGGCCGCGAGGACATCGACGCCCCCTGGGAGAAGACGGACAAGGCGGACCTTCTGCGGCGAGAGGCTGGCCTGCCCCTGGCCGAGGAGGCCCGCCGCTAGCCCCATGTACGCCTTGGTTCTGGCTGGCGGCAAGGGCGAACGGCTGCGCCCTCTCACCGAAGACCGGCCCAAGCCGATGGTCCTCCTGGCCGGCAAGCCCATCCTCGAGTACCACCTGACCTGGCTGCGAGACAACGGTGTCACTCACGCCCTCCTCCTCTGCCGCTACCGCGCGGATGTGATCCAGAGCTACTTTGGCGACGGCCGCCGCTGGGGCCTGAGCCTGGACTATTCCCTGGAGGACGAGCCCCTGGGCCGAGGCGGCGCCTTCAAGCTCGCCTTCAGCCGCGTGCCCCCCTCGGAGGAGCTGCTCATCGGCACCAACGGCGACGTCCTTTGCAACCAGCCCCTGGCCCCCATCCTGCGCGCCCATCGCGCCTCAGAGGCGGTGGCCACCGTCATGCTCACCCGCCTCGTCAGCCCCTATGGCATCGTGCGCGTGGCTCGTGACGGCCGCATCCTCCGCTTTCAGGAGAAGCCGCGCCTTCCCCACTGGATCAACGCCGGCCTCTACGTTCTCTCCCGCCCCTTCTTCGACCTCCTGCCGGACATCGGCGACCACGAGGATGCCGCCTTCCCCCTGCTGGCCGAGAGGGGTCAGTTGTGGGCCTACCGCGCCCGCGGCTACTGGCGCTCCATCGATACGGCCAAGGACCTCACCGAGGCAGCGCGGGACCTACCCTTGTTCGCCCCGGCAGAGGCGGGGCCAGCTCGCTAGGAAAGGGCTTTCAGTGATGCCAACCGAGATCAAGTTCGGCACCGACGGCTGGCGGGCCATCATCGCCGAAGATTTCACCTTCCCCAACGTGCGCGCCTGCGCCCAGAGCGTCGCCCTCTACCTGAAGGAGACAGGCCTGGCCCCGCGAGGGCTGGTCGTGGGCTACGACACCCGCTTCGCCTCCGAGGACTTTGCCGCCGCCGTCGCCGAGGTGGCAGCCGCCAACGGCATCCACGCCTACCTCTGTGACTCGCCCGTGCCCACGCCCGTAGTCAGCTTCGCCCTCCTCCAGAGAAAGGCCGGCGGGGCGGTTGTCATCACCGCCAGCCACAACTCGGCCCAATGGTCGGGCTTCAAGTACAAGCCCGAGTACGCCAGTAGCGCCTCGCCCGAGACCATCGCCCGCCTGGAGGAGCCCCTGCCCGCCATCCTGGCTTCCGATGTGCCCCGGCTGCCCCTGGCGGAAGCCCAGGAGCGCGGCCTGGTAGAGTTCATCAGCCCCCGCCAGCCCTACCTGGAGCACCTGGCCGAGCTGGTCGACCTGGAGACGCTGCGAGCCGCCGGGCTACGGGTGGTCATCGATTCCATGTACGGGGCAGCCGCCGGCTGGTTGCCTCAGCTCCTGGCCGGCGGGGCTACCCAGGTGCAGGAGCTGCACGGCGAGCGCAACCCCCTGTTCCCCGGCCTTCAGCCGGAGCCCATCACCCGCCACCTGGGAGCGCTCATCGACACCGTCAGGACCACGGGCGCCGACGTGGGCCTGGCCACCGACGGCGATGGCGACCGCGTGGGCATCATCGACGAGAGGGGGGAGTTCATCAACCAGCACCAGGTGTTCGCCCTCCTCGCCTACTACCTGCTGGAGGTGCGCGGTCAGCGCGGGCCGATGGTCAAGTCGCTGACCAGCACCCGCATGATCCACCGCCTGGGCGAGCTATACAACGTCGCCGTGCACGAGACGCCGGTCGGCTTCAAGTTCCTCGGGCCGAAGATGATCGCCGAGAATGCCCTCATTGCCGGCGAGGAGAGCGGCGGCTTCGCCTTCCGCGGCCACCCACCCGACCGCGACGGCGTCCTCTCCTCCCTCTATTTCCTGGACCTCATGGCCCGCCGTGGTCGCCGCCCTTCGGAGCTGGTGGCCGAGCTATACGAGAAGGTAGGGCCCCACTACTACGACCGCATCGACATCCACCTCGAGCCGGACCAGAAGACCGAGCTGGTCGAACGCCTGTCCCGTGCCCGGCCCGAGCGGCTGGCCGGCCTGAGAGTGACCGACCAGGATAGCACCGACGGCTTCCGCTTCCACCTGGAGGGCGGGGCATGGCTGCTCGTTCGCTTCTCGGGCACCGAGCCCCTGTTGCGCATCTACACTGAGGTGCAAGACCAGAGCCTGGTGCAGAAGCTCCTGGCGGCCGGAAAGGACCTGATTGGGCTGTAGCCATGAGCGTGCTAGACGACCTCGCCGCCTACCAGAGGATCGACCCCGACGGGATGCTGGCCGCCATCCGCGACCTCCCCCGCCAGTGCCGAGCCGCCTGGCAGGAGGCCCAGGCCCTGGAGCTGCCGGATGACTATTGCGATATCGACAAAGTGGTCATCCTGAGCATGGGCGGGTCAGCCATTGCCGGCGATTTCCTGCGCTCGCTGGTCGACCTGGAGAGCCCCGTCCCCATCTTCAGCAACCGCGACTACGAGCTGCCCCTCCTAGTGGACGGCCGCACCCTCCTCATGGCGTCCAGCTACAGCGGCAACACCGAGGAGGTGCTCTCCTGCTTCGAGCGAGGCCTGGGCACTGGCGCCAAGAAGGTGGTCATCACCACCGGCGGCAGGCTCTTGGCCATGGCCCGCGCCAATAGCGTCCCCGCCTTCGTCTTTCGCTACGAGTCGGAGCCGCGGGCCGCCCTGGGCTACAGCTTCATGCCTCTCCTGGCCATCGCCCAGAAGGTGGACGTCGTGGCCGACAAGAGCGAGGACATCGACGAGGCCATCGCCGCCATGGAGGACCTGGCCGCGCGCATCGATGAGAACGCGCCTCTGACCCAGAATCCCGCCAAACAGCTCGCCGAGAAGCTGCACGAGCGGTTGCCCGTAGTCTACGGAGCGGGCATCCTAGCCCCGGTAGCCCGCCGCTGGAAGGGCCAGCTCAACGAGACCAGTAAGGTGTGGTGCTTCTACGAGGAGCTCCCCGAGGCCGATCACAATGCCGTGGTCGGCTATGGCCTGCCCAAGGAGATAGCAGTCAGGGCCCTCGTGGTCTTCCTGCGGGCGCCCTCCCTCCATCCGCGCATTCTCCTACGCTACGAGCTCACCCAAACGGCCCTGGAGGAGGCAGGTGTGGAGAGTGCTACGGTCGACGCCGAGGGGAAGAGCCCTCTGGCCCAGATGATGAGCGCCACCCTCTTCGGCGACTGGGTGAGCCTTTACCTGGCGATTCTGAATGGGGTGGCCCCTGCCCCCACTCCGCCCATCGCCACGCTGAAGGAGCGGCTGGCGCGCGAGACGTAGGTACTACAAGTAGGAGACAAGCTACAGATGAGAGAACATCTGTCCCTCTTGCTAATGGTCGTTCTGATAGCGGGGCTTGCGGGAGCTGCCTGCGGAACGAGCGGGGAGGGCGAGCCCGGTTCAGGCGAGAAGGTTCCCTTCAGAGTGTGTCATTCCTTAGGCACCTGGACGCGGCCATCCGAGGAGGAGCAGGCTCGCGAGGTGTGGAGTAACCCCCGGTATGCCGAAAGAGACGCCGAGCAATTGAGAGAATTCTTCTACCAGGACTTCTTTGCCTGGCACGGCGGGGGGTCGGAGGGGTTCGACCTAGGATTTCTACATGGGCTCTGGTCAATTGAAGACCCATCACCATCACCATCACCGCCCGACCCGCAGTGCGATGCTGGGCCTGGCCTCTCGAGAGGAGAATCCATCTCTGTGTACCTGCTCCTGCACAAGGCCAATGATGTCACCCTTAGCGGCAACACCTATCGCATAACCGTCGAGGAGACGCCTGCGGGCTACCAGAGGATCGAGTTCGCCAACCTGCTGTTCCCCGAGCAACCCACGGAGGAGTATCCCCAAATCGATTACGCCGTGGTGATTGTGGACATGGAGGGCAGAGAGCTAGCGCGATCGGAAGACGGTGGCCTTTTCCATGAGCGCCCATCAGAGGGCCCCTAGAAAGAGGCCACCCAGCTTTAGCGCTTGGTGTATTGCGGCGCCTTGCGGGCTCGCTTGAGCCCGTACTTCTTGCGCTCCTTCACCCGTGGGTCACGGGTGAGGAAACCAGCCTTGCGGAGGGTGGGCTTGTACTGCTCGTCGGCGGCCACCAGCGCCCGAGCGATGCCGTGGGCGATGGCCCCGGCCCAACCGGTGTTGCCCCCGCCGTTTATCTTCACCTGAACGTTGAACTTGTCCAGCGTTTCGGTGAGAAGCAACGGCTGGCGGACGATCGTCTGGTAGACCGGTCGGCTGAACACCTCCTCGAAGGGCTTGCCGTTGATGACGATGGTGCCTGTGCCCGGATACAAGCGCACCCTGGCCACCGCCGTCTTGCGCCGACCCGTCCCGTAGTAGTAGTGCTGCCCCTCGATGACCTGCTCTTCGACCACTTTCCTTCGTCCTCCTAGCCGGAGTCTGCCTCGCCCGGCGCCTCTTGCTTCTTCTGGCCGCCCTTCACCTGGGCCTCGTGCGGATGCTCCGGCCCGGCGTACACCTTGAGGCTGCGCAGCAGCTTTCGCCCCAGGCGATTGTGGGGCAGCATGCCCCGCACCGCCATCTCGATGACCCGCGTGGGCCTGGTGGCCATCAGCTCGCCCAGGGTGACGCTCTTCAGCCCGCCGGGATAGCCGGAGTGGCGATAGTAGACCTTATCGCTTAGCTTCTTTCCAGTGACCCGCACGCGCGCGGCGTTGACCACGATGACATAGTCGCCCATCTCCAGATGAGGCGAATAGGTGGGCTTGTGCTTACCCCGCAGAAGGCGCGCTATGCGCGTGGCCAGACGTCCCAGAGTCTGGTCGGCCGCGTCCACTACCAGCCAGTCGCGGGTGATATCGCCGCCCTTCAGGCTAAAGGTCCGTGTTCTCTTCGTCGCCACTTCCACTCAAACCCTCATACTCTACAGCCATCAGACAAAGCCCCCGCGGCGGCGCCGCCTCAGTGGCTGCCCCTCTCTTAGCCGAGGCCAGCAAACGGCGGAAGTCCTGCACCGTCCGCTTGCCCAGGCCCACCTGCACCAGCGCCCCCACCGTTCGCCGCACCTGCTGCGTAAGGAACGAGTTGGCTTCGATGTCGAACATCACCCAGGAACGCCGCCGGCTCACCTCAGCCCTGTACACCGTTCGCACCGTCCTGCCGGGAGCCGCCGGCGCAGCAAAGGCGGCAAGATCGTGCTCGCCCACAAGGCACCGCGCTGCCTCCTGCATCGCCTCTACGTCCAGGGGCTGAGCAACGTGCCAGCAGTAGCCCCTGCGAAGGGCTGGCCGCTGGCGCCCGTTATAGATCAGGTAGCGATACCATCGCCTCTTGGCCTGACGGCGCACCTGAAAGCTCAGCGACACCTCACGGGCCGACCGCACCACGATGTCCTGAGGAAGATGGGCGTTCAACGCCCGCACGAACACCTCCGCCTCGTAGGGCGCCCACGTCCGAAAGGAAACCATCTGCCCCTTGGCGTGGACACCGGCGTCGGTCCGACCGGCCAGCGCCAGCCTCGTTCGTTCGCCTGTCAGCTTCTTCAGAGCTTTCTCCATCTCTCCCTGGATGGTGCGGCTATTCTTCTGATACTGGGAGCCACCATAGGCCGTTCCGTCATACTCCACCACCAGGGCAATTCTCCGAGGGGACCTTTCCTCCTCGCCCTGCTCGGCCACCACAATAAGCCGCCATCCGCCCGCCGGCAGGCAGGCTTCCTACGCCTCCTCCTCCTCCTCTTCCTCCTCCACCAGCTCCAGCTGGGCCATGCGCGCGCCATCACCATGACGCGACCCCAGCTTCACGATGCGAGTATAGCCGCCCGGTCGGCTGGCATAGCGAGGCCCGAGCTCGTCGAAGATCTTCTTCAGCACATCCTTGTCGCTGACGATGCGCAGCGCGCGTCGGCGGGCGACAAGGGTCCCATGCCTGCCCAGCGTGATCACCTTCTCGGCGATGCTCCGCAGCTCCTTGGCCTTGGCCTCGGTGGTGACGATCTTCTCGTGACGTAGAAGATCGGTTACCTGGTTGCGAAACATGGCCAGACGATGGCTTGTGGAGCGACTCAGCCTGCGTCCGGCGATACGGTGCGCCATGTCGCCCTACTTCTCCTCCTTCTCCTCGCCGGCCTCTTCCTTCAGCTTTAGGAGCGCGCGCTGCCACTCGGCCAGATCTTCGCCCTCTTCTTCAGCAGCAGGCTCTGCCTCTTCCGCCTTAGCCTTAGCCTTGGCCTTAGCCTTGGCCTTAGCCTTGGCCTCCTCCTTCTCAGCCGGTGCGGCCACCGCCTCCTCAGCAGGCGGCGGCGCCGCCACCTCCGTCGCTTCCGCAGGCGCTGCCTCCTCAGCTCCCGCCGCAGGCTCTCCCGCGCCCGCGACTGGCTCCGCCGCCACGACCGCTGCCTCTTCGCCGCGGCCCATCACCGCCGGCAACCCCTCCTCCTCGATGACCGAGGGGACCTCCACCGGCACCTCTTCCTCCACCGGCTCGACGGGCAGGAAGTCCAGTTCCCGCAGGCGCGACTTGAGCTCCTCGTAGGACTTGCGGCCGAAGTTGCGTAGGGCCAAAAGCTCGTCCTCGCTCTTCTCCAAGACCTCCCCCACCGTCATCAGGCCGCTGCGCTTCAGGCAGTTGTAGGCCCGCACCGACAGGCTGAGGTCCTCAATGGCCGTGTTGTAGCGCTCGGGCGTGAGGACGGTGCCCGCCCCCAGGCCGCGTTCCACCACCGGCGCCGGCGGCTTACCCACCTGACTGAACAGGGCGAACTGCTCCAAGAGGATATCGGCGCTCTGGCTTATGGCCTCCACGCCGGCGATGGTACCGTCGGTCCACACCTCCAGTACCAGCCGATCATAGTTGCTGACCTGGCCCACGCGGGTGCGCTCCACCTTATAGTTCACCCTGCGCACGGGCGTAAAGATGGCGTCCGTGGGGATTACCCCAATGGGCAGGTCATCGCTTCCCCCTGCCGGGACATAGCCGTGGCCCTGCTCCACGTTGAACTCCACCCTTAGCTCCCCCTCCGCCGAATCCAGCGTGGCCAGGTGCAGCTCAGGATTGAGGATCTCATAATCCGGGGAAACCTGGATGTCAGCGGCCGTTACTCCCCCTTCACGATCGCTCACCTCCAGCAAGAGCATGCCCGGTCGGTCGGACAGAGCGCGCAGACGCAGCTCCTTCACGTTCAGGAGGAAGTCGATGGTGTCCTCCTTCATATGAGGGATGGTAGAGAACTCGTGCTGCACGCCATCGATGCGCACAGAGGTCACAGCAGCGCCCGGCAGGGAGCTGAGAAGAATCCTCCTCAAGGCGTTGCCGACGGTAGTGCCGAAGCCCGGCTCCAGAGGCTCGGCAACGATGCGCGCATAGTTGTCGTCGCCCTCCACAATCTCAATCTGGGGAACGACTAGCTGGGTCACCTAGACCCACCTCCTCACTCTGACAACAAGTGGTTGCTAACGAGAGTAGTACTCAACAACAGTAGCCGGGTCGAATTTCGCCCCAATGTCTTCCATCGTCGGTGGCGATAGCACCTGCCCCGTCATCTGTTCGCCGTCCAGGCTCAACCAGGACGGGAGGGCCCGATCAGCCACCTGCTCCTTGACTACCTGAAAGATCTCACTCTTTGCCCCCCTCGCCGTCCAACCGATGACATCGTCCACTCTGATGACGTGAGAGGGGATATCGGCCTTGCGGCCGTTTATGCTGATGTGACCATGCAGCACCAACTGGCGAGCCTGGTTACGCGAACCGGCGAAGCCAAGGCGATAGACGACATTGTCCAGGCGCATCTCCAAGATACGCAGCAGATTCTCGCCGGTGATGCCCTTGCGCCGCACCGCCTCCCTGTAGTAGCGGCGGAACTGCCGCTCCAGCAGGCCGTAGGCGGAGCGCGCTTTCTGCTTCTCACGCAGCTGAAGGCCACGGTCGGACACCTTGCGCCGGCGCATGGAGCGCCGACCGGGAGCGTAGGGACGGCGCTCAAAGGGACAGCGCTGGGAGGAGCACTTCTCCCCCTTGAGATAGAGCTTTTCGGCCAAGCGCCGACATATCCGACAAGCAGGTCCTGTGTACCGTGCCACTAGCTCTCCTTCACTACCTCACAGAGAAACATCCCCACCTCACACGCGCCGCCGTTTCCGCGCGCGACAACCGTTGTGGGGAACAGGGGTCACGTCGCGGATGCTCATCACCTGAATGCCAGCCCCCTGCAGGGAGCGAATGGCCGCCTCGCGACCGCTACCCGGGCCCCTCACGTAGACCTCCACCTGGCGCAGGCCGTGTTCCATCCCCCGCTTGGCCGCCCTATCGGCCGCTATCTGGGCAGCGTAGGGAGTGCTCTTGCGGGAGCCCTTGAAGCCAGCAGTGCCCGCGCTGGCCCAGGCGATGACGTTGCCGTTGGGGTCGGTAAGGGTAATGATCGTATTGTTGAAAGTGGACTGAATGTAGGCACGGCCGACGGGAATATTCTTGCGCTCCCGCCGTCGCGCCCGGCTTCGGCCTTTTCTTTCAGCCATAACTCTCCTCGCTGGTTACGTGCAGCTGGCTGTCCTACTTCTTGGTCATCGTCGCCCGCCGCTTGCCAGCCACCGTCTTGCGCGGGCCTCGCTTACAACGAGCGTTGGTGCGGGTGCGCTGGCCACGGGCGGGAAGACCACGGCGATGGCGCACCCCCCGATAGCAGTTGATCTCGATAAGGCGCTGGATGTTCTGCCGCACCCCCTTGCGCAGCTCGCCCTCCACCGTGTAGTTGCGATCGATAAACTCCCGGATGCGGCTGATCTCGTCGTCAGTCAGGTCCCGCACCTTGGTAGCGGGCTCCACTCGTGCGCTGTCGCAGATGGTGTGGGCCAGAGTGCACCCTATGCCGTAGATGTAGCGCAGAGATATATCCACCCGCTTATCCCTGGGAATGTCCACGCCAGCGATACGCGCCATAATGCCTCCTCTACCCTTGGCGCTGCTTGTGCCGCGGGTTTTCGCAGATCACCCTCACAACACCCTTGCGACGGACTATCTTGCACTTGTCGCACCGCCGCTTGACCGAAGCCTGTACCTTCATCGTCAGTCCTACTTCTATCGAGAAGTCTAGCGGAGCCGATAGGTAATCCTACCACGAGTGAGGTCGTACGGCGACAGCTCCACCAGCACTCGATCCCCGGGCAGGATGCGGATGTAGTGTACCCGAATCTTGCCAGAGGCGTGGGCAAGAACCAGGTGCCCATTGGGCAACTCTACCCGAAACACAGCGTTGGGCAGCGCTTGTTTGACTACGCCTTCGACCTCTATAGCCTCTTTCTTACCCATAAGCGTTCCGCGACCCAATCACCCCCAGATAGTTTACCAGCATCCTCAAGGAAGCGTCAGTACCTCCGCCTCGCCCTCAGTGATCACTATCGTGTGCTCGAAGTGGGCGGCAAAGCTGCCATCGGCCGTCCGCACCGTCCAGCCGTCGGGATCCTTCTTGGTTTGCCAATCCCCGGCGGTGACCATCGGCTCCAAGGCCAGGGTCATACCCTTCTGGAGCAGCGGCCCCCGGTCGGGCGGGCCGAAGTTAGGCACCTGTGGTTCCTCGTGCATACTGCGACCGACGCCATGGCCCACATACTCCCGCACGACAGAGAAGCCGTTCCCTTCGGCGTGAGCCTGAATTGCCGCCGAGACCTGCCCCAGACGAGCGCCAGCCTTCGCTGCCTTGATCCCCTGCCAGAGCGCCTCCTCCGTTACCCGCACAAGGCGCTCGGCCTCAGGGCTTATCCTCCCTACGCCCACCGTGATGGCGGCATCGCCCACGAAACCCTTGCGGGTGGCTCCCAGGTCGATGCTCACAATGTCGCCCTCCTGAAGGACGCGCCTATCGGGCATGCCATGCACCACCTCATCATTCACAGAGACGCAAACGCGCGCCGGATAGCCCTGATAATGCAGGAAGGTGGGAACCACCTTTCTCTTTGCGAACTCCCGCCGCACAATGTCGTCCAGTTTCTTGAGCATCAGCCCCGGTCGAATCTCCTCCCGCAGGATAACCAAGACCTCCGCCACAGCCCGGCCCGCCTGGCGCATCAGGGCTATCTCCTCGAGCCCCTTTAGTTCGATAGGCATAGATTCCCGTGGTCTCCCCCCTAGGGATCCTCCACAACCGCCAGCAGGTTCTCAGCAACTTCCTCCACTGACTTATCGCCGTCTACCTCCACCAGCTTGCCCTTGGCCCGATAGTAGTCGATGAGGGGCGCCGTCTGCCGGGAGTAGACCTCCAGTCGCCTTCGCGCCGTCTCCGGCTTGTCGTCCTCTCGCTGGTACAGCTCGTCGCCGCACTGGTCGCAACGACCGGCCTGGCGTGGCGGCTGGAAGCGCTCGTGATAGACGCTGCCGCACTGCCGGCAGTTCCAGCGGCCGGAGAGGCGCCTCAACAACTCGTCCTGCGGCACCTGAATATAACCAACCTTGTCGATGGCCTTGCCTTCCTGCGCCAGGGCCTCATCCAGAGCGGTCGCCTGCTCCAGCGTGCGGGGGAAGCCATCCAGCAGGCATCCACGAGCGCAGTCGCCCTGCGACAGGCGCTCCAGCAGCATGGCGATGGTCAACTGATCGGGCACCAGCTGGCCCCGATCGTAGTAGGGCTTGGCCTGCTTCCCCAGTTCCGTCTCCTGTCTAATGGCCTCCCTGAACAGTTCCCCTGTCGTGATGTGCACCAAACCCGTCTTTTCGGCCAGAATCGCTGCCTGGGTTCCTTTGCCAGCGCCTGGGGCACCAAAAAGGATAACGTACAAGGGCCCTCGTCTACCCCCCTAGCGGATGAAGCCCTCATACTGCCGCATCAGCAACTGGGCCTCCAACTGGCGCATGGTGTCCAGCACCACACCGACCACGATGATCAACCCGGCGCTGGTGATGCCCAGGGATAATCCCCCTCCGCGGCCTAGACTGAGGGCTTGCTCCCCCGTAAGGGCCGAGGCAACGAAGGGTATCACCGCAACAAAGCCAAGGAAGAGAGCACCAGCCCAGGTGATGCGAATGAGCACCCGCGTAATGTACTCCGCCGTGGGGCGCCCCGGCCGGATTCCGGGAATGAACCCCCCCTGCCGCTGCAGGTTCTCCGCCAGGTTCTGCTGCTGGAAGATAACCATCGTATAAAAGAACGCAAAGGTCACCACCAGAAAGAACAGAAAGATCCAGTAGCCCCAGTTTGAGGGGTCGAACACACCCTGAATCTTGCCCGCCACATCGGCTATCAAGCCGGTCTGGCCCTCCTTCAACATGCTGGCGACGTAAGCCGGAAAGATGACGATGGAGAAGGCGAAGATCAGAGGGATCATCCCTGCCGAGTTCACCCGCAGGGGGATGTGGGTCTGACCCGACTGGCGATACATCCGCCCGCCCCGGAACAGGCTGCGGGAGTACTGAACCGGGATGCGCCTCTGAGCTTCCTGGAAGAATACGATGATGCCCAGGATCATGACGATGAACACAACCAGCATCACAACGCCCGTCATGGCGGTCGAGGTGTAGACCTCGGTCCAGATCATCCGCGGTATGCTGGCGACGATGCCCGCGAAGATGAGCACCGATATCCCATTGCCGATACCCTTCTCGCTGATCAACTCGCCCATCCACACCAGGAACATGGTGCCGGCGG
The DNA here is from genome assembly GCA_030615765.1 of Dehalococcoidia bacterium. Classification (GTDB taxonomy): domain Bacteria; phylum Chloroflexota; class Dehalococcoidia; order SM23-28-2; family SM23-28-2; genus SM23-28-2. Next base: position 26,566 of record JAUWYP010000016.1, on the reverse strand, counting down.
TCATGGTGGTAATCATGGAAAGGGTGGGCAGCAAAGCATCGCCGGTAAGGCCGATCCTTGTCCCTGCCCCAAAACCCCCCAAGTTGTCGATAAGAAAGAGCTGTCCGTAGCCCTGGACAATGCACATGGGTAGTGTCAGATAGTGAGTGTAGATCTGGATCTGGCGCCGGCCCTGCTCCCCCTCCTTCGTCAAAGCCTGAAGCTGGGGCACTATGGGAACGAGCAACTGCATGATGATCGAGGACGTCACGTAGGGGTAAACGCCCAGGGCGGCGACACTCATCATCCGCAGGGCACCCCCGCTGAAGATGTTGAGAAAGCCTAGGATGGCATTCCCCTCGAAAATGTCCGCCAAGGCAGCGGTGTCAACGCCTGGAAGCGGCAGGTTGGCCACAAAGCGGAACACCACCAGCAACGACAGAGTGAATACGATCTTCCGGCGAACGTCCGCCTGCTGGAAGGCGTCGATCACAGCCTGGAGAAGCCGTGGCCTAGCGACGGTGGGCGCTCGTGCCATGAGCTACCTCCTCGACGCTTCCTCCGGCCGCCTCGATCTTCCCCTTGGCCACCGCCGAGAACCTGTGGGCCCGTACCGTCAGGGCCTTGGTTATCTCGCCGTCGCCCAGAACCTTCACCGGCTGCCTCAAAGTCTTGATGATTCCCACCTCGCGCAGCAGTTGGGGCGTTACCTCTGTACCCGCCTCGAAGCGCTCCAGCTGCTTCACGTTCACAGACACATACTCCACCCGGAAGATGTTGGTGAAGCCCCGCCGCCGAGGCAAACGCTTGATGAGGGGCGTCTGGCCACCCTCAAAGCCCAGGCGGATCCCGGCGCCGGAACGCGACTTCTGACCCTTCGATCCGCGCCCCGAATACGTACCGTGCCCGCTGCCGTCGCCGCGGCCGACTCGCTTTCGCTTGTGGCGAGCACCCTTAGGAGGCCTTAGCTCGTGGGCTTCCATCCCTATTCGCCCACCTCCTCCACCTCCACCAGATGACGCACCGTTTGTATCATACCACGCATAGCTGGCGAATCGCTATGTTCCACCACCTGGCCCAAGCGCCGCAGCCCCAGCGCGCGGATTGTCCGCCGCTGGTTTGGCGCGTAGCCGATGGCGCTCTTCCTCCAGGTGACCCTCAGCTTGACCATCGCTCCCTACACCTTAGCAGCCAGGCCACGACGTTTCGCCACCGCCGCCTCGACATCCCTCATCTGCGAAAGACCGAGCATGGTGGCCTTGACCACGTTGACCGCGTTGGTGCTGCCCAGACACTTAGCCACCACGTCCTTAATGCCCGCCATCTGCAAGACCGCTCGCACCCCCCCGCCAGCGATGATGCCACTGCCCGGCGGCGCCGGCTTGATGAGCACCTTGGCAGCGCCAAAGCGGACCAGCATCTCATGGGGAATGGTCGTCCCCTTGATGGGAACCCTTATCAGGTTCTTGCGGGCTGCGGTGGTAGCCTTCCGAATGGCTTCCGGCACCTCCTTGGCCTTGCCTATCGCCGCTCCCACGTGGCCCTGATTGTCGCCCACCACCACGACAGCGGTGAAGTGGAAGCGGCGGCCACCCTTGACCACCTTGGCCACTCGGTTAATGAACACCACCTTCTCCGCCAGCTCCAGCTCCAGAGGGTCGATCTTCTGGGCAGTGGCTATATACTTCCTGGGATTGGACATCTCTCCCCCATCCCTAGAACACGAGCCCGCCCTGGCGAGCGGCATTAGCCAGGGCCTTGACCCGACCGTGAAACTTGTAGCCGCCGCGGTCGAACACCGCCGTCCCGATCCCCTTCTCTAGAGCACGCTCAGCCAATCGCTGGCCCACAAGGCTGGCTACCTCTGCCTTGCGCTTGCCGTTGCCCTGCTTACGGATGTCCGCCTCCAGGTCGCAGGCTGCTACCAGCGTGTGGCCGCCCTCATCATCGATCACCTGGGCATAAATGTGATTGAGGCTGCGAAAGACACACAATCGCGGCCTCTCGGCGGTGCCCACTACCTTCCGGCGCACGCGCCGATGGCGCCGCACACGGGCTGCTCGCGCTGTCTTCTTTGCCTTCATGACTAGTGCTTAATCGCCTTGCCCGCCTTGCCGGCCTTGCGGCGGACCCTCTCGTCTTGATAGCGGATGCCCTTGCCCTTGTACGGGTCCGGCGGGCGCACAGCACGAATATCGGCCGCCGCCTGGCCCACCAGCTCCCTGCTTATGCCCTGAACCCTCACCCGACTCGTGCCCTCCACCGTCAGGGTGATCCCCGGCAGCGGCGTTATCTCCACCGGCTGCGAGTAGCCCACCTGAAGCACCAGCTTCTGCCCCTCCATCCGGGCTCGATAGCCCACCCCGTGCAGTTCCAGCATCTTGGCGAACCCTTCGGTCACGCCGGTGACCATGTTCGCCAGCAAACTGCGAGTCAGGCCGTGCAGCGAGCGATGCTGGGGCCGGTCGCTGGATCGGCCGACCAAGAGCTGCCCATCGTCCAGACGAATGCTAATGTCAGGGTGAAACTGGCGGCTGAGCTCCCCCTTGGGGCCAGTTACGGTCACTCGGTCACCCTCGATGTTCACCTTCACCCCCGAGGGAACGACTATCGGCTGTCGGCCTACGCGAGACATTACCTTCTCTTCCCTACCACACGTAGCAGAGGACCTCGCCACCCACCTTCCGGCGCCAGGCCTCCTGCCCAGTCATTATCCCCTGAGGCGTGGAGAGGATGGCGATGCCCAGGCCGCCGTAGACGCGCGGGATCTCCCGCTTCTGCACATACACCCTCAGGCCGGGCTTGCTTACCCGCCGCAAACCGCTGATAATGGGCTCCTTCTTGCCACCGTAAGCCAGGCCGATGCGGATGCTCCTCTTGACACCCTCAGGCACTACCTCGAAGTCGCTGATGAAGCCCTCCTTCTTGAGCACATCAGCGATAGCGATCTTCATCTTGGAGGATGGTACCTGAACAACCTCGTGCCCAGCCACCAGCGCATTGCGAATGCGCGTCAGCAAATCGGCAATGGGGTCGGTCACCATGTCTATCGCTCCCTACCAGCTCGATTTCTTGACCCCGGGCAATTTACCCTCTAGCGCCAGCTCACGGAAGCAGATACGGCAGAGGGCAAACCGGCGCATATAGGCCCGCGGCCGCCCGCACAGCCTGCAGCGATTAATCCGCCGCACCTTGTATTTCGGTTCCTTATCGAAGGCCTTGATATAAAGGGCCTTACGGGTCAACGCTCCCTCCTTGCCCTGCCTGCCGCCAAGCAGGCTCAGCTACGGGCGAAGGGCATGCCCAACAGCTCCAGTAGCCGCTTGCCCTCCTCATCGCTCCTGGCGGTGGTCACCACCGTCATCTGAAAGCCGCGAATGCGGTCGATCTTATCGTAGTCCACCTCTGGAAAGATCAACTGCTCCTTGATGCCCAGGCTGTAGTTGCCGCGGCCATCGAAGGAGTAGGGTGAAACCCCCTGAAAGTCGCGAATGCGGGGCAGGGCGGCGTTCACCATACGGTCGAACAGCTCGTACATGCGGTCACCCCGCACCGTCACGCTAATACCGATAGACATCCCCTTGCGCACCTTAAAGGCAGCGATGGACTTCTTGGCGCGGGTGATCACCGGCCTCTGGCCGGTGATGGTGCTCACGTCCTCAGCCGCCGAGTCCAGCGCCTTCGCGTTCTGGATGGCCTCTCCCATCCCCACGTTCATCACGATCTTCTCCAAACGGGGTGCCTGCATTACGTTCTCGTAGCCGAACTCCTTCACGAGGGCCGGTATCACTTCCTCTCGGTATCGCTCTTTGAGCCTGGGCGCCATCACTATTACTCCTAGTCCAGAGGCTGGTCGCAATGCCGGCAAAAGCGCACCTTGCCGCCGCCCTCACGAATGCGCAAGCCCACCCGCGTTGTCTTGTTGCAGCTCTTGCAGATGACCATCACGTTAGACACGTGGATGGGCGCCTCCCTCTCAATGATCCCTCCCGGGCGGTCGGCGCGCGGTCGCATGTGACGCTTCACTATGTTCACACCGGTGATAATGACCCGCCTCTGGCGAGGTATCACCTGACGGACCACGCCCGTCTTACCCCTCTCCTTACCCTTAATGACCAGCACTGTGTCTTCGCGCCTGATCTTGGCCATGCCTACACCACTTCCGGCGCCAAGGACACGATCTTCATGAAGTTCTTCTCCCGCAGCTCGCGAGCCACCGGCCCGAAGATGCGCGTGCCCCTCGGATTGAGGTTATCGGCCAGGATGACAGCCGCGTTTTCATCGAACCGGATGTGGCTGCCATCGGGGCGGCCGTAGCCCTTAGCCACCCGCACCACCACCGCCCTGACCACCTCGCCCTTCTTCACTGAAGAGCCGGGAACAGCCTGCTTGATCGTACCCACAAAAACGTCGCCCACGCGGGCATAGCGACGGCGTGAACCACCCAGCACCCGAATGCACATGATCTGGCGGGCGCCAGTGTTGTCGGCCACCTTCAGACGCGTAGACGACTGGATCATGATTCCTTCGTTTCTTCCTCTTCAGGCTGCTCCCCTTCCTCAGCCTGCGATTTCTCTTCCTCTACCGCCTCCGGCGCCTCCTCCTCTGTCGCCGGCTCCTCTTCCTCTATGGCCTCCGGCGCCTTCTCCTCTGCCACCGGCTGCTCTTCCTCTACCGCCTCCGGCGCCTCTTCCTGTGCCGCCGGCTGCTCTTCCTCTACGGCCTCCGGCACCTTCTCCTCTGCCACCGGCTCCTCTTCCTCTGCCGCCGGCGGGGCTTCAGCAGCCGTTGCCTCCTCCAGCTCCCTCAGCTCCGCAGCCTCTTCCTCCTCGATGATGGCCTTCTCTTCCTCGGGCAGAGCAGCGGTGACCAGGATCTCGGCCACCCGCCAGCGCTTGTCCCGCGATAGAGGCCGCGTCTCCACGATGAGCACCTTATCGCCCACCTGGCAGGCGTTCTCCTCATCGTGGGCCTTGTAGCGCTTCGCCCGCCGGATGAGCTTCTTGTACAAACGGTGGTGCTTGAAGGCCTCCACTGCCACTACTACCGTCTTCGACATCCTGTCTTTGACGACCACCCCCACACGCGTCTTCCGGCCACCGTAGCGGACTTCTGCCATCCTACTCCTTCTCAGCGGCCGCCCCGGCCGCCAACTGCCGCTCCGTCTCGATCGTCTTCAGCCGAGCTATCCGCCGCTTCACCTGCTTGATCAGCCGGTAGTTAGACTCCTGCCGAGTCATCCAGCGCAGGCGCAGCGAGAACAGACGCCGATGCGCCCCCTCCAGCTCCTTGGCCAGGTCGCCATCGGAGAGGTGACGAATCTCGTCTGCCTTTCGGTTAACCCTTGTCACCGCTAATCCCTAAACCGCCGCCTCGCGAGCCACCACCCGGGTGGAGATAGGCAGCTTGTGAGAGGCTAAGCGCATGGCCTCTCGTGCCACATCCTCCGGCACGCCAGCGATCTCGAACAGCATCCTCCCCGGCCTCACCACTGCCACCCAGTGGTCGGGGGCACCCTTGCCGCTGCCCATCCGCGTCTCCGCTGGCTTCTTAGTGACCGACTTATCGGGGAAGACGCAGATCCACACCTTGCCGCCACGCCGGATGTGGTGAGTGATCGCTCGACGGGCGGCCTCGATCTGGCGAGCGGTCATCCAGGTGTGTCCCAGGGCCTGAAGGCCGAACTCCCCGAAGGTCAGGCTGTTGCCGGCACTGGCTTTGCCCCTGCGGTGGCCTCGATGAACCTTCCGATGTTTCACTCGCTTAGGCTGCAGCATGGCTGCTCACTCCCCAGCGCTGGGCGAGGGGGATGCCTCCTCTTCTGCTCTTTCCTTAACCTCGGGCGCAATATCGCCCTTATAAATCCAAACCTTCACACCGATGCGACCGAGGGTGGTGTGGGCCTCGGCGGTGCCGTAGTCGATGTCTGCTTTCAGGGTATGCAGGGGCACTCGCCCCACCATCTCCGTGTCCGTCCGCGACATCTCACTGCCACCCAGGCGCCCTCCCACCCTGATCTTGATACCCTCCACCCCTCGCTGCATAGTTCGGGCCACTGCCTGCTTCATCGCCCGCCGATGGGACACCCGTCGCTCCAGCTGATCCGCCACCGCCCTCGCCACCAGGGCAGCGTCCATCTCCGGCATCCGGATCTCGACAATGTTCACCCGCAGGCGCCGACCGGTCAGCCTTTCCAGCTCCTTGCGCACCTCGTCTACCCGCTGGCCACCGCGACCGATCACTATGCCCGGCCGTGCCGTGTGAATGGTCACCGTGACCTGGTTGGCGTTACGGTCGATCTCCACATTGGACACGCCGGCGTCGACCAGCATCTCACTGAGGGTGCGCCGGATGGTCAGATCCTCGTGCAGGAGCGCGGTATAGTGCTTCTCGGCGAACCACCTGCTCTGCCAACCGTAGATATAGCCGAGGCGAAAACCGTGAGGGTGAACCTTCTGACCCATGCTAGCCTTCAACCTCCTCTACTACGACCGTAACGTGGCTGCGTCGCTTCAGAATGCGCGAAGCACGACCACGCGGGCGTGCCCGCCATCGCTTCATCGTGGGCGCATCGCCGGCATAAGCCGCGATGACCCGCAGGTAACGAGGGTCTATCTGGTAGTTGTTCTCAGCGTTGGCTACCGCCGACCGCACCACCTTGGCCACCACCCTGGCATGAGGCGACGGCATGTGGCGTAGGCGGGCCAGAACCTCGGTCGTGCTCCTGCCCGGCAACTGCTCGAGGACGAGCCTTATCTTCTTGGGCGATACGGCCACGTTCCTAGCCACGGCTCTCACCTGCATACTACATCCCTACCGCCGGCGCACCTTGGTAAACTTCTCCGACCGACCACCGTGACCACGGAAGGTGCGCGTCAGAGCGAACTCCCCCAAGCGGTGGCCGACCATGTTCTCGGTGATGAAGATAGGCACATGGCGCCGACCGTCGTAGACGGCGATGGTCAGGCCCACCATCTCAGGCATGATGGTGGAAGCCCGCGACCAGGTGCGAATGATCGTCTTCTGGCCAGACCGCTGCACCGCCTCAACCCTCTTCATCATCTTGGCGTCCACGAATGGCCCCTTCTTGGTCGATCTGGTCAACGCTTACCCCCTAGCTGCCACGGCGACGTCGCACAATGTACTTGTCGCTCCCTTTGCGCCGGCGGGTGCGATAACCCAGCGCCGGCTTGCCCCAGGGCGTCTTGGGCCCGGGCAAACCGATGGGCGCCTTGCCCTCGCCGCCACCGTGGGGGTGATCGCGGGGGCTCATGGCCGAGCCCCGTACCGTGGGCCGCCGCCCCATCAGACGGGCTCGACCTGCCCGGCCGAGCTTGATCTGGCTGTGCTCAACGTTGCCCACCTGGCCGATAGTCGCCAGGCAGTCCGCCAGGATCTTCCGTATCTCCCCCGACGGTAGGCGCAAGAGCACGTATCGCTCCTCTTTGGCCATCACCTGGGCGGAGGAACCGGCACTGCGCACTATCTGACCGCCCCGCTTCAAGTACAGCTCCACGTTGTGCACCGCTGTGCCCGCCGGTATCCTCCTCAGGGGCAGGGCGTTGCCCGGCCGTATTTCCGCCTCGGGGCCGGACACCACCGTATCGCCTACCTTCAGGCCCACCGGCCAGAGGATGTACCGCTTCTCCCCGTCGGCGTAGTGGACGAGGGCGATGCGCGCCGAGCGGTTGGGGTCGTACTCGATGGCCGCTACCTTGCCCGGCACACCGAACTTGTCCCGCTTGAAATCGATGAGGCGCAGCATCCGCTTGGCGCCGCCGCCTCGGTGGCGCACGGTGATCCGTCCCTGACGGTTGCGGCCCGCCTTCTTCTTCAGGGGCACCGTCAGAGACTTCTCCGGCTTCTTCTTGGTTATCTCCTCGAAAGTGTAGCCGGTCGCTCCCCGTCGGCCGGGAGAGGTTGGCTTGTACTGCTTAATCCCCATCTCTACACACCCTCGAACAGTTCGATCTTGTCCCCTGGTGCCAGGGTGACAATGGCCTTCTTCCAAGCGGGGCTGAGGACTGTCCTTCTGCCCCAGCGGCGCTGCTTGCCCCTCACGTTCATCACATTGACTGCCACCACCCGCACGTCGAAGGCCTTCTCCACAGCCTGCTTGATCTGGGTCTTGTTGGCTCCTCTGACCACCCGAAAGGCATACTTGTTCTCGGCCAGCAGGTAGCTCCCCTTCTCAGTCACCAGAGGCCGCTCAATCACGTCATAGGGATGAATGGCCTTAGGCATCCTGGCTCGCCTCCTGCCCGCCGACAGCCACGCTGGTCTTCGGTCGCCGCTGCCCGGCGCGATCGCCGCCCCAAAGGGCCTCGCAGCGACGCACCGCCGCCACCGTCATCACCAGAACGCGATGGCTCAGCATGTCCACCACGTTCAGGTAGGCGGCGGGCAGAACCTTCGTCTTCGGTATGTTACGCGCGCTCACATGCACATTGCGGTCCGGCTCTCCGGTGACGATGAGCGCCGAGCGCTCGATACCGAGGTTCGCCAGAACGCTCACCATGTCTTTGGTGCGCGGATTCTCCAGAGCCAGCTCCTTCACCACCACCAGGCGGCCATCGGCCACCTTGCCCGATAGCATCGAGCGGATGGCCAGCCGCTTCATACGCTTGGGCAACGCCTGCCGGTAGCTGCGAGGCTTGGGCCCGAAGGCGACACCGCCGCCCCGACGCTGGGGCGCACTAGCGGGCCCTGCCCGCGCCCGGCCAGTGCCCTTCTGAACACGAATCTTGGCGGTGCTGCCTCGCACCTCGCTCCGCGTCTTGGTGCTGGCGCTGCCAGCCCGCTGATTGGCCCGCTGCGCCACAAAGGCCTGATGCACCACCGCCAGGTTTGGCTTGATGGCGAATACCTGGTCATCCACCGCGATGGGCTTCAACTTGGCTCCCTTGGCGCTGTATACGGGAAGCTTCACGACTTCTCGCTCTCTGTCTCCTCAGTCGGTGGCTCTTCAGCCGACGGCTCCTCAGTCGACGGCTCCTCGACCGGCGGCTCTTCAGCCCTCGGCTCCTCCGCCCTCGGCTCTTCAGCCACCGCCTCCTCGGCCACCGGCTCTTCAGCCGATGGCTCCTCAGTCGACGGCTCCTCCGCCCTCGGCTCCTCGGCCGGCGGCTCCTCCGCCCTCGGCTCTTCAGCCACCGCCTCCTCGGCCACCGGCTCTTCAGCCCTCTTCTCCTCCGGCTCCGCCTCCTCGGCCTTCCTCTCAGCCACCCTCCGCTTCACGGCCTGCTTGCGGGCCAGGCGAATGCGCAAAAGCCCGTCCTTGGCCCCGGGTACAGAGCCCTTGACCATGATGACACCCCGAGCCGGATTGGAGTCCACCACCTCCAGGTTGCGCACCGTAACCTTCGTGGCGCCCATATGACCGGCCATCTTCATGCCCTTGATGACCCGCCCCGGGCTGGCGCTGGCTCCAATCGACCCGGGAGAGCGACCGCGGTCCGACTGGCCGTGAGTCTTGGGCCCGCCATGGAAACCGTGACGCTTCATCACGCCAGCGAAGCCACGACCCTTGGAGATGCCGCTCACGTCCACCAGGTCGCCGGGCTCGAAGATCTCTGCGCCCACTCGCTGGCCTACCTGCCACTGGCCGATCTCGTCCACCCGGAACTCCCGCAGGTAGCGGAAGGAGCCCAGGCCCTTGAAGTGCCCCTTCATCGGCTCATTGACATGCCTTCGCGCCCCGAAGCCCAACTGGACGGCCTCATAGCCATCGCGGTCCTTGGTCCTCACCTGAAGGACGGTGCAGGGACCAGTCTCGATGACCGTCACTGGCACCACCGTGCCGTCGCGGTCGAAGATTTCCAGCGTACCCAGCTTGCGGCCCAAAAGCCCTTCGATCATGACTACAGCTTGATCTCGATATCCACACCCGCAGGCACCTGCAAGCGCATCAGTGCGTCCACCGTCTTGGATGTGGGTTCCATAATGTCGATAAGTCGCTTATGAGTGCGAATCTCGAACTGCTCCCGCGAGTCCTTGTCAACGTGCGGCGAGCGGATAACGCAAAACTTCCTGATCTCGGTGGGCAGAGGCACAGGACCAGCCACCACCGCCCCCGTCCTCTCCGCCGCCTCGCAGATGAGGGCGGCGGACTGATCCAGAATGCGATGATCGTAGGCCTTCAGCCGAATGCGTATTCTCTGTCTGGGCATGCCCTACCTTCTCACGTATCCTCTCACCCGCCCCAGCAGCGTCTCGGCCACCGAGCTCGGCACCTCCTCGTAGTGGTCGAACTCCATAGTGTAGGTAGCCCGACCTTGCGTCAAGGAGCGCAGCCCGGTGGCATAGCCGAAAGTCTCGGCCAGGGGCACCACGGCCCGAATCAACCGCATATGGCCCCGCTGGTCGACCATGGTCACGTGGCCACGGCGGGCGTTCACGTCGGCGAGCACGTCGCCGAAGAACTGCTCCGGCGTAGCCACTTCTACCTCCATGATCGGCTCCAGCAAGATGGGCTTGGCCCGCGACAGGGCCTTTCGCATGGCCATCGAGCCGACCATCCGGAAGGCCAGCTCGGAGGAGTCCACCGGATGATAGCTACCATCCACCAGCATCACTTCCACATCCACCACCGGGTAGTTAGCCAGAACGCCCGTCTCCAGGGCTTCCTTCACCCCCTGCTCCACCGGCGCGATGAACTCGCGGGGGATGGCCGCGCCGACGATCTTGTTCACGAACTGGAAGCCAGCGCCCCGCTCGCGGGGAGCCACCTCCAACTCCACCACGCCGTACTGGCCGCGGCCGCCTGTCTGGCGGACGAATCGACCCTCGATCTTGACCGGACGGGTGATGGCCTCCTTGTAAGCCACCTCCGGCTTGCCCACATTGGCTTCTAGCCGGTACTCCCTCATCATCCGGTCGACGATGACCTCCAGGTGCAGCTCGCCCATGCCGGAGATGATCGTCTGGCCCGTCTCAGCGTCATAGCGGGCGTGAAAGGTGGGGTCCTCCTCCGACAGCCGCCCCAGCGTTTCGCTCATGCGGTCCTGGTCCTCTTTGGTTCTGGGCTCAAGGGCTACGGAGATAACCGGCTCGGGGAACTTGATGGCCTCCAACAGGATGGGATGGCTCTTATCGCAGAGGGTGTCGCCGGTGAAGGTATTCTTGAGACCGACGGCCGCTACGACCGTGCCCGCGTACGTCTCCTGAATGTCCTCTCGACGCTGAGCGTGCATGCGCAGCAGGCGGCCAATACGCTCCCGCTCGCCGCGGGTGCTGTTGTAGACCAGAGAGCCCTGGCTAACCTTGCCAGAATAGACCCGAAAATAGGACAAACGCCCCACATAGGGATCGGCCACGATCTTGAAGGCCAGGGCGGCGAACGGCTCATCGCCGGCAGCCTGCCGCTCGATCGTCTCCCCCGTCTTGGGATGGACACCCTTGATGGGTGGCACATCCACTGGTGCCGGCAGGTAGTCGATCACCGCGTCCAGCAGGGGCTGAATGCCCCTGTTGCGCATGGCGCTGCCGCAGAGGACAGGAGTGACCACATTGGCCAGGGTGGCACGGCGGACAGCCTTGTCCAGCTCGGCGGCTGGTATGTGGCGCCCTTCCAGGTAGCTGATGAGCAGCTGGTCGTCCAGCTCGGCCACCGCCTCGACGAGCTCCTCCCGGCGTATCCTCGCTTCCCCCAGCGAGCTGATAATGAGCTCGCCTGCCCCTGGAGCTACTGCGCCCGCCTTCGGCAGGGCAGCCATGAACTCCTCAGGCCAGCCGTCTCGATCTTCGCCGTACCTCTCAGGCAGGGGGACCTTGACAGGCTCCTCGTCCTTGTCAGCGGGGAAGAGCCAGGCCACCTCCTTCACCAGGTCGATGACCCCCAGGTGCTTCTCCTCCACGCCCAGAGGGATCTGGATGGGTAGCGGCCGCGCTACCAGCCTGTCGCGGATCATGCCCACCGTGCGCCAGAAGTCGGCCCCCACCCGGTCCATCTTGTTGACGAAGGAGATACGGGGGATGTGATAGCGATCGGCCTGCCGCCATACCGTCTCCGACTGCGACTGGACGCCAGCCACAGCGTCGAACAGCACAATGCCGCCGTCCAAGACCCGCAGGCTGCGCTCCACCTCCACCGTGAAGTCCACATGGCCAGGCGTATCCATGATGTTGATCATGTGCCCTGCCCATTCGCACGTGGTAGCGGCAGCGGTAATAGTAATCCCTCGCTCCCGCTCCTGGACCATCCAATCCATCACGGCCGTCCCCTCATCCACCTCGCCGATCTTGTAGGTACGGCCGGTGTAGAAGAGGATACGCTCGGTAACGGTCGTCTTGCCCGCATCTATGTGAGCGATGATCCCTATGTTGCGAACCTTTTCGATGAGCGCAGACTTAGTCATGGCTTTATCTCAAGATCATTAGGAAGAGGGGAAACGTTAGGTGTTCATAGGTGCGGCCGCTACACAGAGGTTACCATCGGTAGTGAGCGAAGGCCTTATTGGCTTCAGCCATGCGGTGGGTGTCATCCCGGCGCTTGATGGTGACGCCCTGGCCGCTGGCAGCATCCATCAGCTCAGCGGCTAGCCTCTCAGCCATCGGCCTCCCCGTGCGAGCACGCGCCGCCGTCAAAAGCCAGCGTATGGCCAATGCCATCTGCCGCTCCGGCCGCACCTCCAGAGGGATCTGATAGGTGGCCCCACCTACACGCCGAGGCCGCACCTCCAGAATAGGCTTGGCATTGCGTATCGCCTGCTCGAATACCTCCACAGGGTTGCGGTGAGCCCGCTGCTCGATGATGTCCAGAGTGCCGTACATTACCCGCTCGGCGGTACTCTTCTTACCGTCCCTCATCAGTTTGTTGATGAACATCTGTAACCAGACACTATTGTGCCTGGCATCAGGCGATACCCGCCTACGGATGACCTTGCCTCGCCTCGGCATCGCTCTGCCTGCCCTACCTGATCTCCTCCGTGCGACGGGTGCCGTACTTGCTGCGACTACGCTTCCGCCCCACCACCCCTTGGGAATCGAGGGCACCGCGGATGATATGATAGCGCACCCCCGGCAAGTCCTTCACTCGCCCTCCCCGGATGAGCACTACCGAGTGCTCCTGAAGGCTGTGCCCCTCGCCAGGGATGTAGGCCGTAACCTCCATCCCGTTGGTCAGACGCACCCGCGCTACCTTGCGCAAGGCGGAGTTGGGCTTCTTGGGAGTCACCGTCCGCACTTGGACGCAGACACCCCGCTTCTGAGGAGCCCCCTGCGCCCGGACCAGCCTATTCCTCAAAGCGTTGTAGGAAAAGCGCAGGGCTGGCGCCTTGGTCTTTCTGACCAGCTTCTTACGCCCCCTCCGCACCAACTGATTTATGGTGGGCAAATCCTCCCCCTCAAAACACAGCGAAAAAGGCCGAAAGCCTTATTCCTGAGCCAGTCGGCGGTGAGGCTTCAGCCCCTAGCTGTCCGCCGACCGTTGTCACTTTCGGGTCTTTCGACCTGCACGTATTTACGTATAGCGTATATACGCAATGGACGCCAGACGCCAACGTTAGACTATATCAAAGTTCGCACTCTGTCAAGAGCACTCACACGCCCGATTAGCTGTGGGGACCGCTCACCTACGAGCAGACGTCGAGAGCGTGGCCTCAGCAGAGCAGGGTGACGGAGGACTGCTCCATGCCATGTCTCATCTTCCCTGCACCATAGCCAGGAACTCAGAGCGAGCGAATATCCCCTTGCGAAAGGGCCCCCGCACTGCCAACGTCACCACTCGCGTACCCGGCTTGTGGGCGCCCCGCATGCTCAGGCACAGATGCTCCGCCTCCAGCACAACCCCCACACCGTCGGCATCCAGCGCCTCCAGAATGCAATCGGCCAGCTGCCGCGTCAGACGCTCCTGAACCTGGGGCCTCCTGGCGAGAATGTCCAGCGCCCGCGCGATCTTGCTGATACCCACCAGGCGACCATTGGGGATGTAGCCCACGTGGGCCACTCCGTAGAAGGGGAGAAAATGATGCTCGCACAGGGAGTAGAAGGGGACATCCCTGAGGACTACCGGCTCATCCTTCTCCTCCCGGAAGCCGCCTCGCAGCACCTCCAGAGGGTCCCGGTCGAGGCCAGAGAAGAGCCCAGCATACATCTCGGCGATACGCCGAGGCGTCTCGGCGAGGCCCTCCCGCTCGGGATCCTCGCCGATGGCCTCGATGATCTGTCGCATCGCCTCAGCGATCCTGGCGCGATCTATCACGTCTCCTCCCACGATGAATCAGTACAAGGGTAAGGTATGCACCTATGCCACCCCGATGGCCTTCTCTACAGCCGTCAGCTCGACCGGCACCTCGCGCACCTCGGTGGGGATAGCCATGGCTGTCTCCGGGTCCTTGAGGCCGCTCCCAGTGATGATGCAGACGATGGTGCTGTTGCCGAAGTCCAGCCCCTGGCGGCTCATCTTGAACAGACCCGCCAGCGAGGCCGCCGAGGCTGGCTCGCCGAAGATGCCCTCCTCCTGGGCCAGCAGGCGGTAGGCCGTCAGGATCTCCTCATCGCTCACCGCCTCTATCACGCCGCCCGAGGCGTCGCGCGCGGCCTCAGCCCCCTTCCAGCTCGCCGGATTGCCGATGCGTATGGCCGTAGCCACCGTCACCGGCTTCTCCACCGGCCTCCCCAAAACGATGGGAGCCGCCCCCTCTGCCTGGAAGCCCATCATCCGCGGCCTCTTGGTAGCCTTTCCCCTCTGCTGATACTCCACGAAACCCCGCCAGTAGGCGGTGATGTTGCCAGCATTGCCCACCGGAATGAACAGATAGTTGGGGGTATCCCCCAGATGATCAATGATCTCGAAGGCGGCCGTCTTCTGGCCCTCCAGCCGATAGGGATTGAGGGAGTTGACCAGGGCAATGGGATGCTTGTCGGTGATCGCCCGCGCCAGTGACAGGGCCTGGTCGAAGTTGCCGTCCACAGCGATGACCTGGGCACCATGAGCCACCGCCTGGGCCAGCTTCCCCTGGGCGATATTACCCTTTGGCACCAGAACATGGGCCCTCAGGTCGCAGTGAGCGGCATAGGCTGCGGCAGCGGCGCTGGTATTGCCCGTGGATGCACAGAGCACCGCTTTTTGGCCCTCCTCTATCGCCTTGGCCACCGCCACCACCATCCCGCGGTCCTTGAAGGAGCCGGTAGGGTTGCAGCTCTCCAGCTTGAAGTAGAGGGGACCACAGCCGAGTCGGGCCTCCAGCCGCTGCGAGCGCACCAGAGGCGTCTCCCCCTCCCCCATGCAGACAAGGGGGGTGGCCTCCGTTATCGGCAGGTAGTCCCGATAGCGGCGCAGTACGCCAAGTCGATCACTCGCCGCCCAGCTTGAGGCCACGCTGTTTCATCTCCTTCAGCTCCTGTTCCATGGCAGCCAACTGGCGGCGTTTCTGGCGCTCCTGGAACTGGCTCGACTTGCGCAGGTAGTCCACCACCTGTTGGCGCTGTTCACGGATTTGCTGCTGAAACACCGCCAGGCGCTCCATCTGCGTCTGGCTCTTGCTCTCCACCAGCTCCAGGGCACGAGCATGGTCTTCGGCGCGCTGCTGCTGCTCTCCCAGCACCTGCTCCAGAGCCTTCAGCCGCTCCTCCAGGCGCTGCCTCTCCGTGCGCCCGCGCTCCTGAACATCCGCTAGCTCCTGGTGGACCACATGGTCGTCGCTCATGATGGTCACCTGCTCTCCCAGGCGACGCACCTGCTCCACCAAGAGTTGCACCCGCTCAGAGAGGATGGAGTCCTGCTTGGTCAAGGCGTCCGTCTCAGTGTGCAGACGTCTCGCCTCATCCTCCAGACGCTTGACAGCCTCGCTGTGGCGACCCGTCTTCGTCGCCATCTCCTCGATGCCCTTATCCGCAGCCTCCAACCGCTTCTCCAAGAGAGAGGCATCGTCCCGAAAGCGGCGTCCACCCTCCTCCACGGCCAGCATGCGCCCCTCGTAAGATTGAGCCAGCCTCTCCGCGGCCTCCAGGCGGCGCAGGGATGCGCTGTGCTCCTCCCTCTCCCGCTCCGCCGCCGCCTGCTGCTGCCGCATCATCTCCTCGATGCGGCTCTGATTGGCCAGTTGACGCTCCTGCAGGCGCCCCAGTTGTTCCCTGGCCTGGCGCACCTCGTCCTGTAGGTGGGGGAAGGCTGTAAGATGGGAGGCCAGGGCGGAAAGCACATCTTCCCCCTTCTGCACACTCTCCGCCAGGTTCCACAGCTGGTTTTGCGCCTGCTCCACCTGCTGCTGCAGCTTGTAGAGCTGGCTCTTGGCCTGCCGCAGCTCCTCCTCCAGCCAGGAAACCGCACCAGCCGGCGCGGTTGTCGCCTCCGCCGGAGAAGGATCGGCCTTTGGCTGCTTCTTGTCCGCACCCATCGATATCCCCCCTGCCTGCCGCTAGGCCGGTCAGCTTTCCACCCGCAGAAGATTGCCGATGCGGCTCACCACCGCTAGCTTGCCTGCCTCCTTGATGGTCTTCTGCACCGATTCCTCACGCGCGACGTGGGTCATGATCACCAACTCCGCCGTCTGACCCGCCTCATCGCTCTCCTTCTGGATCACCGAAGCGATGCTTACGCCGTTGTCGCCGAAGCAGCGGGCGATCTGACCCAACACGCCGGGCTGATCGGCCACCTCCATGCGCAGATAGTAGCGAGTGGTCAGTTCGGCAATCGGCTTTATGGGCAGCGGCCGGCCCGCCCGCCAGGGCGGCCGATCTCCCCTTCGACCGGCCTTGGCCGCCGCCACGCTATAAGCGGCGTCCATGACGTCGGCCAGGATAGCGCTGGCCGTCGGAAGGGGGCCTGCCCCCGGCCCTTGAAAGAGCACCCGCCCCAGCAGATCGCCCTCCACCTGAACGGCGTTGAGCACCCCGTCCACGCTGGCCAGAAGCTCCTCCTTGGGCACAAACGCCGGGTGCACCCTGACGTCCACGCCGTCCTCCCCCGTTCTGGCCACGGCCAGAAGCTTGATAGCATAGCCCAGGTCGTGAGCGTAGCGGAAGTCGCGGGCGTTGAGGCTGGTGATCCCTTCGCGGTAGACATCGTCTGGCTGGACATGAGTGTGGAAGGCCAGGCTGGCCAGGATGGCCACCTTGTAGGCGGCATCGAACCCCTCCACGTCGTTGGTGGGATCAGCCTCGGCGTAGCCCAGGGCCTGAGCCTGCTTCAGCGCCTCCTGGAAGTCCAGCCCCTCTTTGCTCATGCGGGTCAGAATATAGTTCGTGGTGCCGTTGATGATAGCCCGAATGGAGGTGATTTCGTTGGCCGAGAGGTCGCGTCTCAGAGGACCGATGATGGGCGTGCCGCTGCCGACGCTGGCCTCGAAGAGGATATCCACCCCATGCTCCTGGGCCAGGGTCAAAAGCTCGAGGCCATGCTTGGCCATGACCTCCTTATTGGCGGTCACCACGTAGCGGCCGGAGAGAAGGGCTTCCTTGATGAAATCATAGGCCGGCCGCTCGCCACCCAGCACCTCGATGACGATATCGACGGCTTCGTCGCCCAGCGCAACACGCGCGTCGTCGGTAACCAGGCGGCGGTCCACGGGCACGCCATCAGCCTTGTAGAGGTCGCGCTCCAGGACGTGGCGCAGGTTTAGGCGAAACCCCAGTTGCTCGGCGTAGGCTGGCCCCTTCTCCAGGAGGGTACGGGCCACGCCGCTCCCTATCACCCCCAGGCCCAGCAAAGCGATCTGTATCTGCTCCTGTCCCGCCATCGTTTCCTATCCTACTAGCCGAAAGCCTTGTCGACTGCCCACTGGAGCTTGTCCGCGTCTAGTAGTAGAGGCTGGAGCTCAGGCACAGCGAAGAGAGTCCGCTGCTCATTCAGCCAAAGGGAGAAGTAGCTGCTGCTCATGCGGCTCTGCTGCTCCGGCGTCACCTCCCGCTTGGCCTCCTTCTCCTCTACTTCAAAGAGGAAGTAGCCGCCCGGCGCAGGGATAGGCTGGCTGAGAGTACCCACCTCCAGATCGAACACCTTGACGGCGTACGATAGGTTCAGCTCGTCGCGGGCCAGCCAGCCCCGCTCGCGCCCTTCGTCCTCCGTGGCGCCGCCCAGCCAGCCCCGCTCACCGCCCTCCTCCTTGGTCGCGCTGTCCAGGGAAAGCTCGCGGGCCAGGTCGCCGAAGTCTTCGCCAGCATCCAGTCGTTCCAGCACCGAGCGGGCCTCATCCTCTGTGCCCACCAGGATCTGGCGCATCCTTACCTGCTCCGTGGTCTCGGGCACGGACAGGGAGAACACCTCCTGCACCTTGCGGCTTAGAAGGTCGGTCTCTATCATCTGTCGATACTCCTCTTCCGAGAGATCGCTCCTCTTCAACTCCTGCTCCAAGGCGGCGGCGAATGCGTCGGGAGCGCTCTGCGTCAGGCCCAACCGATCACCGATCCCCAGCTCGATCTCCTCCGGCGTCACGGACACGCCCAGGTCGGCGGGTGCTCTCTGCCGCAGCAGCTCTTCGCTCTCCAGACTATTCACCATCAGGCTAACGGCCAGAGAGGCCTGCTGGGGCTGTTCTTGAAGGCCGTACTCAGCCACCAGGAGCCTAAGACGGCGGGCGAAGTAGTCGAGATCAACCGTGGTTTCGCCTACCTGAAGCGCCTCGGAGCCAGGACGCTGGACATGCTCCTCGTACCAGGGTTGAAAGACCAAAGCGTAGCCGAGGAACCCAAAGATGACCACCAGAAACAGCCCAAAAGCAGTGATAACCGCCACCTGGCGCCGAAACTCGCGGCTCCAGGGCCGCCGCCGCGGGCGCGGCGGGATGGGCAGCGGTCTCTGTCGTCTCTTCTTGACCAAGGGTAAGACTCCCTCAACGATAACGGACGAACAAGCGCACCGAAACCCTCCCCCACCGTCCCAGCTTGGACAGCGCCAGCTACTGGCGTGAAGAGGAAGATCCCGCTGCGCGAATGTGCTCTGCCGTGTAGGGCAGAAGAGCCAAATGCCTGGCCCGCTTCAGGGCCTGCGATAGAGCCCTCTGATGCTTGGCGCAGGTCCCCAGCTTCCTCTTGGGCTCGATGCGCGCACGATCCGACAAAAAGCGACGCAACTTGCCAACGTCTTTGTAGTCGATAACCGTGACGTGGTCCACACAGAACATGCAGACCTTGCGCCGTCGACCATACCGCCCGCGGGGCCTGCGTCTAGCCGACTCGGCAGCGCCTGCTTCTCGGGGGCGTCCTTCTGATTCTGTTGCCATCGGTCAAACCCATCTACTCAAAGGGTAACTCCTCGGCCTCCGTCGTCTCGGCCTCCGTCGTCTCGGCCTCCCTCGTTTCCGCCTCCCCTTCCTCAGGCAACGGCACACCCGGCGCCCGATCCAGGAAGAGCACCCTATCGGCAATCACCTCCGTGCGAAAGCGCCGTTGACCATCAGGAGTGTCCCAACTGTGGGTTCGCAGCCGCCCCTCCACATAGACCCGCCGTCCCTTCTGCAGGTACTGGCTGCACTGCTCGGCCAGTTTCTGCCAGGCCACCACTGCGAACCACTCGGTCTCCTCCCGCCGCTCTCCATCGGGCGTGGTGTAGCTACGGTTGGCAGCCACGCGGAAGCTCGTGACGGCTCTCCCGTTGGCAGTGTAGCGCATCTCCGGATCGGTGCCCACATTACCGATAACCATTACCTTATTCAGACCTGCCATCGCGCCGGCTCCTTTCGCTCAACCCCAAGACGCTCACGCACTTCAGGGGGCGGCGGTTTCGCCTTCCTCCCTCCGCACGACCAGATGGCGTATCACTTCCTCTGTCAGCTCCATGCTCGCCTCCAGATCGGACACCTGTGTGGGGTCAAGCTTGAACTGGGTAAGAACGTAGTTGCCTTCGGTGAACCGCATGATGGGATAGGCCAGCTTCCTTCGGCCCCACCGATTGACCTCGGCCACCTCGCCACCACGACCGGTGATGAACTGCCCCACCTTCTCGATAGTATTGGGCACTTCCTCCTCCGGAACATCAGGGCTAATGATCATCACCATCTCGTAATCGCGCAAGGGCTCGCTCCCCTCCTCCCTGCTAGCAGGCGAAACCCGAAGTCCACCCGCCACGGACCATAGAACGCAGCGAATTATAGCATGCGACTGCTTCCTTCACAAGCGAAGCGGCTTCTGGGCAAGGCCTGCCCACCCTCATCGGCCAGACGACGCTTCAGTCTCTAGCTGCGGCGGCGATGCCCGGCACAGGGAAGCTGCTGGCGAGCTCCACCACCTCCCGACGTACGGCCACCGCCACCTTCTCGTCCTCTATGCTGTCCAGAATGCGGGCGATGAGTGTGCCGATGCGGCGCATCTCGTCCGGCCCGAAGCCCCGGCTGGTAACCGCCGGAGTCCCGATGCGGATGCCGCTGCACACCGTCGGCGGTCGCTCATCGTAGGGGATAGTGTTCTTGTTCACCGTGATGCCCACCGCGTCCAGAGCTAGCTGAACATCGCGGCCGGTGAGCCCCTTCACCCCCACATCCACCAGCAGCAGGTGGTTGTCGGTGCCGCCGGAGACGATGCGCAGACCGTGGCCCTGAAGCTCCTCGGCCAAGACCTTGGCGTTCTCCACGATCCGCCGCTGATACTCGCCGAACTCTGGCCGCAGGGCTTCGCCGAAGCACACCGCCTTGGCGGCGATACTGTGCATGTGCGGCCCGCCCTGGGTGCCAGGGAAAACGGCACGATCGATCTTCTGAGCCAGGTCCGCCTGACAGAGGATGAAAGCGCCGCGAGGGCCGCGCATGGTCTTGTGAGTCGTGGATGTGACCACCTGGGCGTGGGGCACCGGCGACGGATGGAGGCCCGCAGCCACCAGGCCGGCGATGTGGGCTATGTCCGCCAAAAGATAGGCCCCCACCTCATCGGCGATCTCCCGGCAGCGGGCGAAGTCGATGATCCGCGGGTAGGCCGTGGCCCCCACCACGATGACCTTGGGCTTGTGCTCGCGGGCCAGAGCGGCCATCGCATCGTAGTCCAGAAGCTCCGTCTCTCGGTCGACGCCGTAGTGCGCGAAGCGATACAGCTTCCCCGAGAAGTTGACCGCCAGGCCGTGGGTAAGGTGGCCGCCCTGGGCAAGGTTCATGCCCATGGCCGTGTCGCCCACCTCCATGAGGGCAGTGTAGGCAGCCCTGTTGGCCTCGGCGCCGCTGTGGGGCTGGACGTTGACATGATCGGCGCCGAAGAGCTGCTTGAGTCGGCTGATCGCCAGCTCCTCCACCTCATCCATGTGCTGGCAGCCGCCGTAGTAGCGCTTCCTCGGATAGCCCTCCGCGTACTTGGTGCTGAGGACAGTGCCCAGCGCTTCCAGAACGGCGGCGCTGGCATAGTTCTCCGACGCGATCAGCTCCAGCCCCAGGCGGTGCCTCTCCTCCTCCCGCTGGATAATCGCCGCCATCTCAGAGTCCTGCTGTTCCAGAACGCCCATCTCTTCTCCCTCACCCGTTCAGTCCGCTAACCAAAAAGGCAGAGGCCAACCCCCGAAGGTCGTCGCTCCTGCCCCTCGATGCCCGTTTGAAGAGAGCCTGCTCCTCTCGATTTCGGCCCCAGTCTAGTCCAGGGCCAGCCCTGCGTCAACGTCGGCCCTCGCCTGTAACCGGTTCGCCGTTGGTGGCTTGATTCTCCACCCCAGCCTGAAGGCGGGGGCATCGGATTCGCCTCCCCATGCCCCAGCCTTCAGGCTGGGGTTGTGTGTGAACCCGAAAGCCCCTCACCCACCGAGAATGCCCCATTCACCTATGCCTCGCCCGCCAGCCGACGGTCGTGCTCCTGCCAGGCGTACTCCACCAGCGCCATCAGCCCGCCGGAGACCAGCGAGTGGCCACCCAGCAGCACCGGTATGGGCGCGCGCCGGGCCGCCTCACTGAACTGGCGCAGGAACGGCTCCTTGATCTCCTCATGCCGGCCAATGTCCGAGAGGAAGCGGTCGGCGCGGCTGGCCTCGATGCCCAGGTGGGCCAGAAGCACACGGCTGTCCAGGAAGGCGGCGTCGGCCAGCTCCGCCAGCGTAGCAAAGAACCGCTCCACCCCCACCTCGGCCAGGTAGAAGCCCAGAAGGGAGCGGGCCTGGCCGCCTCCAAGGCGACCCTCGGCCTGCATGCCCCGCTCCTCGGCGAAGAACCGCACCCGACAGGCCGTCTCCCGCTCCAGATACTGCCACACCTGGCTGCCCGCCCGACCGGCCACCAGCACCTGAGCTGTGGGGTCGGTGAAATAGCCCAGGACCCCTCGATAGGACGCTACGTCCAGTCGCCAGTCGTCCAGCAGGCTCTGCAGGCGGGGGCCGGCTCCTCCCATCAGGGTCAGGATAGCCAGGTCGGAAGGCGAGTCGATGTCGAACTGGCTGGAGACGCTGCGGGGCAGCGGCCGCGGCGCCAAGCCCGCCTGCTCGGCCAGCAAGCGGGCCAGAGGGTTATCGCTGTCGGGCAGCTTGATCTTCCTTAGGGCCTCCCCCGGCGAGAAGGCCACCAGATCGGCTGAGTACAGATTATTCGTGATGACCAGGCCGTCGCCTCGACCCAGCTCCTGAGCGATGCCCACGAACTCCTGAGCCGAGAGGAGAGGAACGCTGCCGCCGCTGAAATAGAGGGGTTTTTCCAGACCAAATCTATCGATAACCCCCGCCAGACGACGCCCGAAGTGGAAGGCCTCGGCGTCCACATCCACAACGACGCCAGGGGGCAGCTCTGCCGGCCCCTGCCGCGAGTCGGCGACAAGGATGGCGGAGGCGAAGGCACCTGTGGAGAGCGCTCGCTCCAGGCTATCGAGGGTAGCGGCACGGCGACCGGCGGCCAGCATCTCCTCCAGGGGACTGCCGCTCAGCCCGCCCAGAAAGGCTACTAGGGTGGGAGCCTCAGACAAGTCATCAGAGGGGAAATCCCTACCTACAGCGCCTCGGGGATGATCATGCCGTAGTCCCCGTCGCGCCGCCGATAGAGGAGGACGTGGGTGCCAGCGTCGGCGTCGAAGAAGAGGAAGAAGTCGTGGTGCAGAAGTTCCATTTGCTCGATGGCCTCCTCCTCCGTCATCGGCTTTACAGCAAAGCGCTTAACGCGCACCACCCGTCCCAGAACGATCTCTTTCTCCTCCTCCTCGTCTTCCTCCTCAACTTCCTCAGGCACGACGCCCTTTCCGGCCAGGGCTGCCCCTTTTGCCCTGAGATGCTTGTCTCTATGATACAGCTTCTCCTTATAGCGCCTCACCTGCCGCGACAGGATGTCGGCGGCGGCGTCGACGACAGGCAGCAGGCGAGCACCCCTTTCCTCCGCCCGCAGGTAGGTACCATTACAGTTCACCGTTAGCTGTACCACATACCGCCGAGCATGCTCGCCTCCCTCCTGCTCCAGCTCAACTACCACCTCATCCACCAGTGGCAAATAGCGGCCCAAACGGCTCAGCTTGCGGCTGGTGTACTCTCGCAAGCTATCGGTGACCGGAACATGACGCGAACGAAAGGTGAGCTCCATGTCGGATCAATCCCTCCTTGGAGTCCCTGAGCGCAAGACCACTGATCCATTGTAGAACGACCGCACTTTCCCTTTCAAGGAGATCAGTCCTCGCGGGCGAAGGTGAGAGCCCAAACGGAAGCGGCGCCAGCCTGGCGCAGGGCACCGGCGCAGGCATCGAGGGTAGCGCCGGTGGTCATTACGTCGTCGATGAGCAGGACGCGCTTGCCCTCCACCCGGCGACGGTCGGCGACAAAAGCATCGGCCACATTGCGCTTGCGTGCCTCCGCGTCGGCGCTGCGAGCCTGGGGCGGAGTATTGCGGCGACGCGCCAGCCCTCGCTCCGCCAGAGGCAGACCACACAACCGGGAAAGTTCTCGCGCCAGGAGCAGCGACTGGTTATAGCCCCGTAATCGCTGCCTTCTGACGTAGAGGGGCACCGCTGCCAACAAGTCGGCCTCGATCGCCTCCTCCTCTTCTACATAGGCGGCCATCAACCGCGCCATCGGTTGGGCCAGGGCGGAGACGTAGTTGTACTTAAGAGCGTGCACCGCCTCACGCGCCGCACCCTGATAGAGGTAGAGCGAGCGCGCTCCCTGGAAGGCAGGCCTCTCCTCACGGCAGCGACCGCAAGGGCCTCCCTGCCGCTGCGGCTGCCAGCAGATCGGGCAGCGCGGCGGCCGAGCCCGAGGCAACTCCCCCTGGCAGGACTGACACAGGAACGCGCCGTAGGCCCCGCAGCCGACACAGCGGGCCGGAAACAGGACATCCAGAACCACCCGCCCCACGCGCGTCAGAGGAGAAAAGACTGCCATCGACTGCCTCCCTGTCGCGAGTCCCTACTATTATACCGCCTTCGCCTTGCCCGCCTGAAACCGCTGCCCTAAACTGGAAGCAGGTAAGAAGCCGTGAAAGTTACAGTCAAATTCTTCGCCGCTCTCCACGACATGACCGGCAGGCGGGCACTGGACCTTGAGGTGAGGGAAGGACTGACGGTTGCCGAACTCCACCGCGACCTCTGCGCTCGCTTCCCCCGCCTCGCCGACCACAGCGCCAGCTTGATGTACAGCGTGAACGCCGAGTATGTCCCCGCTGACTACCCCCTGGGCGACGGCGATGAGGTAGCCCTCATCCCTCCCGTGAGCGGAGGCGCCCATGCTCATTAGGATCACCGCCGACCCCCTCGACCCCCAGCCCCTCATCGAGCACGTCCGCCGCGACGAGAGCGGGGCGGTGGCCCTCTTCCTGGGCGTTGTGCGCAACAACAACCTGGGGCGGCGCGTCCTCCATCTGGAGTACGATGCCTATCCCCAGATGGCCGAGAAGAAGCTGCGGCAGGTGGCTGAGGAGGTCATGTCCCGCTGGCCCATCACCGACATCGCCATCGCCCATCGGACCGGCCGCCTGGAGATAGGGGAGACCAGCCTCCTGGTGGTCGTCTCCTCTCCTCATCGCCACGAGGCCTTCGAGGCCTGTCAGCAGGCCGTGAACCGCATCAAGGAGATCGCCCCCATCTGGAAGAAGGAGGTCTGGGAGGGAGGCGAGACCTGGATCGAGGGGGAAGACCAAACTACCCTGCAGCCTCAATGAGCGACGCCCATTTCAGCCTCCGCCCACCCCGTTTCTGCCCCAACTGCGGCGGTCACCTCACCGAACGCCTCCTGGAGACGGAAGACCGCCCCCGCCTGGTCTGCGACCAGTGCCAGCGCATCGCCTACCTTAACCCTAGAATCGTGGCGGGCGTCATCATCGAGCGCGGCGGCCGCCTGCTGCTTCTCCGCCGCGCCATCGAGCCCCGCTACGGCACCTGGACCTTCCCCGCCGGCTACATGGAGATCGACGAGACGGCCGAGGAGGCAGCCGTACGAGAGGCAGAGGAAGAGATCGGCCTGAAGGTGAAGACGGGACCGCTGGTGGGGGTCTACTCGCGGCCAGCCCCCGAGAGCCCGGGGATCCTGGTTGTGGTCTTCCAGGGGCAACGGCCGACGGGCCGCGTGAAGGTCGGACACGAGGTGCTCGAGGCCCGCTGGTTTTCCCTGGACGACATCCCCTGGAGCGAGCTCTCCTTCCCCACCACCCACTGGGCCCTGGACGCCTGGCTGCGGGCTCGCCGGGACACCCGCCGCCGCAGACCTCAGCGAGCGGCCCGCCCCCGTCCGCGCCGCCGCGGCGGCTGAGGTGGCGGCGCTTGCTTCCTCGGCCGCCCCCGATAGTCGGGGGCCTCGATCTCGAAGATCATGCTCACCTTGGTGTCGTACATGCGTGAGACCCAGGACTCGGGCAGGTCATCCAGCGGGCAACCCACCGTGATGACCGTCGGCAGCTTGGCGTTGTAGCGATAGTTCAGGATCTGGAACAGCTTCTCTTGAGCCCACGGTGTAGCGCTGTGCACCCCCAGGTCGTCCAGGATGAGGCAGGGAGTGGTGCGCGCCGCCTCGAAGATCTGGTCGAACTGGCCGCTCGCCGCATC
Source organism: Dehalococcoidia bacterium (assembly GCA_030615765.1). Taxonomy (GTDB): domain Bacteria; phylum Chloroflexota; class Dehalococcoidia; order SM23-28-2; family SM23-28-2; genus SM23-28-2. Next base: position 739 of record JAUWYP010000016.1, on the reverse strand, counting down.
CTCCCGGAAGGACGAGCGTAGCAACTCCAGCAGGTCCGGCACCACGCAGAACTCCACTGTCATGCCTTTACTCTCCAGATGGTGGCCGATGGCCGCCGCCAGGTGCGTCTTGCCGCAACCCGTCTCACCGAGTAGTACCAGCCAGCCCTCCGGGTTCTCAGCGTAGCCTCGCGCGGTGCGGTACGCCAAGTGAAGACTCCGCAGAGCTTCCTGAACCAAGGTCTGCAAATGTTCGCCCCAGGCGTCCGACTCCTCCTGCTTTCGAAAGGTGTCAGCGAGCTGCTTCTGCAAGCCGGGCCCGCTGTAAACGAACGCTTCGAAGGTCATCTCTCGGATAACGGGCAAGTCCAGCCCGCCGAAGGCGCCCGTCCGTCTGCCTGGCCCCCACTCCAGCAGGAAGACCTGCGCCAGGCTCGCATCGCTCAGGCGCGTGCGCAGCCGCTCCTCCATCTCCTCCAGCGGAACGCCGGTCGTGAAGACGGTGGGCAGCCGGTGGTTGTAGCGATGGTTCAGTAGCTGGAAGAGCTTCTCCTGCGCCCAGGCGGTGGCACTGTGACCCCCCAGGTCGTCCAGGATCACCAGGGGAGCGTTGCGCACCTGCTCGAACAGCTCATCGTACGAGACCTCGCTGCCGGGCTTGTACGCGGCCCGAAGATGGTCCAGCAGGTCGGGCACCACCACAAAGAAGGCCGGCCGCCCCTGCTCGATGGAGGCGTTGCCGATGGCCGCCGCCAGGTGC
>JAUWYP010000028.1 GCA_030615765.1 Dehalococcoidia bacterium | reverse complement strand
CTTGCGCAGGGCCAGGAAGCTGGGGCGCCCCGCCTGATTCTCCAGGATCCATTCGCGGGCGAAGCTACCGTCCTGAACCTCCTTAAGGATTTGGCGCATGGTCTGGCGGACGTGCTCGTCGATGACCCGCGGCCCACGAGTGTAGTCGCCGTACTCGGCCGTGTCGCTCACCGAGTAGCGCATGTAGTTCATGCCCCCCTCGTAGATCAGGTCCACGATGAGCTTCAGCTCATGCATGCACTCGAAATAGGCGCTCTCCGGCTGGTAGCCGCCCTCCACCAGGGTCTCGAAGGCGGCCTTCATAAGCGCGGTCACCCCGCCGCAGAGGATCACCTGCTCGCCGAAAAGGTCGGTCTCCGTCTCCTCGGCGAAGGTGGTCTCCAGAACGCCGATGCGGGTGCAGCCCAGGCCCTTGGCGTAGGCCAGGGCCACCTGCTTGGCCCTCTGGCTGGCGTCCTGATGGACGGCCACCAGGGCGGGCACTCCGCTGCCCTGGCTGAACAGCTCGCGCACGCGGTGCCCTGGCCCCTTGGGGGCGATCATGGTCACGTCGATGTCCGTCGGCGGCAGGATCTGGTTGAAGTGAATGTTGAAGCCGTGGGCAAACATCAGCATCTTGCCCGCCGTCATCGCTGGCTCAACGCTCTCGTAGTAGACGCGCCGCTGAACCTGGTCCTCTACCAGCATCACAACGATGTTCGCTTGCTTGGCCACCTCGGCAGCGGTCGCTACCTTGAAGCCGGCCTCCTCGGCCTGCTGCCAGCCCTCGACGCCGGGCAGTTCGGCGACCAGCACCTTGCAGCCGCTGTCTCTGAGGTTTTGGGCGTGGGCGTGTCCCTGGCTGCCGAAGCCGATGATGCCGATGGTGCGGTCCTTTAGCAGCGATAGGTCGGCGTCTTGGTCGTAGTAGATTTTGGCCATGCCTTCGCTCCTTTCCTCGCCTGGTGCAGGCGCTGGAAGCCTCGCTTCTTCTGGAACTCAGCGTTCAGACTACTCAGACGAATATGGCGTTTCGCCCTCCGGATAGCGCTCGAACGGCTCCTCAGCAAGCTCGTGGATGCCGGGGGTGGAGCTGGCGACGCCGCGCACCAGGGCTACCCTACCCGTACGCACCATCTCCACCACGCCGTAGTTCTCAAGCAGGTCGAACATGGCGTCGATCTTGTCGTCGGGGCCGGTGACCTCGATGATCAGCGATTCCGGCCCGACATCGATGATATCGGCCCGGAAGATGTGCACGATCTCGATGATCAGGCTGCGGTTCTCGGCGGTGGCCTTCACCTTGATGAGGGCCATCTCGCGGGAGACGGTGTTTTCGGCGGAGATGTCGCGGATCTCCACTATGTCCACCAGCTTGTCCAGCTGCTTGACTACCTGATCGGCGTCGGTATTGGCATCGACCACGAAGGTCATGCGGGACAGGCCCGCCGTCTCCGAGTGGCCTACGGCCAGGCTCTCGATGTTGAACCCCCGCTGCCGCCACTTGCTGGCGATGCGGTTGAGCACACCCGGCTTGTCCTCCACCAGGGCGATGATGATGTGCTTGCGTAGCTCTCTCATGCGTGCGCCACCACCCTTTCTTCCTCGTATTTGGGTAGGTCCAGCGTCTCCTGCAGAGCTGCCCCCGGCGGCACCATCGGGAAGAGGTTCTCTAGCTCCTCCACCTGGAAGTCGATGATCACCGGCCCGGGGTGCTCCATGGCCCTGTAGACGGCCGATTCCACCATGTGCTTGTCAGTGACCCTTATCCCCAGAATGTCGTAGGCCTCGGCGATCTTCACGAAGTCGGGGTTCTTCAAGGGCGTGGCTACCAGGTTGTCGTGGTAGAAGAGGGTCTGCCACTGGCGCACCATCCCCAGGTGGGCATTGTTGATGATGGCGAACTTGATCGGCAGGTCGTTGATGGTGACGGTGATCAGGTCCTGCAGGGTCATCTGGAAACCCCCGTCACCGCATATCGACCAGACCAGCTCATCCGGCCGGGCCACCTGCACCCCGATGGCCGCCGGCACCTCGTACCCCATGGGGCCCAGCCCGCCAGCGGTGAATAGCGAATTGGGCTTGTCAAACCAGAAGAACTGGGCCGCCCACATCTGGTGCTGCCCCACTCCAGTGACCACCGAGCAGTCGCCTTTGGTGGCCTCGTATATCGTCTTGATAACGTACTGGGGCAACAGCTTGTCCGTCTCGCGGATGGTGATCGACGGATGCTCCCGCTTGAGTTCCTCCAGGCGGGCCAGCCAGTCGTCGCGGTCGCAGCTCTCCACCCGCCGATTCAGCTCCTTGAGGACGCTCTTGGCATCGCCCTGGAGGGCCACCGTCGGCCGCACATTCTTGCCGATCTCCGCTGGGTCAATGTCGAGGTGGATGACCTTAGCGTTCGGAGCAAAGTCGCGCAGGCGGCCGGTCACCCGGTCGTCGAAGCGCATGCCGATGGCTATCAGCAGGTCGCTTTCGCACATGGCTACGTTGTTCCAGTACATGCCGTGCATACCGGGCATGCCCAAGCACAAGGGGTGAGAGCCGGGGAAGCTGCTGATGCCCAACAGGGTGGTGATGACCGGAATGTTCCCTTTCTCCGCTAGCTCCCTAAGCTCCTTGTAGGCCTGGGAGATGATGACCCCGTGGCCGGCCAGGATCAGCGGCTGCTTCGACTCGTTGATCAGCTCTGCTGCCCCGTCGATGTGCTCCTGGTCAGGCTGGGGCACGGGCCGGTAGCCTCGCATCTCCAGTTTCTCGGGGTAGACGAACTCCGCCTTCTGCTGGAAGACATCGCGGGGGATATCGATGAGCACTGGCCCCGGCCGCCCTGTGCCGGCGATGTGGAACGCCTCGCGAATGATTCGCGGCAGGTCCGCCGCGTCCAGAGCGAGGTAGTTGTGCTTTGTGACGGGCAAGGTGATGCCGGTGATATCTGCTTCTTGGAAGCCGTCGCGGCCGATGAGCCCTCTCACCACCTCGCCGGTGAGGGCCACGATGGGTACGGAGTCCAGCCAGGCGTTGGCGATCCCGGTCACCAGGTTGGTGGCCCCGGGCCCGGAGGTCGCGCAGCATACGCCTACCTTGCCCGAGGCCCTGGCATAGCCATCGGCGGCGTGGGCGGCCACCTGCTCGTGCCGTACCAGGATGTGCTTTAGCTGGGGGTATTGGGGCAAGAGGTCGTAGAAAGGTATGGTCGCTCCACCGGGAATCCCGAAGAAGTGCTCCACGCCCTCTCGCATCAGACATTCGCAGATAATCTGCGCTCCTGTAAGCTTCATCCTTTCTCCTCCCCTCTAGCGGCGGGCTCCTGCTGTGGCCATAGCCGATTTCTCTCCCAATCGCAGGGCCATCTATTCCTTAATCCTTAAAGACGGCGCCCCTGCTAGCGCTCGTTACAGACTGGGCGTAGCGCTTTAGATAACCGCTATCGATCTTGGGCTGGAAGTCGGGCAGAGCGGCCAGACGCGCCTCGATCTCCCCCTGGCTGAGGGCGGTATCCAGGCGCTGGTTGGCGATATCGATGATCACCTCATCGCCGTCTTGGAGGGCGGCGATGGGCCCGCCAGCCGCTGCCTCCGGCGACACGTGGCCGATGGCAGCGCCGCGAGTGGCGCCCGAGAAGCGGCCGTCGGTGATCAAGGCCACCTTGTCGTCCACTCCCATGCCCGAGATCATGGAGGTAGGGGAGAGCATCTCCGGCATGCCGGGACCGCCCCTGGGCCCCTCGTAGCGCAGCACTAGGACATCGCCTTCCTTGAACTCCTGGTTCATGATCGCCTGGACACACTCGTCCTCGGAGTCGAAGCAACGGGCTGGCCCGCGGTGGCTCATCATCTGGGGCGCCACCGCCGCTGACTTGACTACCGCTCCTTCCGGCGCCAGGCTGCCGAACAGAACGGTCAGCCCGCCTGTGGGGGAATGGGGCTCGGCGAAGGGGAGGATTACGGCGCGATCCCGCACCTCGGCGGCGGCAATGTTCTCGCCCACCGTCCTGCCCGTGACCGTGGGCACCTCCGTGTGCAAGACCGACTCTATCTCCTTCATGACGGCCGCAATGCCGCCCGCCCGATGGAGGTCCTCTAGGTGGTGAGGCCCTGCCGGGCTCAGGCTACACAACTGGGGCGTGCGGGCGCTGATCTCGTTCACCATTTTCAAGGGGAAATCTGCCCCCGCCTCGTGAGCGATGGCCAGCAGATGAAGTATGGAGTTCGTGCTCCCACCCAGGGCCGTATCCACTGCCAGGGCGTTCCAGATGCCATCGCTGGCCACAATCTGCCGCGGCCGCAGGTCACGCTCAAGGACATCCATCACCTGGGCCCCGGCCTCCTTGGCCAGGTGGATGCGGGCGGAGTCCACGGCGGGGATGGTGCCGTTGCCGGGCAGAGCCAGCCCCAGGACCTCGGTGGCGCAGTTCATCGTGTTGGCGGTGAACATGCCGGCGCAGGAGCCGCAGGTGGGACAAGCCACCTGCTCCAGCCGCCCCAGCTCCTCCTCCGACAGGTCTCCCTTAGTCACCAGGCCCACCGCCTCAAAGACGGTGTTCAGGTCCACCGCCCTGCCCTGCCAGTGGCCGGCCAGCATCGGCCCGCCGGAGACGAAGACGCAGGGCAGGTTCAGCCGCAGCGCTGCCATGAGCATTCCCGGTACTATCTTGTCGCAGTTAGTGACGAACACCAGGGCGTCGAAGGCGTGAGCTATGGCCATGCACTCCACCGCATCGGCGATGACCTCGCGGCTGGCCAGGCTGTAGCGCATGCCGATGTGGCCCATGGCGATGCCGTCGTCCACGCCGGGGACGTTCACCTCGAAGGGGGTGCCGCCAGCGCCGCGCACGCCGGCCTTGGCTGCCTCGGCGATCTGGCGCAGGTGGATGTGGCCTGGGATGATCTCGTTGTAGCTGTTGACGATGCCGATGAAGGGCTGGGCTATCTCCTTGGCGGTCAGGCCCAGGGCCCGCAGCAGCGACCTCTGGGGCGCTCGCTCCACGCCCTTTTTCACCTTATCGCTTATCAGGACAGGCCTAGTGGTCGTCGCCATGGCTCACGCTCTCCTCCAGGCCGGTGATCCGCCCCGACCGAAACAACCGATCCCGTCCCCCAAAGGGACGGGATCATGCGGGAATCCTCGCGGTACCACCCTTCTTCTCCGCCAAGTCAGCACTCTGGCAGCACCCTAAATACAAATCCCGCCCCAAAGGGATCCCGCTGGGGCGGGACGGTGCCACCCTTCTTCTCCAACCTGTCGGAGCTCTCTAGGCGCTCTAACGGGCGCTCCCGGCCAGACCTACGGTGTATACAGTGGATTCAGCCTGGCGGCTCTGGGGCGAGTTCGAGGCTCGTTTGCTGCCGGGCTCTCACCTCATCCCGGTTCTCTTGAGCAGAGAGAAGCCTCTACTACTCCCCTTCGTCACCTTTTCCACTTTGGTTGTGAGCGCCATTCTAGCAACGGAAACTGGCAGTGTCAAGCAATATTGTTCAATTCTTACTGTTCCGAGGGCTTTCGCAGCTTTTCGGCGAGCAAAGGGTATCGGCTCCTGCGGGCGGCGGCATCCTAATCCATCGAAATGAGGCTAGGTGACGGCGATGGCGGCCGCAACCCAGAAGAGGCCCTGGAGCAAGATGGCTCCCGCTAGCAGGAGGTAGGAGGCGGCTCGCTCCCACTTGTGGACGGCCAGGCCGGCCGCCAGGCTGACCGCCAGCAGGGCCAGGGCGGTGGCGGGAATCTGCAATACCTCCCGCTTGGCCCTGAGATCGGTCTGGCCCAGGGGTGGGAAGGCCAGGTTCAACTCGTCGGCGAGGCCAGGGTAGACGGCGAAGACGAAGCCGAACAGGGCGACGTTGGCCAGCACCGCGATGACGGCCAGCGCCTGGCCGTAGCGGTCCAGCCAGAAGGGGTAGATGGCCACCAGAGGGTGCTCAGCCCTTTGCCTTGGCGCCTCCTCCCCTACGGCTGCTTCAGAGCTCTGGAGGCGCTGCAGATCCATGCTGAAGCGGATGCTGTTCTCGGGCGAGATGGCATAGGACCCGGACGAGGTGACGATGTAGATCAACTCCCAGGGCGAGTGATGGCAGGAGTAGAAGAGAACCTCGCCGATGGTCGGCACGCTGGCTCGCCCCACATGATAGGCCCACCAGTTGACCCCTCGGATCTCGAGCAAGCGGGCCTCTCGACCCGGAACACACCGCTCGATCTGATTCAACGGAATGAACTGGCGGATGAGCCCCCACCGTATCGATAGGCCCTTCTCGTCCAGGGCGTAGCTCATGGCATAGCAGGCGTAGGTCCAGTAGGCGAAGACGGCTGCCAGGGTGAGAAGGAGGAAAGCGCTCCCAAAAGCCAGGAATTTGGCCGCCGAGATAGCCCAGGGGCTGGCGAAAGCCATCAGCAGGGCCGCCAGCAGCAGCGCCAGCACGACTATGGCGGCGCCGGTGGCCGTGCCGATCAGGCGGGCAGGACGGTAGATCAGAGGGGCGACGACGCCTTCATCTCCTATCTGGCGAGGTGACAGGCTGTGCACCAGTGGGCGTATTTGCCGTTCTTACCTCGCACCACGTCGAAGTAGAGGCGCTGGAGCTCGCCGGTTATCGGCCCCCGTTTGCCATCGCCGACAGGTCGGTGGTCAACCTCGATCACCGGCGTCACGTGGGCAGCCGTGCCCGTCATGAAGCACTCGTCGGCCAGATACAGCTCGCTGCGGTCAATGGGCCGCTCGACGGTCTCGATGCCCAGCTCCTCGCGGGCCAGGGTGATAACGGTGTCGCGGGTTATGCCCACCAGTATGTTGTCCCAGGCAGGCGGAGTGATAAGACGGCCGCCCTGGGCGATGAAGATGTTCTCGCCGCTGCCCTCCGAGACGTGGCCGTCCTCATTAAGTATGATCGCCTCGTCGTAGCCATGCTCCACCGCCTCCGTCTTGGCCAGGGACGAGTTCACATAGATGCCGTTGATCTTCGCCCGGGCCGGGATGCTCGTATCCTCTATCCGCCGCCAGGAAGAGGTGCCGCAGCGGGCCCCCTTCTCGATGTCCAGATAAGGGCCGAAGGGGATGACGAAGATCAGGAAGTCGTCCTCCAGGTCGTGCAGGCGCACGCCCAGCGCTGTGGAGCTCTTGTAGGCGATGGGGCGAACGTAGACGTCCTCCTCATAGCCGCACATCTCCACCAGCCGCACGGTGATATCGCACAGCTCGTCAATGCTGTAGGGGAGGTCGATCTTGAGCACGCGGCAGCTCTGGTGCAGGCGCTGGTAGTGGTCGGCCAGGCGGAAAATGTAGGGCTGCTTTTCCTCTTCGTTCCAGTTGCCCCGGATCCCCTCGAATACGGCGGTGCCGTAGTTGAAAGCGTGGGTCATTACGCTAATCTTGGCCTCGGCCAGGGGAACGAACTGCTTGCCGAAATAGGCGTACGGCGTAGCCATAGCGAAAACGCTCCTTTCGAGGGAAGTCGCGCTAATTATATCAACCTGCTGAGCAAGCACAACCCCCTGGCTGGGCCTCGTTGACTCTGCTAGCCTGCCCAGGCTATCTTGGGGATGTCGGGGATGATGACGCTGATGCCTGGTTGGTTCCCTCTCGGCGATTGCGAGCTTCTGGTCGTGAGCGACGGCGTCCTCCGCCTCGACGCGGGCTCCGTCTTCGGCGTCACCCCGCGGGTCATGTGGGAGCCCCTGGTGGGGCCCCTCGACGAGGAACACCGCCTGGCCGTGGGTCTCAACTGCCTCCTGGTGCGCTCGCAGGGCAAGCTGATCCTGGTGGAGACGGCCGTGGGAAACAAGACGACCCGCGTCCCCGCCGGCGCCGGCGTCGCTCAGGCGGGCACGCTGCTGGAGGACATGGCCCGGCATGGCATTCAGCCCGAGGACGTGGACATCGTCATCAACACCCACCTCCACTTCGATCACTGCGGCGGCAACACTACATACCGCGACGACAAGCTAGCCCTCACCTTTCCCCGCGCTCAATACTTCCTTCAGAAGGGGGAGTGGGAGGAGGCCAACCACCCCAACGAGCGCACGCGGGCCAGCTATCTTCCCGAGAACCTGGAGCCCCTGGCCGACAGCAGCCACCTGGAGCTAGTGGAGGGCGAGGCGGAGGTGATCAAGGGCGTGCGCATCCTGCCCGCCCCCGGCCACACTGTCGCTCATGCCATCGTGGAGGTGGCCTCCGCTGGCCAGACGGCCCTCTACATCGGCGACCTGGCCCAGCATCCGCTGATGCTGGAGCGCCTGGCCTGGATATCTTCCTTCGATGTGCTGCCCCTGGTCGCGCTGGAGACGAAGAAACGCATCCTGGGGCGGGCGATAACCGAGAACGCTCTGTTGGTCAGCCCGCACTGCCCGCCGGGCCTCGGGCGCCTGAGGCTGGTCGACGGCAAGCGGAAGTGGGAGACGCTATGAGCAGCGGTCAGGCCTCCACCCTGCGCCGCACTGCCCTCTACGCCCAGCACCTCGCTCTGGGCGGGCGGATGGTTCCCTTCGTCGGCTGGGAGATGCCCGTCCAGTACAAAGGCATCGTCGAGGAGCACCACGCCGTTCGTCAGCGGGTCGGCCTGTTCGACGTCTCCCACATGGGCCGCCTGGAGCTGACCGGCCCCGACGCCGCCTCTTTCCTGCGCGGCCTGGTGACCTACGACATCGCCCGGCTGGAGGTGGGCAAGGGCCACTACGGCGTTGTCTGCCAGGAGGACGGCGGCATCCTGGACGACGTGTACGTCTTCCGCCTGGCCCCCGCCGGAGGCGGGTCCGCCTCTGGCGGAGAGCAGCGCTTTCTGATGGTAGTTAACTCCGCCAACGCCGACGGGATCCGCGATTGGGCTCAGCGGCACCTGGCTCCTTCGCTGCAGGCAACCGTGGAGGACCGCCAGGCGGAAACGGTCATGCTGGCCCTTCAGGGCCCTGATGCGCACCGCTATCTGGCCCGCTTGGTGCCGTCCCTGGCCGAGGGCCTGGGCCGCCAGTGCGCCGCCGAGGTATCCCTGGCGGGCGTCACCGTTTTCTTCTCTCGCACCGGTTACACGGGCGAGGACGGCGTCGAGATCATCCTGCCGTCCGCCGCTGGCGTTACCCTTTGGAAGTGGTTCGTCGAGCACGGCGTGCAGCCCTGCGGCCTGGGCGCCCGCGACAGCCTGCGCCTGGAGGCAGCTCTCCCCCTCTACGGCAACGACATCGATACCACCACCAACCCCTTCGAGGCCGGCCTGGGCTGGGTGGTGACCTTCGACGATGGCGCCGATTTCGTCGGCCGGGAAGTGCTTCTGCGCATCCGCGAGGCCGGCGTCCAGCGCCACCTGGCCTGCCTCAAGGCGCAGGAACGGGGCGTCATACGGCCGGGCCATGCTATCCTTCATTCGGGCCGCCGGGTGGGCGAGCTGACCAGCGGCGGCTTCTCGCCGACGCTGGGGGTGAGCATCGGCATGGCCTACCTGCCCACGGAGTTGGCCAGCGTGGGCACGGAGCTTCAGGTGGACGTGCGGGGCAGGCTCCTGCGGGCGCAGGTGGTCAAGCGACCGTTCTACAAGCGGCCGAAGGCGGGCTAGCCGCCGACCCGCATTGACTTGCTTTCCCCCCGACGCTAATCTTGGGCTAATCAGTCTTGAGGAGGGAAGCCGTGCCTAGCCCTGCCGACCGCCGCTACACGAAGGAGCACGAGTGGGTGCGTGTCGAGGATGACCTTGGCACCATCGGCATCACCGACTACGCTCAGGATCAGCTTGGCGACATCGTCTACCTGGAGCTGCCCTCGCCGGGGACGCAGGTCAAGCAGCTCGACAAGCTGGGCGAGATCGAGTCGGTGAAGGCCGTCTCCGACCTCTATTCGCCCGTCAGCGGCGAGGTGACGGAGGTCAACCAGGAGGTCAACGACAGGCCGGAGCTGGTGAACCAGTCCCCCTACGACGAGGGCTGGCTCGTGCGTATTCGCCTGGCCGACCCCGCCGAGGTGGACAGCCTCCTCTCCGCCGAGCAGTACGACGAGCTGATAGCTCAAGCTCAGGAGACATGACCCTTCCCTACGTCCCCAACACCGATGAAGACCGCCGGGCCATGCTGGCCGCCATCGGCGTGGCCTCGGTCGAGGAGCTGTTCGCCGATATCCCGCCCGAATTCCGCATCGCCGACCTGAACCTGCCGCCGGCCCTGTCGGAGCCCGAGCTGGTGCGTGAGCTGACGGCGCTCGCCGAGCGCAACCACCCGGTCGACAGCATGCCTTGCTTTCTGGGTGGCGGTGCCTATCGTCACTTCATCCCCAGCGTGGTCGGCGAGGTCATCGGCCGCAGCGAGTACGCCACCGCCTATACGCCCTACCAGGCAGAGATCAGTCAGGGCACCCTCCAGACCGCCTTCGAGTTCCAGTCGATGGTCTGCGAGCTGACGGCCATGGACGTGGCCAACGCCGGCATGTACGATGGCGCCAGCGCCCTGGCCGAGGCCTGCCTGATGGCCGCCGGCGTCACCGGTCGGCGGCGTATCGCTCTTCTTTCTACCATTCACCCTCACTGTCAGGCCGTGGTGCGGACCTATGCTTTCGGCCGCGACCTGGCGGTGGATGTGGTGGCCTCTGACGGTCTGGCCCTCAGCGAGGAGCACGCCTGCCTGGCCGTGCAGCAGCCCGATTTCTTCGGCCATCTCCTGCCCGAGGTCGAGGCGCTGGAGAGGGCCGTCCATGCGGCGGGGGCCCTTTTCGTTGTGTCTGTCGACCCCATGTCGCTGGGCCTGTTCCGACCCCCCGGCGAGTACGGGGCCGATGTCGTGGTCGGCGAGGGGCAATCATTGGGCAGCCCCCTGAACTTCGGTGGGCCCTATCTCGGCCTCTTCGCCTGTCGCCAGCAGTACCTGCGCCAGATGCCGGGCCGTATCGTCGGCCGCACCAACGATGCCCAGGGTCGCACTGGCTACGTCCTCACCATCCAGACCCGCGAGCAGCACATCCGCCGCGAGAGGGCCACCTCCAACATCTGCACCAGCCAGCAGCTTGTCGCCCTGGCTGCCACCGTCTACCTGGCGGCGATGGGCAAGGAGGGCCTGCGCCAGGTGGCCGAGCTCTGCTATCACAAGGCCCACTACGCCGCCCGGCGCATTGCCCAACTGCGCGGCTACTCCCTGGCTTTCGACGGGCTCTTCTTCAAAGAGTTCGTGGTGCGCTGCCCGCGGCTACCGTCCGAGGTGAATCGCGCCCTGCTGGAGCGAGGCATCGTCGGTGGCCTGGACGTGAGCCAGTACGTAGAGAACGGCCTCCTCCTTTGCGTGACGGAGATGAACACGCGGGAGGAGATCGACCGTCTGGTGGGCTCCCTGGCAGAGATCGGAGGCAGCGAGTGAGCAGCGGCCCGAGGCAACCCGACATCGGCGCTCGCCTCACCTTCGACCTGAGCAAGCCGGGGCGCACGGCCTGCTCCCTGCCGCCCTGCGACGTCCCTGCGGCCGAGCTGCCGCCGCCGCAGCTCCTGCGCCGAGAGCTCAACCTGCCCGAGCTAAGCCAGGTGGACTTGGTGCGCTACTTCCTGGCCCTCAGTCGCCTCAACTACGGTGTGGACAGCGGCTTCTACCCCCTGGGAAGCTGCACCATGAAGTACAACCCTAAGGTGCACGAGGAACTGGCCTGCCTGCCCGGCTTCACCCGCCTCCACCCACTTCAGCCCCTGGAGACGGTGCAGGGGGCTCTGGCCCTGATGTACGACCTCCAGCGCTGGCTGGCCGAGATCACCGGCCTGGATGCCGTGAGCCTGGCCCCGGCGGCCGGCGCTCAGGGCGAGCTCACCGGCATCCTGATGATCAAGGCCTACCTGGCCGACAGGGGCGAGGAGGGCCGCCGCCGCGTCCTGGTGCCCGACTCCGCCCACGGCACCAACCCGGCCACCGCTGCCATGGGCGGCTTCGAGGTGGTGACCGTGGCCTCGGACAATCAGGGCAACACCGACATGCAGGCCCTGGCCTCGGCCCTGGACGATGGCGTGGCCGCCCTCATGCTCACCCTGCCCAACACCCTGGGCCTGTTCGAGCCCAACATCGGGCGCATCGCCGAGATGCTCCACCGCAAGGGGGCCCTTCTCTACGGCGACGGCGCCAATGTCAACGCCCTCCTGGGCCGCGCTCGCTTTGGCGACATGGGCTTCGACATCGTCCATCTGAACATGCACAAGACCTTCAGCACCCCTCATGGCGGCGGCGGCCCCGGCTCCGGCCCCCTGGCGGTCAAGGGTCATCTGGCCCCCTACCTGCCGACGCCGGTGGTCGACAAGGAGAGCGAAGGCTTCGTCCTGGCCACGCCCGAGCGGAGCATCGGCAGGGTTGGCCTGTTCTACGGGCACTTTGGCGTGCTGGTGCGGGCCTACGCCTACCTCCGCGCCCTGGGGGTCGAAGGCCTGCGCCAGGTGAGCGAGAACGCCGTCATCAACGCCAACTACGTCCTGGCTCGCCTGCGCCAGGCCTACCACCTGCCCTACGACCGCCGCTGCATGCACGAGGTCGTCTTCTCAGGCAGCCGTCAGCGGGCGAAGGGAGTGCGCACCTGGGACATCGCCAAGCGTCTCATCGACTACGGCTTCCATCCGCCGACCGTCTACTTCCCCCTCATCGTGGACGAGGCGCTGATGATCGAGCCCACGGAGACAGAGAGCAAAGAGGCCCTGGACGCCTTCTGCGATGCCCTCCTGGCCATCGCCCGCGAGGTCGAGAAGGAGCCGCAGGTGGTGAAGGAAGCGCCTCACACTGCCCCCATCGGCCGTCTGGACGAGGCTACGGCCGCCCGCCGGCCGGTGCTCCGCTGGCGAAGGGAGGCCGGGAATGAATCGTAAGCCGACAGGCTGGCTGCCGGCAATAGTGTTCGCATTGGCGCTCGCCGCTGTCCTCGCTCTCGCGGCCTGTGGTGGGGGAGAAGGGGGCGAGGAGCTATCGCCCACGCCAGCGGACGAGACGGCAGGTGTCGAGCCCGAAGATCTGGACGCAATGATGCTCCAGGCGGAAGATCTGCCCCAGGGCTTCTCCTACGACATCACCAGCGATCTACGTCCTGTGGCGGGTCTGAGCGAGCCTCAGCAGCGCATGGCCGGGCGTCACCTGCGGTCGTTGCTGGAGGAAAGCCTGCAAGCGGAGGGGAAGACCGTCTGCATCGTAAGTGACCTCGAGCTCTACGCCAGCGCCGAGGATGCCGCCGCCAGGCTGGCAGAGGAGTGGCAGACGATAGAGGCGATGGCCGCCGGCCTTCCGGCGGAGCAGGGCATACCGGAGAAGCTTGATCTGCCCGCCATCGGCGACGAGGCCGACGGGTTTTTCCTCTCGGCTCCTCGGGTAAGCTTCTGTGGCTGGGAGGCTGTCCAGGCCGAGGTTGTCTCCCTGACGTTTCGAAAGGATAGACTGCTGGCCGATATCAGGACCTACACTCTCGGCCAGGGCGCGTCGACTGATCAAGCCATCGAGCTGGCCAGGAAGCTCCTGGCCCGCATCGAGGCTGGCCTGGGCGAACAATAGACTGGGAGGTCATCATGAGCAATCCTAATCTCTCCGACCTGAACCCACCCTCGCGCATCCTTCTGGGCGCCGGGCCGTCCAACGTCCACCCGCGGGTCTACCAGGCCATGATGGCGCCGATCCTGGGCCATCTCGACCCCGACTTTCTCCGGATCATGGACGAGACCAAAGACCTCTTGCGGGCTGTGTTCCGTACCCAGAACGAGGAAACCATGGCTATCTCTGGCACGGGCAGCGCGGGAATGGAGGCGGCGGTCGCCAATCTCATCGAGCCGGGCGAGCGGGCGGTGGTCTGCATCTGCGGCTTCTTCGGCGACCGCATCGCCGAGATAGCCTCCCGCTATGGGGCGGAGGTGACGCGGGTGGAGGCCGAATGGGGTCGCATCATCGAGGCAGAGGCGGTGGAGGCAGCGCTCAAGGCCGCCGGCCCCACCAAGGTGGTGGCCATCGTCCATGCCGAGACCAGCACCGGCGTCCTCCAGCCCCTGGACGATATCGTCCGCCTCGCCCACGAGCACGGCGCCCTACTCCTGGTGGACGCCGTCACCTCCCTGGCGGGATGCGAGGTCGCGGTGGACGATTGGGGCATCGATGCTTGTCACAGCGCCTCCCAGAAGTGCCTCTCCTGCCCGCCGGGGATGGCCCCCCTCACGTTCAGTACCCGCGCTTCCGATGCTCTCCGCAGCCGCGAGACCAAGGTGCGCAGCTGGTACCTGGATATGACCCTCCTGGACAACTACTGGGGCGGCAAGCGGGCCTACCACCACACGGCGCCTATGACCATGGTCTACGCCCTGCGCGAGGGCCTGCGGCTCGTGCTGGAAGAGGGGCTGGAGACCCGACTGGGCCGTCATCAGCGCAACGGCCAGGCCCTCTGGGCCGGACTGGAGGCCATGGGCCTGACCCTGCACGCCCAGGAGGCCTATCGCCTGCCCGTGATCACCACGGTGCGCATCCCCGAGGGGATCGAGGATTTGAAGCTGCGCCGCGCCCTTTTGTACGGGCACAATATCGAGATCGCCGGTGGGCTGGGGCCCCTGGCCGGCAAGGTATGGCGCATCGGCCTCATGGGTGTCGCTTCTTCGGCGGAGAACGTGCTGGCGGTGCTGGCCGCCCTGGAGCAGGAGCTATCGGCTCAGGGGTTCCGTCTGGAGAAGGGCGCGGGCGTGGCTGCGGCCGATCGGGCGCTGGGGGAGGGCTAGCTCAGTCCCGCACCCGCGGCACGGCAAGCTGGCCGAAGGGCAGCACCAGAATGGTGGGCTCTTTCCCACCGTTCTTATGGCGAAAGTCCTGGGATAGGGTAGCCACCGTTTCGCCGATGTCCGAGCAGTGCCTCAGGTGAGCCCTTCTCGTCTGTTCGGGGCCCAGCGACGAATAAAGGTAGACGTCGGCCTTGACCTGCACCATCGTCTGGCACTGTATCGCCCACTGCTCTAGCTCAGCGAACACCGGCTCCAGCACCATGTTCAGGAGCTCCTCGGGCGTCTTTCGCCAGGCGAGCATTTCCGCATAGTGGGCCTGGCCCAGGCCATCGGCGCACTCGGTGGCCAGAACGATCGCCCCGCCCTCCTTCACCGCCTGGGCGGCCACCGACATCCCCTTGACCGACTGGTACAGATTGATGTCGGCTGGGTAGCCCATGTTGGTGGCCACCACGATGTCGTATCGCCGAGACAGCGGCTGCAGGTAGGCCCTCTCGGCGAAGGCGATGCCGGCATCGTGGGCCTGGATCATCTCCCCGGCGAACATGCCCGTGACCTCCTTGCGCTCGTTCAGGGTGACGTTGACGATGAAGGCGGGCTGCGTGGCCAGAGCCACCCGTCGTGCCTCCTCGAAGATAGGGTTTCCCTCTGTCTGGCACCAGGTGGCCTTGGGGTGCGCGAGCATAGGGCCGCCGTGGTTGCTCATGATGATCTCGGCGCCAGCGATGCCCGGCAGGACGGCCTTACCGCCGCCGGAATAGCCGGCGAAGAGGTGGGGCTCCACGAAGCCGGTGAGGATCCTGACGTCGGCCCGCATGTAGTCGCCATTGATCCAGATCTCCGCCCCGCGCTCGTTCTTGGAGAGGAAGGCCTGCTGCCCCTTGTCTCTGGCGTCGTGCTGGACGATGCGATAGCGGTCGACGATCTCCTGCCCCAGCATCGCTATCAGCTCCTCGCGAGTGTTGGGGCGATGCATGCCGGTGGCGTTGACCAGAGCGACCTTCTCCTCGAGCACTCCCCTGGCAGCCAGCTCGCTGAGGATGGCGGGGAGGAGGATGTGGTTGGGCGTCGGGCGGGTGATATCGCTGAAGACGATGGCCACCGTATGGGCGGGTTGCACCAGCTCAGCCAGGGGCGGCGAGCCGATAGGCTGGCGCAGGGCCTGGCGCACGGCCTCCTCCGGCCGGGCCACGGCTGGCACGCGCTCGGGCAGGAGCACCTGGGCCTGCTCTGGCAGCGCCACCTCCAGGCCCTGGCGTCCGTAGGGGAGGTGAACCTTCATGGCGCTCCCCAGTCTAGACGGCCGGCGGGAGGTGTGTCTAGAATGAGCGCTCGGCGTTGGCTTTCTGGACGACTTCATCGAGGGCGGGGCGCTAACTCAGGTGTAGGGCTGCTCGCTCAGATATTCGAGCGGCTCTGGCCGCCGTCCACGTTGATGCAGGCCCCGGTTACCCAGCTTGCCCGCTCCGACACCAGGAAGACCACCACATCGGCCACCTCCTCAGCCGTGCCGAAGCGACCCATGGGGATGCTCTGCCGCACGAACTGGGCCATGCCCTCGGGGTCCTCCTGCTGGCGGCGCCACCAGGAGCCGCCGGGGTGGCTGATGCTGCCGGGAGCCACCGAGTTCACCCGAATGTTGTGGGCGGCCAGCTCCAGGGCCATCATCTTGGCGTGGCTTATCATGGCCGCCTTCATGGCATTGTAGGTGGGGATGCCGCCCGACTCGCGGCCCCAGATGGAGGCGATGTGCACTATTGCGCCGCCGCCCGCTCGCTGCATGTGGGGGACGACGAGGCGGGTGGCGCGGGCCGCCGTCAGAAGGATCGTCTGGAAAGTGGTCTGCCAGGCCTCGTCCGAATCGGAGGCCACCGAGCCGTTCACGTTGTTCACCAGGATATCGATGCGGCCGAAGGCGTCGGCGGTGGCCTGCACCAGCCGCTCTGTGTCCTCGGCCTTGGTGACGTCGGCCTCCACCGCCACGACGCGCACACTCTTGGCCTCGATCTCCTTCGCCGTCTCCGCCAGCCTCTCCTGGCCGCGGGCGCAGAGGGCGACGTCGCAGCCCTCCTCGGCCAGGCCCAGAGCAATAGCCCGGCCGATGCCGCGGCTGGCGCCGGTGACGATCGCTGCTTTGCCCTTCAGTCCCAGATCCACGACGATCTCTACCCTTCCCTAAGTCTTGGTTGCTCCAAATGGCAAGAAGCGCAGGCGCGTCCGGCGCGGATAATACAACGGCTGTTGCCCTGATTGCAACGGGGCCTGGCTTCATTGACACCATTTGTGGGCCTTGCTACGATACCTGACGCTGGGAGCGGCGATGCCCTATCAGACCATCAGGCTCTCGAAGCGCGACACTATCGCCTACCTCGATTTGCAGCGTCCCGAGCAGGGAAACCGTATCGACGGCCAACTGCTGCAGGAGCTGGCGGCCGCCTGCGTCGAGATAAACAACGACCCTCAGGTGCGGGTGGCCATCCTCAGCGGGGGCGATGGCTCTGTCTTCTCCCTGGGCTGGGATCCGTCACTGCTGGCCACCGAAGGGGAGCCAGCGCGCCGCCGGGAGTTCCTGGGCCATGCCTTCGATTGCTTGCCCCAGCTCTCGCGACCGGTCATCTGCGTCATCAACGGCGATGCCATCAGCGCTGGCCTGGAGCTGGCCCTGGCCTGCGACGTTCGTCTGGCCTGCGCCGAGGCTCATTTTGCCCTGCCCGAGACCTCCTGGGGCTTGATACCCATGGGCGGCGGCAGCCAGCGCCTGGCGCGCATCGTTGGGCGGGGCAAAGCCCTGGAGCTGATCTTCACCGCCGAGGCCATCGATGCTCAGGAGGCCCATCGCATCGGCCTGGTGAGCCGGGTGGTGCCCCGCGATAGCCTGATGGCCGAAGCGGAGGCCCTGGCCGAGCGCATCGCCGCTCGCGGGCCGATTGCTGTGCGTTACGCCAAGGAGGCGGTGAGCAAGGGCCTGGACATGACCCTGGAGCAGGCTCTACGCTTCGAGACCGACTTGACCATGATCCTTCAGACCACCGAGGATCGGGCTGAGGGCGTGCGCGCCTTTCTGGACAAGCGGCCGCCTGAGTTCCACGGACGGTAGGAGCGCGAAGGGAAGCGGTATGGACTCCCGAGTCCTGATATACGAGAAGGACGGTGGCATCGCCTGGGTCACCCTGAACCGCCCCGACGTGCTCAACGCCCTGAACATGGCGATGCGGGACGAGCTGTGGCAGGTTCTCCACGCCTTGCACGACGACCCCGATGTGGCAGTGGCTATCTTCAGGGGCGCGGGGGAGCAGGCCTTCTCCGCTGGCGCCGATATCAGCGAGTTCGGCACAGCCCCTTCGGTGGTCGAAGCGCGGCGGGCGCGGCGTGAGCGTGACCTGTGGGGCTACATGCTGGCCATCGACAAGCCCCTCATCGCTGCCATCCACGGCTTCGCCCTGGGGGCTGGCGTCGAGCTGAGCATGTGCTGCGACCTGCGCATCGCCGCCGAGGACGCTCGCCTGGGCCTGCCGGAGGTGAGCCTGGCCTACATCCCCTCGGCTGGAGGGACCCAGCTCCTTCCTCGAACCGTCAGCCCGGGGCTGGCCATGGGGCTCATACTATCGGGCGATGCCATCGATGCCCAGGAGGCCCTGCGCATCGGCCTGGTGCAGCGAGTGGTGCCTCGCCAGCGTCTCTACGCCGAGGCCGAGGCCTTGGCCCGCCAGCTAATGACGCGCGGACCGCTGGCTCTGCGATACGCCAAGGAGGCACTGACCCAGGGCCTCGATCTGCCCCTGGCCGAGGGCCTGGCCCTGGAGGCCCGCCTGGCCCGCCTGGTTCTGGCCAGTCGCGATGCCCGCGAGGGGCTGAGGGCGCAGCAAGAAGGCAGGGCGCCCCAATTTCTAGGGGTGTAGGAGACACGAGTTAGAGGGAAGGGGGAAGATGAATACTGCCGAATTCCTGACCATCAGCGCTTCCATCGTGCCTGAGCGCGAAGCACTGGTCTGCAACGGCACCCGTCTTACCTACCTGCAGGTACAGGAGCGAGTCAATCGTCTGGTCAACGCCTTCGTGGATCTAGGGGTCGAGCGCGGCCAGAAGGTAGCGATCATGGCCCTCAACTCCCACCGCTACATCGAGACCTACTACGCCTGCGCCAAGCTGGGGGCAGTGTTCGTCCCCCTCAACTATCGGGCCAAACGGGAAGAGCTGACCTACATGGTGAACAACTCCGAGGCTTCGATATTCCTCGTGGGAGAGCGCTATCTGGAGCTCATCGCCTCTATACGGCCCGAGCTGAGGGGCATCCGCCACTTCATCTGCTACGATGCCCGTTCCCAGGGGATGCAGAACTACGAGGACATCATCGCCAGATACGAGCCCGAGGAGGTGTTCGCCGAGGTCGACGATAACGACCTCACCGTCCTGCTGTACACCAGCGGCACTACCGCCTTGCCCAAGGGCGTCGCCCTCACCTACCTCAGCCTCTCGGTATACGTCACCAACACCGTCGAGCCCGCTAATCCAGAGACGCACGATATTATGATGCTGTCGGTGCCTGTCTACCACGTGGCAGGGGCCACTGCCATCATGTCATCCATCTGGGGAGGGCGCACCTTGGTGGTGTTGCCGCAGTTCGAACCCCTCCCCTGGCTAGAGACGATTCAACGGGAGCGGGTCACCCATACCTTTGTGGTGCCCACTATGCTCAAACGGGCCATGGAAGAGCCTGACTTCGACAAGTACGACCTCAGTTCTCTCAAGCTTCTGGCCTATGGAGCCGCCCCCATGCCCTACGAGGTGATCCGCAAGGCGGTGGGCGTGTTCAAGTGTGGTCTGATGAACGCCTATGGCCAGACCGAGAGCACCTCCACCATCACCTACCTTGGCCCCGAGGATCACGTCATCGAAGGTGCAGAGGAGGAGAAGCACAGAAAGCTGGAGCGCCTGAAGTCGGTGGGGCGATCCATGGAGGATGTGGATATCGCCATCGCGGATCCTGAGGGTAACATCCTGCCATCGGGTCAGGAGGGGGAGATCGTGGCCAAGGGAGCCCGCCTGATGACCGGCTACTGGAAGCGCGAGGAGGAGACGGCCCAGGCCCTGGTCGATGGCTGGCTGCATACCGGCGATGTCGGCTGGATGGACGAGGAAGGCTATCTGTTCATCACCGGTCGCACCAAGGACCTGATCATCCGTGGGGGCGAGAACATCTCGCCCGGCGAGATCGAGGCTGTCCTGCAGCAGCACCCCAAGATCGAAGATGCGGCCGTCATCGGCGTGCCCGACGTGGAGTGGGGTGAGGAAGTGAAGGCCATCGTCCAACTCAAGCCAGGGGAGGTGGCCACCGCTGGGGAGATTATTCACTACACCAGGGGCCACTTGGCCAGTTTCAAAGCGCCAAGATACGTGACGTTTGTAGATGAGCTGCCCCGCAACTATCTGGGCAAGGTGCTGAAGACGGATCTGCGCAAGCTATACGGCACGCCCGCGCCCTAGGCTCGCGGTTGACCCTAATTCGACCGGACGCTATGATCGTGCACGGTTTCACGCTCATGAACCGACCTCTGGTATCCACTATGGCGGCGACATTGGCATCGGAAGGAGTAGCGGGTGGCCCCCTCGGTTCAATTTCCTGGTAACATATTCTTCTACCTCATACTTGCCTCTGTCCTCCTTTTCTTCGCCTATACCGTCTACGTTCGCACCGCCCTTCTCTTAGTGGGCAAACCCGATTTTCGCTTCGATCGCCTTTGGGAGCGGATAGTCTCCTTCGTTCCGCTGGTGCTGGCCATCTGGCGCGTGATTCGCCCCCGCTACTGGTACTCGGGCATTCTCCACCTGGCCATCTTCTGGGGCTTCCTGACCTTCCAGGTGAACACCATCAACTTCTTCCTAGAGGGCTTTCACGAGGATGCCTCCTTGCTCTCCTGGGCCGAGGGCTTCTACACTGGCTACTTCCCGGCCATGCAGGTCTTCGAGGCCCTGGTTGTGATCGGCGTAGTCATGGCGGTGGCCAGGCGCCTGATCGTCAAGCCGCCCCGCCTCAGCCTCAACTGGGACGCCCTTGTCATCCTGGGCTTTATCGCCCTGCTTATGATCACCGATCTGTTTGCCACCGGCTTCGCCATCGCCATCGATCCCTTCCCCCACCACAGTCGCGCCTTCATCTCCAACACCATCAAGGAAGGCGTCCTGGGAACGGACATCGGTGTCCTCAAAGCCTGGCACACCACCTTCTGGTATCTTCACCTGCTGATCTTCATGGGCTTCCTGGTCTGGGTTCCCTACTCCAAGCACCTGCACATATTCACCGCTGCCCCCAACGTCTTCTTCCGTCGCCTTCAGCCCACGGGTGTCCTCCAGCCCATCCCCGATCTGGAGATGCAGGAGGTGTTCGGTGTGGGGCGCATTCAGGACTACACTTGGAGGCAGCTCCTGGATGGCTACACCTGCACCGAGTGCGGCCGCTGCCAGGAGGCCTGTCCCGCCCATAACACCGACAAGGAGCTGTCTCCCAAGGAGATCGCCCACCAGCTCCGCCAGCAGTTGCTGGTGAACGCATCGGACCTCTTGCCGATACCGGTACTGAACATCAATGTCACCGGCGAGCGCGGCGTACCGCTGACGGAGGCCATGGGTTTCAATTCCATATGGGACTGCCTGACCTGCGGTGCCTGCCAGGAGGAGTGTCCGGTATTCATCGAGCACATCCAGGAGATCATCGACGTCCGCCGCTACCTGGTCATGGACGAGGCCCGCATGCCAGAGACGGCTCAGGCCACCCTCATGCAGCTGGAGCAGCGCGGTCACCCCTGGCGGGGCACCCCCCTTGCCCGCACCTCCTGGATCGAGGAGATGGGCGACGTGCCGACGTTCGACGGCAGCCAGGAGTACCTGTTCTGGGTGGGCTGTACCGGCGCCCTGTCGGAGCGGAATGTCTTGACCACCAAGGCTATCGCCAGGCTGCTAAACCAGGCCGGAGTAAGCTACGGCGTTCTGGGAGCCGAGGAGACCTGCTGCGGTGACCCCGCTCGCCGCCTGGGCAACGAGTACCTCTTCATGCTCCAGGCCCAGCAGAACATCGAGTTGTTCAATGCCAAGGGCGTCAAGAAGATCCTTACCAGCTGCCCCCACGGCTTCAACGCCTTCAAGAACGAGTACCCCCAGTTCGACGGTCATTTCGAAGTGATCCATCACGCCGATCTCTTCGCTCAGCTCGTCAGGGAGGGGAGGCTGAAGCCACAGGAGGCTCTGGCCCAGAAGATCACCTACCACGATTCCTGCTACTTGGGCCGCCACAATAACCTGTACGAGGCGCCTCGCCGCATCCTCGCTAGCCTGCCCGACGCCGAGGCTGTCGAGATGGCTCGCGCACGGGCACAGAGCTTCTGCTGCGGCGCTGGTGGCGGCCACATGTGGATGGAGGAAAGCACGGGCAAGCGGGTGAACAACGAGCGCACCGAAGAGGCGACAGCCACAGGTGCCGAGATCGTCGCCACTGCCTGCCCCTTCTGCTTGCAGATGTTCGAGGACGGCATTGGCGCCGTGCCTGAAGCGGCCGAGCGAGAGATGAAGGTCTACGACGTGGCGGAGCTGCTGGATATGGCGATGACCCCTGCGCCCGCCATCCCTGAGGCAGTCGAGGCCGACCCGCCGCAGGGCGAGGCTGCGGAGCCGCCTCAGTGAGGGGTGGGCAAATGGCTGCCTCTGTAGCCCTTGCCTGCATGACAGAGCAGGGCGTGCCCGGCGCCATTGGGATCACCGGCGGTTTGCCGTAGCGCCTGCCAGCAGGCGGGCTCAGCAATATTACAAATCTGAGCGACAAACCTGTGCCCCGCCCCAAGGCAGGCGGGGCTGAGGGAGGAGGTACATCATGATTCACATGATTTGCTGCGTCAAGCAGGTCCCCGACCCGGAGACGCCTGCTTCCCAGTTCAAGGTCGACGAGGCGACCAAGAAGGTGTTGCCGGTG
>JAUWYP010000015.1 GCA_030615765.1 Dehalococcoidia bacterium | reverse complement strand
TGTTGCGCTCCAACTGGCTGTAGATCTCGCCCTCGAGGATGTCGTCAACGCAGCGGTCGCCGTCCTCGCACACCCAGTGGGCCTCGCAGTCGCCTACCGGCGACTTCAGCAACAGCCGGTACTCCAGGTCGGCCGGGTAGTTGCCGTTGGTGGCAGTGATGTCGACGTCGAAGGTCGTGAGCTCGCTCACGTACACCTCGACCGGGTCGTCCTTCTGGACGCCTACCGAGGCGTCGGTGTCGGGACAGCCGTCGTCGTCATCCACGCCGTCGTCGTCCTCCGGCAGGAACGGGCACTCGTCGCTGACGTCGGGCACGCCGTCGTTGTCGTCGTCCGGGTCGCAGACGTCACCGATGCCGTCGCCGTCGTTGTCCTCCTGGTCAGGGTTGGGGTCGAGGGGGCAGTTGTCCTGGCCGTTGGGGACGGTGTCGCCGTCGATGTCGCCCACCAGGTCCACCACGGGGTGGTTCTCCGCCTGGTTGTTGAAGATGTTGGGGTCAGGCAGGCCGCTGGTGGTGGCAACGTTGACCGTGATCTGGAACGACTCGTCTGCGGCAGGCGAGCAGAGGATCTCGTAGTTGATGGTGGCTGTCCGCGTCTCGCCAGTAGCCATCATGCCGCCCGGCGCCACGTCGGAGCCGAGGAAGTGGATCGTGCTGAGCCACTTGCTGTCGATCATGACCAGCGGGTCGATGGTCCCGTAGCCGGGATCCTGCCACTCGGCCACGCAGTCGGGCCCGGCCAGAATGGCCAGCTCGACCGCCGGGTCGTCAGGCACCGCACCGTTGTGGATGATCACGTCCACCGGGAACTGGGCGGGCATGTCGGCCGGGACGCTGGGGAGCTCTTCCTTGAACAGCTCGACCGAGATGTCGTTCTCGCCGGTGCACTTGAAGGTGTCGGTGAGGGTACTGGTCGTGCCGATGTCGGCCCGCGTGAGGTCGACCTCCGACTGGTGGGTTAGGCTGATGTCGTAGCAAATGGCTATGTCCGTGCCGCTGGGGATGGACTCGCCCAGCGCCAGGATGCTGGTGGAGTACGGCGTGCACTGGCCGGACAGAGTCTCTTGGTTGTCAGGGATGCCGTCGCCGTCGTCGTCGGCGTCGAAGACGTCGTCACCACAGTGACAGTCGGGGTCGTCGCCGTCGGTCAGCCCGTCGACACCGCCGTTGTCGACGCCGTCGTTGCAGCTGTTGGGAAGGCCTGAGTTGTCCTCCTCCGGTATCCGCGGATCAGCCGTCCCCACGCACGGGTCGTTGTCGTCGTCGGGGTCCAGCGCGTCGTACCAGCCGTCCAGGTCGAAGTCCGGGTCAGCAACGACGGAGAGCTCCAGCCAGTGGGTGCCGCCGTGGAAGACCAGGATGTTGATCGGCACAACCTGTCCGGCAACGTTCGCGAAGCCACACTTGCGCTGCCACAGCACGGCCGGTGACGCCAGGGCCTTGATGGAGTCCAGCTTGCTGGACCAGGAGTACGGGTTGGCCAGAGCCGACGCCGGGTCGGGCTGGTCAATCACGTTGTCCGGCGGCTGCTCGCCGTCCACTGGCGACAGGGCGCAGTCGCGCAGATCCATGGTAATCGGGAAGGGCGTGTTGCAAACCCCGCCCATCAGGCTGAGAGTAGACTGAGCGGTAGCCTCACCGACGATGTCGGCGTTGGGGATCGGGCCCGCTAGCAGCCCGCTACCGGGAAGCGGCACGGCGCCGTGGGCCAGGGCGATTCCGCCGGGACCGCCCATGTATGTGGTGATCGGCTCCTTGACAATCGACATCGCCAGGGGGCCCGAGCCCGGCAGAAGCGTGTCTACCTGTATCTTGCAGGGCATGGTCACCAGGCAGTCGTCGTCCATTATCGGCGACTGGATAGCGTGTGCCGGCGGAGCCGGTGCGCTGAGACCCCAGGCCGCGCCTGTCTTCGCGCCCGCCTCGTACTCGTCGACGGTCTGCTCGAACTCGGGGGCGAACGGCAGAACAGCCATCACGATGACCGTGTCCATGGCAACGTTGTTCGTCGGGTCGGGGTCATCGATGTGAAGCTCCTTGGGGGCGATGGTGTTGATGATCGTGTACACCCCAAAGCACACCGGTCCGTCCTCGTCGGTCAGGCCGTCCAGGTCGTTGTCCACGTAGTCCGGCGGGTCCTCATCGATCCAGTTGAAGGCCATGCCGCCAGCGACCTCGGCCGGAGGGGCATCGCCGTCGTCGTCCACCCCGTAGCCACAGTTGACGCACTGCACCATGAAGATCTCTTGGTGCGGGGTGGCAACGCTCACAGGCAGGTCCACCTGGTCAGTGGCGCCACCCGGGGTGATGGTGCAGCCCGGGGTGCTGCCGGTGTTAAGAGCTTGCACGGTGATGTCGGTGGCCGTCGGGCCCCAGGGACCGTTGTTGTGGAGGGTCTTGTCGACCACCAGGGGCATGGCCGGCCCGCCCACGATCATCCCCGGCGGGGGAGTCACCACCTGGGTCACCTTGAGGTCAGACTCGGCGATGCAGTTCACCGTCACAGCGAGATCGCGCGCGTTGTTGGTCGGGTCGGGGTCGGGGATGAGGTCGCCCTCCTGGGCCGAGATCTCGTTGTGGAACTGCCAGGTGTGGAGGCTGGGCTCCAGACAGTGGAGGTCCCAGTCCTCGACGAGGATCTTCTCTATGCTTACCGGCAGGATGACCGTCTTGTGGACGTCCAGGTAGTGCCCGTACTCGGCATAGAAGACGGTGCTGATCGGCGGGTTGGTCGCGATCGGCACGCCGTCCAGGGTGATGATCAGGTCGCCGGTGTACGGCGGCAGGTAGAGGTCAGCCGTGACGTGGAAGGAGCACTCGCCCCCGTCGGGCGGCGTGCAGGTGGTCACGATGTCGGTCGCCACGTCCGGCTCAGGGCCGTTGTTGTGGAGGACCTCCACCAGGTCGAAAAAGACGTCCTCGCTCACCGGGACGTCGGGCCAGTCGGGGTAGGTCACCAGGTCCGGGTCGACAAACAGGTCGAGCTTCTTCAGGTCGGCCGGCTGAGGACAGGGCACGTCCACCGCCACCACGGCGCCCTGGAGGGTGTAGGTGCCGATGTCCGTGCCAGCGGTGTTGTTGATGGCCATGTCGGTCAGGCTGAGCGGGTAGAAGCCCGGTGCCAGGCCGGTGACGTCCAGGGTGGAGTTGTCCAGCACACCGCCGGTGAGGGTCGGGTTGGTCTCGGGCGGGCCGGAGTCGAACACGCCCACGACGTGAACGCCGTCGCAGTCCGGGGCCGGGTTGCCCATGTCCATGGCTCCACCGCCGGCGCAGGTGATGAACAGGTTGTGGTTATGGGCCATCAAGCCCGGGCCGGGCGGACAAGCGCCGCCAGAGATGGCGCCGAGCTGGATCTTGTAGTTGAAGCCAGCCACGTTCTCGTTAAGCAGGCCATCGAACACCACGTCGATGGGGAACGCCGGGCCGGGATACATCCCGGTCTCCGCCGACTCGACGCGGATACAGAAGTCGATGTTCGCCGTGTTAATTGGCCCGCACATCGGCTCGCTGGGAACCATGTCGATGGCCACCAGAACGGGCGTCGGTGGCCCGGCTTCGGCTGTCTGGGTGCTATCGTCGAATAGCCAGGCACCCAGCATTGCTAAGGATACGGCTCCAGCTATCACAATAGCTGAACCGATAAGCCATTTTCTCATAATGGCCGCACCCCCTTAAGAATACTACTACCGTTGGTTTCGCTCGCGTGCATAGCCCCTAGTCATCCCTCCTCTCCTAAAGTTTGTTCATACCGTCTCGATTAGCTACCTCATGCCACTATGCTGGGCCTACGGGTCGTAGCAGTCCGGGTCCTGTAGGTCCTTTACCACGTCCGTGCCGTTATCGATGCCGTCGCCGCAGGTGTTAGGGCCGGCCAGGTCCTCGCTGAGGGCCGGGTTGTACTTGCATTCGCCGTGCATCGGCCCCACCCAGCAGTCGGGATCGGCGGAGTCGATCCTCGTATCTCCGTCGTTGTCAGCGCCGTCGTCGCAGGGGCCCATGCCGGGGCCCTCGGTGAGGGTGGTGTCGGTCCATGCCCAGCACTGGAGGGTCCAGGGGCCGGGCTTCTCCCAGTGAGCCTCGACGATGCTACTGGGGGGCAGCGGCGTGGAGAAGACGATGTCCACCCCGGCGAAGGGCTTGGCAAGCTCGTCGTGGATGAGGAAGCTCCAGATGGATTCGAATGGCGTCTCCACGTTGTCGCAGTACGACACACCTGGCAAGTCGGACACAGTGTCACCGTCGATGTCCCAGCCGAACTCGACGTACAGGTCGTCCACCACCTCCCCGGTGTTGTTGTGGAAGCGGCAGGGCTTCGAGCTGCTGTTGATGACCTCGCAGTCCAAGGTCCAGTCGTAGCACCTGACTATCGGCGGGCGCTTGCCCTTGAGGTTGATGGTCAGGATGCCGCCGTTGGTCAGGGTGCCGATTTGCCGCTCACAGTTGAGCAGGTACGAGTGGCCGCCGCCGGGGATCTTGGTCTCGGGGTAGCCAACGTCCGGGCAGCCGTCGTTGACCCTGGTGTCGCCGTCGTCGTCGACGTCGTTGGCACAGGCGACCTCCGGGGCGCCCCTGGCCGGGCAGCCGTCGTTGACCGCGAGGTCGTAGTCGTCGTCGATGGCGTTGCGGCAGGGGTCGGGGTAGTGGTCCTCGGAGTCGATGCACTCGGCGCCGCTCTCGGCAACAGCCCCCACTTTCGGGCACCCGTCATCGACGGTGGTGTCGCCGTCATTGTCCAGGCCGTCGCCACAGGCGACCTCCGCAGGCCCCCCAAGGTTCGCGACTTTCGGGCAGCCGTCGTTGATGACGCTGTCATCGCCGGGGTCGTCATTAGTGGCAACCTTGGGGCAGCCGTCGTTGACCTTGGTGTCACCGTCGTCGTCGACGTCGTTGTCGCACTGGTAGCCGCTCTCGACAGTAAGCCCGACCTTCGGGCAGCCGTCGTTCACGAAGGTGTCGCCGTCGTCGTCTACGTCGTTGGCGCACAGCGGCGGAACCCGCTCGCACACCCAGGTGCCGGCCTGGTTGTCGGTGGCCGACTCGATGTGGGTGATGTCGGTCAGCAACTCGATGTGGATGTCGTCCACCGCCCCGCCGGTGTTGTTGGTGAAGGTGAGGTCGGTGCGGCAGTTGTCCAGCAAGGAGAGGCCAGATTTGGGCAGCCAGTTCGTGGCGGCGGCCGGGTGGTACCCGATGATTATGTCGGCTATCTCCAGCCCGCCGCTCATGTTGAAGTCGGCTCGCCGGTTGTACTCGGCGTCAACGAGGATCTTGCCGTAGTAGCCCTGGATAATGTCGCCGATCGCCACCTCCTGGTTGTTGTTGAAGTCCATGGGCCAGGCCGGGTCGTTGCTGGTGTCGGGACAGTTGTCCTTGGGGTCGGTGCCTATCCACCACTCGTTGGCGTCGGGGGCGCCGTCGTTGTCGTCGTCGGTGTCGCACTCGTCACCCTGGCCGTCGCCGTCGCTGTCTATCTGGCCGGGGTTGTCATCGTTGGGGCAGTTGTCGTGGGTGTCGGGCACGCCGTCGCAGTCGGTGTCGTTAGCCTGGCAACCGCAGCCGGGGTCAGGGGTGCCAGGGGCGGCGTGGGCCGGGTCGTTGGCGGTGCCGTCGGCGTCATTGTCGACGGGGTCGACGTCGGGGTGGTCCTGCTCCCGATAGTCGTCGCAGATGTGGGTGCCGGGCACGCCGTCATAGGCCAGGCCCATGTACTCCGGCGTGTTGTTCTCCTCGGGGTCGTTCCCCACCTGCGGGCAGCCGTCGTTGACCAAGCCGTCGCGGTCGTTGTCGGCGGCGTCGGCGCAGGCCGTCTCGGGGTAGCCGAAGGCCGGGCAGCCGTCGTTGATCGTGCCGTCGTTGTCGTCGTCGATGACGTTGGCGCACTGGAGGCCGATGTCCTTGTCGGAGCCCAGCAGGACCTCGGTGGAGTCGCACCAGCCGTCGTCATCGTCGTCGGAGTCGCCGTCGCCGTCGGTGTCGTCGCCGCCGTACGGGTCAGCGATGCACATGGCGTCCATGACGTTCTCTTCGTGGTTGTGGCCGTCCGGAGTGTCGTCGCCGCCGAGGTCGCAGGGGGCGCCGATGCCGTCCTCGTCGGCGTCGGTCTGGTCCCGCCCCTGGCTGTTGAGGGGATTCGGATCGTAGGGATGGCCGTTGGCGATCAGGGGGCAGTTGTCCTGGCGGTTGGGGAAGCAGTCCTGGTCCTCGTCGGGCAGGCCCGAGACGCCGGGGGGACAGCCGGCGGGGACAGTCTGTACCGGCCCGTTGGGGGTCGGGTCGCAGCCGTTGGGTATGCCGTCCGAATCGTTGTCTCCCGTTGCCGCCGCTGCCCGCGGGTCCCAGGGGGTGGCGTCGTGGTCGCCCCACGTGATGTTGTCGCCGTCGGGGTTGTTGTCGCCGTAGGGCGTGTTGCCGATGTACTCGGTCAGGGTGTCGCCGTCGTTGTCGGCGGTGTAGGGACAGGGGTCCATCTGATTCTCAATGCCGTCGTTGTCGGCATCGCGCTGAGACTTGATGTAGGTGAGGGCGATGTGGCTGCCGGTCCCGTAGACGCCGGTGAAGGCCGGTGGGTTCTCCATCCGGGGCTGGTAGCAATTCTCGTCTACGGTGCCGTCCAGGTCGTCGTCGATGCCGTTGCAGGGGTCGGGGATGTACAGGCAGCCGTCATCGATGAACCCGTCGAAGTCGTTGTCCACGCCCTTCCCTGCGCCGTAGCACATTGAGGCGCTGGGGCTCTCGTAGGGCGCCGGCCCCGGATAGACGGCGTACTGCCCCTCGCTGGCGTCCACCAGGGTGGTCACGGTGGCCAGAGGGGTGCAGAAGTCCGCGATGGTGCTGGGGGACGTGGCCTGGGGAGGGTTGTCCAGCACTACAACGTTGATGTAGCCACGGCTGTCGCCCATGGTACCCTCGGGCGGAGTGCCCATGGTCTGTAGCTGGCCCGGGTTAAAGATGAGGAAGTTCAGCTGACTGGGCGGCGAACCCGCGAGCACAATCGAGTGCCCCTGGTAGCGCGCCCGCGGCTGGATAGGGTTCCCGGCGGCGTCGTCGTACATGGTGGCCAGGTGCACAGGGTAGTGGTCGCAGTAGGTGGGGATGGCGTTGCTGTCCTCGGCCTCGTCGACGCAGTCCGGGTCGGCGCAGTCGATGTCGCCGTTGCCGTCGTTGTCGATCGTGTCGATGCAGTTGCCGATGCAGTCGCTGTCGTCGTAGTCGATGTCGCCGTCAAGGTCGTTGTCCAGCCCGTCTTCGCAGTGCTCTTTGGTTGTCCCCTCCGTGGCAAGCGAACCATCCTCGTTCACGTCCTGGTCGCAGTCCAGCACCAGGTTCTCGCCGCTCAGCACCCAGGGAGCCTTGTGCCTGACGTCGGTGGTGCAGTTCATGAAGGGGATGTTCACCGTAATGCCAAGATTACAGCCGCCGAAGGTGGCCAGGGTTGTGCTGGACTCAATGTAGCCTACCCGGGCGGCAAGGCTTATCTCCGGCGCCATGTGCACCCAGAAGGCGGTCGGGGTCCCTCCGGTGTATACCCTGTCGAAGTTGGGGTAGGGGGCCGCGATGTTTAACTTGGTCACCAGATCAGCCTTGCTGCTGGGGGTGTCTGGGGAGACGTCGCCGATGTAGGCTGCCTTGAAGTGGGTAGCGCCACCCGACGAGACAAGTAAGATGAAGAAAGCTGCCGCAGTAAGGAAAACAACCGCCAAAAAGCGTTTGCCGGCCATAGTAGCTCCTCCCCGGAGAGGGCTCTCGTCAGCGCCTGATCCCTCTCCCAGTTACAAGCCCCTGGCCGGCACGGGGAATACCGCTTTATGTACCGTTGTTATGGAACGCTCTTTTTATACACCCCCCAGAAAGGTTTGTCAATACCCTGGGCCGCAAAAACAGGGAAAAATAAAAAGAAATACCAAAATGGTGGTTCATGAAAGGAGCTTCGAGAGTCGCCCCTCTTGCGACCTACCTTGATGACTGCTCCACCTGGATGGGCCCGATGACGTAGATCTCGCCGGCGTCCGGCCTGCCATTCTCCGGGCCATCGCCGTGGGCAGCGACGACGACCAGCTCTTCCCTGCCGTCGCCGTCCAGGTCGCCGCTGGCCAGCGAAGAGCCCAGGCGGTCCTCGGCCTCGGCCCCGAAGAGGACGATATCCTGGCTGCCGCCGGAAAGGTCGATGATGCCCCCCAGGTCCGCCGAGCCGAATATGATGTAGGCCTCGCCGGCCCTGTCCCTGGCGTTGCCTGGCCCGCGGCCAAAGCCCGTCCCCAGGATGATGTCATCGATGCCGTCTCCGTTGATATCGTGAGCAGCGCAGAAGCTAAGTAGGTCGTGGGCGTCGCTGCCGAAGATGATAACGTCTTGCTCGCCGGCGGCGAGGTCTACGCTGCCGCCCAGATCGGCGGCGCCAAAGATAATGTAGGCTTCGCCAGCGGTGTCACGAGTGTTGCCCGACCCTCCGGCCCGCTGGGCGACCATTATGACGTCGTCGACGCCGTCGCCGTTGACATCGCCGCTGGCCACAGAGAAGCCCAGGGCGTCCTGAGGGTCGATACCAAGGATCCTCAGGTCGTGCTCACCCTCGGCCATGCTGACCCTACCCTTCAGGTCGGGCGCACCGAAGACGACATAAACCTCGCCGGCGTTGCTGCGCTCGCCTTCAGGCCCATCCGCCGCCTCTGCTGCTGCGATAATGTCGGCAATGCCGTCGCCGTTGACGTCACCCGCGGTCACGGCGTCGCCGAGCTCGCCAATCCTCTCCCTGCCGCTGATGGTGAAATCCTGGTGGTCAGCGCCGATGCTGATCTCGCCCCTCAGGCTGGCAGAGCCGAAGACGACGTAAACCTCTCCCAGCGCCGTCCTGGGGCCGCCTGGGGGACTGCCCGGCTCGCGGCCGGCGAAAGGAGCGCCTATGATGATATCGTCGACGCCGTCGCCGTTGACGTCGGCGGCGGCCAGGGAATCCCCCAGTAGACCGAGCCCCTCGGCCCCGAAGATGGTGACGTCTTGCTGGCCCTGGGCGATGTCGATGGTTCCTTTGAGGTCGGGCGAGCCGAAGATGACATAAGTCTCACCCACGTTCGTCCTCTCTTCGCGGGGGCCCCATGAGAAGGGAGAGCTTACAATCAGGTCATCGATGCCGTCGCCGTTGATATCGCCACTGGCCACTGCCATCCCCAGGTTGTGGCCTGGCTTGGCACCGAAGATGGTGACGTGCTGCTGGCCTAGGGCGATATCTAGGCTGTCAGGCAAGCTGTGGGAGCCGAACACGACGTAGGCCTCGCCGGCCTCCTCCCGCGTATTGTCCGGACCATCGCCGAAGCGTGCCCCTATTAGGAGGTCTTGTATGCCGTCACCGTTGAAGTCGCCTACCGCCAGGGCCGGGACATCGTTGTGGAGGTCGCCGGCGTTGGCGGCGAATATAGTGAGCTTTGGCGTAGTGACCGCTAGATCGAGGACGGTGGGACGACCAGGGGTAGCCTCCTCGGTTGGGCCGGGGCTTGGCGCGGGCGTCTCGACGGCCGCCGGCGAGGGCGAAGCGGTAGCGGCTAGCGAAGGCGTCGGTTCGGCCGGAGGGGTCTCTTCTTCGGCGCAAGCAGCGGCTGCAAGGGCTAGGATGGCCGACGCGACCATCAGAGGGATCAGTTTCCGCCAAGCCATGCCTAGTCCTCCCCTGACCATAATCGTACCGCGATTCTAGTCACGTGTGTAAACAAGGGTCAAGGGCTTTCGCCTTCGGAGTTCTCTTCTCATAAACCTGTCCGCCAGACAACGATTCAGGCCGTTTCCTGCTCGAGGTCACCCGGCGGGATCGCTCCTCGCCTGGGCCGGTGGGCTGCTATGGGTCAAATGCCCACTGGGCGTCACCCTGCTGGGTAAGCAGGATGAGCAGCGGCCTGAATTGGGTCAGGGCGGCAAGATCGGTCACGTCGGGTCGGCCCGGCACGAACCGTTGCCAGGTCTGTCCGGGCCCGAGGACATATAGCACACCAAATTCGCCGCTGATACCTGCCGTGGCAAGTTCCACGTCTTTCGTTTGGCCCGTGTAGCAGACGCTGTTCCAGCCCGGCACCAGAGTGATAGCGTCCGCTGGCGGGCCCGCTGGCTCCTGGGTCCAGGGCAGGCTGCTAGCGATGAGTAAGAACAGGGTCTGGTACGAGTCCACATTGGTGATTGTGCTGACCCCCGGTCTGTCTGGGAACCACTTGTCGTAGCCCTGGCCGGGCCCCAGGCGATACACCGCCAGCAGGCCGTCCCCGACATCGGCCAGGGCCTGCTGGATGGGCTGGCTAGGCCCAAGATAGCAGACGTGATTCCAGCCGGCCTCTAGGTGGGTGGTCACGGCGGTCGGGGAGGGAGTAGCGGTGGCTGTTGGGGACGGTGTGGGCGAGGGAGTGGCGGTGGCTGTGGGGGCTGGTGTGGGCGGCACCGGCGAGCACGGTTCGTCGACCGCTATCCAGGCAGGCGGCACTTCGTCGGGGCGATGCTCTACGGCGTCGCTGTTGGTGAGAGTGGGATCGGTCAGGCCCAGGAGGTAGTTGCCGGGCGCCAGGCCGGTGACGTCTAGGGTGGACCTGTCCAGCACACCGCCGGTGTAGGGCGGGTTGGCCTCGGCCGCACCGAGGTCGACCACGGCCACGACGTGATTGCCGTCGTAGTCCGGGGCCGCGTCGCCCAAGTCCATACCTGCACCGCCTGCGCACTCGATAAACAGGTCGTGGTCGTGGGCCGTCAAGCCGGCCGGCGGGCCGCCCGAGATGCCGTTGAGCTCGAGAATGTAGCTAAGGCCGGCGACGTTCTCCCCGTCGGGCAGGCCGGTAAACACTACCTCGATGTCAAAGACGGGGCCGGGCACCCCTAGGCCGCTTTCGCTGGACTCCACCTCAATGCATTCGTCGACCGCGGCCAGGTTTATGGGGCCGCAAACCGGGTTGGTTCCAACGCCGTCAGCAGGGTTCGTATCGATGGCCACCGTCAGGCCCGGATCGGCCTGGGCCGTCTCTCGCGTGTGGCCCCAGGCCGTCCAGGCGACCACCAGGACAGCCATCAGGGCGACGGCTGTCAAGCTAGCGGGTGCAATGGCTCTCATCGGCGCTGATCTCATCGGGAATTGTTCCTCCTTATCGTTAGGGCCAGCCTAGCGGTACCAGTCAAACCACTGGCTCCAATCCATGTAACCGTAGTAGCCGAAGCCAATCTCTGGGCCTTCCGCCACCTTGCGCTGCTCGCTCCCGTCCGCGTTCATCAGCCAGAGCTCTGCAGGGGCCTTCCAGGTACCGTCTTCCATGTGGAAAGCGCTAGCCTGTTGGCGAACAAACAGGATGTGCTGCCCGTCGGCTGACCATTGGGGGAAATTGTCGCCATAGTCGGCATCGTCGGTAAGCTGGCGTTTGTTGGTGCCGTCGGCGTTCGCCACCCGGATGCGGCGAGTGAACAGTATCGCTGGATAGGCAGACTCCGCCTCCCCTGGCGGGATAGCCAGTCCACTGGTGAAGGCGATCTCCTGGCCATCTGGCGACCAAGCGGGAGCTAGGTCGGCATGTTCCTCCTCCGACAAGACATAACGCTCGCTCCCGTCGACCGATGCGACGACAATTTGTTTATTTAGGGCGGTGTCTGCTCCCGCTCCCTCTACCAGGGCGACGCGGTCCCCGGCCGGCGACCAGGCCGCGAAGTCCTGGCGGAGGAGCGTTGCCGGTGCTATCTCTTGGGGCGTGCCGCCTGTGGCCGGCACTACCAACAAAGGCAGACCAGCGGTGCGGACAGTCATATCCCAGGGTCCCTGCCACAGGGTCAGCCAGCGGTCGTCGAGCGACCAGGAGTGCAAATCGACCACCTCGCCCTCGTTCTCTGGCTGCCAGGCGGAGTAGACTTCCACCAGCCCTGTGCCGTCGGCGTTGATAAGCCAGAGCCCCTGGGCCTCAAGGGGGGCAGGCGAGGGCGTTGGCGCGGCTTGGCGCTGCCAGCGTTCCAGGGCGAGACGCTGACCATCGGGCGACCAAGCCCAGCCGGAAACGTCCCGGGTGCCGCTGGGAGGGATCAGCTCCAGCCGGTTCCCGCCGTCGGGGTCAACCAGCCACATGCCGCCGTCCAGGGTGGCGTAGGCCAGGCGATTCTCGCGCGGCGACCAGTCGGGGGGAAATGTTTGGCCGGCCTGAATAAGGGTGGCATCGCTGCCGTCCTCGCGCATAGTCCACAGGGCGATGGCCGTGAAGCCTCCGTCTATCGCTGCCGTCTTTTGGAGCGCAATCCACTGCCCGTCGGGGGACCAGCGGGGCCGGACATTTTGCCCGTCGGTGGTCAACTGTTCCTCCCGATCACTGTCGAGGTCGATTACCCATATGTCCCCGTCGTGCACAAAGGCGATCTTGCCGAGACGGCCGGCGGGCACCGCCGTGGGCGTCGCGGCGTGAGCGGTGGGAGTGGCGGTCGCTGGCGTTGGCTGCTGCACCTCCTCCTCACCTTCGCCGCATCCTGGAAGGAGGGCCGCCAGCAACAGGGCCGTTGCAACGGCTATCCACCATCGTCGGATCGGTTGCATTCCTGGCCAACCAGATGCTTGCTCTTTAGCCCACACAACAGACCTCCTCTGCCCATTATCCACGAAGGAGCATCTATGGCAAGGGTGACCAACAGTCCGTGGGTCTTTCGCCCCAATAGGGCCTTCTGGGGTTCTCAGCTTCGCCCGCTCCTCTCTCCTTAACAAACGATGCTTGACAAACGTGGATACGCCATTTACAAAGAGTAGTAAGCATATGAGCGGAGCCTGAGGAAGGGGTTTGGCCGTGAGAAGATTCATTGCCCTATTGGCCGTGCTAGTACTCCTGGTAGTGATAGCCTGCGGGGAAGGGGAAGAAGCCGCTACCCCGGCGGTAACGCCTACTGTCACGGGCCTGCCAGGCTCTCCCACGCCTGACTTGACGCCGAGTCCTGCGCCGACGATCACTCCTGCCCCGCCGCTGGGCACGCCGGAGGCGGCGGTGCCCCTGGGCAAGATTGCGTTTACCTCTCGCCGGGACGGCAAGGGCGAGATCTATGTACTCACCCTGGAGGGCGAAGTCAACATAACCAACCACCCGGCCGAGGATAGCGAGTCTGACCTTTCCCCCGACGGCAAGACGATCGTCTTTAGTTCTGACCGTGGAGGTACCTTCGACATCTATGTGGCCAATGCGGATGGCAGCGGCCTCGAGAGGCTAACCGATGAGCCGGCCGGCGACTTCAGCCCCAAATGGTCCCCGGACGGCAAGCGCATAGCCTTCAGCCGAATCGGGGCCATAATGGTAATGGACAGCGATGGCACCAACGTTCAGCAAGTCACCGAGCCAAAGTGGGAAGCTACCGCTGCTCCTTGTGAGGCTGGCGCATTTGTGGGCGACTGGTCACCGGACGGACAGCAGCTCACTTTCTACGCGGCCAGCGCTACCAGAGGTCTCGGCCAGGTTTGTACGGTCAACGTCGATGGGTCCAACTTGACGGTGGTGGCTGCTGAGCCTCCTACCTACCACGTCGAGCCGTCCTGGTCGCCCGACGGCGAGTGGATCGCCTACAGGTTCATCGCCGAGGCCGAGGCGGAAGGCCAGCAACAGAACCACGAGATCTACATTGTGCATCCTGACGGGACCTCCCGGACCAACCTCACCAACCATCCTGCCACTGACCTAGAGCCCGGCTGGTCCCCGGATGGCGAGTGGATCGTTTTCTCCTCCGATCGGGCGGGCCACTTTGATCTGCACATCATGAAGACGGATGGCAGCGATGTAGCTCGCCTTACCACCAGCGCTGGCAAGGACAGCGAACCGTCCTGGGGGCCCTAGCCAGCGAACTCGCCTTCCTGTCGGCAAAGGCCTGATGCGCTTGAATTCGATGTGTGCTGCTGTCATCTTTGGCGTCCCCCCGCCAGGGCAGGCTCGCCGGAAAGGGATGGGAAGAGCCCCCTCTGTTGAAGCGAGCGGCACCGTCGGCTCGTCATGGAGGGTACACGGCGTGGCCAGCCGCCCCTGGCTTGGTGCCTTGCCTATCGCCCCGTTGACAAGTCTTGACGCTGGTGTATACTAGCAAAACATGTTGCTGATCTTCTCGTAGCCGCCTCGTCCGCCGGCGGCGGGAGGGGGTAGCTAGCCGTGAAGGGGATGCGGTCCGGTCTCTTGTTCCTTCTGATCATCCTGACGTCGTGTAACCCCTGACGCTGGGGTTCTGCCGAGGAAGTGAGCCCTGGGCTGCTATGGCCCAGGGCTTTCTTTTCGCACTCGCCTCACTGGCCGAAGCACCGGGGTGACACGTCCGGGGTTGGCGAGTTCTATCTGGCGGTGGCTTGGCTGACCATGTTCTTCGGTAGCTGGCCGAGCTCCCTCTAAGGAGAGCGGATCACCTACGTCCTGGTGGGAAGGGGTCAGAGAACATGGACGTGTTGCCCTCGGCATCGGTGGCGGTGGCGGTAATATTGAGGCCCGCTGGCTCGCCCTCGAACACGAAGCTGCCATCGGCGTCGGCCAGCGTTGAGCCTTCGTATAGCTCCCCCTCGTCCTGCGGATCTGAATAGACATCGACGGTGCAGTTGGGGCAAGCACTGCCAGCCACCGGGCTGACGCTGGTGATAGTCGGCGGCTCCAGCTCTCCATTGCCGCCGTCCGTGTTGTCGATTCCTCTGCGGCTGTTGGAGTGAATGGAGTTGCCGCGGATTGTGGTGCCAATAGTATTAGACCCCTCGACATGTACTCCGGCCGTGTAGTTGGCCGAGATGAGGTTGCCCTCACCGGGGCCCAGCCCGCCCACAGTGTTGTCATGGGCGCCTTTTAGGATCCATATTCCCACGGCGTTTGGTAGCGGCTCGCTGCCGCTGGGATCGGTCCCTATGTAGTTTCCGACGATGACGTTGCCGCTGGTATCAGAGCCGCGAATGAGCACGCCTGTGCCATTGCCGGAGATGACATTGCCCTCCCCTGGAGCGGACCCGCCGATCATGTTGCCCTGCGGGCCATCGCTGAGCACCAGCCCGTGCGCGTTGCGCAAGCCGACTGTGCCGGTGGCGTCAACGCCTACGTAATTCCCCTTTACCACGTTGCCAGTGACGTCAGCCCCGGACATGCTCAGGCCGAACAACTCATTGCCAGAGATGACATTTCGCTCCCCGGCGGTGCTGCCACCGATGACGTTGTCATGAGCGCCAGGGGCAATCCACACGCCCTCCATACGGTTGGATATGGCAGCAGTGCCGGTGGCATCGGTGCCAATGTAGTTGCCTATGACCGTGTTGGCACTACCCGCGATGAGGATGCCCACCCCCTTGTTGCCCGAGACGATATTGCGAGCGCCGGGCTCGCTCCCTCCGATGATGTTGCCTTGCGCCTCGGGCTGAATGTGCACACCGTTGCGGTTGCCCAAGGGGCCGCTGCCACTGGCATCGACCCCGATGTAGTTTCCCTTCACCATGTTGTTATCAGCGTCGGTACCGCCGATCACTATTCCCTCATCGTTGGCGGAGATAACGTTTCCTTCCTCTGCCGCCGAGCCTCCAATGATGTTGCCTTCGGCCCCGGGGTTGATCATCACGCCCACGAGGCAATTCTGAATCTGCAGCCCTTTGATAGCGTTCTCAGCGGAATCTATGGTGAAGCATTCGAAGGCCTGGTTGCCCCCGTCCACAAGGACGTCGGCTTGGGAGCCGTCGATCGTGTCGAAGCCGGTGCTGAGGGCTGGAAGGGGTGAGGCCAGAGAGATCGTGCCTCCGTCGGATATGGGGAAGACCGAGGCATCAAAAGTTATGCTGTCGCTGGACTTGGACCCAGGCCGTTCGTTCACGTTGTCGGCCTCTCCTGAGTCCAGGTCGGTCACTGCTAGCTCGCCGGTGACCAGCAGGATAGCCTCCCTCAAGGTCACCACGCCGTCGCGGCTGTCTGTGTCGGCGGTGCTATCCACGAGGACGCTGGGGACACCCCCCTCTCCCCCGCAGCTAAGCACGGCCGCCAGGAAGAACGCGCTTGCCAGAACGGCGGTCTTTGATAACCTATTCACCTTCTCACTCCCGTCACCTGCTCCTTCCCTCCTGCTGGCCACTGCTCAGAAGGCTTGGCCGTGGGCATCAGTCGAGGGTTCGCAGGTTTTGCTGGTTCGCAGACATGTTGGGTAGTTCATACATTGAACCACTGTGTCTTGTCAATCCAACTGGCTCAGCGGGGAAGCCCTGCTGGCAACTGGGGCCTGTCGCCGGCAGCATTTATGGCTCAAACACCCACAGTACGTCGCCCTGGTCGGTCACCAAGATAAGGACGGAGATAGAAGGCTCCAAGCGATTGAGGTTGCTCACGTCAGGCCTGTCAGGGACGAACCGTCGCCAGCTCTGGTCTGGTGCCAGCGTGTACAGCACGCCAAACCGCCCCGCTATCCCCGCCGTGGCGGCCTCGACGTCCTTGCCCTCGCCGGCGTAGCAGACGCTGTTCCACCCGCTGACCAACTGGACGGAGGTTGGGAGGGTGTCCGACGGCTCGTGCAGCCAAACGGCATCCCGGGCCGCCAGAATGAATAGCTGGTCGTAAGGCCCAAC
The DNA here is from genome assembly GCA_030615765.1 of Dehalococcoidia bacterium. GTDB lineage: Bacteria > Chloroflexota > Dehalococcoidia > SM23-28-2 > SM23-28-2 > SM23-28-2. The sequence goes on along the minus strand of JAUWYP010000015.1, from coordinate 35,906 downwards.
AGTGGTAATAGTGCTGAGGGTTGGCCTGTCGGCGAACCATCTATCGAATCGCTGGTCGGACCCCAGGCGATAGACGGCCAGGACATCATTGGCTATGTTGGCCAAAGCGTCCTCGATGGGCTGTTCAGCGCCAACGTAGCAAGAATCGTTCCAGCCAGTGACCACGTAGACTGTCCCAAGTGGCGGCGGGGGCGTCGGCCAGGGAACGGGCGTAGCGGCGGGGCTGGGGCCGGGCGTGGGCGTCGGCGTCGGCGTAGGACTGGGGCCGGGTGCAGGGCCGGGTGCAGGGCCGGGGGCGGGTGTAGGACTGGGGCCGGGTGTAGGGGAAATATCACAGACGTCGCCGATTCCATCGCCGTCGCTGTCAGTTTGGTCAGGATTGGGCATCAGAGGACAGTTGTCGTCGGCATCCTCGACGCCGTCGCCGTCATCGTCACCGTCGCAGGCGTTGCCCAGTCCGTCGTCGTCGGTGTCGGTCTGTCCCGGATTAGGGTCGTCGGGGCAGTTGTCCGCGCTATCAGGCCAGCCATCGCTGTCAGAGTCCGTTTCGCATTCCTGGTTGACGGCTATTTGGCCGGAAAACACGGACTCCGGCCCGAGCATGACGGGGATGTCGTCGACGATGACCGCGGCCTCCCGGAGGCTGAGCGGACTAGCGCCGGGCCCCACAGCCTTGAGGGTGAGCCTGGCCAGCACTCCTTCGCCACTCTCCGTGGCACCTTCGACCAGGTCTTTCGCTTCAAGGACATATGTTGTCGGACTTCCCGGCCACTCGTGAACGGTCGATAGGTCCTGGACTTCGCTGCCCGGGCTGGCGGCCAGGAACATCTCCACGTCCCTGTCGATCACCTGTACCACCAAGGGGTCGTACGTCACCTCTGCCAGCCAGTACCACAGGTCGGCTACATCCCTAATAACGATGTCAATATCAAAGGTGTCGTTGGTGTTCTTCTCTATACATGGCTCGCTGGTGCCCAGGGAGGTGGCTGTGTTTCCCGAGGGGTCAGCGTCCACGCCGATGCTGACCGCTGGACTCGCCTGCGTGGCCTCCTCCCCGCCGCTCAGAATCCATCCCCCCAGGCCTGCGGTCGCCAAGAGGGCGGCGGCTAACGTCACCGCCAGTAGCTTCATCTTCCCCACCGTGGTTGCACCTCCCTATCTAGCACGACGCCTCATGGCAACAAGCAAAGCAGTTCCGGCCAGGAACAGGGCTACCAAGCCCCCCAGGGCGTAGCCTATGATGGCCGGGCCGCTGGTCCATCCTGACCCTTCATCCTCTGTCGAGCCTGCGGCCGCGGCCGTCGGACTGCCTGGCTGTGGTGTAGCGGTCTCGGTCGGCATCGCTATGGCTGGTGTTTCAGGTGTGGGCGAAATGCCTGGGGTTTCGACGGTGGGTGTAGTGGGGGCGACCGGCGAGGGAGACGCTGGGGCTGTGGTAGGCGTAGCGACGGGGGTAGCGTCCGGACAGGCCGTATCTACCGCTATCTGAGCGTTGGAGATCGGGCCATCGAAAAAGCCATCCCCGTCTACGTCGGCGATCGATTCGCCTCGGAAGCCCGTGAGCGAAGGACCGAGGTCTATCTTACCATCACCGTTGACGTCGATGGGAGATAGGCTGGCCGGGCTGACGCCGGTCCCGACCGCTTCCAGGGTGAGCCTGGCCACCACGCCGGAGCCGCTGTCCGGAGCAGGCGGGTCAGCCAGGTCCACTGCGGCCGCCCGGTACCAGCCGTCAATGTCAGGTAGGCCTTCAGATACGTCGAACACGTTGCTTCCTGCGTTCGCCGCCTGGAACATCATGACGTCCCGGCTGACGACGTTGATGACTGACATGTCATAGACAAAGTACGTCTCCCAGGCCAGAAGGTCGACGACATCGGTGACGAAGACATCGACTTGGAAGGTGTCGCCAGTGCTCACCGATATGCACGCGTCAATAGGGCCGAGAGAAGTGACTGTATTGCCCGCGGGTTCAACGTCCACGCCGATGGTCACAGCCTCTTGGGCGGCGCTGTAACCCCTGGCCAGAAGGCCTCCCGCCAATGCTGCCAGAGCGAACACCACTCCGGCTAACGCTGCACTGGCCAACATCATTTTCATCGATGCCGTCCTTTCAGCGGCCCCTGGTCTTCCAGGCGTGACGCGGCCGCGGCACAAGGACGCTTCCCCCTGTGCCCTCGACTTACACAACGCACAAGAGTCATCAAGGGTACGGAAACGGCCAACTCTAGACGCGATCCTCCGACATCCGGGCTGGCCTTCGTGAACTCCGCCACTACGCACCGATTATAGCGGCGGTCGTTAACCCATCCAACTCGAGGGTCGGGCCCTTATACACGTCAATTCCAAAGACGCCCGTTGGGGAACTTAGTTACGCCCGCTGATCGGAAAAGCCCCTGCCGTAGCCCCGGCCAAGACCTACGGCTCTCCTTGCGACGGGCGTATTTGGATGATGCCAGAGGTGGTCAACTGGCCGCAGTTCTCGTAGTTGGCGTCACAGTGGGAGCTTTCGGCTACTATCTGGTAGTTGTCGGGCGGCATCTGCTGGCCATCGTTGTCCCGCTGGTCCCAGGTCTCAGCAAACGAAAGCATCTCCTTCGCCTCCAGCGCCACCTCCGCTGTGACCTGAGCGAACGCGCGCTCCCGCGACCAGCGCCAGACCTCCTGGCCTTGGGAATTGATGACCGCCAGGTCGTAGCGCTGGCTAGTACGGTAGTAAAGGGTCATCGGATCTCGAACGGCGACGGTTATGGCTAACTGGATGGGCTCACCCTCGTCGAAGAAGGCGCCGAAGGTGGTCAGGTCGATGCCAATGGGTCCTTCGAAGGGGAAACTGGGTGTAGGGGTAGGGGGTGGTGTTGGCGTAGCTACTCTCGTAGGCGAAGGGCTGGGCTCTTCTTCGCCCTCCCCGCAGGCAGATGCGACCACCAGGACAGCAGCTAGAGCAGCCAGAAGGGCCACGAACGCCTTTGTCTTGATGAAGCAGCGGCTTCCTTTTGCCATTGCGCCTCCTTCCTGCTACTGGCTGCCTCCCTGAGGGGTCTGGAGCGCCCTTGGGGAGCAGCCGCGGCGCGTTGATTGCCAGCTAGACGGTGCTAGGGACGCACTTCCTTGTCCAGAGGACAGTAATCGGGCTCTGGCTGGCCAGATGGGCACGGGTTTCGCCCGGTCAGAGCAAATAGCGCCCTGCCGTTGGCGGCGCTAAACTCGTCCCTCTCCTCGTCGTAGTAGAACTCGCCTGTCAGATCTGTGACCGTGTCCGGTTCGGTCGAGCGATCGACAACCCGCATGAATATGATGACCTGCCATCTGGTATCGCCCAGCCAGTAAGCCACCACGCGGTGACCGTGACCGGCATCAGGTTTGCCGGCCGTGCGGAAGATCAGATCGGAGATGCTTTCCTCGTAGGTTGTGCCATCTTCCCAGGTGACCCGACGCACGGCAGTGTTTGCCAGGCTTTCAACCTTTTCTCCCCTCAAGCTGATGTCCGACGCCCTGGCAGTGATTGGGGTGCCCCCGGGCCTAGGGCTCGTAGGCCGGGGGGATGCTGGCGTTGCCTCTGGAGTCGTGGTGGTTGGCGTAGCAGCGATGTCCTCCTCGTCGGTCGCACATGCGGCCGCCAGCACTAGGCACAAGCACACTGCACCAAGCTTAGCTACCACAAGAGTCCGATTCATGTTCCACCTGCCACTATCTCAGCGCTTCCCTGCCCCCAAACGTCGCCCCTGGCCCCAGCTCCTCCTCGATGCGCAGCAGGCGGTTGTACTTGGCCGTCCGCTCGCCGCGGGCAGGGGCGCCGCTCTTGATCTGGCCGCAGCCCGTGGCCACCGCCAGGTCGGCTATGGTCGTGTCCCCCGTCTCGCCGCTACGGTGGGAGATCATCGCCCGCCAGCCGCCCCGCTTGGCCGTATCGATGGCCGCCAGGGTCTCCGTCAACGTCCCGATCTGGTTCGGCTTGATGAGCACCGCGTTGGCCGCTCCCTCGCGGATGCCCTTCTCGATGCGCTCCACGTTGGTCACGAGCAGGTCGTCGCCCACGATCTGCACCTTCCGCCCCAGCTCCGCCGTCAGCTTCCACCAGCCCGTCCAGTCGTCCTGGGCCATGCCGTCCTCGATGCTGACGATGGGGTAGCGGCCGCACCAGTCCTGCCAGAAGGCCACCATCTCGTCCACGTCCTTGAAGGTGCGCCCCTCGCGGGCGAAGACGTACTGACCATCGCGATAGTACTCGCTGGCGGCGGCGTCGACGGCGATGGCCACCTCCTCGCCCGGTCGGTAGCCGGCCGCCTCGATGGCCGTCAGCAGGAGGTTCATCGCATCCTCGTTCTTGGATAGAGGGGGCGCGAAGCCGCCCTCGTCGCCCACAGTGGTAGGCAGGCCCTTGTCGGCCAGCACTTGCTGGAGGGAGTGATAGAGCTCGGCTCCCATGCGCAGGGCATCGCTGAAGGTCTTGGCCCCCACGGGCACCACCATGAACTCCTGGATATCCGTGCCACCGGGGGCATGCCTGCCACCGTTGACAATGTTGAAGAAAGGCATCGGCAGCGTGCGGGCCATCGGGCCGCCCAGGTATCGATAGAGCGGCAGGTTCAGGTAGTTGGCGGCCGCATGGGCCACCGCCAGCGACACGCCCAGGATGGCGTTGGCGCCCAGGCGGCTCTTGTTGGGGGTGCCGTCCAGGGCGGTCATGGCCTCGTCGATGGCCGCCTGCTCGAGGCAGGACATCCCCACCAGCTTGAGGGTGATCTCCTGGACGACGTTGGTCGCTGCCTTGAGGACACCCTTGCCGCCGTAGCGGTCGGCGTCGCCATCGCGCAGTTCCAGCGCCTCATGAACGCCGGTACTAGCGCCCGAGGGCACGGCAGCCACTCCCACCGTCCCCTCGATCAGCACCACCTCCACCTCCAGGGTGGGGTTGCCGCGGGAGTCAAGGATTTCGAGGGCCTGTATGCTATCGATCTCCACCAGACTGCTCCCTGCCTGCCGGTGGGCAGACCTCATACTAGCGGCGGGACCGCCTCTCAGCGGCGGCAACGGCCTTCTCCACCGCATCCGCGGCGTCTTTGGCCCGCAGGATGCGCTCGGCGTCGTGCCCATGGTAGGAGAAGTCCCAGGTGTCCAGCCCAACGATAGGCACCTCGTGGATGAGGGCGTAGGCGATCTCGGTGAGGGTGCCGTAGGCGCCGTCGATGGCGATGACCGCCTGGCCGGAAAGGGCGACCATCGAGTTGCGGGCGTAGCCCAGGCCGGTGAACACGGGAAACTCGACGTACTCGTTGGGAGGAGACTCGTCGGCATCGTGGCCCGGAAGAATGCCGATGGTGTGACCGCCTTCAGCGCGGGCCCCTCGGCACACAGCCTCCATGACACCGCTGCCGCCGCCGCAGATGACGGTGCAGCCTCGTCTGGCTAGCTCGTGCCCTACCTCTTCGGCCAGGCGGGCCACCTCGGCCGAAACGTCCTCTCCGCCGATGACAGCGATGATCATGACGCGTTTCATCATACCTACGAGCCGACCCGCGGGCAAGGGCTCAGGGTTCAGCCGCGCGGAGCGAATAGCGATAGGGAGCGGCCTGGGTGGTGCCATCGCTGGCAGCGGCGACGACGATGACCGCCTTGTCTAGGGTCGCCCCGAAGCCCGAGAGGCGGACCTCGCCCCGGTTGGCCTCGTCCAGGGTCAGCGGCCGCACGCTGGTGGTCTCGCCCATCTCAATGACCTGGACGATGAAGCGCTGCGGCAGGGGCGCGCTCAGGCGCTGGAAGCCCTGAGCCTGCCAGGAGCCATCTTCTTCCGCATCGTCGAAGAAGGCCAGCTCGGGAATGGCGATGTCGTCGATGGCCCAGCCGTCCAGGTTGACGCCCTCATCGGTGATGTACTCGAAGCGCACCAGAATCTTCTGGCCGGCGAAGGCGCTGAGGTCGATGCTCTCCTCCACCCAGGCAGGGCTGTCGCCGCCGCCGCTCTTGCCGGTGTAGGCGGGCCCATAGGCCAGGCCGAGCGGGTTGTCGTCGCTGGTCTGGCGGCCGCTCAGGATCTGCCAGCTGCTGCCGCCGTCGCTGGAGGCCATGACATAGGCGTAGTCCCAGGGCTGCTCGAGGTCGTACCAGGTCCAGAAGGTAAGGGTGGCGCTCTCAAGGCCCGTCAGATCGAACTCGCCGGTGAGAGTGCTATCGATAGAATCGCCGCGGCCCGACCACCACTGGCCGAGGCCGCTATAGGGCTCGTTGGGGATGACCTTGACCGCCTCGCCGCCGTCGAAGGAGAAGGCAGCATCGCCCTCGGCCAGGTCCACCTCGATGTAGTCGGCGGCGAACTGATGGACGCTGTCCTCGCCCTCGCCGTAGTCCGTGAGGGTGGTAGCTGGCCATGCCTTGACCTCGGCATCGCCGTGGCTATAGGGTCCGCCGTCGGGGTCGTCCAGGTAGTTGGCGACCAGCCAATCGGTGAAGACGTCCTCGAAGGTGACGCCGAAGGGCGCCAAGTAGGCATTTATGCCATCGATGCCGTCGGCGGGCTCCTCCAGAAGGCGGCGGGCATCTTCGAAGCTGCCGTGGTGCTCCAGCAGGTAGCGGACAAACAGGTGGGAGGTACGGTAATGGGAGGCATTGCCAGCGCTCAGAGGTTCCCAGGCGTTGAGTTGGGTGTCGGGCTGGGTAGCGGCGATCCGCGCGGAGCCTGAACCGTCGCTGGCCAGCTCGCGCGCCAGCTCCGATAGGCCTTCGTTGACCCAGACCTCTTCGGTGGGATCGCCTTTCCAGTGCACCAGGTGCTGAAGCTCATGGGCCACCAGGCCGTTGTAGTTATCGGAGCCCAGCCTTATACCGCTAACACTTAGGTAGATCATCTCCCGCTCGTTGCTGGCGGGGCTGGCCGCGCGGGGGTGCTCGTCCCCATCGCTGAAGTAGCCACCCAAGCCGGGCAGGTCAGCGTGGAGAAGGGTGATGTGACGATCGCTGTCCACCCCCGGCGTCCACTCCTGCCCGAAATAGCGCGCGACCATGGGGTAGACGATCTCTTCGAAGTCTCGTCCTGCCTCTTCGAGATCCTCCTGGGAGACGTCGAGGCCGTCCTGGAAGTAGAAGTAGGCGTGGGGGGTGATCAGGCGAAGGGTGGCGTTCACCGTCCTCAGCGAGGGCGCGAGGACGTCTATGACGGTGAATTCGTGCTGCTGGCCCTCCTGATAGGCCGATGGTTCCTGGCGGGCAACAGGCGACAGGGGATCCTGAGCGCGACCCAGGCGGACGGCTAGCTCCAGGAGGTCACGGTCTAAGGGCGGGGTCTGGTCGGGCGGAGGCGAGGGCGGCGAGGGTGTTGGGGAGAGCAGGGCTGAGGGCGATGGTGTAGGCGTGGGCGTCTCTTGGGGCGTTTCCTGGGCGCAGGCCAGGCAGAGGATGACAAGCGATAGCAAAAGGGAGGTGAGGGCTACCTTCACCTCCCTATAGTACACCGTTGGCCGAGGCTTGAGCTACGAGGCGCGGGGATGGGCCTTCTCGTACACCTCCCGCACGTGCTCAGTTGCGAGATGGGTGTAGACCTGCGTTGTGGAGATATTGGCGTGGCCCAGCATCTCCTGGACGTGACGCAGGGGCATTCCTCCCCGCAGCATGTGGGTGGCAAAGCTGTGGCGCAGGGTGTGAGGCGTCACATCGTCGCGCAGGTTGGCCGCCTTAGCATACCCCTTGAGGATCAGCCAGAAGCCCTGACGGGTGAGCCGTTCACCCCGACGGTTGACAAACAGCGCCTTCTCGTCCTTGTTGCGGACTATGAGGGGCCGGGCTTCGTTCACGTATTCCTCCAAGGCCTCGGTGGCTTGGTCGTGGATGGGGATGATGCGCTCCTTCGCCCCCTTGCCCGTGCAGCGAACGAAGGGGTTCTTCCCGTCCACGCTAACGTTGGCCAGGTCCAGCGACACCAGCTCGGTGACTCGCATGCCGGTGGCGTACAGCAATTCCAGCATCGCCCTGTCCCGCCTCGCCTCAGGGGTGGCCCGCTTGCAGGGCTGCTCCAGCAGTTCATCCACTTCATTGGGGGTGATAGCCTTGGGGAGCATCTTGCCGACACGGGGCGAAGCCAAGCCCTCGGTGGGGTTGTCGGCTAGAATGCCCTCGGCGGCCAAGAAACCAAAGAAGGAGCGGATGGCCGCCACCTTCCGGGCCACGGTCGTTTCGGCATACTTGCGCTCCTTCAGGTTGAGGATGAAATCCTGAATGAGCACACGGTCGACCTTTTCCCAGCCCTTGCCATCACCGCTCGCCTTGAGGTACTTGGCTAGTTGTTCCAGGTCATTACGGTAAGCTGCGATCGTGTTGCCGGACGCCCCCTTCTCCGCCGAAAGAAAATCCAAGAACGAACTTAAGTGGTTCTGCATTCCTTACCTCCGGCCATCTTCTGATACCTCGTTTCGGGATCGGACTATTCTACACCCACCCTATCCCTTGCCGTCTAGGCAAGCCAGGGAAAAATCTGAATAGCAAATCCCCCCCATTTTTTCATCAATGTAAACGCTTAGCGATGGATTAAGTTAACCTGACATGCGGAAAAATTGACAAAATGTCCCGAAAAAGCAATAAACCTTGGAGAATCCGCTGCCCGAGGGGAGACTTCGAAGCTAAAGTTCGGGAAAACCGGAATCGACGGTGGGCCAGCCGCCGGCTCCTACCAGGGGCACGAAACGGCAGGGGCCCAGGCGCTTGGTGGTGAGACCGCTCGCACTGTTGCTTATTAGAAGGAGCTCTTGTACGTCGTGGGCGCCTACGGGGATCACCAGCCGCCCCTGGGGCGCCAACTGCTCGATCAGGGCCGGCGGAACGTCGGGTCCCGCAGCCGTGACCAGAATCCCTTCGTAGGGTGCCTCCTCCGGCCAGCCGAGGGTATCGTCGGTCAGGTGAACTTGGACGTTATGGTATCCCAGTTCTGCCAGGACGGCTGCCGCCCCCTCGGCCAGCGGGGCGATGCGCTCCACCGTCACCACTCGCGCCGTCAGCTCGGCCAGGATGGCTGCCTGGTAGCCGGAGCCGGTCCCCAGCTCGAGTACTTTCTCGTTGCCCTTGAGGGCGAGGGCTTCGGTCATCATGGCCACGATGAGGGGCTGGGAGATGGTCTGGCCGTGGCCGATGGGGAGGGGGCGGTTGTCATAGGCGAAGGCGCGCAGGTCATCGGAGACGAACTTCTCGCGGGGAACGCTGGCCATGACCGCCAGCACTCGTTCGTCGCGGATGTCGTGTCGGAGCTCGGCGAGGAGTTGGGCCTTGGCTTTCTCCAGCAGGCTATAAGTGACTTTGGCCATGCAAGACGCCTACCCAGAAGCGAATTTCTAAACTAAGTATACCATTAGGCTGCTCCGATAGCGAGGCAGTTTTTGCTATAATCGCCGCGACGGGGCATTGGCGGACAGGAGGAGATCGTGGGCGCGCGCTTCTGGATCGGTACCTCTGGCTGGCACTACGCTCACTGGCAAGGCCCGTTCTATCCCGAGGATGTGCCCACCTCCGGGTGGCTGGCCCACTACATCCAGTACTTCCCCACGGTGGAGATCAACAACACCTTCTATCGTCAGCCCAAGACCAGCGCCTGGCAGCTCTGGCGGCGCTCCGTCCCCGACGGCTTTCGCTTCGCTGTCAAGGTGAACCGTTTCATCACTCACATCAAGCGGCTGAAGGAGCCGGAGGAGCCGGTGCAGCGCTTTCTGGACGGCGCTCGCCTGCTGGAGGACCGCCTGGGCCCTCTTCTCTATCAGCTTCCGCCCAACTTCCATCGCACGGCTGAGAACGAGGCCAGGCTGGAGGCCTTCCTGGACGTCCTGCCCTCGGGCCTGGAGTACGTCTTCGAGTTCCGCCACCAGTCCTGGTTTCAGGACGATGTGTTCCGCCTGCTGCGCCGCCACAACGTCGGCTTCTGCGCCTTCGATATGCCGGACATGGAGTGCCCCCTGCTGGCCACCGCCTCCTTCGCCTACATGCGCTTCCACGGCAGCGAGGCCCTCTACGCCAGCAACTACACCCCCGACATGCTGGAGGGCTGGGCGGAGCGATTGCGGCGGCTGGCCGAGGGCCTGAGCGACGTCTACGTCTACTTCAACAACGACGCCTATGCCTACGCGGTGTACAACGCCCGCACGCTGGCCGAGCTGCTGGCCGCGCCGAACAGAGAAGGGCCATAGCGCTCTGCTATGGCCCCTCTGTTATGGCCCTTCCGTCGTCTTGCCGGACAGGCCGCTACGGGATGTCCACAAACACCGGGTTGGAGTAGGCGAAGTAGTAGGCGCCCCAGGCATCCTGCGACGTAACCTCAACACGGTAGTAGCCGTCTTCGGTCACATCATCGTCCAGGGTCACCTCATACGTAGACACCGGAGCGGGATAGCTGGGATAGATGGTCTGCAAGATCTCGCCGTTCTTTATGATGTCTATCTTGGCCAGCGCCGCGTACAGGTTCTCGGAGTCCACACTCAGGTTGAGCTCGGCGCTGCCGTCGGAGATCACGGCAGTGTCTCCCATAAGCTCCCCGTTGACATCAAAGGCGAGCGATGGCCCGGTGGTGGCGAAGCTGTGTCCTGCCTTGATCGCCTTGTAGACCTGTCCTGGGGTGAGCTTTTTCACGTAGAGGCCGTTCTTCGCCAGGCCTACGTTCGAGTCGAGTGGGTCGTCAGTCCACTTGGTGTTGTGGGCGTCGCTGTTGGCCACGGCAAAGATGGGCCTCTCGACTTCGCCGTTCACGTAGGCCATGAGAAGGTCATCCCACGAGTTCAAGGGGGCCTCGGGCGAGCCCAGCCACTGGCCGATATAGGGTTCTACGAATCCTGCGGTTACCAAGTAGATGATGGTCTTCAGGGGCAGCCATGTTGGCCCGTCCTCGTCGATGAAGGTGTCGCCGTCGTTGTCGATGTCGTCGGCAGGGTCCTCGTCGACGAGGCCGTCGCCATCGTCGTCGATGCCTGGGAACGGCACCATCATCGTCAGATCTCTCTCGCCGTAGATGGCCAAGTTGTTCATCACCAGCGCCAACTGCAGCGCCAGTTCTTCACCCACCAAGGGGGCCGCGACGCCGACAACGTCCTCGACGTGGCTCTGGTTGTAGACCTCGATGTTGTTCACGCCGTACCCGAGCTGGGTCGAACCTGACGTGTGTGCGTGCACCGCGATTCCGCCCTGCGAGTGAATGTACTCGACCCACTTTGCCAGGTTTTCCGGATACATTGGGCCGGTGCCGTCTGGGTTAAGCGGAGACGGCCACACCTCCTCGGGGGTACGATTGGCCACCACGAAAGGATCATCCACGTCGTAGGCCAGGATGTGGTCGCGATTCAACGTGCCCTCGCTGCCCGTTACCTCACAGCTGGGGAGGGCGAGGAAAGAGCCGTCCGACACTGCCTCAGTCTCGCGAACCAACGAGTTCCATTCCCCCCGCGTCAGGTCTTTGCAGTGGTCGGTGATGATCACCGCATCGAGGCCGCGGGCAAGCGCGGTCGCCTTTATGTCGGCCACCTCGCCCGTGCCGTCGGAGCGAGTGGTGTGCATATGGCCGTCGTAGTAGATAAGGGTAAGCGGCTGCTCTGCCGAAGCCTGCCCACCGGAATCCGTAATGGCGGGGACGATGACAAAGGCAAGGGCGACCGCCAAGGCCATTGCGAAGATGCTCAGAACCGTTCGATGAGCTTTCATTCTTCCCTCCTTTTCGTACTAGCCTCACAGGAACACTCTGAGTTGACGTATTATACACACGCCCCTCTGTGCTGTCAATACCTGCCGTCAGCAATTACGCTAGGTGTTCCCGCACCTCCTCAGGGAGCGCTCGTGTCAGCCTAGGGGCAGCCTATCGACTCGTCTCCCACGCGGCGTACCAGATGTGGTTGGCGTAGCCCCACTGCCGGACCTCTGTCTCCTCCAGCAGGACGTCGGGGACGGCAAACCGCTGGCGGAAGTCCTGGCCCAGGGTAGTAGCCAGGTTGGCGAAGTCCAGATCCGGGTCGCCCTCGCTGAAGAGCACGCCCACGTACGCCGTCCTCTCCTGGCTGCCGGCCTGAACGCGAAAGCTGCCAGCCTGATGGCCCTGGGGGTTCCACTGGTCGTCGAAGCTAATCCAAACATAGGAGATGTCGGCGCCCAGCCCTTGGGCGATCCGCTGCACAGCATAGGAGAAAGCGTTCCAGAAGTGCTCGTTGGTCAGGGCCGACTCCCCCGAGACGTAGAAGTCCAGGTACGACCCTAATCCCTCATTGGTGGCGGTGCCCGCCCACAGCGGCGGCTGCCCTTCGTCCAGCTTCGCCCAGAGGGTATCCTCGGCCTTATAGACTTCGAAGCCCTGGAGGGTAGAAAAGGGGGCCGCTGCCGGATGGGGGTCCCTGACGATGTGCAGCCTGGGCTGGGAGCCGTCGGGGAAGGCGGCCAGGAGCACGACCTCGACCATGGGCCCCTCGGCGCGCCTGAGCTGCGACAGACGGAAACTGAAGCTGGAAGCCTCGGGTACGAGGTCGCCGATGAGCTGTTCGATCTCAGACCAGTATTCCTGTGCGGCCGGCAGGATTTCGGTCGGGATGGGGGTCTGAGTGGGGGCTGGCGTGAGGGCAGGCGTCGTCGCTGGCGTTGGGGTGACCTGGCCTTCTTCCCGGCCACCGCACGCGGCGAGGACGACTGCCAGGCTGAGCGTCAGGGCAGAGAGGGCGATCCGGCACATGGGGGATACTACCTCCGTCCTCTGTCTAAAGATGCTCCCGCACCTTCTCCGCCAGCGCTCGCGTGAAGCCAGGCGTGGCGGCGATGTCGTCCAGGGAGGCCTGGCGGATGCGCTGCACCGACCCGAACTTGCGCAGCAGCGCTCGCTTCCGCTTCGGCCCGATGCCGGGGATGGCGTCCAGGGCCGACCGGACGCTCGCCTTCTGGCGGACGCCCCGGTGGTAGGTGATGGCGAAGCGATGGGCCTCGTCCCGGATGCGCTGCACCAGGTACAGCGCCTGCGACGTCCGCGGCAGCACGATCGGCTCCGACATGTCCTGCACGAACAGCTCCTCGTGCTGCTTGGCCAGCCCGGCGGCCGGAATGTGGCCGACGCCCAGGTCGCGCATCACGTCCAGCGCCGCGTTGAGCTGTCCCTTGCCGCCGTCCACGATCACTAGGTCGGGCAGGACGCCCCAGGACTCATCATACCCTACTGCTCTTTCGTCCGCTCGCCCTGAGCCTGTCGAAGGGCGAGCGGGGCTCGAATCCGCCCGTGGTTCGACGGGCTCACCACGAGCGGATGCCCGCTTGAAGCGACGCCGTAGCACCTCCTGGAGCATGGCGTAGTCGTCCGCCCCGGCCACCGTCTTGATGCGAAAGCGGCGGTACTCGGCGGAGCGAGGCCGTCCGTCCACGAAGACCACCATGCTCCCCACCGCCGCAGTGCCGCCGATGCTGGAGATGTCGTAGCACTCGATGCGCTGGGGCGGGGTCGGTAGGTTCAGCTCCTCCTGTAGCTCCTCCAGGGCTGCTCGCGTCTTGCCGCTGTCGGCCAGCCACCTGGCCCGCATCATCTGGAGCGCCTCGCGGGCGTTCTCCTCGGCCATCGCCACCAGCCGCCGCTTCTCGCCCCGCTGGGGTGTCACCAGCTTCGTCTTACTGCCCCGCATCTGAGAGAGCCAGGCCTGGATGAGGGCAGACTCCGCTACCCGGCAGGGCAGGAGGATGCGCTGGGGTACGTAGGTGGCCGACTGGTAGAACTGCTTGAGGAAGCTGGCCACCACCTGCTCGTCCGGCTCGTCGCTCACTCCCTCCAGGGTGAAGGTGTCGCGCCCGATGACCTTGGTGGCCCGAATGAAGAACACCTGCACGCAGGCCTGATTGTCCTGGCGGGCCAGGCCGAAGACGTCGGTGTCGATGAACTCGGTGGTGGCCATGGCCTGGCGCTCGGTCACCCGCTCCACAGCGTGGATCTGGTCGCGCAGGACGGCCGCCCGCTCGAATTCCCAGCCCTCGGCCGCCTCCGCCATCTTCTGGCGCAGCTCCTTGACCACCTCGTCGGCCCGCCCCTCCAGGAAGAGGATCACCTGGCGGATGACGTTGTCATACTCTTCCTTGGCGCAGTAGCCGGAGCAGGGGGCGATGCAGCGATGGATGTAGTAGTCCAGGCAGGGGCGAGGGTCCTTGCCGGTGATGGCCTTGGTGCAGGAGCGCCAGGGGAAAAGCTTCTTCACCAGGTCGAGCGTCTTGCGTACGGAGCCGGCGCTGGCATAGGGCCCGAAGTAGCGCATGCCGCCGTCGGGCTGAACGCGACGGGTGATCTCCACCCGCGGCCAGGGGTTGGCGAGATCGATCTTCAGGTAGGGGTAGTGCTTGTCGTCTTTGAGGCGAACGTTGAAGAAGGGCTGGTGGCGCTTGACGAGGGTGGCCTCCAGGATGAGGGCCTCCTGGGCGGAGTCGGTGACGATGAACTCGAAGTCGGCGATCTGCTCCACCAGGCGCCGAACCTTGGCCTCGAAGCTGTGGGGCGAGCCGAAGTAGGAGCGGACGCGGCTGCGCAGGTTGGCCGCCTTGCCCACGTAGATGACCTCGCCCTCGCCGTTGCGCATGATGTAGACGCCGGGGCGATTGGGAACAGCCGCCAGTTGGGCTTGCAGACGCTCGGCCGTTGTCGTTTGCATCGCCATCTCTCTCATCCCATTGTAGCGCCTGGCCCAGAGTCCCCTCAACCGAGCCCTGCGGCGGCGCCCATTCTTTACATTCTGAGGGCAAGTGACGTACGATGGCTGAGCACAAAGCATTCGTGGGAGGACGTATGGTGTGGCGTAAAGCTGTTCGACTAGGCTTGCTGGCCATCGCCGGCCTGGCGCTGTTCACTCTGGCCGTAGCCTGCGATGAGGAGGAGGCCGCGAGGCCGACGGCTACGCCCGCAAGCACGCCCGCCGTAACACCGCCCGCCGTAACACCGCCCGCCGTAACGCCACCGCCTGTAACGCCGCTGCCTGGCGCCTGCATCCCCCAGGTGCCCCCGGAGGGTCAGGCCAACGTGTTTCACAATCCGGGCTTCGAATTGGGAGGAGATCCCTGGTGCTCCCTCCATCCTGGGGAAGTACCCCCGTTCGAAGTGAGCCAGGAGTTCGCTCAATCCGGCGAGTCGAGTGCCTTGCTGCGGATGCGCGTGCCGGCTGAGGAGGCGGGGTACGCCAAGGTGTTCTACCTCGTGCAGGAGGTAATGGCCGAGGAGTTTCCCGACCTCATATCAGGCTACTACCGAGTGGAGAACTGGACCAAGGGCACCCCCAAGCAGTACCTCCAGTTTGTCGTCATCCTCTGCCGGGAGGAAGGCGGCCGCGAGTGCGCTCTGGGTGCCACCAATCTGCCCGGCGAGCACAATCACCAGATCCGCTACCCCCTGGCTGGCATCAGTGAGGAGCCGTTCGCCATCAGTAACGCCTTCTTTGTGTTTCTCGGCAGGGACGAGCCCAAACAGGGCGAGTGGGTCTACTTCGAGCGCAACATCAGTCAGGATTTCGAAGAGCTGTGGGGAGCGGTGCCCGAAGGGTTTGACAAGATCCGTGTCCTCTTCGAGGTTCGCTACGATAACAAGGAGGCGGGCCCTGCTCCGGCAGAGGCCGATGTCTACTACGACGACCTCTACATGGGGCCCGCCGGCGAGAATCCCAACCGCCCAGGCTAGCGAAGGGCGCGTTCGAGCAAAGCACGTTGAAAAGGGCACCACCTCTTGATATAATTCCCCTCGTCCGACACTGCCGGGGACGGTGGCGTCGGAAGCTAGGGTGGCAGCGTAGCTCAGTGGTAGAGCAGGGGACTCATAAGCCCTAGGTCGGGGGTTCGAATCCCTCCGCTGCCACCAGCACCCTTCAATTCGCGCACTATACACAGTCGGTGGTAGTATTGATCCGGTTCTCGGAAAGGATGTCCCATGGAGGGTGTGATGACAAGCTTTCAGGAAACTACGCTTTCCGTCGAGAGTCTTCTGTTGGACCCAAACAACTACCGGTTCCATGATGATGCCGGGTTCGTTTTGGCAGACGAGGCTCGGTTCCACGAGAAGAGCGTGCAAGATCGGGCCTCCCGCCGCCTGCGCGACAATGGCCTCATCCAGCTGAAGAACTCCATTCTAAAGAATGGATTCTTGCCGGTGGAGCGCATAATCGTTCGCGAGTATCCAGCTGCTGCGGGAAGATTTCTGATTGTGGAAGGGAATAGGCGCGTCGCCGCACTAAAGTGGGTCGCGGACGATCATTCGGCCGGCGTCAATGTCCCCGAACAACTCCTCACAACGCTTCAAGCAGTGCCTGTATTGGTAGTAGAAGCTACGGACGCTGACCCGGCGTTCTTCGAAGCTCTCATGGGAGTACGCCACGTGTCAGGAATCAAACAGTGGGGCGGCTATCAGAGAGCGAAATTGGTCGCGGTGTTGCGGGATGAGCGTGGGATGGAGAGCACCGAAATCGGAGAACGGCTGGCGATGAACACCCAAGAAGTCAACCGACGATACCGTGCCTTCAAGGCTCTGGAGCAGATGAAAGCAGACGAGATCTGCGGTTTGTACGCCGGACCGAGTATGTACCCGATGTTCCATGAAGCAGTTTCCTTGCCAGTGGTGCGGGAGTGGCTCGGGTGGGATGAGGAGCTGACCAGGTTCACTAATGTTCAAACGACGGAACAGTTCTACCGGCTGATTACGCCAGACGAATCCGAGGATGCGGAAGTGAGCGAACCTAGGATCAGAAGCTATTCGCAAGTGCGGGAGCTCCGAGATATTCTTCCGAACGCTGAAGCAAAACGAGTGCTCTTGGACCCCTCGCGGACGTTTCTTGATGCGCTGACGATAGCGAAGCGAGAGGAATTTGCGCAATCTTGGAAGTCACAGGTGGCGACTGTCATCAGCGCCCTGGAATCAATCGGTGCCCTGGACTTGAAGCGTATGACTGAAGAGGATCTGGCGGAGATCGCCAAGCTGAGGGACAGTGCTGCTGAGTTGCTGGAGACGTACGACAAGCTACGCTCCTAGGTGTGACTTCAGAGACTATGGCTCCGCGAGCCTCAACAGCTGTTAGAGTATTCCTTCAAGGAATGGACATCGAGGCTGGCCCTCGGCCTGCTGTCGAGTGGCTGACCGAGATTGGCGTGGCACAGGGTTGGACATCTGGTAAGGAAGAAGCCCGCGAATGGGCTGAAAGGATAGAGCAGAGATTTCTGGAGGCACTCCGCCAAGAGCTGAACGAGCTGACCAAGCTGGGCCGGTTCGCTCCATTTGCATTCAATTCGTCGTCCGACTACATGCTTCAAGGGTGCGCGTTCGCAGAGCCCAACGATCTCGATGAGGTCAAGGAAGCCAAGGCTAGAAGAGCGCGTTTCTCAGAGTATGGCCAGGCACTGCAACAGCTCAGTGCGACGGATTTCGAGGCATTGTGTGTCGGCATACTGGCGCTAGTTGGTGTGGACAGTCCAAGATTGACGCCAACATCGGGCGACGAGGGGATCGATTTCTACGGGCGTTTCCCTCTGGAAGATCGTGTTTTCCCACAGGATATCTATCCGACCATACAGAAGCAGTTGGCGGTTTGGATGATAGGACAAGCCAAACGCTATCAGGCTACCAGAGTGTCCACTCCTGATATTCGGGAGTTGGTGGGCTCGATCGAACTGGCCAGGTCCGGGGCCTACGGCGACGGACCCGAGAAGTACGGGGATCTGGAACTCAGAGCGTGCGACCCGGTCTTCTATCTGTTCTTCACAACAGGTCGACTGAGCGCCAATAGCTGGAGACTGCTCCGTCGCAGTGGTGTCGTGGCGATGGACGGGCAGATGGTGGCGTCGTTCCTGGCGGATCGGGAAATAGGGGTCGTCTCTGGAGAATTTGATGGCGCGAAATTCAAACAATGGGTCGGGAAATATCAGACATGACGCGCTGGCGCTCGTCAAGCGCCAGGTTGAACGTGGCCCACATCAGCACGCGCGTCGTCGCCCCCCATCGCTTGACTCCTTCTGCCCTCGGCGGTAGAATTTGGGCGCACGGCGGGGGCGGTTAGCTCAGCGGGAGAGCGCTTGCTTCACACGCAAGAGGTCGCAGGTTCAAACCCTGCACCGCCCACCATGCATTTTTCCCTGCTCCACTGGAGGGGGAGCCGCCCTTGGAGTAGGGAACCAGGGGCCTACTACCACACCACCTCGAACACCCGCTGGCGGCCCTTGATGCCCTTGAGCTGCTTGCGGCCGGCGTCGCGGAACTCCACCCCGGCCAGCGAGCCGCCCACGGTGCGCACGACCTCCGACACCAGGACCTGCCCGCCCTGGGCCCTGTTGGCGATGCGAGCGGCCAGGGTGACAGCGGTGCCGAAGTAGTCGCCCGCCTCCTCGATGGACTCGCCGGTGTTGAGGCCGATGCGGACTGCGATGGGCTCCTCGGCGTGCTCCTGGTTGTGGGCGGCGAAGGCCTTCTGGATGGCCACGGCGCAGGAGAGGGCCCTGGCGGCGCTGGCGAAGGCCACCATGAAGCCGTCGCCCATCGACTTGACCTCGTGGCCGCCGTGGCCGGCCACCTGCTCACGGAGGATGCAGTTATGCTCGGCGAGGAGGGCGTGGTATGCCTTGTCCCCCAGACGCTGGGCCAGCGCGGTGGAGCCCTCGATGTCGGTGAAGAGGATGGTGACCGTGCCCTGCTCGTCGGAGTGGCGGGCCAGGCCGGCGGCGTCGGCCAGGGCCGATGGCAGGATCTGCTCGATGGTGGAGCGCATCGTTCTCTTTGCCCTTGGCGGGGGAGTCAGGCCGGGCGCTACCTTCTCCTGGGCCTGCACCTTGACGGCGAGGACCTTCTCGACCCTCTGAGGCAGGCCCATGTCCTGATAGAGCTGGAGGGCTTCGTTGAGCATGGCGGTGGCGGCCTCGGCATCGCCGGGGGCGTCTCTGGCCAGCCGCATCTTGGCGTAGGGCAGGAGGGTGGCTGCCAGCTCCAGGCGATAGCCCAGGCGCCGCGCCAGGCTGAGCGCTTTCTCGAAGTAGGTGGTAGCGTCGTCCCAGCGCCCGCTGATGGCGTCCAGCATGGCGATGATGCGAGGGACCAGGCAGGGCTCAAGGAACTCTACGCCTCGTCCGTTCAGCTCGCGCAGACGCTGGTAGCAGGCGTCCAGACCCTCCACCTCGCCGAGCTCGGCAAGGGCCTCCCCGCAGGCGAGCAGGTTGGCCGCCCCTCCTATGCTCAGCGGCTCCTCGAATGGCCACCGGGGGCGGTCAGCAAGGAGCTTCCGGGCTGAGGCCATATCCCCTTTCTCAAGGCAGAGGCGGATTCGCCAGGGCCAGGGGCCCGGCAGCCACGTGCCTCTCTCCATCGCCTCGTAGGCGGGCTGCAGGGCTGCCAGGCGGGCCTCGGCCTGGTCGTAGCGTCGCGTCAGCGTCATGAGCAGCGCAGAGTGCTCCAAGACAGACGGCACAAGCACGGAGACCCGCATCTCGGAGGCCTGGGTGAGCACCTCCTCGCCGATGCGCTCCGATTCCACCAGGTCTCCGGCCAGGAGACGCTGCCATGCGACGTAGAGGGCGGCGTTGTAGGCGGGCTGGAACGCCAGGCGCTGCTCGGAGACCCGGCGCAGCTCCGCCCACTCAGGGCTGCCGGCTGACACTCGCCCCTGCATGGTCGCCGAATGGAGGCTCGGGATTCTCACGTAGCAAGCTCCGGCCACATCGCCCGCCGCTTCGTACCCGGCCGCAGCGCGGTCGCCTGCATCCTGGGCCTTCTGAGGGAAGCATGCAGCCTGGTAGAGCCAGGCGACGGCATTGAACAGATTTCCGAGTGTCCAGGGGTGGGTAACGTGCTCTGCCAGGGACTCCGCCTCGGCCACCTCCCTGAAGGCCGTGTCGAAGCGGTGGAGGTACACCGAGTCGAAGGCGTGATAAGCGAGCAGCATGGCCCGTTCTGCCCGGTCTGCCGGGCCGACCAGCTCCAGCCCCTTTTCGGCGAAGCGCAGGCCGCGCTCCAGTTCCCCCTGCCAGGCAAGGAACCCAACGAGCCCGCTGTAGGCCGTGGCCGCCCTGGCCACATCGCCCGCCGCCTCGAACCCCCGGGCGGCCTCTTCCAAGCTTTGGATCCCCCCCTCAAAGTCGCCTGCACCCCGCTGGGCCAATGCCAGATACGACAGGAGGCGTGCCTTCTGCCCTCGGGACAGGCCCGCGGCATCCGCCAGGTCGAGGGCGGAGCGATAGAGGGGCACCGCCTCAGCGGGCGCGTAGGTGGCCAGCGCCCGCCGGGCAGCCTTCACCGCCCAGCGGTGGGCCGTCTCGGCGGGGACACCCTCTCCCGCCTCCCGGTAGTGATAGGCCAGCTCGGCCGCGTAGTCCTCCAGGCGCTCGGCGTAGGCCTCCTCCAGGGCGTGAGCGGCCCGCAGGTGCAGCCGCTCCCGCCGGGGGGCGCTCAGGCGGCCGTACAGGTTCTCTCGCAGAAGGGTGCTGGTGAACTGATAGTAGGTGCGTCTCTCCTGGCGCTGCTCTCTCACCACCTGGACAGCCAAGGCCTCCTCCACCGCTCGCAGGGTGACCTCCTCGTCCAGCTCAGCAACCCGCTGGGCCAAGGAGAGGCTGAAGCGGCGGCCGAGCACGGCGCCCACCTGGAGCAGGCGGCGGCACTCCTCGGACAGGCCGGCCAGCCTGCGCTCCATCACGTCCCGCACGCTCTCGGGCAGGCCGATGTCGGAGATGGGGGCCTTGCTGATCCACTGCCCCTTCTCCTGATAGAGGACCTCCGTCTCGATGAGGTGCTTGAGGGTCTCCTGAACGAAGAAGGGATTGCCCTCGGTCTCCTGGTGGAGGGCCAGGACCAGGGCCCGGGGGATCTCCTGCTCGGCCAGGACGGTGACCAGCTCCCCGACCTCCGACTCCCGCAGGCCCTTGAGGGGGAGCTCCCAGAAGCCGCTCTCCCTCCTGAGGTGGGGCAGCGCCTCCCTGAGGGGGTGGCTGGGCTCCAGCTCGGCCTCCCGGCAGGAGATGGCCAGCAGCAGCCTGCCGCCGGCCAGGCGTCGGGCCAGGTGCTGAAGGAGGGAGCAGGAGCCCTTGTCCGCCCACTGGAGGTCCTCCAAAACGAGCACCAGGGGAGCAGATGTAGAGGCGTTCTTGAGAAACTCGGTGACTTCCTGGAAGAGACGGTAGGCCTCGGCCTCCGGCGCAACGGGAGGGGGCTCGGGCAGGTCGGGCAGCTTCGCCTTCAGCTCCGGCGCCAGGGGGGCGAGCACAGAGCTTCCCTCGGTCACCGCCTGGCGCAATGTCTGTACTGACGTGCGGGAGACGTAGTCCTGCAGGGCCTCGGCGAAGGGGCCGTAGGGCAACCTGGCTTCCCCCTCGTAGGCGGCACCCCAGAGCACCTGGGCGCCTCGCAGCCTGGCGTAGGTGGCGAACTCCTGCAGGAGGCGGGTCTTGCCGATGCCGGCGTCGCCCACCACCATGGCCACCGACCCCAGGCCGGAGAAGGCGTCGGCCAGCCTCTCCTTGAGCTGCTCCATCTCCCTTTCTCGTCCCACGAAGGTGCCCCAAGCCACCCGGCCGATGGGAGTGACGGCGGCAGGCTCAGCGGCGGCCACCACCTCGCCCTGCTCGATCTGCTCTCGGAGGGATTGCAGCGTCGCCAGGGCCTCGTCAGCGGAGGAGGGCCTGTCCTGGGGATCCTTGGCCAGGAGCTTGAGGATAAGGTCGTTGAGGGCAGGAGGTAGGGACGGATTGTGGAAGGAGGGTGCCACCGGCGGTGTATTCAGGTGCTGGGAGATGACGGCCACCGGGTCGTGCCCGGAGAACGGGGGCCGGCCGGTGAGCATCTCGTAGAGGGTAGCCCCCAGGCCGTAGAGGTCGCTCCTGGCGTCGACCTTGCCGCCCAGGGCCTGCTCGGGGGGCATGTAGGCCACGGTGCCCACCATCATGCCGGCCTGGGTGAGGCGGGAGAGGTCGATGGCCACTGCCAGGCCGAAATCGCCCAGCCTGGCGATAGCTTGCCCTGAGCTTGCCGAGGGGTCGGCCGTGAGCCAGATGTTGCCCGGCTTGACGTCGCGGTGGATGATGCCCCGGTCGTGGGCGTGCTGGAGGGCCTGGCAGACCTCGAAGGCTATCTGGAGGCACTGGTCGATGGGAAGCCTGTGGTCGGGGGCCTGGTCGACTATGTCCTGGACCGAGCCGCCCTCCATGAACTCCTGGATGATGTACGGCTGGCGGTTCTCGTCGCCGATGTCGTGGACGGTAACGATGTGAGGATGGGAGCCGAGGCGGCCCATTGCCTGGGCCTCGCGGCGGACGCGGGCCAGGCCGGATGCGTCCAGGCCCTCGGTCTTGATCAGGGAGAAGGCGACGTCGCGGTCGAGGCGGGTGTCGTGGGCCAGGTAGACGCGCTTGCGGCCGCCCTCGCCCAGGAAGCGCTTCACCTGGTAGCGGCCGGCGGCGAAGGAGGTGGGGACGGCGGGAGCAGGGGTGGGGGTAGGCGGTATGGGCGTTTCGAGCGACGCAGCACAAGACATACAGAAGCGAGCTTCTGGCGGAGCCTCGGCGCCGCAAGCGGAACAGACGCGCTTGAGGGCCTCCGCGCAAGACATGCAGAAGCGAGCTTCCGCCGGGTTGTCGTGGCCGCAGGATGGACAAAGCACTGTGGTTCGCCCCCGATCTCTACGTCTTGGAGCAAGCCAATAGTGCGCGAAAACAGTGGCATTGTCAACGTGGGCGGGGCAGGCGCAGCACGTTCCGGATAGCAGGCGAGCGGCGGGTGAGTCAGCCTCTTCGGACGAGATCCTTGACCAAGAAGGGGCCAGCCACCGGGCCTGGGCGGACCTGGTGGCTGGTTTGGGCGAGGGCAGAGGCGGCTACTGCTCGCTGCTCTCAGCGAGGCGCCAGAAGAGCCAACCGTTTGTGGGGTGGCCGGTGACCGCTTTGGCGGCGGCGCTGAGGGAGGAGAAGAGCTGGTCGCCGTACTCGATGGCCCTACCAGCGGGCCGGTCCTTCGCCGCCACGCTCCTCCCCTAGCTCTCGGGAACGCCGTACATCTGGTCAGGCGCCAACCACTCGGGCGCCTTGCAGCGCAGCCTGTCGCGAAGGTCGTAGCAGAAATGGCACTCGTCCACGTACGAATCCTCGTGGGCCACGTCGAACGCTCTGGCCAGGGCTACTGGCCCGCCTTCCAGCAGCGGCCCGGAGATGGGATGGGCGCTGGGAACGTATGACGACATGATGTGGACCAACGGCCTGGCCCACACGTTGCCAAGGACGATGCCCTGGCACAGATGGACGAAGCCCAAGGGGTCTATGTGGACGCGCATCGGGTCGGCGAGGTCCTCGTACGGGCAGGTGGTCAGCTCTTGCCAGAGACGCCTGGGCAGCCCTTCCAGCAGCTTGGCGACGGCCCTACCGCGAAATTTCACTCCCCCACCCACGACGGGCTCCCCTTTGCCTTCGCCTGATGGCGGCACGGTCGGTGAGGGCGGCTCGATGGAGATGGCGCTGGTGCCGATGCCCAGCTCGGTTGCTGCCTGACTTGCCAGCCGCGGTGGAGACTGCTCCCCGTTCGAGCCGTGATAGGCGTCATCGCTCACGGATAGCGCGTCGAGGCCGACGTCGACGAAGGGGCGTAGGGCAAGCAAGGCGTCCTCCCGAGCGGGGGCCCAGTAGGCGCTGGTCACTATCCCCGCCCGCCAGCCGCGGGCCTTGACCTGTCGAATCGATTCCAGGAGGGTGGCATAGTACATGAACGGCTCGCCCCCCTCGAAGTAGATCATTTCGATGCTGCCCAGCTTCTCGGCCTGGGCCAGCAGGTCACGGATCTGGCCCACGGTCATCGTCCCCACCTGAAAGGGGCTTCCCCAGACGAAGCAGTGGTCGCACTCGAAGGTGCACTGATAGGTGAGCAGAAGGTGTAGCTCGCGCAGTCTCGCCATCGTCCCTCTCCGATCAGCCGGCTAGCCTCTTGAGTCAATGTTATTGGAGCGTGGCGCTCACGGGCAACCTTGGCCTTCAAGGAAGGCGCAGGCCAAGCGCCAGACCGACGCCAGAGGCGTTCGATGACCCGCAACCTAGGCCTGCGAAGTGGCGGGATTGTTGTGTCAGAGCGGGATCCGTGTCGGAAGCAGGGAGGCCCGCAGCGCGTCTTGGCTGGACCGGCTTTGCTCTATACCTTGTAGCATGCCACATAATGGCCACGCGCCTTCTCTTCGAGGGGCGGATGGTCATTTGTGCGGCAGATCTCAGCTGCCATGGGGCACCTGTCGTAGAATCGGCACCTGGGCGGGGGATCGACGGGCTTACTGACGCCACCCTTGATCTCAAACGGCTCGCCCCTGCCTGCCGCGTCGAGCACCGGCACGGCTGATATCAGCGCACGAGTGTAGGGGTGACGGGGATTGTGTAATAGCTCTTCGCTGTCGGCCAGCTCAACGATCTTGCCCAGGTACATGACTGCGATACGGTCGCACATATAGCGGGCCACCGCCAGGTCGTGAGTGATGTAAAGGTAGCTCAGATTGAGGTCGTCTCTCAGAGCCAGCAGCAGGTTCATGATCCCGGCTCGTATCGACACGTCGAGCATCGATGTCGGCTCGTCAGCGACGATAAGGGAAGGGCCAAGGACGAGGGCTCTGGCTATAGCGACGCGCTGCCGCTGCCCGCCGGAGAGTTCATGGGGATAGCGAAAGAGGTAGACGCCGGGCGGAGTCAGCCCCACCTGGGCCAGCGGCTCGACAACTCGTGCCTGCCTCCCCCAGGCGGTGCCGATCCCCTGCACCACTAGCGGCTCCGCCACGGTATCGTAGACGGTCTTGCGGGGATTCATGGACTCGTAGGGATCCTGGAAGATCATCTGGACCCGACGACGGAACCGCTTCAGCCGCCTACCCTTCAGGCCGGTTATGTCCTCAAACGTGTTATCGTCGCCGCGGAAGTGGATGTAGCCATCCGAGGGTTCCTCCAGCTTCACCACCAGCCTCGCCATCGTGGTCTTCCCGCAACCGGATTCCCCTACGAGGCCGAACACCTCCCCCTCGCCGATACTGAAGCTTACGCCCTCTACAGCGTGAACGAAGTGCTTGGTCCGGCCGAAGACGCCTTTAGTCACCGGGAAGCGCTTCGCCAGTCCTTCCACCCTTAAAATGGGCTGGGCCAGGACAGCACCTCCCTCCTCACTTCAGCGGATGCCAGCAGGCCATCTCATGATCCCGGTGGAATTCTAACCGCGGCTCGCTTTCCTCACACATAGACGTTGCGAAAGGACAGCGGGGACGGAAGCGGCAGCCCTCGGGCGGGCTGACGAGGTCCGGGGGCTCGCCCGGAAGGGATTCCAGCTTCTTCTTCTGTCCCTTCAGGCTAGGGAAGGAAGCCATTAAGGCTTCAGTGTAGGGGTGCAAGGGCTGCCGAAGGACTTGCGACGTCTCACCCACCTCGACGATCTTGCCCGCGTACATGACGCCGATGCGGTGGCTCATCTCTGCCACGGCGGCTATGTCGTGGGAGATGTAGATCATGCTCATGTTGAGCTGCTTCTGGATGTCGCGCAGCTCCCGCAGTATCTTGTCTTGAACCAGCACATCCAGGGCGGTTGTCGGTTCATCGGCGATGACCACGTCCGGGTCACAGGCCAGGGCCATGGCGATGACCGCGCGCTGCCTCATGCCGCCGCTGTACTCGTGAGGGTAGTGGTCGATATCGTGCTCATCCAGGCCCACCAGCCCGAACAACTCCCTGACTCGCTGCATCGCTGCTTCCGGCGAGATCTTGTCATGAGCAAGGATGGCCTCAACTATCTGGTCACCCACGCGGTAGACGGGGTTGAGACTGTTCATCGCCGCCTGGAAGATCATGGAGATGTTCTTCCAGCGGTATTGACGTATCTCCCTCTCGCTCAAGGGAACCAGGTCTTGGCCTTTGAAGTAGACATGTCCCCCCACAATCTGAGCGTTGTCCGGCAGCAGCTTTAGTATGGCGATAGCCAGGGAAGTCTTGCCGCAGCCGGATTCCCCCACCAGGCCCAGCGTCTCACCCGCTTGCAGCTCGAAAGAGACATCATCCACTGCCTGTACCGCACCCTCCCTGGTGGAGAAGTGCATGCTCAGGCCTTCCACAGCCAGTACGGTGTTCATCGACGTCGCAATCGTGGGTTCACCACCTCATCCAGGCCGCGGCCCACAAGATAGAAGGCAGAACAGAGAAGGGTGATGGAGGCGCTGACCGGGAAAATGAGCCACCACTTCTCTATAAACTGAAGCGTGTAGCCCGTTTGTTTGGTCGTGTTGATCATGAATCCCCAGCTCGTCGTGACATCGGGGAGCAGGCCGAAGTAGGACAGGACAGCCTCGGAGAAGATGGCGGTGGTTACAGTGAACATCATGTAGAGGAAAGCTAGAGGAAGGAGGTTGGGCACGAAATGGGAGAGGATGATGTGCAGGTGGCCGCCGCCGGCTATTCGGGCCGCTTCGATATAAGGCTTGACCTTGATAGCCAGCGCCTGGGACTTGAGGATGATGGCGGTGGCGCCAAACCCCACAAATAGCCCCACGAACAGCGCCAACTCCAGCAGGCCGAGGGGAAACAGGGCACTGACGAGGATGAGGAATGAGATAAGGGGGAACAGGACAATGAGGTCAGCCAGGCGCATCAACAGCGTATCCACGATACCGCCGTAGTAGGCCGCAAAGGCTCCCACCAGCGTGGCAACGATCGCGGTGATCGCGGCAGCGGTGAGTCCCAAGGTGAACTCGCTTCTGGTGCTGAACATGAGCTGGCTCAAGATATCTCTACCGTTCTCGTCGGTGCCCAAGGGATGCCTCCAGGACGGCGCCAGGGGATGGGCCTTACCCTCGGGCGGTATGTCGTACCCCATTACAGGATCGTAGACTTCGAAGGGCGCCCCGTAGTCAGGGTGGAACCCCCGCTCGTCCCACACCGTCTGTCTCAGCAAGGGCTCGGCTATGACCATCAGGCCAAAGAAGAGGATGATGGCCAGTCCCACCAGGCCTATCTTGCTCGCTGCGAACAGGGACCAGTTCTGGCGTAGCCCCTTGAATAACAGCCCCAGCCGGGCCTGCCAGAGGCCCGGGTACACCGTCGTTTCTGCTGTCTGGCTTGAGTCGGTCATTGATAGCGGATCCTCGGGTCCAGATAGACATAGAGGATATCGGCCACCAAGTGGGCCACGAGAGCGAAGATGCCGGTGATGACCAGGGCCCCTACAGCCAGGGGTATGTCCTCCTCTGTCACTGAATCAAGGAGGGTCAGACCTATACCCGGCCAGGAAAAGATGCTCTCGGTGATGACGCCGCCGTCGATGGCGAAGGCCAGGCTGAACACCAGGCTGGTGACGACGGGGAGGAGGGCGTTGCGGGCCGCGTGTTTGTCCCTGATCACCGACTCCGGCAGGCCTTTGGCCCGGGCCGCCATGATGTAGTCCTCGCGCATACTCTCCAGCATGCTGGTGCGCGTAAGGAGCATCGTGCCGGCGAAGGAGATAAGGGTAAGGACCAGAACCGGCAGCATCATGTGCTTGATGATATCCAACGCCAGGTGCCCGACGCCGGACAAGCTCCACGCGAGCACCATGATCCCCAGGGAGCCGACGACGATACCACGGACGATCTTTCCCTTCCAGGCCGATTTGAGCTTCGTGGCCAGGGCGTACACCATGAGCAAGAAGGCGGACAGGGAAGCGACGCTGATGAGCATGCCGTTGAAGATGGTATTGGCGCTCACAGACTGGGTGCGCCATAATGAGACGTCTATGAACTTGCCGACAGGGAACAAGTCTAACTGAACGGCGAACAGCCAGATGATAAGCAGGGCGAACCAGGGAGTGAACACGGTATACAGAGCGACGCCGCCAATGGTGCTCACGTACTCGATAATGCCGCCCCGGCGCCAGGCCAGGATCTTCCCCATCACAAACCCCAGGTAGAAGGAGATGACGGCGGCCGTCATGAACAACATCAGCGTCCGCGGCAGGCGCTCCAGGAGGATGTCCATGACGGGCCTGGGGTACTGCCCAAAGGAGACGCCCAGGTCTCCGGTGATAATGTTCTTCATGTAGAGGGTCCACTGCTCCCAGACGGGCTTGTCCACTCCGAACCGCTCCTGGATGCTCTCCCGCGCTTCCGGCGGGATGTCCGGGTTCATAGCGTACTGAACAGTGATGTCCCCTGGTTGAGCCTGCAGCATGAAGAAGACGACTGTAACGAACAGAACCATGGTCAGGGCGATCTGAATGGTTCGCCGGATGATGTATGCGATCACCGTCTTTCCCCTAGGACAGCGAGAGGGCGGGGCTAACCGCGCTCTCTAGACCTCTCGTACTGCATTCTAGCATGGAGAGGGGGCAGGCGCAGGGCCTGCCCCCTCTCCCGGAGGCAATGCGGTACTGCTTGCTCTGGTGTCCTAGAGGATGCGGACGCGGCAGGGAAGGCCGTCCGTGTCGGAGCCCGTAGTCTGGAGGCCGTCCAGATTCTCGGTGTAGGGGAACTGGATGGCCGAGCTGCGGTAGGCCTCCACGATGGGGGTGGTGAACAGGATCACGTAGGGCAAGTCCTCGGCCAGGAGCTCCTGCTGCTGGAAGACCGACTCCAGGGCCTTGTCCAAGTCCGTCTCGACGTTGAACTCGTCGATCAAGGCCTGGAACTCGTCGCTGCAGTAGCCGCCGGCGTTGAATCCGCCCAGCTCCATCTCGTCGCAGCTGAAGAAGGAAGCCATATGGTCGGCGAAAGGCGTCAGGCCCCAGCCCAGGATCCACATGTCGATGTCCTGCTGTTCGAAGATCTTGTCGGCCAGAAGGTTGAAGCCGAACAGCTGCACGTCCACGGGGATACCGAACTCGTTCAGCCACTCGCCGATCCAGATGGCGAAGGTGGAGCGCAGGGGGTCGTAGCCGGCGCTGGGGGCCGACAGGCGGATAGTGGGGACCGGGTTGCCGTCGGGGCCCTTGAGACCGGAGCCGCGGGGGTTCACCGCCGCGCCGTCGGCGTCCCACACCGGCTCCACCTCCCAGGTGAACCCGGCCTCCTTCATCACGGTCAGCGCCTCGTTGATCCGCTCCTCGCGGGTGAGCCCCTCGCCCAGCTTGGGGACGTCTGGGTTAGCCCAGAAGGCATTGCCTTCGGGCACCGTCCCGTAGACCGGTACCGCCTGCCCCTGGAGGATCACGTTGCTGACGAACTCCCTGTCGATGAGGATGGCGGTCGCCGTGCGCAGCCCCTTATTGTCCAGGGGCGGTACGCGGAAGTTGAAGCCCAGGTAGCGGTAACCGTTGGAGGGGTTGGTGATGATCTCCGTCCCCTCGATGGCCGCCAGCTGGTCGGCCAGACCCTTAGGCAGGCTAAGGGGGTTCAGCCAGAAATCGAAGTCCCCCTGCTGAAAGGCCAGCAGTGCCGAGTCCTGGTCGGCGTAGATGTTGTAGACCGTGGCGTCCGCGTGGGGGCCCTCCTCGAATTCCAGCGTGATGGCGCCGGTGGCCTCGCCGTAGATGGTCAGGGGGTAGGTCCCTTCCTCGACGTAGGTCCCGTCTTCGTACTCCTTCACCGTCAGGCCCTTGCGGACATAATCTGGGTTCGCCGTGTTTTCCACAAAGGCGCCCGGCTCCTGCCGCGAGAAGGAGAACCCAGCACCCGGCACATCCGATGCGTCGTGGGCGTAGAGGGTAGCTACCGGATCGTCCTTGGCCTTCGCCTCCTCCACCACAGACGCCCAGTAGTGCTCGGGCAGAATGGGGGCCATGGCGAGGCCGAACTGCCAGACGGGCA
This sequence comes from Dehalococcoidia bacterium, assembly GCA_030615765.1. Lineage (GTDB taxonomy): Bacteria > Chloroflexota > Dehalococcoidia > SM23-28-2 > SM23-28-2 > SM23-28-2. The sequence goes on along the minus strand of JAUWYP010000015.1, from coordinate 6,216 downwards.
GCCCCGCTTCCTCGCTGAAGAAGATCTTGAGGGTCGTGTCGTCGAGGGCCTCGGCGTGGTCGAAGAAGTCGAGGTCAACGGCGCTCGGCCAGTTGCCGTCGATTATCTCCAGGTCCCGCACCGTGTGCCAGGTGAAGACTGCGTCGTCGGCGGTCATGGGTTCGCCATCGCCCCAGACGGCGCCCTCCTTCAGGGTCACGGTTGTGACCCAGAAGTCACCCTCCTGCTCGAGGTCGCTTGGTAGGTCCGCCGCTAGGTTCGGCACCCAGTCCAGGCGCTGGTCGCTGTAGCGCATTAGAGACGCCACGGCGGGGCCCAAGACGTACTCGTTGTAGACGGTGGCCTTGGGACCCATCGAGTTCCAGTAGTTGGTGGTGCTTATGTCCTCGAACATGCCCGTCTGGTAGACGCCTCCCTCGGTAGTTGCGGGAGTTACCCCGGGGGAAGGGGTTCCATCTGGCGTGGCAGCGGGCGTGGCCTCTTCCTCTTCCTCCTCGCAGGCGGGGAACAGAGCTAGGCACGTAGCGGCGAGGAGTATCGCTAAGCCGAGCAGCCAGTATCGCGCTACTCGAACCATACCTTCCTCCTTTCGTCGCGGGCACTCGCTGGCCCGCTATTGATCGTGTCCCACACATCACATGCATGGGCAAAATGCTTGCTTTTCGCGCGGATTCTACACGTTGATAACCGCCGAGTCAAGCTTTTCTGGCCCCGATTGACCGATCCCGAACAACAGTGCGGCACGAAGAAAGACGCTGGCGGTTCCCTTCGTACCTGTTCTTCATCCGTCCGTGCCGGGGGCAGTGACCGGCTGGGCTGACGGCCCCATGAGGGTTGTTGCCCCTGGCGCTGGCCAGCAGCAGGGGGGCAGGGTACGACCCTACGGCGTGCACGACGTCAGGATGACCGGCTTGTACTGGAGTACGTCGACGATGTTGATGCAGCCGTCGGCGTTGAAGTCGAAGCGGTTATCGTAGGCCGGATCGCCGTCGCAGGGAAAGCCGGCGAGGATGAGGAGTTTGAATTTGAGCACGCCGGCGATGGTGCGGCGGTACTCGACGACCTACGATGCGGAGAGGGCGGCGCGGGCCCATGAGCGGTTCAGCCCGGCGGACCGGATGGGGCTAGCTGCAGTGCCAGCGGGGGCCTTGGCCCTAGCGACAGGTCGTGAGCGGGCATCCCAGGACGGCCTGTGGGCGTTGCCTCTGCTGGCGGGCACGTTCCTTAGCGCTGCATTTCGGGTTCTGGATCGCGTCGCTCCAGCAGACCTCGGTGATCACATCGGTGGTGCTAGTGACGACCAGTCCGGTGTTCGTGGGCCTCGCCTCGCCGTTTGTGCTGAGCGAACGGGTGGCGACAGCGACCTGGGCAGGCATCGGTATAGCGATAGTGGGGGCTGCCTTGATGGCTGCCGAGGACGTAGGCGAGGGTCTGGGGACAGTAGTGGGCGACCTGTACGCACTGCTGGGGGCGATCTTCGCGGCCGGCTACTTGATGATAGGACGACGGGCTCGGCCGCAGCTGTCCTGGGTGAGGTACGTCGGCGTTGTGTATCCGGTGGCAGCCGTGTTGCTTGTGGTCTCTGTAGTGGTAGCAGGAGAGCCGTTCACAGGCTACAGCACCAAGACGTTCGTGATGCTAGGCTTGCTGGCGCTCGTGCCCCAGCTCGTCGGCCACACCTCCATCAACTGGGCCCTAGCGTACGTTCCCGCTGCCATGGTGGCGGTAGCGATTCTGGGGGAGCCGGTGGAGGCAACGACTCTTGCTGCCCTCGTCCTCAGAGAGATGCCGAGCGCCTTTGAAATCGCTGGGACACTTCTGGTGCTAACAGGTGTCTACGTGGTGCTGCGCCCAGGCCGCGTACCCACGGGTACGCTCGGCTGAGGGGGCGCTCATCCTCCGTCAGCTCCTTGAGCAGTGAGAGCCAACCACCAGCCCCTGCGCGGCCCCCATCCTACTCGTACCCGCGAGGGCTGGCAAGGGAAGAAGGCATCGCCACGACGAACCAACGATGGCGTTGGCCAGCGACAGGAAGTCCTACCCCAACCACCGCCTCCTGGCGTACCACGCGCCCGCCGGTGGCTATGTCGTCTCCAGATACAGCCGGATTAGGTAGTCGGCAAAACCGTGCGAGCGCCAGAAGCTCTCCGCCAGCGCGTTCAACGCCGCGACATTCAGTCTAACGTTGGTCTGTCCCTTGGCTCTAAACCACTCCAGGGCCGCGAGCCACAGCTGGGTGCCAACACCGCGCCGACGGTAGTCATCTAGCACGTAGATGTCCAAGACGATCCCGTAGGTACCCATCTCCATCACGGAAGGGTTAGTCTCGATCGAGCCCAGAATGTATGCAACGACGTCACCGGACGCCTCCGCCACGAACAGAAAGCGGTCGTGCTCAGCGATGTGTCGCTTGGCAAAGTCTCGCCAGCCTTGCTCCGAGCCTTCCTGGCCACGAAACCTCGGGACGAGTTTCTGATGGAATTGCACTAGGAGACGCCAGAGGTCTACGAGGCGGTCGAGGTCACTCTCGACAGCAGGGCGCATCTTCAAGCCCTTCTTGCCGGGATGGTGGATCGTCATGATAGCCCTCATCCTACTCGCAGACGCAAGGGCTGACAAGGGGAAAAGGGGCCTAGCGTACAGCGGATAACTGAGGCGTTTTCGCTCGGGGGTCAGCTATGTGGGGCACAGCGCTTAGTGCGGGATACTTGGGAAGCAGAAGGTCTATTAGCTGGCGATCAGCGCCAGCAGGTGCCCGGATTGTCAATCAGGACGTGCCGGTCAGGCCGCGCACCGTCTTGGAGCCTCGCAGGGGAGCGGCTGCTCGCTCTGCCCGGCCACGGGCGGGACCTCATACCCAGGTAACCGCTCCCGTTCGAGGCCGACATCCAGGTTGAGGTAGCTTTTCGCAGCCTTCACCAGGGGATGGTGCCCGAGGGTGAAGAGCGTCGGCCAGAAGGATTGACCCCGGCCGATGGTGTCTATAGGAGAGCCCTCTTGCCCGGGGGCCTACCTATTCGCCTCTACTAGATGCGGCTTGTTTATTAGCTCTCTCGGCGCCTGAGCGACCAGATTAGGCTTCCCGCTAACATGAGGGCCACGCCGCCTGCCATTGCAAGGACGGCCCAGGGCCAGCCCAGCGGCGAGAGGGTCGGGCCGCTGCCACCCGTGGGCGGCAGGATCACCGGCGTCCGGGAAGGCGCGGTTGGGCTGGGCGTTGGTGAGAGGGTGGGGCCGGGTGGCGTCGCGGTCGCAGCAGGAGAAGGTGTCGGCGAAGGAGGCGCGGCCGTAGGCAGCACGGCTGGCGTTGCCATCGGGCTGGGCGTGGGCGAAGGCGTCGGGCTGGGTGTGGGTACGAACTCCGCGACCTTGAAGTTGTCCGTCTTTACCTGATCGCCCGGGGGGCCGAAGCCGGGATCGCGCTGGAATCCCACCTGCTGGTCGCTGACCCTCAGCGGCCTCGGGATCGCGTCAGGGTCACCACCGTTGGCGACGTAGCGGTCTGCGGGAATGATCCAGGCCTTGTATACGCCGCCCGGGTTGGGGGTGTTGGAGAACGGCATCAGCTGGACCACCACGGCTGGCGGGCCATGATCCGTATCGGTATTCGTGTCGTGGCGGCCGTCAAGACCAGCGTCGCCGGGCCCGGCGGGGTCGGGTGGATCCGGGGGATGCTGAATATGGCAGGGCAGGGGATCAGCGAACCCCTCGGGGTCGTAGGCTGCGCCGATGTTGAGTAGGGCTACGATAACACCGTCCTTCAGCTCGACCTTGCGGCACTCGGCCGGGTCTTCGGACAGCAACACCTTCCCGCTTGGGTCGGTCACCTGGAAGTAGTAGTCGCCGTCGGGCAGGCCGGCTGCGGATTGAGGAGCATTCGGCCCGGGCCCACCGTCCAGGTAGACAGCGTTCTTGCTTTGGTAGCGGACGTTCTCGTCGACGATTCCGCCGTCAGGAGTGGTGGTGAAAATGGCCCCCTTTAGGGGCGCTCCTGAGGTTTGCTGGATACTGTATAGGGCAAAACCGATGGCAAAGACGGTGGCTATGACGGCGGCGAGGAGAGAGGCCAAACTGACCCAGCGTACGGGCGGGGGCAGCTTCCGGTATTCATCCAGCAGGAACCACTGCCATTTGTACTGGCCTGAGCCGCGTACACCTACGACACGAGGCATGGGCGACCTCACTGGTGAGAATACTTGACCTGAGTCGAGGACGCACTATTGTGGCATCAGGATAACTCTCTGTCAACTTGCTTATGTCAATGAGGCCCCCTTTTGTTTCGACAGGTTTTCGGGAGCACTAGGGGAGTGGTGACCCTATTCGGTCGGCATACGTGTCCAGAAGATCCGTGACATTGAGGAGGCCCGGAGGCGCAACCGCAACGGCGGGCAATGCGTGAACCATGAGGGCCGCCGTGGCCAGGTGGCTGGGGATGCCGCCGTCGATGCGGGCGCTAATCTGGGGCCGTCCGCGAACCACGATGGCCTCGTGGGGGTCAGGCGCCCCCAGGAAGGCGATTACGTCCACTCTCAGGACCTCGGCGTCGTCCCTGAAGCCGCGGGCGAGTTGTCGCAGACCCGCCACCCTGCCTGCCCCCACAATCGTAGCTTCCGTTTCCCAGCGTTTCGTTGCCCGTATCGGCTCGATCATTTCCACCGACCTATCGAGCCGCCAGCCTAGTTTTGCAGCCATCAGGGCTACGGAGTCCAGAAGCGCGGGCAAGCCTACCGCCCCTTGGTCGGCGGCCTCACGAAAAGCATCCAGAGTCATGCCGAGCCCCGCGGCGGCCTGCACGGCCGTAGGCTCCTTCGCCAAGTCGATCACTCTGGTTACCAACAGGGCCTCCACCTCAGCGCAGGCAGCGGCAAGAAACAGCGGCAGCGCATCGGTGACGAACCCGGGGCTTGCCCCAACTGCAAGTAGGGCTGCACCAGCCCCTTGCGCCGTTGCGTCCAGCTTCGTCGCCATATCGGGGTGGCTCGCCCAAGGGTAGACCAGTTCATCACAAGCTGAAACGACGCTCTTGCTGCTGGCTAGAAGTGGGAGCAGCTGGGGCGAGGCTACGCTCAGGTACGGACTGGTGGCGTGGATCACGACATCAGTGTCCACGCCGCCAATTAGAAGCTCCGGATCGCAGGAGACGGTCACCCCGAGGGTACGGCCGAGGCAAACGACATCCCCAAGATCCCTGCCAACCTTCAGCGGATCCGCGTCCAGAGCAGCCACAATCTGAACGTCCGGCCGACGGGCCAGGAGGGCCACCACTTGCTTGCCGACATCGCCTACACCGTAGAGGGCTGCCCGAAGTCGGCGCCTATGCGTACCGTGCATCTCCTGCTCGCCAGCCAGGCCGCCAGCCTCCAGTTCGTGTTGCCGACGTGTCAACCAGAGCATTCCTCACCGCACCAAACGGGCAGCAGAACCCACTCGCGGTAAGTAAATGATCGCTGGTCGCGAAGGTGGTGTCAAACATGGCGCTGATCGGGACAAGGCCAGCGAGCTTCCCACGGAACCCAGCGAGGGTTGCCCCCGCATCGGCATGCCCAAGCACGTTGGGATGGCGGAAGCGCTGCTGGGCGAGGTGTAGGCGGCGCCTTTTGGTATCTCCTTGGGAGAGAAGGCGCTCCGAGGGTGCGGAATCCCTATCTGCCCGCGGACCCTGGAGGGCCGGGTGGGATTCGAACCCATGACTCCCGGATTGTCAATCACGGTGTCGGCGGCTCGACTCCGCCCCTCGGCACCAGACAAGCCGGAAATCTGCTTCAACGTGCCCCGAATGGTCTACGGCTTGGGCCCTTTCTGCATCAGGGAACACAGGTTGACCTAGTTGCTCCAGGCTCTAGAATACACACTGATAACTCGCGTTCAGCAAAGCCTGGTTAAGAGAGGTTGGTCGATGAAAGCCGCCATCGTGCATTACAGCTGCCCCCCGGTCATAGGCGGGGTAGAGATCGTGATGGACCTGCAGGCCAGGTTCCTGGCGCGGGAGGGATTCGAGGTGACTATCGTGGCTGGTCGCGGGAACCAGACGGCCGCGATCAGTGCAGCCATTGTTCCCGAGCTCTCCTCCGAGTTCCCACCTTACGCGAAGGTGGAACCGCAGCTCAGAGAGGGCCAGGTACCGGACGAGTTCTTCGCTCTCAAGGACAAAATCAGGGACAAGCTGCGACCCCTTCTTGCCGGCACTGATTCCTGCATCGTCCACAACCTTCTCAC
>JAUWYP010000030.1 GCA_030615765.1 Dehalococcoidia bacterium | reverse complement strand
GGCTTCATGGTGGCCTTCGCCAGCGCCGCCAGGGCCCTCTCCTGCGCCGTCGACATCCAGAAGGCCTTCGCCGCCTACAACGCCGAGAGGGCCTCCGCTCATGCTGAGCCCGTCGAAGCACCGATCAACGTCCGCGTCGGGCTGAACACCGGCGAGTCCATCGAGGAGGCAGGGGACTACTTCGGCACCGCCGTCACCCTGGCCGCCCGCATCGCCGCCAGGGCTCAGGGAGGGCAGATCCTGGTGTCGGAGGTGGCGCGTACCGTGGGCGGCTCGCTGGCGGGGGTGGAGTTCCGCGACGCCGGCCGCAAGCAGCTCAAGGGGATCAAGGGCAGGCAGCGGGTGTTCGAGGTGGTGTGGTAGAGATCCCAGAAAGGAGGCGATGGTGGAAGCAAGAGAAGCGTTGGCCAGGGCGCCAATGTTTTCCAGTCTCAAGAAGGGTACTCTAAAGTCCCTTGCGCGAGCAGCGAAGGTTCGCCGGTTTGCGGCGGGCGAGTTGCTCGTGGAGGAAGGCGAAGAGGCCGCCGCGTTCTTCGTGCTGTGTCGCGGTCAAGCTGAAGTCGTGAAGGGATTGGGGCGGGATAAACAGCGTGTCTTGGGCAACCTAACGGAGGGAGACTTCTTTGGCGAGATGGCCCTCCTGGACGGCTTTCCCCGGTCGGCGAGCGTGCGCGCCGTTAGCGAGTGCGAATGCGTCGTCCTGGCGCGCTGGGACCTGCTGGCTCTCATCAGGACCAGTCCCGAAGTGGCGCTCGCCATTCTCCCCGTGCTGAGCCGTCGGCTGAGGGACTGCGAAGACCAGCTCTTACCCTGAGTGCCCTGTTGGTGCGAGCGGGCAGAAAGAGGATGGATCCATTCGTCCTATTCTGCCGGCCCTGCGTAGCGATGAGGGTTGGCCTCGAACAGCTTGAGGCACTGCTCGGCGCAGAAGTAGTAGGAATGCCCTTCGAAGCTTGCCGTGGGCGCCACCTCCACCTCCACCACCTGCCCACAGACCGGGTCCCGGGCCGTCACCACATCGGACCGGAAGCGGCCATCCTCCAGCCACACCACGCGGTGTGCCACCTCGCGCATCCGGTGGTCGTGGCTTACGACCACCACCCCCTTATCTAGTTCGATGGCGATCCGCCGAAGAAGGCGCATTACCTCCAGGCCGCGCTTGGAGTCGAGGTTGGCCGTGGGCTCGTCCGCCAGGATGAGGTCGGGGTTGTTGGCCAGGGCCCGAGCGATGCCGACGCGCTGCTTCTCGCCGCCACTCAACTGCTTCGGCAGCGACTTCAGGCGGTGGCTCAGCCCCAGCATGTCGAGTAGCTCGCGCGCGCGGTTTGTGGCAGCGCGCTCGGTGGTGGCCTCGTCGGCTATGACCAGCCTGACGTTCTCTAACGCCGTCAGGGCCTCCAGGAGGTTGAAGCTCTGGAATATGAACCCCACCTTCTCCCGTCGAATGGCTGGCAGGTCCTTCTCCCGGAGACGGGTGATGTCAGTACCGGCTATCTCGACCGTGCCAGCGGTCGGCCGGAGCAGCGCACCAGCGATGGTGAGGAAGGTCGTCTTGCCCGCACCGGAGGGCCCCATGACCACCACCACCTCGCCAGTCTGTGCCTGAAAGTCTACGCTATCCAGGGCGGCCACAGCGGCATCGCCCGCGCCGTAGACCTTGGTCACGGCTTGCATTTGGAGCACCATGCTGCGATCCGGCATTGCACTACGCCTTGAACACTGCAACAGGGTCGATGGCCGCGAGACGGCGCGTCGGAACGTAGGCGGCGATCAGCACCATGAGCAGGGTGAAGCCAGCTACGCCCAGCACATCCTGCCAGCGTATGAAGACCACGAACTGGGGCACCACCTCCTGCGTGAGGGGTCCTACCACAACGGTCAGCCCTGCACCGATCAGGAACCCCAGGAGCCCCGTTACTAGGCTTTGCTCGAACACTACTCTGTACAGGTATCCATTGCTGAAACCCACCGCCTTGAGGATCCCGTACTCGCGCGCCTTCTCGACCGTCGCCGTGTAGATCGTCAGGGCAGCCACGACCAGCCCTACTGTGAAAGCCAGTATGAGGATCACCATGAGTATGGGAATCACGTCGCTCAGGACCCGATCGCGGGTGGCGGCCGCGAAGTCGTCGCTGGTAATGGCCAAAACGCGCGGATCGGCGCTCTCGATGGCCTCCGCCACCTGCTCCCCCTGGCTGGGGTCCCTCAGCTTGAGCAGGAAGAAGGTGGCCAGTCCCTCCATCTCCAGGGCCTCCTGGGCCTCGTCCAGCGCGACGAAAATAGTCTGGGACGCCACAAAGTCGCCTCCGGACGACTTGCCGACTACCGTCCAGTCGCGGCCGGCGGCAGCGATGCTGTCGCCGATGTCCACTCCGTAGCGGTGGCTCAGTGCCTCGTCCACGATGACCTCGCTCGGACCTGGAACCTCCTTCCCTTCCTCCATGCGGACAGGCCCACCCATTCTCGACTGAGTGTCGTAGCCCACCAGTTGCACGTCCATCTCGGTGCCGTCCTTGCTGGCGGTCATCGGACGCACTATCAGCGGACTCCATCGCTCCACGCCTGGTACGCTGGACAACTCCTCGGCCCGCTCCGTGGGCAGGATGGAGCCGGCAGCCAGGAAGTCGGTCGTTCCCTCTCTCGCGATCCAGATGTCGGCGTCCACGTTCTCTACAAAGCCGCCCACCTTCTCGTTCCACCCGCGGAACAGAGCGAGCAGGAAGGTGATCAGCAGGACAGAAACAGCGACCCCGCCCACCGAAATCGCCAGGCGGGTGGGCTCCGAGAAGAGGTTCTTGCGAGTTACGAGGAGCATGGACAGGCCCCCTGGGTATTATCCACAAGTGCTCTCTATTTGTGAACCCATACACTACTACGGTGTAACTTGTCAAGCCCGTTCTGTCGAGAGAACACGCATCGGAAGCAGGTTCTGATAGGTGTAACTCCCTGGACCCACAAGCTCGGTGGCCTCCGGACTTCTCCGCCCGCTTCCGCTGTGGGATGCCAGAACCTCATCCGCATCTGAAGGGTTGACGCGCTGCGCTACTTGGGCCGGCCTTGAGGCTGTAGGGTACCGCCTAGAGTGCTCTTCTGACCAGGACGTCCTGCCCTCCAAGCAGGTTGTCGCGGGTTCGATCCCCGTCTCCCGCTCCACCCCGCATAAGACGTCACAGCGCATGCACGGTGAGGGCCGCCGAAAGGCGGCCTCCTGCTTTTCAGGCAGGTTGTCGAGCGCGGCCAGACAGTCTATCGACCTAGTTCCGGCGCCTACAGCTCGCCCAGAAGCGCCTCCGCCATCTCGACGTGCTTGGGCATGCCGATGCGGCGGTACATGGCGATGGCTTCGGTAAGCAGCTCGCGGGCCTTGTCGCGATCCCCCGACCCATCGCGGTCGATGAGCATGCGGGCGTACCAGCGCCGCACCTCCGGCTGCCCCATGACCACCGGCAGTTCGTGGGCCTGGTGCAGGGCTGTCCGGTAGTGCTCCTCCGCCACGTCCCACTGCCCGCCGGCGGCCGCGCCGATGCCGGCCACGGTCTGAAGCAGTCCACCAGTCCACCCGCGTGCGACGGCACCGGTATCGATGGCTTCCAGCACCAAGGGGTAGAGCTTCGCCGCCTCGTCTCGTTCGCCGAGGACAGCCAGCCCCTCGACAACGCCCAGGAGCATCGTCCAGGCGCCGGCGGTGTTGGCCCGGCCGGGGCGGGGGAGGTCGTCCCGCCGCTGCTCCAGCATGGCCAGGGCGGTATCTCTGTGCGCGCTGTAGGCCTGGGATAAGAAGAGGCAGGTCCAGTCGACGCCAGCCGCGAAGCCCGGAGTCTCCAGCCTGGCGGCCTCCTGGAAATGCTCCAGCGCCTCCTGCCAGCGGCCCCTCCAGAAATGCACCAGGCCAAGATAAGTGTAGTAGCTGGAGGTCCAGGCGATGCCGGCGCCGCGATAGAGCTCCAGGTCACCTCTGGCGAACTCCTCGAACCTGTCGATGTCCGCCGTGAGCGTGAACTCACGAAGTCCCCGACTGCGCCCAGCCACCATCAGGGCGAACAGGTGGCCCACTCGGGCAGCCAGGGGCTCCACCTCCTCGCCGATCTCGGCGACCTCGTCGAAGCGGCCCAGGACCAGCAGGGCATACTGGGTCAACCACAGCGCGTCGGCCAGATTCCAGAGGTCACCGGCCGACCGCAGCAGTGCCGCCGCCCGCAGACCGCTATCGACTGCCTGCGGCATTTCCATGTGGTGCCAGTGGAGTGCGGCCTTACTGCGGAGGACTTCCCCCAGCAGCCGCTGGTCGCCCAGTTGTTCGGCCATGTCCAGCGCCTGGGTGATCATGCCGTTCCCGGCGGCGTACTGGCCGACCCCACTGAGGATGTGACCGGCCCGGGCGAGGAGGAGGCAGCGGTCGGTGCTCATTCGCTCCCCCACGGCCGTCAAACCCCTGCGGCTGATCTCCAGCGCTTCCTCGAAGCGCGCTCCCCACCGCAGTTGTGAAGCAATGTCCGAGGAGACGCGGCCCACCGCCTCGGCATCGCCCAACTCCTCGTAGATGTCCAGCGCCTCTCGCCAGTCGGCCAGCGCCTCCTCCCAGCGGCCCAGGCTGCGCAAGGCCAGCCCCCGTCTATACAGCAGGTCAGCCCGCCCCCGCCGGTCATCGGCCGGCTGCAGGGAGAGGGCGTCCTCGTAGTGGCGCAGGGCGTCCTCGAAGGCAGCCGCTCCCAGCGCCCGCTCGCCGGCCAGCACCAGGTAGTGGGCGGTCTTCTGCGCGTCGGCGGCGGCCCCCGCCTGGTACAGGTGATGGGCAAGGTTGGCGGCCTGCTCCTCTGGGGCGCGGGCGTAGACCCGCTCCACCGCCTCGGCCACCCGCAGGTGCATCCGCTGCCGCCGGGGGAGCGAGAGGCCGCTGAGCAGGGTCTGGCGGATCAGCTCGTGGGCGAAGGTGAAGCGGGCTTCGCGGCCGTCGCCAGCGGAGGTGATGAGGTGTGCCCGCTCCGCCTCGTCGATGGCGTCCAGCAGCACATCGGCCTCGACCTCGGCCAGCGCCTCCAGCACCTCGAAGCTGAAGCCGCGCCCGATGACGGCGGCCGTCGTGAGCACGCGGCGGCATTCCTCGCTCACTCGCTCCAGCCGGCGACCGATGACCAGACGGACACCCTCCGGCACCTCCAGCTCGCCGATGCTGAGGTCAGAACGCCAGCGGCCCTGGGCGTCGAACAGCTTCCCCTCCGCCGCCAGATGCTGGAACACCTCCTCCACGAAGAAGGGGTTGCCCTCCGTCTCTCTGTAGACCACCTGCACAAGGAAGGGCGGCGGCTCCTGGCCGCTGAGGGCCCGCAACATCGCGCTCACGTCCGCCTCCGGCAGGCGTTTGAGGGCCAGCCGATGAGCCAGACGCTGGCGGACGAGCTCCTCCAGAGCCCTGGCCAAGGGACGGGCCACGTCCAGCTCCACATCGCGATAGGTGCCCACGATTAGCACCGGCATCTCACTGAGCCGCTGGGCGATGTGCTGGAGCAGCAGCAGGGTGGAATCCTCGGCCCAGTGCAGGTCCTCCAGCACCAAGAAGAGGGGCTGCGCACGGCCCGCCCGCTCCATGAACTCCTGCATGCTGTTGAACAGATAGCGGCGCTCCTGCTCCGGCGGCAGCTCCAGGGGCGCCGCGATGTCGGGGAAGAGGCGGCGCAGCTCCGGCATCAGCTTGGCCACCTCCGGCGCCGCGTCGCCCAGGGCCTCGCGTAGGGCCGCCGCCGGGACCACCCGGGCCGTCGCCTCCAGCATCTCCACGAAGGGGATGTAGGGCGGCGCCCCCTCCATCTCATAGCAGTGGCCGGTCAGGGCCAGCATGTTCCGCTGGCGGGCCTCGGCGGCCAGCTCTTCAGCGAGGCGCGTCTTGCCCACGCCGGGCTCGCCGCCGATCATGACCAGGCCGCCCTGGCCGCGGGCCACCTGGTCGAGGAGACGTCGCAGCTCGGCCCGCTCGCTCTCCCGGCCCACGAAGGGCGTCCGCTCCAGGAGGGCTGGCGGGGCGGGCATGGCCGCGGTTTCCTCCTGCCAGACGACCTCGAACAGCCGCCAGCGCTCGGGGAAGCCCTTGAGCCGGAATCGGCCGCGGTCGACCAGCTCGATGTCCTTGACCCGGCCCAGGACACCCCGCACGGCCTCGGACACCAGTATCTGCCCGCCCTTGGCCTTGGCAGCGATTCGGGCGGCGGCGTTCACCGCCTCCCCGAACAGGTCCGCCTCCTCCTGGATCACTTCTCCCGTGTTCAGGCCGATGCGCACCCGCACCTGCTGGTCGGGTGGCTGCCCACGGTTGTGCTGTTCCAGCGCCCGCTGGATGCCGATGGCGCAGGCCACGGCCCTCCGCGCCGAGGCGAAGGCCACCATGAAGCCGTCGCCCAGAGACTTCACCTCGTGGCCGCTGTGCCGCTCGACCTGCTGGCGCACCAGCTCCCGCTGGGCGCGAAGTATCTCCTGCGCGGCTTCATCGCCCCGACGGGTCGCCAGGGCGGTGGAGCCTTCGACATCCGTGAAAAGGACGGTGACGGTGCCTTCGGGAAGCTCCTGGGCCACAGTAACTAACCTCTACCCTTGAACGGCCCGATTATGACCCATACGGGGACGATAGTCAAAGGGTGGCTGGGCCAAGCAGAATGTGCCGCACTGCTGGTGGCCAACGCCATCGTCTGGTTCATGGTGGCGATGGGGTGGGAGCGCACAACTTCGCGTGCAAGGACTTCGAGGCCCGCTCTCTTCTAGAATGGCCGCACACTATGCCTCCATCGTGTGTGGCTCGTGGTGGCGCTGCCTTCTTCTCTCGCCAACCCTCACCCGTGGCAGTGCAATCAGACCTTCCTTGAGCATCACTCGCCGTTGACAGACAGGCCATCCGCAGATATCATGGCAGGCGTCTACACGGCTTCGTAGGCTACCTTTGCGACCTGGCGGCCTGGAGAAAGGCGACGTGCCATGAAGCACCTCGTCCTTATGCTGCTTCTCTTGGGTGTTGTTCCCGCCTCTATGTTCTTCGGGAGTAGACTTGGCATCCAAGCGTCCGCCGCGGCCCCAGAGCATAAGGATGGATCCATGCCAAAGTTCCCCAGGAGGATACTTCTATCGGGAGCTGCTGTTGCCTTTGGGGTTCTCTTGCTTCTTCTCAGCCCTACCTCGGCCGGTCACCCTGAGGCCGCGGCCGACAGCGACATCATCCCCGGCCGCTACATCGTGCTGCTCAAGGAGTCACGCTCGCCCAGGGCGGCGGCGGCTCGCCATGGCCTGCGGCCGCAGGTGGTGTATGAGTCTGCCGTGAGGGGATTCGCTGGCCGTCTTTCCGATAAGGAGGTTCGTCGCCTCCGCGCCGACGCCGCGGTCCTCTCCGTTGAGCCAGATCGGCTCGTGATGGCGGACGGTCCCGACACCAGCAGCTCCCAGATTCTGCCCACCGGCATCGACCGCATCGACGGCGACCTCAACCCTGCTTCGAAGATCGACGGCATCGATGACCCCCTGGACGTCGACATCGCAATCATCGACACCGGCATCCAACCCGACCATCCTGATCTGCGCGTCGCCGGCGGCGTTCGGTTCTTGGGGGAAGACTGTAGCGGCGGCTCATATGCGGACGACCACGGTCACGGTACGCACGTGGCAGGCACCGCCGCCGCCATCGACAACTCCGTGGGGGTCGTGGGCGTAGCTCCGGGCGCTCGGCTCTGGGCTGTCAAGGTGTTGGACGAGAACGGCCGTGGTTTCCTGTCCTGTGTCATCTCCGGCGTGGACTGGGTGACGTCCAACGCTGGCACTATCGAGGTGGCCAACATGAGTCTCGGCGGTAGCGACAGCCCTTCCCTGTGTAACGCCATCGCCAACTCAGCGGCGGCCGGAGTGGTCTATGCGGTCTCGGCTGGGAACAAGGCCACGGACGCCAGCTCTCAGACCCCGGCCAACTGCCCAGATGTGCTGGCCACCTCGGCAATCGCCGACTTTGACGGAGAGCCGGGAGGCCTTGATCCTCAGACATACGAGGGATCCTGTACGATGACGGGCGACGACGTATTCGCCTGTTTCAGCAACTATGGCTCGCTGGTAGACATTGCCGCCCCCGGTGTCAGCGTCTACTCAACCTACAAAGAAGGCGGGTACGCGACCATGAGCGGCACCAGCATGGCGTCGCCCCACGTGGCTGGCGTGGCTGCACTGGACATAGTGGTTCACGGCAAACCCACCGATGCCACCGACGCCGCTGCCGTTCGCGGCCGCCTCGTCGCCGCTGGCGCTCCTCAAGGGGGCCCCGCTGGCTTTAGCGGCGACCCTGACTCCTTCGCGGAACCGCTGCTCTACCGCTGGCCTCTGGTGGCGCACGCCGTAGCGGTTACCAGCGTCGATGCTCCCATCCCCGTCGTGCAGGGAGATCTAGTGTCGGTGGCCGTAGGTGTGGCAAACCGGGGCACGTCCAGTGAAACCTTCACCGTCTCGCTGACGGCCAGCGGTGGTGCCGTCAGCGGCTCTCCTCAGTCGGTCACCGTGGCAGCCGGCTCCTCCACGACACTGACCTTCGCCTGGGATACCGCCGGCCTAGCGGCCGGTGACTATACCCTTACGGCGGCCGCCTCTGTCATCCCTGGTGAAGAGAACAGCGCCGACAACTCTCGATCGGCTGTAGTGAGAGTGAGGCTCCCCGAGCACGATGTAGCGGTGACGGCCATCAGTGCCCCGGCCGTCGTCCTACAGGGTAGCACCGTTAGCGTGGATATCACTGCGGCTAATCCAGGCACCTTCAGCGAGACCTTCACCCTCTCCCTGACAGCCAGTGGCGGCAGCGTCAGCGACTCTCCTCAGTCGGTGACCCTGGCCCCCGGCTCTTCCACCACCGTGGCTTTCACCTGGGACACGACGGGTTTAGCCCCCGCCGGGTACACCTTGACGGCTGCTGCCGCGGTCGTGCCGGGAGAGGTGAACACGGCCGACAACTCACTCGCGACTGCGGTGACAGTGAGGCTGCCCGTGCACGATGTGGCGGTGACGGCGGTCGGCGCGCCAATCGCCGTCGTGCAAGGTGAGAGCGTGAGCGTCGATCTAGTTGCCGCGAACCCGGGCGACTTCAGCGAGACGTTCATCGTGTCCCTCGCCGCCAGCGGCGGCAGCGTCAGCGGCTCTCCCCAATCGGCCGATCTGGCGCCGGGGGCCTCCACCATGCTCACCTTCACCTGGGACACGGCGGGCGCTGCTCTGGACACTCATACCCTGACCGGAACCGCGGACCCCGTGGCGGGAGAGAGCAACACCGCGAACAACACGTTGACCGTGTCGGTCCTGGTCACGGACGAGCCGACCATCATCGTCAACTCGCCACTCGATTCCGCCGGCGCCTGTGACACGATGGAGTGCACTCTGCGGGAGGCCATCATCTCAGCGAACGCCAGACCCGGCATGGACCGTATCTGGTTCGATATCTCTACCGGTGGCCCGCAGACTATCGCCCCGCTGAGCCCCCTGCCGGACATCACCGACCCTGTGACCATCGACGGGACCACACAACCGGGCTATGCCGACAGCCCTATCATCGAGCTGAGCGGCGCGGCCATCGGGACAAACGCTGATGGGCTGCGGATCGTCGGCGGCGGCAGTACCGTCCGCGGGCTTGTAATCAACCGCTTCAGGGGCGACGGCATTGTACTAGGTGATCAGGGTGGAAACGTCATCCAAGGCAACTTCATAGGTGTAGATACGAGCGGTTATCTCGACTTGGGGAACACCAGCAATGGCGTGGACATCGACGAAAGCTCGAACAACATCATCGGTGGTACTTCTGCGGCGGAGCGCAACCTCATTTCGGGCAATAACTGGGATGGGGTCGGGATCTCGGGGAGCGGTGCTACGGAGAACCTCGTCCAGGGCAACTATATCGGCACGTCCCGAGACGGTGTCGCGAAGCTCGGCAATGGCAACCATGGAGTGCGAATCGACAACGCCCACGCCAATACGATCGGAGGGACGGCACCGGGTGCGGGCAACGTCATCAGCGGCAACTTCCGTGGGCTGCTGATTTACGGTTGCAACAACGGCGCCCCCACGGGGAACGTGGTGCAAGGTAACCTTATCGGGACGGATGCCAGCGGAACCATTGCGCTGGGCAATGATCAAGACGGCATCGACGTCGCTTGCGGGACCGACAACATCATCGGCGGGACGGCGCCGGGAGCGGGAAACGTGATCTCGGCCACCAGTTTCGGCCGGAGCGGCCCGGGCGTCTACGGCATAGGCCTCCGCGTTAGAGCCTCATCTGGGACGGTGATCCAGGGGAACCGCATCGGCACTGACATCACGGGCACTGCCGACCTTGGGAATGCCAGGTGGGGCATCTTCATGAGCTACTCCCAGAACACCACCGTCGGGGGGACGGCACCAGGAGCGGGCAACGTTATCTCGGCGAACGGTCAGTACGGCGTTAGCATGTATCTCGGCAACTCGGGGACCATCGTTCAGGGTAACCTGATTGGCACAGACATCACGGGGACAGTCGCTTTGGGCAACGGAACGTTCGGCGTCCACGTCAACGACTCGCCTGACACCACTATCGGGGGAACGGTGCCAGAGGCGGCCAACGTCATCTCCGCCAACGGACGGGACGGCGTCGCCATCGGCGGCAGCTCATCGGGATCGGTGATTCAGGGCAACCTCATCGGCACGGACACAACGGGCATGGTCGCCCTCGGGAACTCGTCGGATGGTGTCTCCATCTGGGCACAGAACATCCAGGTCGGCGGAACGGCAGAGGGGGCAGGCAACACCATCGCTTATAACGGTGAGCGGGGGGTGTACGTGGTCGGAGCGACGAGCACAGGGAACAGCATACGTGGCAACTCCATTCACTCCAACGCTGGCATGGGGATCGACAATGTGAAGGGGGGCAACGCTGAGCTGACGCCGCCGACGATCACCGCCGCGGGCCCGGTGTCCGTCTCCGGGACGGCCTGCGCCAATTGCACGGTGGATGTCTACTCCGATGACGCCGACGAGGGTCGGATTTATCACGGGTCCACGGAGGCTGACGGTGCCGGCAACTGGAGCCTCTCGGTTAGCGCGGATGGCCCCTACGTCACGGCTACGGCCACCGATGCCAGCGGGAACACCTCGGAGTTCTCCCCGCCGTTCGCTATTTGCGTGGATGATTGTCCGACACCCACACCCACACCCACACCCACACCCACACCCACACCCACACCCACACCCACACCCACACCGACGCCTACGCCGACGCCGACACCCACGCCGACACCCACGCCGACACCCACGCCGACACCCACGCCGACACCCACACCCACACCCACACCCACACCCACACCTACACCCACGCCGACACCCACGCCGACACCCACGCCTACGCCCACACCTACACCGACGCCTACACCCACGCCGACGCCCACGCCTACGCCTACGCCTACGCCTACGCCTACGCCTACGCCGACACCCATCCCGGGTTGCGAGCCCGGCGTCGACACTGACGGCGATGGCTTCGATAACAACGTCGAGTGTTACGTGGGCACCGATCCCCTGGACGCCTGTCCCGACGACCCGAACGACGACGCCTGGCCGCCCGACATCAACATGGACGGCCAGCTACAAGTGGGAGACGTCATCAAGGGGTTCTTCGGTAAGATCTTACTGCCGGAGACGTATGACCGGCGGGCCGACTTCAACATGGACGGCCAGCTGACCACCGCCGACATCATCATTGGGTACTACGGCAGGATGATGACGTCCTGCTCCTAGAGTCCACGCCGCGAGCCGACGGGGAGCTTTGCCAGGGCTACCCCTGCCCAACGCCATCGTGTGGCTCGTGGTGGCGCTACGGTCCACAAGCGACGTCTCGCAGCTGGCGCACAACCTCGGGCGTCAGGATGATTCCCTCTGATGCCCCTGTCTTCTAGGATGAACGCACACTATGTCTGCATCGTGAAGCAAGGTGAACAGCTCCTGCCTTCCAAACATTTCCCCCTGAGCGCTGTGCCATACGAGCGAGACGCCGAGCGAAACCGGCGTAGTTATCGTCTGTCCGATTGGTTGCCGAAGGTAATCATCGAAGCGCTTATTCTTGGCAAATGGCCAACAGCCAATGGTCTTTCTTGGGCTTCCCAACGTACCTTCGGCTGCGCAATGGCAGGGACCGCCCTTACGTAAAGGGCTGCCCAGCAAACTCGTCCTGCCGGGTGGAGTTCGAGACAGACGCGGAACACGACTACTTTGTGAGGCCATTTGAGCCCGGAGAGTTCCGAGTCAATGCTGCAGGGCTCGTCCTCGGGAAGTCGCTTTGGAACGGTTCCCGTCGAGATCTTTAGTTACTGGTCACCGCGTGCACCGCCATCATCGCCGCTGGCCACTGGTGGTGTCGGCAACGGCTTATTGGGACGCGGCGGACTGGCGCTACCCCTGGTTGACGGTTCATCCGACCGGGGCGGGTTCGGTGCCTGAGCTCCTGTGCCCCCGGTCTGCGGCTGAGCCTGGTTCCCGACGTTCGCTCCCCCGCCGGGGCCGGTGGCGTCGTCGGACGTGCTTTCGGCGTCCTTGCGGCGGAAGAGCTTAGATACGAGCTCATCCGCGAATCTGGTTCCCAAGCTCCATTGCGTCTTGACCTTGTCCCCGGTGAGGTCAATCTCGAGAAGTGGCCTGGCATCGAACCATTTTACGAGGAGACCGGCAGGCCCGAGCGCCTTGACGAGCAATCGCGGCAGGTGCGCCTCGATGGACTTGGCAACAGCGGCTGCCTGATTCGGCTTGTCATCACCAATGACCGCGAGGGCAAATTTTTCGGCTGTCAGCCGCAGTTCTTGTGTCCGAGTACGCGCCAGCCCTGTCGGGTCGATAAACGTCAAAGGACTCGAGCCGGCGTAGGAGTAGGCAGACCTGAGCCCCGGGTCGTCAATCACCGCCAGCGGATCATCCACAAGGATCGGATCCGGCGAATAGAATATCTCCCGGTTCTGGTCGTACCACCGGGAACCGAAGTTGAGGATCTCTGGCGTGATGTCCTCTGCTTCGTCCCAGTAGCGCTCGTACCACTCCTGGAGGAGTTCGACTTCCCGCCGAATCTGGACGTTAAGTTCAACGTTTTCGGTCAGGCCAGGGTAGGTCAGATTGCTTGAGCCCACCAGGGCCGAGGCTCCGATCACGGTCCGCTTCGAATGCGTTATGTAGGTCTTGGCGTGAAACTTCCTCTTCGTATAGACGCGACATTCGATCTGACGTCTGCAGAGCGCGTCTACAATTGCCGGCACGCCGGAAAGGAAGTCGTTGGCTTCCTTCTCCCTCTCGATGCTGGTATCCAGTGCTTGCTCGATAGCTTTCACCCCGTCGAGGAGCGCCTTCTTGGTTCGCGTCGAGACTTCAGGTCCCATCAAGATCCGTAGATTGTCGAGCTTCTGCCACTGTCCGTCGAGTGCAAGCAGCGCACCAATCTCAAAGTAGGCGGTCGCTACGTCGAACCTGTGCGCGATGTCGGTCCACTCACGGAGATACTGGAGGACCTTCCAATCCTGGTCGCTGTTGTCAACAATGAAAAGGTCTCCTCCAGACTTCGGCGGTTTGGCGCCACCCATCGGGGTGCCGAAGAATTCGTCACCCAGGCCGGTCTGCTTTTCCTCGGCCACGGCCGACTCCTTTCGTTGAAGATGTGAAGAGTGCGTGAGCGAAAGACACCCTCATTATAGCGCAAGGCGCAGACGGGGCAAGCTGGCGAGGGGGTTTGACACTATCCACACATAGTGTGCGTTCACGTTCGAAGGCGGGCGGTTTCTTGGGCGGATGGGCGGAGCTAGCTCTGTGCGACTCCGTGTTCGGACAACGAATGTTATCGACCGCCGTAGCTAGTCCTACAATCCCAGTTGTCCGAATCTTGCGTAGGCGGCTTGGCGGTAGAGTTCCGGACTTCTAATCCGGGAGCGTGGGTTCGAATCCCAGCCGGCCCTCCAAGCACAAGAGTCCCAAGAACGTGGCTAAACAACACCGCTCAGACGAGAACCGCACGCCCCTAGTTGCACCGGCGAGGGTGCCCAGAGAATCTAGTCAGGCACCCTCGCCGGTCATGGGCCCTAGTCGGTCCTCATGTTAGCGAAGCGGTCCAGGATGTAGGCCACACTCAGGATCTCGTCGCGAGTGGGATCGTTGTTGGGATTGCCATCCTCCAGCCGGTCGATGTACTCAAGAGCGATCTCCAGTAGCTCCTCCAGGTTTTCCCCGTCGTCGGGCAACGTGCAGAAGCCGAACATGCTGCCCTCGCTGGGGTTGGGCAGTCCCGGATTTTGGGTGAGATTGATGGTGAGCTGGTTGGCCAGGGTCATCGCCTTCAGGATGGAGAGTTCATCGCCGGGCCGGGCGGCCCAGTGGTCGAAAATGGCGTCGGCCTCGTCGATGATCCTGTTATCTACGTCCGCGATGGTGCCCGCCAGGAGGGTGCGCATTTGCCCGGGGTTGTAGTGGTTCCGCCAGTTCTTCCAGTAGCCCGGGGTAAGACCATTGCAAGGGCCGGCGTTGCCGAAGTCGAGGTCGCGGACCACCTCATCCGATTCGAGGGTGACCGTGTAGACGCAGGGGTTGGGGAAGGTGCAGATCAACCCCACAGGCGGGTCCTCGGTGATGGTGTAGTCGCCCGGCCAGAGGTCTTTGAACCAGTAGCTGCCTTCTTCCTCGCCCATGCAGTCAACGATGCCGCCACAGGTGTAGGTCGTCAGATTGACCGAGTTACCCATGCCATCGGTGCCCTCCAGATGAATGGTGACGTCCGCGATGGGCGGCTCACCTGCTTCTCGCGGCTCCCCATCGCCGTCCAGATCGTGGAACTTCAGGCCGTAGATCTCGGCGCGGGAGAAGTCGCCGAAGTCGTTACCCACCTCGACGTCACCGCTGACGGGGGCGAAGTCGTACTGACAGGGACTGGGAACGGAACACTCGAAGCCCTCGGGCTCCACCACGGTCACTATGTAGGTGCCCGGGTTGACGCCGGTGAACCCGTAGCTACCGTATGGCTTCCCGTCAGGGCAGGCAACGCTGTCGCCGCAGGTCTTGGTGATCAGATGCACCTCGTTGCCCATGTTGTCCGTGCCGTCCAGCTTCACAGTCACGTCGACACAGCCTGGGTAGTTGACGTCGCTGGGGTCGGTAGGGCAGTCTTCGCCGCCGTCCCGCCAGCCGTTGCCGTTGAGGTCGATGAACTTCTGGCCGTGCTTCTCCCCCGGCATGAAGTTACCGAAGATCACCTCGTGGGTCTCACCCGAGGTGCCGGCGACGATGACGTTCACGGGGTTGACGATGCCCAAGGGGACGCCATCCAGGATGGCGACGCTCTGGGCCCACATAGGGGAGAAGGTTTCCTCCTCGACGATCCAGGTGCCAGGCGGCTCGGCCGAAATCAACACCGGGGTGTAGTACCCGTTCGTAACGGCGGTAGGGTCCGTAATATCGATGGGCCAGCCCCCGGGGCACGCAATGATGGCGCCGGTCGTGTCGTCGACGCACTCATCGACGCCGATCTCCGGCTCGGTGGCGGTCTGCCAGATGCCGTCGCCGTTGAGGTCGTGGAACTTGCGGACGGTGATCTCGGGAGGAAAGAACTCCTTGACCTTGAAGTTGTCGGTCTTTACCTGGTCCCGCGGGGGGCCGAAGCCGGGGTCGCGCTGGAATCCCACCTGCTGGCCCTTGACCTTCAGCGCCTTCAGCCTGGACTTCGGATCACCCGGGATCGCCTCCGGGTTACCGCCGTTGGCGATGTAGCGGCCAGCGGGAATGATCCAGGCCTTGTAGACACCGCCCGGGTTGGGGGTGTCCAAGAACGGCATAAGCTGAACAACAATGGCTGGCGGGCCATGGTCCTTGTCGGTATTGGTGTCGTGGCGGCCGCTGGTGCCGGCGTCAGCGGGCCCGGCCGAGTCGGGTGGGTGTGGGGGATCCTGGATGTGGCAGGGGAAGGGCCCAGCGCGCCCGTTGGGGTCGTACATTGTGCCCTGGTTGAGTAGCTCCACGATGACCCCGTCCTCCACCCGTACCTTGCGGCACTTGGCCGGATCTTCGGACAGCAAGACCTTGCCGCTCGGGTCGGTTACCTGGAAGTAGTAGTCGCCGTCGGGCAGGCCAGCTGCGGTTTGGGGAGCATTCGGCCCGGGCCCACCGTCCAGGTAAACCTCGATCTTGCGTTCGTAGTGAACGTTTTCGTTGACGATTCCGCCATCGGGAGTGGTAGTAAAAATGGCCCCCTTTAGGGGTGCGGCTGACGTTTCCTGGGTGCTATGGAGAGCAAAACCGATGGCGAAGACGATGGCAATGACGCTGGCCAGCAGAGAGGCTAAACCCAGCCAGCGTACGGGTGGAGGTAGCTTCCGGTATTCGTCCACCAGGAACCACTGCCATTTGTACTGGCCGGAACCGCGTAGACCAACCAGACGAGACATGGCCGACCTCCCTTCCAAGGCCGGGGGGTGAAAAGCAAGACCCCGGTGACCTTCTTCGCACCCCCTAGCCCAGCTTGCACTTCCTATCTGTCGCCGGAGAAATGGTTAAGCCGAGTCGAGAACTTGACCGATTCTCTCACGCAGATAACTATTCGTCAAGTACCCTGCCACGATAGTAATGAAATTTCTGGAGGGGACGGTCGACAGCAACGCTACAACGCACGTGCTTGTACCCTCCGAGCCCTGTTCCCTCGTAACGCCGTACTAGGAAGGCCAACGCGCCTAGCAGAGCGTGGCGGTTGACGGAGCTCGAGGGTCCAACGCGAGCCAACCAGCGTCCGCGGGAGGTTGCGGCCGATGCCTAGGTAGGCGGCCTGCCTATCCGGCCGGGATATATGCCTAGGAGATCCGTGACGCTGAGGAGGCCGGGAGGCGCTGCGGCAACGGGCGGTAATGCTTGAACCATGAGGGCGGCGGTAGCCAGGTGGCTGGGGACACCGCCTTGGATGCGAGCGGTAATAGGGGGCCGTCCGCGAACCACTATGGCGTCGTGGGGGTCAGGCGCTCCCAGCACGGCAATCAGGTCCACCCTCAGGGTCTCGGCGCCACCCCTGTAGCCGCGTGCGAGTTGTCGCAAGCCGGCTACCCTGCCTGTCGTCACGATCGTAGTTTCCGTTTCCCAGCGTCCCGTCGCTCGGATCAGCTCGATCGTTTCCATTAACCTATCGAGCTGCCAACCGAGCCTGGCGGCCATCAGGCCGACGGAGTCCAGAAGCGCGGGAAAGCCTACCGCCCCCTCGTCGGCAGCCTTGCGAAAAGCGTTCACGGTCATGCCGAGCCCGGCGGCGGCACACACGGCCGCAGGCTCCTTGCCCAAGTCGATCACCCTGGTCACGGACAGGGCCTCCACCTTAGTGCAGACAGAGGCAAGAAACAGCGGCAGAGAATCGGTGACGAACCCCGGGCTCACCCCAACAGCAAGTAGGGCTGCACCAGCCGCTTTCGCCGTCGCGTTCAGCCTCGACGCCATATCGGGGTGGCTCGTCCAAGGGTAGACCAGTTCATCACAAGCCGAGATGACCCTCTTGCCACTGGCCAGAAGGGGGATCAGCTGAGGTGAGGCAACGCTTAGGTAGGGGCTGGTGACGTGAATCACGACGTCAGCTTGCACGCGGCTAGCCAGAAGCTCCGGATCGCAGGAGACGGAGACTCCGAGATCACGGCCGAGGCCAACGACATGCCCAAGGTCCATGCCAACCTTCAGCGGATCCCCGTCCAGAGCAGCCACAATCTGAACGTCCGTCCGACGGGCCAGGAGGGTCACCACCTGCTTGCCTACCTCGCCTAGGCCGTAGTGAGCCGTGCGAAGGCGACGCTTCTCTGTGGCGCCCTCCCCTCGCTTGGCAGGGAGGCAGCCAGCCTCCAGATCCTGCTGTTCACGGGTCAACCAGACCATTCGTTACCTCGCCAAACGGGCGCCAACCCCCAGCGGGGGTGAGTAGATGATCGCCCGTCGCGCAGGCGATGTCAAATCATGGTGAGGTGTAAGGTGCCGAAACCTCGTCCGTATCTGCAGATCTGACGCGCTGAGGTATCTGAACCAGCGGTGGCACTGCAGGCTGCCGCCTACAGGATCCCTCCGGCCATCACGCCCTGATTGACAATCCGGTGCAGCTGCTCCGAGGGCAGGCTCTGTACGACCAGATAAGGTTGTGGGACGGGAGGCGAGAGAGCCCGAATTCGTCCAACGAAGATTGAGTGACATCGTCTACTCGCTAGCTGCCCCCGGGAATTCTAGGGCCAAGCGGTCGCGAGGGCTTCGCATCGAGCGATCTGGTTCCTGCCTCAGCTGAGTCATTCAGGTCGACACCCGGACGCCTCAGACCGCCGTGGCCAGACAATCTAGCTATGGGGGAGTAGACAACTCAGCGCGCACGATGCAGACATAGTGTGCGTCCAGGAACAGGAAGGCCAGGCCGTCGACGGGTGCGTGGAAAGCCCCCATATGCATACGTTGGGTGCTGCTGCCCTTCGGTGTTACCCGAGTTTGGTAGCGGTCAGGTCACCGAGGCCAGAGGATGACGAACCGCACGATGGCGTTGGCCGGCATCCTTGGGGCTGGCAAATAGAGAGGGGCGACGCTGCGACAGCGCCGCTTTCAGTCACACCGCTCGCCCGCGCACTGCGTGTCGCCGACGTCGCCAAGCAAATAGATGCCGAATATGATCGACTGTTAGAAGGGGTTGCCGAAACGAGAAGGGTGGGGAGAGCCGACCTGGCAATGCCATCTCCCCACCCCAAGCACGTCGGGGTGGTTGACCGCACCCCCAACGCTCAGCACCATTCTTGGTCAGACCGTTGCCTTCATCAAGACGGAAAATACTCATCTTGCCCTGGGTGATCCTCAACAGCGGGGCGTCCAAAGAAAGAGAGAGCCTTCGGGGGTGCGGCCACAAAAGCTCTCTCCGTGCTCGGGGCGGGAAACTCTCCACTCGTATTAACGCTAGACTGACGCTGATGGTTTCCTCAAAATTCTAGTTTTTGTACGCTAATCGAGCCGCTCACCGATCGTGGTTGTGGGGTCACAATAACACAATACGGGGCGTCCCCTTCGCCATCAGCGTAGCATGTTGAAAAGCCTAGGCCCTGTCTATTCCCACCCCATCGCCACCACGAGCCACAGGACGGCGTTGGCCAGCGGCAGGAGGGGCAGGGTCTCGATGAGGAGCGGCCGGACACCGCCGGTCGCGGCGGAACAAATTCGCGGATGAATCACGCGTTTTCGCTGGGCCAGATAAGGCGGCGGTCTTGACACCCTGGAGCCAGTGTGCTACTAATGAAACCGGAAAGGGTGTGGAGGTGACGTTCATGACGAGACTTCACCTCTGGTATTTGGTGCTCCAAGTGGACATGCCGAGCTCCCGGAAAGGGGAGCAAGCGGAGCACCGTTCCCGGCTCGGCGACCGGTCGAGCTGCCTGCGGTAGGCAATGCAGCGGCGACCCTTTGACGGATAACCGTCAATAACGAAAGAAGGAACGGCCGTCGATAGACGGAAAGACCCTGAGTATTCTCTCGGGGTCTTTTGTATTGACTCGGATGGTCCGCTAGACGCGGTCCAGGATCAGGTCAAGCTTGGAGGCTCTGCGCTCCCGCAGCGCACGATGCCCCCATCCTACTCGCAGCCGCGAGGGTGGGCAAGGAGCCGGGGAGGGGCGAAACGATGCGCGAAAGCCGGTGGGTGGTTGACACAAACGGCCCTTGGCGCAAAGGATGGGGCCCCTTGACGGGCAGCAGACAACTGCCTATGTTGGGGCACCAAGTCTAGCTACCGCTACAGGTATTTCTCACCGAGGGGGCTGCCCTTGCTTGCTTGGGTGAAGCGCTATCGCTGGCTGGTCATTGGACTGATGGCCGCAGCCCTGCTTATTGGTATCGGTGTTCTCATCGAGAGGCAACTCCAAGGCCCGCGGCCTCTGGAGATCCGGCTCGGCGAGCCGCTGAGCCTGCCCTTTACAAGCGACGGCGGCGCTTTTCTTGTCGATCTAGAGGCAGCGTCACCGTCCACATTCTGGGGTGAGAAGGACCGGGAGGCAACTATCCTAGAGGGACGCGTGGACGATGTCTACAGCCAAGATGTCGTGCTTCACGGCGGCGCACCGTCCTTGACTTATCGCCTAGCCCTGGGCGTCATTCCTCCGGGACAGCACACGTTGACTCTAAGCCTTCGTGCCGACGCGCCAAACCCCTTGGGAGCGACGGTAAAGATCGATGAGTTGCGGCTGCGGGAGGTCCTTCCCTCCGACCCGTCTTATCTCGCTATCACGCATGCGCCGATCGTCTATGGCCGAGCGCTGATAGACGAGCGGGAGAACTACCACACCGATGTCCCACTCCTGATGTACCACGAGGTGATGGCGGAAGGCGACCAGACCACTATCCAGTACAGTGTTATCTGGAGCAACGAGGATGGCGGTACGGCCTCTCCGGCTCTGATGGCGCGCTGGGGCCGTACTACCGATATCGAATGGGTCTATCGAGTCAACCTGGACTCCTCCTCAGAGATCGTCTCCGAGTTCTACCAGGGGCAATTTCACCTCACCATGCCCTTCCGCGGCGAAAAAGAAGGGCGTCACCCGCTGTTGCAAACGGCCACTTTCAACAACCTAATGAGCGAGCAGATCTCTAGCGACTATCGCTTTTTCCTTTCACCCGAGACAAGCTTGCCATCAGGCCGGGCACGGGAAATCATGATGGACGTTAATCCATGGACCTACCGCATCATGGCCGAGGAATTACTCCGCGAAGGCAAGATTGAGGAGCCTGCCGATCCCTTTTCGCCGCGGGTTAGCGACCCGCGCAACTATCTATACCTGGAGTTGGATAAGACGACCTTGGCGTCGAAAAGCGTCTCCTCGCTGGTGGGAGTCGCCTTTAGGGTAACGTTACGAGGCGGGGGCACCGGTGTATATACGTCTCACCATGATCTCCCTGACCAGAGCGTGCTGCGCGACGGTTCAGCGTCGACGACGGTGGAGCTGCCGCCTGGGACACGGCCAGACGACATCGAAAGCATCGAGGCGATTGTGGTCTCCCTAACCTCAGGCGACTTCCTGGTCGAGCTGAACTCGGTAACGAAGGCCTTCTTTCTGGGGCCAGATTTCGTGCCCCAGGATTCCTTCTTCACTTGGGAGGATAGAGTAGTCCTCACCCCAGAAAACCCAGCCGCAGTGGTTTATCGCCGAGAGTCGCGCTAGGTCTTTCCCTGAACTGACGAGTAGATTTGGGTGAGACCCCTTCGAGGCGAATGATCGGCGGATCATCGAAAGGCAGCCGCGTTCGATTTCGAGAGCCGCGCCGTCATTCACGTCCACCCCATCGCCACCACGAACGACAC
>JAUWYP010000045.1 GCA_030615765.1 Dehalococcoidia bacterium | reverse complement strand
GTGAGAAGGTTGTGGACGATGCAGGAATCAGTGCCGGCAAGAAGGGGTCGCAGCTTGTCCCTGATTTTGTCCTTGAGAGCGAAGAACTCGTCCGGTACCTGGCCCTCTCTGAGCTGCGGTTCCACCTTCGCGTAAGGTGGGTACTCGGAGGAGAGCTCGGGAAGAATAGCGGCCCTGATACCGCCGGTCTGGTTCCCGCGACCAGCCACGATAGTCACCTCGAATCCCTCCCGCGCCAGGAACCTGGCCTGCAGGTCCATCACGATCTCTACCCCGCCTATGACCGGGGGGCAGTTGTAATGCACGATGGCGGCTTTCATCGACCAATCTCTCTTAACCGGGCTTTGCTGAACGCGAGTTATCAGTGTGTATTCTAGAGCTTGGAGCAACTAGGTCAACCTGTGTTCCCTGATGCAGAAAGGGCCCAAGCCGTAGACCATTCGGGGCACGTTGAAGCAGATTTCCGGCTTGTCTGGTGCCGAGGGGCGGAGTCGAACCGCCGACTCCGTGATTGTCAAGCAGCTGGTGCCAAGTCGTTCGGGCTAACCCCGCTTCCACGTGTTTGCGCCAAGAGGCCTGCCAGCGCTTTGGCTTGCGTCCCTGTACATCTCTCGGGCTGACGGAACTGTCCATCTACAATCTGCTGAAAGAGTCGTAGGTAATCTAGGAGAAGCCGCGGCATCAGGAACCTTCGTCGTACGCTCTCTCTGGCGGCGATCCCCATCACCCGTGCCCGATCGGGGTCATCCAGCAGGTCAACGATTCTCTCTGCGCACTCGACGGCGTTGCTTACAAGGTAGCCATTGACCCCGTCCTCGATTTGCAGCCGAATGCCGCCGGAGGCGCCTCCGATGACCGGTGTCCTCTTCCACATTGCCTCCGTCACCGTCAGGCCGAAACCCTCCCGTATGGATTTCTGGATGACGACATTGGAAGCCGTTTGGAAAGCGTTGACCGTGGTCTCGTCGCCCCCGACCTCGGGCTCGGCATAGATGTGGATGTCCGGATCGTCGCCCGCGTACGAACAAACTGATTGCCAGACTTCCACGCCTTCGGGGTCGTCCACGGCGGTGAGCGCTCCAACGAGAGCCAGCTGTAGCCCGGGCACGCGCCTTTTCGCCAGCCGGTAGGCGTCCACAACGCCCCAGGGGTCCTTCCAGGGGTCGAAGCGGGAGACCTGGGTGACCAGCGGCCGTGAGGTGTCAATGCCCAGTCGAGCTACGATTTGGTGGGCGTTCTCAAGAGATAGGGGCACATTCTTCGGGTTGAGCGGGTCGATGGCTGGTGGGAACACCGACACCCTGTCGTGAGGCATACCAGATACAACGTAGTGGTGCATGCTCACCACACAGCGGCTGTAGAGCTGGGTCAGCGGTAGTAGCCGAGCTCCAATGTCTTCGGCGGGCGCGGTGAGATCGATGTGGCAATGCCACACCGTGCGGGTACTGTTGTGCAGGAAGGCAGGAAGTGCCATCACCTGGGGATCATGAACGACCAAGATCTCCGGGGAACCGAAGGCCACCTCTATCGCACGTGCTGCCCGTTCATTGTGAAGCCAGTAGCACTCGACATCCTCTCGGCAAAGCGAAGTCCCTCTTCCTTGCAGGCCGTTGTGGAGCCTCTTGGTGACTGTAAAGAATCGTTCGTCGGCCTCCAGGACCCACCGGCTGGCGTCAATGCCCAAGCCTCGCATCATTGGAACCAGCGACCGGAGGATCTCCGCAACGCCGCCGCCGTTTGGCGTGGCATTGACGTGGACGACCCGCAGCCCTTTCAAAGACTGGGCCGCTGAAAGAATCTCCTGGCGCGCGTCGGCCTCAATGAGGCTTTCGTAGCTCTCAAGCGGTGCGCAACCCAGATCAAGGGTTCCCATTGCCCATGCCTCCTCCACCAAGCGGCTGGGCCCTACGGACGCATTCGGCGCAGAGGAGTGCGACAGCGACTGCTGGATGATGGCGGTACGTGTGGGCCACGGCCAAGCGGCCGGGATGGCGAGTGCAGCCCCTCGTTCCCCTCAGGCTTCCGATCGCCTGCTGTTCGACCGCCGACTGCTTTTGAGCTCGAATCGCCATTTCGCTCTTCTCCCACGCGCCGTGGCTGAAGCGTTTGCCGCTCTCTTCTGCTTCGATTCTCTGCTGGCATGGGACATACCGTCTACGTCGGAAACTACCCATTTTTCGCTCGTGGGTAGCCACGGGCTCTGGAAATCCGTACAAGCAGCTCTTAGCGGGTACCTAAGAGCTTGCTCTCGCTCGCCGGGGGGTAGGGTATCGCCCACAGGAAAGGAGCGAGCAGCGCTGCAAGAACGTTCCCTATCGGAGGTTGACGCGGAGGCCAAGACGGAAGAAACTCGCCAGCACGTGCCCTCATCGTGGGACAAGACTCGCATCTCGTCGCGCTGAACTTGAAGCGGCGTTAGGCCGTCGGCGGGAGTTCGACCGACCCAGATCGCCCGCTCATAGGGTCCGGGCCCTTGCCCTTGAACTAGGGCCAGGGCCGGCTAGCCGGAAGGGCGGCGACTCCACTCAAGAAAGTGGCTCTCCGAGGAGAACGTATTCCTGCCCACCCCCGCTGTCGGGATCGCCGTCAATAGCGAGGCACCTTAGCCCGCTCGGCCACGCTTCCGCGTGGCGGACGCTAGAGGAGTCGAACCCCTGTCTGCTGTTTTGGAGACAGCCATTCTGCCGTTGAACTAAGCGCCCGTGAACCTACAGTGCCAGCTGATAGCCGCTTGGCCAGAGACGTCAGCCCCCTGGCCTGGCCCTGGATGTGTGCCTCCTGGCCTCGGCCGCCAGCTCCGCCGGGGACTTCTGCTCTGTCATTACTCGCTCCTTGCTGCGGCCTAACGTACCGCTGCCTGGGAGCGAAAACAAGTCCGTCTCCATCGGTTAGAAACTGCTTACACAAAATGTCACTTTCGCTGACGCCGAACAAGAGGAGAGCCCCTTCGCCCAGATCAAGAACATTCGGTTGCCGCAGAAGATCGTACAGCCCTACACGGCGGAGGAGATAGGGAGGCTGTTGGTCTGCTGCGACCGCCGGTTCCCGTGAGGGCTCGATTTCACCCTGATCTTACCCCGGTTTCACCCCGATTTTTGAATCTGAGGGGTTAACAATTAGGCCTATCTTGAGGGGCGACCTTCTTCCTTCCAAGCAGGTTGTCGCGGGTTCGATTCCCGTCTCCCGCTCCAGCGCCCATCAGACGTTACAACGCATGCAAGGCGAAGGCCGCCGAATGGCGGTCTCCTGCTTTCCAGGCACGTCGTCAGGGCTCGCTCGGTCTATTGCCACACCATTCTGTAGCCCCGCCCACTTAATCCGCTTGGCTATGCTCCCGACCGCGAAAGTTATTCCAAATCCTCCCGATTGAGATATTGAAATCGCCAGCCTTTTGGTGTAACCTAGGTCAAGTAGTTAGGCGGCTAGAAAGCTTCTCTCTTGGCCTTTTTCTCCGCGGCTTTCACCGAGGTTTGGCAAGACCCTTAGCCACACGCTTGATGACCCTGGAGAAAATCTCCTAGCCAACCTTTGAACTAAGACCACCTCGCCGGCGGTGGCAGGATCTGGTGGGGGCTTCGACCCGACCGAGGAGGATTATGTCTTATCGTCGACCGTCCGTACAGGTGGAGCAATGAGGATCCTCCAGATCGCGCCGCTGGCGGAGAGGGTGCCGCCGCTCCGTTACGGCGGCACGGAGGCAGTGGTAGGCCTGCTCGCTGACGGCCTGGTACGGGCGGGCCACGACGTTGTCCTGTGGGCTTCCGGCGACTCCCTCACTCTGGCCGAGTTGCGATCGGTTTACCTCCACGGCCTGCGGCTGGATCCAGCCGTTGCCGACCCGCATCCGTACGAGTGGGTGCACGTGGTTGAGGCGATCAAGGACGCCCAGGGTTTCGATATCATCCACAATCATGAAGGCGAGCAGGTGATGGCCCTGGCCAGCCTGACCGACGTACCCATGCTAACCACCATGCACTGCCTGATCGATCCGGACAGGAAGTTCGTCTGGGAGCGCTACCGCGGCTTCTTCAACCCCGTTAGCCAGGCCGAGCGGGCGATCATTCCTCCCTTCGAAGGCCCCCGCTTCGCCGGCGTCGTCTACAACGCCGTGGACGTGGCAAGCTTTCCCTTCCGCCCTGACAAGGAAGACTACCTGTTGTTCATCGGGCAGATAGCATCGGCAAAGGGTTCGCACCTAGCCGTCGAGGTAGCCAGAAGGCTTGGCATGCGACTGGTCATTGCTGGCAAGGTCGACCCCCATAATAGGCAGTACTTTGCAGAGACGATCGAACCGTACATCGACGGAAAGCAGGTCCAGTTTGTTGGTGAGGTCGGCCATGAGAAGCGGGAGCTGTACGCAAGCGCCCGCTGCCTGCTCGTGCCCATCTGCTGGGAGGAGCCCTTCGGCCTGGTCATGGCAGAAGCAATGGCCTGTGGCACGCCGGTCATCGCCTTCAATCGTGGCTCCGCCCCTGAGCTAGTAGTGGACGGGGAGACCGGCTACATAGTTCGCAACGTGGATGAGATGGCTGAGGCGGTAGGTCGCCTCGACCGCCTCGACCCCTATCGCTGCCGTCGGCACGTAGAGGAGAACTTCGACGCCCCGATCATGGTTCAGCGCTACCTCGAGATCTACGAGCGTATCCTTGCCTGGGAGACTTCCCAGGTTGAGGCTAGGCCCGTGCCAGTCGTTCCCTCTCAGGGTATGAGAGTAGCCTAGAAAGACAATTGACCTGCGAAGTCGGCCTATGGAAGTAGGATCGTCTGTGATGGTAGCAACTCATCACGACCGGCAATTGGAGGAGACAGTCCTCAGCACCTTCAACCAGGCCCACCTGGAAGACGTGGAGACGCTGAGGGTGCTGGTGGTCGAAGGCATAGCCTACATCGATGGTCACATCGGCAACTACCGGGCGAAGAAGGCCGTCACCCGCCTAGCTGCCTCTGCGCCCGGCCTGCGCAAGGTGGTCAATCGCTCGCGGGTGGTGCCGGCCGCCCTTGTCCACGATGAGGCGCTAGTTGAGAGAGTGCGCCGGTGCATCCAAAGCTATCCCTTGCTCAGAAGTGGTCCCATCTCTGTACGCTGTAGGGAGGGCGTAATCGAGCTGTCGGGGACAGTGGACCGCCCCTCCCTGCGCCTGCACGCCGAAGATGCCGTCTGGTCTGTGAGGGGCGTTTGTCAGGTGCTCAACAGGCTGCAGGTCTCCTACGCCAGCGTCTCTGAGGAACGGGAGGTGGGCCAGCATCTCGAGCAGCATCTCCAGTGTTGCCTTGGCGTGGCGCCCTGGCAGATCAGCGTCGAGGTGGAGAGGGGAACAGCTTGTCTACGGGGCAAGGTACCTTCTCAACCTCTTCGCCAGCTCGCCGAGGACCTAGTGCGCTGGCATCCCCACATACGCGACGTCGTCAACCGTCTTATCGCCGAAGAGCCCTCCTCCCACGACCATCACCTCACTGCGTCGTGAGCTTTTCCTACCAACCGTTGCTTGCCTTTGCGGGCTAGCGATGCTAGCCTTTCGGCGATGACCAGATCTCCAACTCCTCCCGATAGCAGGGCGAAAAAGAAAGGGCTCCTCCCCGAGACTGAGCCCATGCTTATTCGCGACATACGCGACGCCCTGGTGATCAGGGAACAGGACATCTTTCTCCTCACCAATAGCTTCGGCAACGTCCCGCCCGACAATCCCAGCGGCTTTGGACTCTACCACCTGGACACCCGTCACCTATCCGTCTACGACTTCTCCTTCGCCGACGCCCGGCCGGTAGTTCTGCTCTCCACCGCTGAGCTGGGCTTCAGTGAGGAGCAGACGC
This sequence comes from Dehalococcoidia bacterium, assembly GCA_030615765.1. Taxonomy (GTDB): domain Bacteria; phylum Chloroflexota; class Dehalococcoidia; order SM23-28-2; family SM23-28-2; genus SM23-28-2. Next base: position 2,724 of record JAUWYP010000045.1, on the reverse strand, counting down.
TCACTAACCCCGCTATGCCCTCCCTGAACGGCCGAATCCTCCCCCGTGGCAGCATAGAGGCGCGGCGGCAACGAGTGGTGGAAGACGTGCTGGAGGAGACCCTACGTGTCACCAACTACAACATCTTCCCCATCGAGATCGACGTGGTCTACACCCTGGACGCCGACTTCGCCGATATGTTCGAGGTGCGCGGGAGTAAGAGAGAGAAGCGGGGCCAGATCCTGCCGCCCCGCATGGAAGACGGCACATTGGTCTTCGCCTACGATGGCCTCGACGGCCGCAGAAGGGAAACGAGGATCAGCTTCTCCCAACCCCCCTTCTCTACCAAAGAGGGGCGAGTGACCTTCCGCCTCTCCCTAGGCCATCGAGAGAGCGCAACCATCCGCTTGCTGGTGGCCACCGATGGACGATCGAAGACCGCTCGCGGCATGAAACGTTTGGAGACTATCTCCTCCCGCTACCGCCAGTGGATGGAGAGCGGCGCTCAGGTAGTCACCAACAACGAGTTCTTCAACGCCGTTCTGGAGCGCTCCTTCACCGACCTGCGCATGCTCTGGAACCGGGACGGCGATGGCGGCTACCTGGCGGCAGGGACGCCCTGGTACGACACCTTCTTCGGCCGAGACAGCGCTATCGTGGCCATGCAGACATTGGCATACAAGCCAGAAATCGCTTGCCATTCTCTGAAGATGCTCGCCCGCTGGCAGGGCAAGAAGGTCGACTCCTGGCAGGACGAAGAGCCAGGCAAGATCCTCCACGAGTGGCGTCAGGATGAGATGACAGCCACCGGCGAGCTGCCCTTCTCTCCCTACTATGGCAGCGTCGACTCCACTCCCCTCTTCCTCTTGCTCGCGGGGGAATACTACGCCTGGACGGCCGACCTAGAGGTGCTGCAAAAGCTGGAACCCAACCTGCGGGCAGCCCTCCACTGGATCGATGCCCTGGCTGATATCGACGGCGATGGCTACCTAGAGTATGAAGCGCGTTCAGCCACCGGCCTGCTCAACCAGGGCTGGAAGGACTCGCCGGACGCGATCGTTAATGCCGATGGCACCCTCGCCAAGCCACCCATCGCCCTGGTGGAGGTCCAGGGCTATGTCTACGCTGCCAAGAAGAAGCTGGCCCCCGTCTTCGCCGCCCTAGGCGACCAGGAGCTAGCCCAGCAATTGAGTCGGGAGGCGGCCCAGCTTAAGCGGCGCTTCAACCGCGACTTCTGGCTGCAGGACAGTAACTTCCTTGCCCTGGCCCTGGACGGCGACAACCATCAGGTGGCCGCCATCACCTCCAACCCAGGGCAGGCCCTCTGGACGGGGATCGTCCAGCGGCGCCTGGCATCGCCGGTTGCCGATGTCCTGATGCGCAACGACATGTTCAGCGGCTGGGGCATCCGCACCCTCAGTGCCGCTTCCAACCGCTTCAACCCATTGGGCTACCATCTGGGGACCGTCTGGCCCCACGACAACTCCATCATCGCCGTGGGCTTCAAGAAATACGGGTTCGAGGACGAGCTGAACGAGGTGGCCACCGCCCTCTTCGACGCCGCCCGATCTTTCCCCTACTACCGCCTGCCGGAACTGTACGCTGGCAGTGCTCGCTCCATCCAGTACACGCCCGTCCCCTATCCCGTCGCCTGCCGACCTCAGGCCTGGGCGGCCGGCTCCTTCCCCCTCATCCTTCAGGCCATCCTCGGCCTGGCTCCCAACGCCCCTGAGGGTGAACTGCTCATCGTGCGGCCGCGCCTGCCCTACTGGCTGGACAACGTTCAGGTGAGGAACTTGCAAGTGGGCCAGGGCAGCGCCGACCTCCTCTTCTCCCGCCGTGGCACCCGCACGCGGATCGAGGTTCTGGCCGCCCGCGGCCGCCTGAAGGTATCGGTGGTAGGCCGCTGGCCTGCTGCGAGCTGAAATCCCCTGCCAGCGCTATCCAGTGAGCCGGACTCGAACGTGGAGGGGAGACTATCCGATGAGGTTCTTGTTCTCGGTCAGAGGTCTGGCAGAGTCAGCTCAGGACACGACAGTACTTAACCAATCCTCACCTTTGCCCACCCAGCAGACGAAGGATGAAACGCCTGTTAGCGGTCGTCTCCCAAACAGAATCCCTGAGGACGCGCCGATAGAGGCCCGCCGTGGGGATGGAGCGAACGAACTCCACGACCTTGGCGGCGATGACCTCCGGCCGCTCCTTGAGGGATACGAAGAGGGCGTTGCCTTTCCCCGCCACCTCCTGAAAGACCTCGATATCCGAGCAGATAGCCGGCAGCCTCAGGAGCCCAGCCTCCAGCAGGGGGAGGGAGGCGCCTTCGTAGCGGCTGGGAAGGAAGACGGCGTCCACGAGGGTATAGACGTCTCGTACCACCTCTCGCGAGCGGGTCAGGGGCGTGCCATCGGGAGAGGTCATCTTGCTCAGAAAGATAACGTCTCTGGCCACGCCCCGCTCCTTGGCCCTTCGCCGCAGGCCCTCAAGCTGAGCGGCAGCCTCCGGGGCATGGGGGTCGGGAGCACCGGTGACCAGCAGCTTGACCTTTCCCACCAGCTTCTTGAGCTCGGGGAGAATGTCGATGCCCAGGTCGATGTTCTTGGTGCGCGACACGCGGGTGGGGGTGAAGAGGACGAGGTCCTGGTCCCACAAGCGCAGCTCCTGGTGCAGCCAGCGACCGGTCTCCGACAGGGCAAGCCAGAAGGGTAGATCCACCGGGTTGGGAACCACCGTGATGCGAGAGGCGGG
>JAUWYP010000021.1 GCA_030615765.1 Dehalococcoidia bacterium | reverse complement strand
CGGAAAACAAAGATACCAGAAGAACCGGGACACCCCACCCCCGCCGAGGGGGACGTGGAATACGAACTCAGGAAATTCGTGGGTCTCAACGAACGGACGTGTCTCAATCAGAAGCCCATCGTCCGCGAGGGGGACACCGTCCGAAAAGGTCAGATCATCGCCGACGGTGCCGCCACCACCCAGGGCGAGCTCGCCCTCGGAAGAAACGTCCTCGTCGCTTTCATGTGCTGGGACGGCTACAACTTCGAGGACGCCATCATCATCGCAGAGGCGATCGTCCGCGACGATAAGTTCACCTCCATCCATGTCGAGAAGCACGAGCTCGAGGCTCGCGACACCAAGCTGGGACCGGAGGAGATCACCTGCGACATACCCAACGTAGGCGAAGAGAGCCTGCGCGACCTGGACGAGGAGGGCATCATTCGCATCGGCGCCGAGGTGCGAGCGGGCGATATCCTGGTGGGCAAGATCACTCCTAAGGGGGAGACGGAGTTGACCGCCGAGGAGAAGCTCCTGCGGGCCATCTTCGGCGAGAAGGCCCGTGAGGTGAAGGATACCTCCCTGCGGGTACCCCACGGCGAACGGGGCAAGGTCATCGACGTCAAGGTCTTCTCGCGCGACAGCCACGATGAGCTACCGCCGGGGGTCAACAGGATGGTGCGCGTCTGCATCGGCCAACGGCGCAAGGTGGCCGAAGGAGACAAGATGGCCGGGCGTCACGGCAACAAGGGCGTGATCGCCCGCATCCTGCCGGCGGAGGACATGCCCTACCTGGCTGACGGCACCCCGGTCGATATTATCCTCAACCCCATCGGCGTGCCCAGCCGCATGAACGTTGGCCAGGTGCTGGAGACCCACCTAGGCTGGGCGGCCAGGCTCCTTGGTTTTCGCGCCCTATCCCCGGTGTTCGACGGCGGCAACCCCCTCACCGTTGAGGATGCCCTCGCCCGCACCTGGATTGCCCAGCACGCCGATGCCGTGTTGACTCAGCCCAACGGCCAGAAGAACGAGGGGGGCGAGAACCTGGACATGGAGAAGGTCTCGCAGTGGCTTGCCCAGCGGGGCTACGACGCCCAGGCGGTGTTCGACGACTCGCAGCCGGGCCAGGCCAAGCGCGCCTGCCTGGAGCTGTGGCTGGAGGAGCAGGGTAAGAGGAAGGTGCGGGGCCTGCCAGAGCATGAGCTGGAGGGTCGGGCCGAGAAGATTCTACTGAAGGGTGGTCCCGTTGCCCCCATCTTCGGCAAGCAGATCCTCTACGACGGACGCACCGGCGAGCCCTTCGACCAGGCGGTTACGGTGGGCTACATCTACATGATGAAGCTGATCCACCTGGTGGAGGATAAGATCCATGCTCGCTCCACCGGCCCCTACTCCCTCATCACCCAGCAGCCTCTGGGCGGCAAGGCCCAGTTCGGCGGCCAGCGCTTCGGCGAGATGGAGGTGTGGGCCCTGGAGGCCTACGGCGCCGCCCACGTCCTCCAGGAGATCCTCACCGTTAAGTCCGACGATGTGGTGGGGCGGGTCAAGACCTATGAGTCCATCGTCAAGGGCGAAGACATCCCCGTGCCAGGGGTGCCGGAGTCCTTCAAGGTGCTGGTGAAGGAATTGCAGAGCCTCTGCCTGGCGGTAGAGGTACTGAACGAGGAAGAGGAACGAGTGGCCTTGGCGGATACGTCGGCAACCGAGGTTCCGCAGTTGGGTATTAACTTGTCAGGCTTTGAGGGGGAGGATCTATTTGGTTCTTGAGGTGAACGACTTTAATGCCATCCGCATATCGTTGGCTTCGCCGGAGCAGATCCGCTCCTGGTCCTATGGGCAGGTAACCAAGCCGGAGACCATCAACTACCGCACCCTGAAGCCGGAGAAGGATGGTCTGTTCTGCGAGAAGATATTCGGGCCCACCAAGGATTTCGAGTGCTACTGCGGCAAGTACAAGCGGGTTCGCTATAAGGGTATCATCTGTGACAAGTGCGGCGTGGAGGTAGCCCGCAGCAAGGTGCGCCGCGAGCGCATGGGCCACATCGAGCTGGCCTCGCCGGTGGCCCACATCTGGTTCGTCAAGGGCATGCCCAGCCGCGTTGGCCTCCTTCTGGACATCTCGCCCCGCAGCCTGGAGCGGGTACTCTACTTCGCTCAGTTCATCGTTACCAAGGTGAACGAGGCCGCCCGTGACCAGGCCATCGAGGCCCTGCGCCAAGAGATGGACGCCCAGGCGACCGAACGCGAGAGACAGTACGCTGAGAAGATAGCGGACAGGGAGGCCGCCTGCCAAGAGGCCGTCGCCCAGGTGCAGTCCCAGCGAGACCAGCAGCTGGCTCGCCTGGACGAAGAGATGCGCCGCGACCTGAAGGCCCTTAAGAAGAAGGTTGCCGCCCTGGAGAAGGCCATAGCCAAGGGCCAGGGCAAGTCGACCGCCAAGGCTCTGGCGTTGGGGGAAACAGTTATCGTTGCCAAGGGCAGGAAGGTCACTGCCCAGGCAGCAGAGCGGTTTCAGGCTGAGGCCGAGAAGCAAGTGGCCGAACTGGAGGACCTGTTCGCTCAGCGGCACAGTGAGAGCGAGCTCCTGGCCGATGCCCACATTCAGCAGTTGCGCGATGCCGCCTGGGCGGAGATGGAGCCCCTGCGCCAGAAGATGAGCGACGAGCGGGAGGCCGTCGCCGAGGAGTACCGCCTGAAGATCGAGGAACTGGAGGAACTCAAGGACCCCATCCGCGACGACGCTGTCACCCTCCTTGTGGAGCCCAAGTACCACGAGCTGGCGCCGGCCTACCCGGACGTCTTCTCGGCGGGCATGGGCGCCGAGCCCATCCTGGACATTCTTCAGCGCCTCGACCTGGATCGGCTGGTCGTCAAGCTACGCCAGGAGATCCAGAGCTTCAGTGGTCAGCGACGCAAGAAGGCCACCAAGCGCCTAAAGGTGATGGAGGCCTTCCGCAAGAGCAACAACCGACCAGAGTGGATGGTTGTTGCCGTCTTGCCGGTGTTGCCTCCTGACCTGCGACCAATGGTGCAGCTAGATGGCGGCCGCTTCGCCACCAGCGACCTTAACGACCTCTATCGGCGGGTGATCAACCGCAACAATCGCCTCAAGCGCCTGCTGGAGCTGGGAGCGCCGGAGATCATCATTCGCAACGAGAAGCGAATGCTCCAGGAGGCGGTAGACTCCCTCATCGACAATGGCCGGCGCGGTCGCGCCGTATCCACCGCCGGCAACCACAAGCTGAAGTCCCTGTCGGACATGCTTAAGGGAAAGCAGGGGCGCTTCCGTCAGAACCTCCTGGGCAAGCGGGTAGATTACTCCGGCCGTTCGGTCATCGTAGTCGGGCCGGAGCTGAAGCTGCACCAGTGCGGCCTACCCAGGCGGATGGCCCTGGAGCTGTTCAAGCCGTTTGTGATGCGGGCCCTGGTGGGGCGCGGCCTGGCTCACAACATCAAGTCAGCCAAGCGGGTCGTGGAGCGGGCTCGGCCTGAGGTTTGGGACATCCTCGATGAGATCGTCCGAGAGCGGCCGGTCCTCCTGAACCGAGCGCCCACTCTCCACCGCCTGGGCATACAGGCCTTCGAGCCGATCCTCGTCGATGGCAGCGCCATCCGGATCCATCCCCTGGTCTGCGCTGCCTTCAACGCCGACTTCGACGGCGATCAGATGGCGGTACATATACCTCTGTCGCGAGCTGCCGTGGCCGAGGCGCGCCAGATTATGCTATCGTCCGAGAACCTGCTTCTACCCAGCAGCGGTGAGCCCACAGTAGCTCCTACCCTAGACATTGTCCTGGGCTGCTACTACCTGACCCTGGTCAAGCCGCGGGCTAAGGGCGAGTACCGCCCGGGCATCCCGCCGCAGGGGGTCTACAGCAGCTTCGAAGAGGCCAGGCTGGCCTACGACCTGGGCCTGGTGGAACTGCAGGCCAAGATCAAGGTGCGCGACCCAAGGACCGGCGGCCAGCTCATCGATACAACGGTGGGCCGCATCATCTTCAACGAGGTGCTGCCCGAGGAGCTTGCTCTTCGTGATGAGGTTCTGGACAAGAAGGGCCTGAAGGATCTAGTAGCGGAATGCTATCACAGGCTGGGTATGGCCCGCACGGCCGAGATGGTCGATGCCATCAAGGACGTTGGCTTCCACTATGCTACCCGGTCCGGCATGACCATCGCCATCAACGACCTGAAGGTGCCCGCAGGCAAGGCCAAGCTGCTGGAAGAGGCCGATGCTCGCATCGGCGAGGTGGAGCAGCAGTACCAGATGGGCCTGATCACCGAGGAGGAGCGCTACGACCAGGCCGTCGCCATCTGGCGGCAGACCACCGAGCAAGTGCAGGGTCTCATTCAGAAGGAGCTCGAGCACTATGGCGGCGTCTACACGATGGCCGTCAGCGGCGCCAAGGGTAACATCAGCCAGATCAGCCAGATGTGTGGCATGCGCGGCCTCATGACCGACCCCTCTGGCCGCATCATCGACCTGCCCATCCGCTCCTGCTTTCGCGAGGGGCTGACAGTGCTAGAGTATTTCATCTCCACTCACGGTGCTCGCAAGGGACTGGCCGACACCGCCCTCCGTACCGCCGACAGCGGCTACCTGACCCGCCGCCTGATCGACGTGTCCCAGGAGGTCATCATCTTGGAGGATGATTGCGGCACTACCGCTGGCACCTGGTTGTCGGAGCCATCAGAGAAGGGCGTACTTGAGTCCCTGCGGGAGCGGATCATTGGCCGCTGGGCAGCCTCCGACCTCGTCGACCCCCAGACGGGCGAACTCATTGTTCGCCGCAACGAGGAGATCAGCGAGGAAATGGCCGAGCGTATCGAGGCGCTGGGCATCGAGCGGGTGCACGTGCGTTCGCCTTTGACCTGCCAAGTCAAGCGAGGCCTCTGCGCTCCCTGCTACGGTCGCAACCTGGCCCGCGGCGGGCTGGTGAAGGAGGGCGAGGCCGTAGGCATTGTGGCCGCCCAGAGCATCGGCGAGCCCGGCACTCAGCTCACCATGCGCACCTTTCACACCGGCGGTGTGGCTGGCTTGGACATCACCTCCGGCCTGCCGCGAGTGGAGGAGTTGTTCGAGGCGAGGGTGCCTAAGGGTGGGGCCCTCATCTGTGAGATCGACGGCACGGCTGAGATCGTACGCGAGGGCAGCAGTCGGCGCCTCAAGGTGGTAAGCAGCGAACTGTACCGCGATGAATACGCTCTGCCGAAGAGGGCCGAGGTTGTGGTCGAGGACGAGGAGTGGGTGGAGCGAGGAGCGCTGCTCGCTCGTCTACCCCAGCCAGCGAAGGTCGCGAAGGGCCGAAAAGCAACGCTGCCCGTCGCAGCCGACGCCGACATCACCGCTCGCATGGCAGGCCGCGTCATGCGGGGCCGGACAGACCGTCTCTCCATCCTCTATGAGGAGCGAGAGGAGCGGGAATACATGGTACCGCCCACTGCCCACATCCGGGTGGAGACCGGCCAATATGTTCACGCCGGCCAGCAGCTCACCGACGGAGCAGTCAACCCTCAGGACATCCTGCGCGTTCAGGGGCCGGAAGCGGTGCAGATCTACCTGGTGGAAGAGATACAGAAGGTCTACCGTTCCCAGGGTGTGAATATCAACGATAAGCATATCGAGGTCATCGTTCGCCAGATGCTCCGCCGGGTGCAGGTGGACTCTCCCGGCGATACTGCCCTCCTGCCGGGCGAGCTGGTGGATCGCTTTCGCTTCGAGGAAGTGAACGCCAAGGTGCTGGCCGAGGGTGGCGAGCCCGCCACCGCTCAGCCCGTTCTCCTGGGGGTGACCAAGGCCTCTCTCAACACCGATAGCTTCCTGGCTGCAGCCTCCTTCCAGGAGACCACGCGCATCCTCACCGAGGCGGCTGTCAACGGCGCTGTCGATCACCTTCTGGGCCTCAAGGAGAACGTCATCATTGGCAAGCTCATTCCGGCCCGTGCTCGCGTCACCGTACCCGAGCGGCGAGCAGTGGCCGAGCTCATTGCGGCGCCTGGCTTGCTGGACAGCGGAGAAGGGGAGCCGGAGGAGGGTGAGTCGGGCAGCGAGGCGGCTCAAGGGTTGACCGCGGAGCTATCCGCCCTGGCCAGTGCCTTTCAGGCTCCCTCCGGGCAGGAAGCATCGGTAGAGGCGCCGGCAGAAGAGCCAGCGGAGGAGCCAGGGGAAGAGGCGGTAGAGGCGCCGGCAGAAGAGCCAGCGGAGGAGCCAGCGGAAGAGGCGAGTTAGGAGCCAGGGGAAGAGCCAGCGGAGGAGCCAGGGGAAGAGGCGGTAGAGGCGCCGGCAGAAGAGCCAGCGGAGGAGGCAAGCAAGGAGCCAGATAGCAAGTAGCTAGTCGTCCCCCAGTCAGGAAAGTTGATCTCCCAGCGGGCCTTGAGCGGAATCGGCCGCTCAAGGCCTATTCATTGGTTAGGGCTAAGACATCAACGATGGTGATCAGCCAGGCAACGGTGACGATGGCGGCTAGAGCCAGGCACCAGATGCAGAGGGCCTCCAGCACGAACAGCTCTATGTAAGTGAGGTAGGCCGCGAAGGCAACGCCGGCCAGGGTCATGCTGAAGGCTGCCAGGGGAGCCCATTCCTCCGTCAGGGGCAGACGGGCCATCCGCGCCAGCACCAGCGCTAGAAAACCAGCGTAGAACAGTATGCCCAGCAGAGCCACCGGAATGGTGACCAGCGTGGCGTACTCGCTGTTTTGCACCGTCTCGCACTCGCCGAGGCCACCGCAGGCTATGGGCTGGTCGGCGTAGTGGGTGTAGGTGAGATAGGCCGCAACGCCCATACCGGCTATAGCCAGCACGGCCAGAGCTCCCCATCTCAAGAAGGCGCCCACTGTAAGGGGGGCTGCTCTGGGCGGGACTTGAGCCCTACTCTGTCTCACCCGTCTCGCCCAGCTTAGCCAGCTCATCCTCGATGGCTGTCTTGAATTCTCCGTAGGACTTAGCCCCCGTCAGCTGGGTCTGCCCCACGAAGAAGGTCGGGGTGCCGGTCGCGCCCCGCCGGTCAGCCTCATCGTAGTCCGCTGCCACCTTGTCCATGTACTTCCCCTCATCCAGGCAGACGTTGAACTTTTCGGTATCCAGGTCCAGATCCCGGGCAAACCGTTTCAGATTCTCGATGTTGAAGGTAACGCTCTTGTTGTTGAGGAACAGCATGTCGTGGTACTCCCAGAAGGCGTTCTGCTCTGCTGCGCACTCGGATGCCGCCGCTGCCACGATGGCCGCCTCGCCGTGAAGCTGAGGTAAGGGGAACTGCTTCCATACCAGCTTCACCCTGCCTGTGACCACGTACTCTTCCTCTATCTGAGGAACGATCTCTAGAGCGGCGCGCGTACAGAAGGGGCACAGGAAGTCGGAATACTCAACGATGGTCAACGGAGCGTCGGGGCTGCCGAGCGTGGTCCCCTGGCTGGGGATGTCGGCTGGCCTTGGCGTCGGCACAATGAACTCGGAGGGCGTCGCCTCTCCATCGTTTTCCCAGGGGGCCAGGCTCAGCACGATCAGAATGGTAGCGGCGACCACCGCCGCCGCCACGCCTGTCAGAATTCTCGGATAGCGAAGGCGTCTGCTGGGTCTGGTGGGCCTCTTCTTCTCCCGACGTTCTCGGGCTGGGCCTAATCCTTCCGCGACCTCGACCTCGGCCTCTACGAGTACCTTGGTCGTCCTTCGCTTCTCCCGACGCCTTCGAGCCCTTCTGCCCATGCACAACCCCTCTAGCTATGACGATAGCAGCGCGCTGTTTCGGTGTCAACGTAACGAGTCAGCGCCGGAAGGCACAGGGCCCACCTGGACGGGCGTGTCCGGCAGCGCGGTCATCCTCCTTCGATGCCCTAGGAGACCTGCATGGACTGCTCGAGATGGTTGGTTGGCCGACCTCGTCGCCTGCGGGCGAGCTCATCGACCTTGGCCAGGCAGGCCTCTGCTTCCAGCCGCTGCACGCCGCAGACGTTGCAGGGTTCCTTGTGGCAGTCAGCGGTGGCCTCCTCTTTGGCCGTCTTCAGCCACTGCCCCCGCAGGTAGGCTTCGCTGACGCCGACATCAATGTGGGACCAGGGAAGCTTCTCGAATAGGCCCCGTTCGCGGTGAGCGTAGAAGCTGGGGTCGAGGCCGCACTCCTGGAAGGCCTGCTGCCAGCGGCCCCAGTCTTGCTGCTCGTGCCAGGCGTCGAACTTGCAGCCCAGTTGCCAGGCCCGCTGGATCACTTGCCCCAGGCGCCGGTCGCCGCGGGAGATGACCGCCTCCAGCAGGCTGTGCTCGGGGTCCTCCCAGGAGAACTCCACACCGGCCCGCCGGCAACCCCTGCGCAGAAGGTCGTGCTTGGGGCCCAGCTCCTCGGCGCTGTTCTGGCTGATCCACTGGAAAGGCGAGTGCGGCTTGGGGACAAGAATGGAGGTGCTCACCCGCACACGAGCGCGACCGTGATGATAGCGGCGGCCGATCTCTTTCACCCTGGCCGCCAGGTCAGCGATCCCCTGCACGTCCTCGAGGGTCTCGGCGGGCAGGCCCACCATGAAGTACAGCTTGATGCTCGTCCAGCCACGGGAGAAGGCGGTCTCCGCCGCCCGCAGGACATCCTCTTCCGTCATCGGCTTGTTGATAGCCAGGCGCAGGCGCTGGCTGCCCGCCTCGGGGGCGAAGGTGATCGTGTGCCTGCCCGGCCCCGCCACCGCCTCAGCCACCTCTACCGAGAAGCCGTCCACCCGCAGGCTGGGCAGGGAGACGATGATGCTATCGCCGAGCTCCTCTTTCAAGGCCCGCACCATGGGCACGATCTGGGAGTGGTCGGTGGTGCTGAGGGACAACAAGGAGAGCTCGCGATAGCCAGTACTGGCCAGCACCTCCCTGGCGAGGGCCACCACATCCTTCGCTGCGCGCTCCAGCCGGGGGCGATAGATCATGCCCGCCTGACAGAAGCGACACCCCTGGGTGCAGCCGCGCTGGATCTCGATGCCAGCGCGGTCGTGCACTATCTGCACGAAGGGAACGATGGGTCGCTTAGGCAACGGCAGCAGCTTCTGCACGAAGCGCTTGCGCGGTCGAGGAGACGCGGCCGCATCCACGGGCCTTACCTCAGCGATGGTGCCATCGGGATGGTAGAGCATGTCGCAGAAGCGGGGCACGTAGATGCCCTCGATGGCGGCTAGTTCCCGCAGAAGCTGCCGCTTCGATCGGCCACCCCTCTCCTTAAAGCGGCGCACACAGTCGACGATATCGAGGACGAGCTCCTCGCCGTCGCCGAGGGCGAAGGCATCGATGAAGTCGGCCAGGGGTTCAGGGTTGAAGGCGCCGCTGCCGCCGGCGATAACCAGGGGCAGAGCCCGTCGCCGCTCTGCTATCGGCAACGGCAGGCCGGCCAGGTCGAGCATGTTCAGAACGTTGGTGTAGGTCAGCTCGTAGCTCAGGGAGAAGCCAATGACATCGAACTCGCCCAGAGGGTGGCGGGTCTCCAGGCTGAAGAGGGGGATGCCCTCCTGGCGCATGGCCTGTTCCATATCCGTCCAGGGAGCGTACACTCGCTCGCAGAGCACGTCGTTCTCTTGGTTGAGAACCTCATAGAGGATGGCTAGGCCCAGGTTGGACATGCCGATGTCGTAGACATCCGGGTAGGCCAAGGCGACCCGCAGAGGCGTGTGGCTCCAGTCCTTGACCACGGAGTTCCACTCGCCGCCGGTGTAGCGGGCGGGCTTGCTCACCCGCCGAAGAATCCGATCTAGGTCGACAATGGTCAAATTCGCCACCTCGCTGGCAGAAAGACCTCGGGACTCTGATCATACTGAACCGCTGGCTGGGGTGGCAACTCTGTCTGTCCAGACCTTGCTCGCAGCTTCAGCAATTGCTACTATACAGCATCGTCATCTTGGGAGTGGGCATGGATGTCGAGACCAGAGTAGTGAGGGGCCGGGCAGCCGTGCAGATTGCAGAGCACGCCGAGCAGGAGAACGTTGGCCTGATTGCCATGACCACTCACGGTCGCTCCGGCTTCCGCCGCTGGGTTATGGGTAGTGTGACTGACAAGGTTGTGAGGCACACGGGCGAGCCGGTCCTGGTGATCCGTCCCCGTCGTCCTCGCTGATTGACACTTAAGCACAATTTTTGCTAAATTGAAGCAGACCAAGCGAATAGGGTGCCGAATCTCCATCAGGAGAACGGGGGAACCAATTGCCTGCTGGCCAGCAGGCACCGGGGTGAATCTCCGACGTGGTCGGAGTAGGCTAGCTCCTTCAAGCCGAACCCGTCAGCTAACCTCGTAGGCATGCGAAGGAGAGGCTAGCGGAGAGGGACGAGAGGCTAGGCCTCCCGTCCCTTCGTTCGTATCGGGCACAGGTGTCACTGGCCGGGCGGCGAGGGAAAGGCGATAGTGGGGGAAGCGTCCGAAAGATGAGTCTCCCCAATGAGAAGAGCACAGTGACGAAGCGCAGGCGATGGGCTGCCTGGCGCTTGGAGTACGGCCTTCTCATCTTCGTCGTCGCTTTGATGACCGTCTTCGCCTTCGCCTTCTTCTACTTCCAGGTGGAGGTGAGCAGGCTCAAGGACTACGGCTACGTCGGCGTGTTCATCATCAGCTTCATCGGGGCCGCCTCGATGATTTTGCCTACCCCTGCTCTTGCCTCCGTGGTTGGTGGTGGCGCGATCCTCAACTCCTATCTGGGCATACCCACCTTCGTTTGGGTAGGTATCGTCGCTGGCCTGGGGGAGGCTCTGGGCGAATTTACTGGCTACGCGGCTGGCTACGGCAGCCGCATCATGATCCAGGAGCGCCCAGAATACAAGCGGGTTCAGGGCTGGATGGAGCGCCATGGCGTGACCACCATGTTCGTGATGTCTGTCATCCCCAACCCCCTGTTCGACGTGGCTGGCGCAGCGGCAGGGGTTGTTCGCATGCCCCTGGGCCGCTTTTTCCTGACCGTTTTGGCGGGGAAGATCATTAAGGATATGTACATGGCGGCCTTGGGCGATTTCGGCATCGAGATCCTGGGAGGACTGCTGGGCTAGGCCCCACGACTTTGACGCGTGTACGAGCGTATGTTATACTTCCCGCAGGTTATCTGGCCTTTGTTATTTTGAGGCCTCGCTGGGAGAGCGTGCGTAGGGCATCTCTCCCTTAGCTCCGCCTCGCGCGGAGAGCTGTGGTCGGTGGGGAGGCATTATTCGATGGTCATCAATGTCAATCTCATTTTTCGTGTTATTGGGGCTATCTTCTTTGGCTATGTGGGCCTTCGTATGGGGGCGTACATGGCCGAGGGGGACAGCGGCACTACCGCGGTGATTTTCTGGGCGGCGCCGCCGGTGCTGTTTACCATCTTCGGGGTCATAGCAGGGCCCTTCCTCTTCCTGGCGCCTCTGCGCCGCTTCCAGCAGTGGACCACTCAGATCGAGCCCATTCAGCTGGTGCTGGGCACCGGTGGCCTGGTGGCCGGTCTCCTGGTAGCGGCGCTCTTGACGCCCGCCCTCGTCACCCTTCCCGGCATCGGCGGGGTGCTTGCTCCTTTTGTGGTTAGCGCCATCCTGGGCACTCTAGGCGTGGCGGCCATGATCAATCGTGAGGAGCAGCTCGCCGATTTCCTTTCCCGCTACCTGCCGACGGCGGGCAAAAGGGTGGGCCGTGTGCCCCGCCAGATCATTCTCGATACCAGTGCCGTCATCGACGGCCGCATGGCCGATATCGTCCAGACAGGCTTTATCATGGGCACCCTGGTGGTACCTCGCTTCGTTCTGGACGAGCTGCGCTACATCGCCGATTCTCCCGATGCCCTCAGGCGCAACCGCGGCCGGCGTGGTCTGGAAATCCTCGGCCGCCTTCAAAAGGAGGCGCCGGTGCCCATAGAGGTTTCGGAGACTGATTTCGACGATGCGCGGGACGTGGACGGCAAGCTCATCCGCCTGGCCAAAAGCATGAATTGTTCCATCATGACCAACGACTTCAACCTCAATCGCGTCGCAGAGCTGGAGGGGGTACAGATTCTCAACGTCAACCACCTGGCCAACGCCGTCAAGGCAGTGGTGTTGCCCGGCGAGGAGATGGAGGTGCACGTCATCCAAGAGGGGACGGAGAGCGGCCAGGGGGTCGGATTCCTGGATGATGGTACCATGGTGGTGGTGGAGGGCGGCCGCCGCTACCTGAACGAGCAGTTGGAGGTCATCGTCACCCGCGTTCTTCAGACCGTGGCTGGTCGGATGATCTTCGCTGCGCCCAAGGCCACTAGCTGATACGTCGATAGAGCGTGTCTATGTCGGCCAGCCGGGAGTCAGTGGGGGCCATTATCGCTGCTGCCGGCCGCAGTCGGCGGATGGGCGGCAGGGATAAGCTGTTCGCCGTCGTTAGCGGCAAGCCCCTTCTCGCCCACACTCTCAGCGCCTTCGATGTCTGTCGTGGCGTGGACCGAGTGGTGCTGGTTCTTTCGCCACAGAACATGGAGCCTGGAAGAGAGTTGGTGGCCGAGGCTGGCTTTAGCAAGGTGGTGGCCGTCTGCCAGGGGGGCAAACGCCGCCAAGATTCGGTGCGTAACGGCCTGGAGGCGCTGGCGTCTTGCCAATGGGTGGTGGTGCACGATGGGGCGCGCTCTCTGGTGACCGCCGAGCTTGTCGAGCGCGGCCTGGAGGCAGCGAAGGAGACAGGGGCGGCCATTGCCGCCTTACCCATCGGGGACACGGTCAAAGAGGTGGAACCGTCGGGCCTCATCGGGCGCACCCTCTGCAGGGGCCAGCTGTGGGCCGCTCAGACGCCCCAGGTCTTCCGCTATGACATCCTGCGGGAGGCTCACCAGCGGACCCAGGGTGAGGCCACCGATGATGCCGCTCTGGTGGAGAAGCTGGGCTATCAGGTCAAGGTCTTTGAGGGCTCGCCCTGGAACATTAAGGTGACCACCGCCGCCGATCTGGCCCTGGTGGAAGCGCTTCTCGCTCAAGGCAGGGCAGGTTAGACATGCGGGTAGGCATCGGCTATGATATACACAGATTTCAGGAGGGGCGTCGGCTCATTCTGGGGGGCGTGGAGATAGCGGGTGAAACAGGGCTTGGCGGCCACAGCGACGCTGATGTTCTCCTCCACGCTATTATGGACGCCCTGCTGGGGGCAGCGGGCCTGGGCGACATCGGTTGCTTCTTCCCGCCAGACGATCCCAACTACGCCGGGGCTGACAGCCGCCAGCTGCTGACCCAAACCGGCCAGATGATAGCCCAGGTGGGCTACACGGTCTGGAGCATGGATGCTACCGTCATTGCCGAGAGGCCCCGCTTGAGCCCCCACATCCGCTCGATGCGGCAGCGCATCGCGGATACCCTCGGTCTCGACGAATCGAGAGTAAACGTCAAAGCTACCACCAACGAGGGCATCGGTGACATCGGTCGTGGTGAGGCGATCGCCGCTCTGGCTGTAGCCCTGCTGCAGGAACGTTAGGAACAGAAATCGGTATGGCCTTATCTAATGGGATGCTTCCTTCCCTGGCCGTGGCGGCGCGCTGTCGCTTGGTCTGCATATGTATGGAGGGGTGCCCCGCTGGGCCGGGACACCCCACGAAGGGAAGAGGACAGCCACGGACAGGAGGGATGACCCGTGTCAGTCTTACGAGGCATTAGACGCGATATTCAGGCCGCGCGGGAGCGGGACCCAGCCGCTACCAACGCCCTAGAGGTTATTCTGGCCTACCCCGGCTTTCACGCCCGCCAGCTTCACCGTTTGGCTCATTCCCTGCATCAAAGGCGCCTGCGCGTGCTGGCCAGGGTCATTTCCCACCTTAGCCGTGTCTTCACCGGCATAGAGATCCATCCCGGCGCCGACATCGGCGATGGCTTCTTCATCGATCATGGCATGGGGGTGGTCATCGGCGAGACGGCGCAGATCGGCGCCAACTGTCACCTCTACCAGGGCGTGACCCTGGGGGGCACCAGCACCAAGCGGATCAAGCGCCACCCTACCCTGGGCGACAACGTGGTGGTGGGGGCTGGCGCCAAGCTCATTGGTGCAATAGACGTGGGGAATAACGTACGCATCGGGGCCGGCTCGGTAGTGGTTTCCAATGTGCCTGACAACGCCACTGTGGTGGGCGTACCCGGCCATGTGGTCGCCTATCATGACCCTGGCGACGATACGATCTTGAAGCTGCCCGACCCCGAGTGGGATATTATTCAACGGCTGGAAGGGCAGATCAAGAAGCTGGAGAAGCGCATCGCTCAACTGGAGAAGGGGAGGAAGCGGAAGCCAGCCGCCAGCCAGCGCCAGGAGGATGCCTCTTGAAGCTCTACAACACCCTCAGCGGCAGGAAGGAGGACTTCGCTCCGGCGGACGGCCCGGTGAAGATGTATGTCTGCGGCGTAACACCCTATGACCGCAGCCACCTCGGCCACGCCATGAGCTACATCATCTTCGATGTTCTCCGCCGCTACCTGGAGTACCGCGGCTACCAGGTACGCCACGTCCAGAACTACACTGACATCGACGATCGTATCATCGCCCGCGCCCGCCACCTGGGCATCTCCCCCCAGGAGCTGGCCGAGCAGTTGATCGCTGACTATGCCGCCGAGATGGAGGGCCTCAACGTCCTGCCGGCCCACGTCTACCCCCGCGCTACTCAGGAGATCCCCACCATGATCGAGATGATCTCCACCCTGGTGGACAAGGGCTACGCCTATGTGGCCGAGGGCGATGTCTACTTCCGGGTCAGCGCCAAGAAGGACTACGGCAAGCTTTCCGGCCGTAGCCTGGACTCCTTGCAGGCCGGCGCCCGATGTGGCGTGGGGCGGGAAGTGGAGCCCGGCGAGAATAAGGAGCACCCGGCCGATTTCGCCCTCTGGAAGGCCGCCAAGCCGGGCGAGCCCTCCTGGCCCAGCCCCTGGGGGCCTGGTCGTCCCGGCTGGCACATCGAGTGCTCCGCTATGTCGGTCAAGTACCTGGGGGAAACCCTCGACATCCACGGCGGCGGGGTCGACCTCGTCTTCCCCCATCACGAGAACGAGATCGCCCAGAGCGAGGCCTACACCGGCTGCCAGCCCTTCGTTCGCTTCTGGCTGCACAATGGCTGGATGTACCTGGGCGAGGAGAAGATGAGCAAGTCCCTGGGAAACATTATCCCCATCGCCGACGGCCTAGAGAAATACGGTGGCGATGGCTGCCGCCTGTTCATCCTCAATTCCCACTATCGCAGCCCTCTCACCTACAGCGAGGAGGGGCTGGAGGCAGGCAAGCGAGCCGCCGAGCGCCTTCGCCTGGCCGCCCGCCTGCCCAGCGACGGAAAGGGCGCTCCTCTCGACCCTGAAGCCTTTCGCAGCCGCTTCATGGAGGCCATGGAGGATGACCTGAACACAGCTCAGGCCTTGGCCGCCCTCTTCGACCTGGCGCGGGAGATAAACCGCGGCCGCGACCAGGGCCAGCCGGTGGAGGAGGCCCAGGCAGCCCTGCGCGAGCTGGCGGGGGTCCTCGGCCTGACCCTGGCCGAGGGAGAGGTGGGGCTGGTCGCCCGTCCCTTCATCGACCTGCTGGTGGAGCTGAGAGACGAGCTACGGGAGGCCAAGCTCTACCAGCTCTCCGACAGGGTGCGCAGCCGCCTGACCGACCTGGGCGTCGCTCTGGAGGACACCTCAGAAGGGACGCGCTGGCGCCGCCGGAGCTAAAGAGGACAAGCCTCCTTTTCGTTCCCAGGGAACTTAGCCAACCAAGGTTACGCTACCCTTTTCTCCCACCCATTGCGTCCCCCTAGGGGTTGTGCTATCATCCGTGCTTGGCCCATCGGCTGAACATCTTGCCTGCCGCCAGGCAGGGGCGCGAAAGGGGGGATTGATGCACCTGATCATCGATGGCTACGGGGGCGATCCCCACAGGCTAGCTGACCTGGAACTGGTCCGCGCGCTCTTGGATAGAGTCCCGCTCGAAATAGGGATGGTCAAGATCGCGCCGCCCCATGTTTGCCGCTATGAGGGCTCGAAGCCCAGCGATTGGGGCATCTCGGGCTTCGTGCTCATCGCCGAAAGCCACCTCAGCGTCCATACTTTCCCCGAACGCGGCCTGCTTTGGGCCGACATCTTCTCCTGCAAATCGTTTGACGCCGACCGACTAGTGGAAGCAGTGCGAGAGGACTTTTCCTTACGGGAGGCGCGGGTTACCCTGCTGGGACGGGGTTTGGACTACAGCGAAGTGCTGGCCCCGGCAGCCGCTCGCAGGGCATCTCCCTAGGGAGAACGGCCGGTGCATGAACTGTTCGGTCCTTCCGTGACCCCTTTCCCTGTGGGCGACAAGGTCGGCGCCGCCGAACTGGTGCGTCGCATGGGCGGCACCGCCTTTCAGGCCCGCAAGCTGGCTCAGGCGGTGCACATTTGGGACGCCATGCTGCAGGGCGAGGTCACCATCTTCCTGGGCCTGGCAGGGGCTATGGTGCCGGCCGGCATGCGCTCGGTGGTCGCCTATCTCATCGAGAACCGCCTCGTCGACTGCCTGGTCAGCACCGGCGCCAACCTATACCACGACCTCTACGAATGCCTGGGCTATCGTCACTGGCAGAGCGGCCAGGAGACCGATGACGTGCACCTGGCCAGGCAGGAGGTGTATCGTTTCTACGATGTGCTGGCCAGCGAGCAGGACTTTTCTCAGGGCGAGCGCTTCATCACCGACTTCTCTCTGGCCCTGGACCCCTCGCGCTCCTACACCACTCGCGAGTACTTTCATCTTTTGGGGCGGGCGCTTGTGCCGGTGGCTAAGGAGGAGGGGATCCTGACGGCGGCCGTCCGGCGGGGCGTTCCAATCTACTGCCCGGCCCTGGGAGACAGCGTTTTCGGCCTGGCCATAGCCGAAGGTCGTCTGCGCAGTGGTCTTCGCCTCACCTTCGACCTCATCGCCGACGTAGTGGAGATGGCCCACATCGCTACCCAGGCCAAGAGCAGTGGCGTCGTCTACATCGGCGGCGGCACCCCTAAGAACTTTATCCAGCAGGCGGCGGTGGCTGCCTATCTCTTCGGCCGCGAGGCGTCGGGCCATGAGTACGGCATCCAGATCACCATGGACGAGCCCGACTGGGGCGGGCTATCAGGCTGCACCTTCGAGGAGGCCCAGTCCTGGCGCAAGATGGCGGCCGATGCCACCTTTGTGACGCTGCGGGCCGAGGCCACCATCGCCCTGCCGATCATCGTCAGCGCCCTGGCCGAGGGCAGCGCCCAGGCCATCCGCGACCGTCGGCGGCCTGGCATCTCCTTCGAGGGCCTGGCCGAGGCCTAGCGACGGCCATGCACCGTAGCTGCAGGGCTTCAGCCCTGCTTTTGGAGCGGGCAGACCTAAAGGTCTGCAGCTACGCATAGCGGCCATGGGTGAGGAACGCTTCTTTCCCCGCACCACCTTCGCTGCCATCCCCGAGGATTACGCTCGCTTCGAGCAGGCCCGCGTTGTGATCCTGCCCGTTCCCTACGAGAGCACCGGCAGCGGCCGCGCTGGCTGCCGCGAGGGGCCGCGAGCGATCATCGAGGCCTCGGAGGAGATGGAGCTGTACGACCTCGACCTGGAGTGCGAGCCCTATCGAGTGGGCATCCATACCCTGGCGGAGGTGATGCCCCACACGGGCGACCCGCAGGCCATGGTGGAGCGCATCGAGGGGGTAGTGGGGGAGCTACTGGACGGCGGCAAGTTCGTGGTGACCCTGGGGGGCGAGCACACGCTGACCGTGGGGGCCGTGCGAGCGCACAGGCGGCGCGTCGCCAACCTCTCCGTTCTTGCCCTGGATGCCCACGCCGACCTGCGGCAGGAGTACCTGGGCACCCCCTACAATCACGCCTGCGTCCTCCGCCGTCTCCTGGATGACGGCTGCCCCGTGTTGCAGGTGGGGCTGCGCAGTGCCACCCGTGAGGAGCACGAACTCATCCGCCAGCGGAAGCTGCCGTTCTTCTCGGTCTCGGCCTATCGGGCTCTGGCGGGTGACCCACAAGAAGTTGTCTCCGGGCTGAGCGAGGACGTTTACGTTACCATCGACCTGGACGTCTTCGATCCCTCCCAGATGGCGGCGGTGGGTACCCCCGAGCCAGGGGGTCTCTTGTGGGACGAGGTGGTGGGTCTGCTGGCGGCTGTGGCCAGGGAAAAGCGAATCGTAGGCTTCGACGTGACGGAGCTGGCCCCTCGTTTGGGCCCTTTTGCCAACGCTCAGTTGGCGGCCAGGCTGGTCTATCGCCTCATTGGCCTGGCGGTAGCTGCCCCCGGAGGGTCTTGATCTGCTCCAGGTGCTCGCGGCCGTGGTCGGCCAGGAGTTGGGCGTACTGGGCTATGCTTATGAGGCCACGCTTGACCGCGCCGGAGCGCATGCCCGCCAATGGTCCTCCGGGGCGGCCCGTGCGCTGCCACTCCGCCTCGCCTAGGTTCTCCAGCAGGTAAGCGAGGCCGCCTGAGAAGGCTCTCAGAGCAGTCAGCACCAGCGGCATGCTCTCGTTCTGGTAATCGCGCTCGCGGGCCAGGGCCTCCTGATCGTACGACGGCAGGAAGGGGTCATCCTCGCCGAGCATGTGTCGGATGCGCTCGCCGCCGATCTCGGAGAAATCGCGCAGGTGGCAGCAGACCTCCTTGATCGACCACTCGCGCGGCGACGGGCGCCAGCGGAGGGCGTCCTCAGAGAGGCCCTGCACCAGCTCCTCTATCTGGCCGGGCAGAGCTCGCAACGTGTCCAGGGTCTCCTGGCGAGTCATTGGGCACCCCTCTCCCCCTGGGTTGCGCTGGCCTCATACGCCCGCAGCCGCTCTTCGACCTGCTGGCGGCTGGGGATGGCCGCTGTGCTTGGTGCCTCCACGGAGAGGCTAGCGGCGGCGGACGCGAACAGGGCTGCCTGCCAGGCATCGTCCGTCTCGACGTAGCGGCTGAGGAAGGCGGCGGCGAAGATGTCGCCAGCGCCGGTGGGGTCGAGTTCCTCCGCAGGGATCGCTGGCACCTCCCGCCAGCGGCCCTCGCTCCACAGGCGAGCACCCCTAGCTCCTCGCGTAAATGCCAGGAGGGGCACCTGGGCCGCCCAGCGAGCGAGTGTTTCCTCCGCCTCCGTGGGCGGCAGGTCCTCGTCAGACACAAAGAGGGCGCGGCTGTGCTTGAGGAGGAGGCGAGGCTGCCAGCGGCGAGGCGATATCTGCTCCACCCGGCCATCGGAGCGGATGTTGCGCAGCCACCCCTGGGGAATGATGGCCAGCAGGGAGCGGGGGAAGCAGCGCGCTACCTCTTCCTCGACCTCACCCACCAGCGGCCCCAGCAGGACGACCCTGGCCCCCAGGAACTCTTGAGGCACGTCGCTGGCGGCGATGATTCGTGCCCTTGCCCAAACGTATTGAACGCGTTGTTCAGGGCCGTAGACGTTCTCGAATACCGTAGTTTCGCTGGAGGGGAGCAAGCGGATGTCGATGCCGGGCAAGAGCAGCGATGGGTCCAGGTCGCTGGCAGCGCTGGTGAGAACAGCCGTACGCAGGCCCAGCTTGCTGGCGGTGAGGGAAGCGTAGGCAGCACTACCGCCCAGACGCCAGCCTTCGGCCGCCTTGTCCTTGGCCAGGTGGCCGATGACCAGGAAATCGGGCGCCTCCATCGGCGTTTCTAGGGCGAGCGGCGCTTGAGGGAGATGGCCACCTTGCGGCTTTCTCCGTCGCCGAGGCTGAAGCTGGCGATTTGGGAGTCACCGGCCAAAGCCAAGTGGACGATGCGCCTCTCGTTGGCGGGCATGGGCTCTAGAGTGATGGTGCGACCGGTGCTCTTGACCTTTTCAGCCAGGCGGAGGGACAGTCCCTTCAGGTTTTCCTCGCGGCGTCGCCTGTAGCCCTCAACGTCCACGGTCACCAGGGCTTTCGACTTGAGCTGGCGACTCACCATATGGTTCACCGTGTACTGAAGGGCGGCTAGGGTGGAGCCGCGTCGCCCGATGAGGATGCCCAGGTCTTCTCCGGCCACGTCGAGGACGGCGCTCGCCCTTCCCAGCCCGTCGCCGGGAGTCTCGGGCAGGCGCGCGGTCACTTCAGCGTCGATGCTCATGAACTCCAGCAGGTGCTGCAAGAACTCGATGGCCATCTTGATGGTGGGGCTGTCCAGGCCTACCTGCTCGGTGGTGACCGGCCGCACCAGGACGCGAGCGTTCTCACCGCCGAGGCCAAACAGGCCGGTACGTCCGGCGCTGACAATCTCTACCTCAACCTGGGAGCGATCCATCTGTAGTTGCTCCAGGGCGGAGGCTATCGCGTCATCTACGGTCTTTCCGCTTGCCTCTACTTCTTCCATGTCTCAACCTCTTCTTGCGCTTACCGCCCGGGAACAGGGCATCCTCGACAGGCTCCTCGGCCGGCTGCTCGGCTGGCGCTTTCTTCTTGGACGGCGGCTCCCCTCGACGGCTGGCTTGCTTACCCGCTGGGGCGGCGGACGGCGGCATGAGGACGGTGCGCCAGTTTATTGGCTCTGGGCCGTGGGCGAAGTAGTACATGATCACGCCGATTATATTGCTCATGCCCCAGTACACGCCCAGGCCGCTGGGGACCTGCAGGGTAAAGAAGGCGAACATGAGGGGCATCATCCACAGCATCATCTGGTTGGTAGACTGGGTGCGGGGGTCGGTGGTGGGCGGGGTGGCCAGCCGCTGCTGAACGTAGGTCGAGGCGAACACTATGAAGGCCAGGATCAGGCTCGTATCCGGCTGGCCCAGGTTCAGCCAGAGGAAGTCGTTCTCCAGGGGCACCGCCTGCTCGATGTAGCTCCAGGGGTAGAGCCGCTGCGATAGGCTTACAATGCTCTCGGGCGTTCCCCCTACTGTGATCCTCAGGGCATTGTAGAGAGCAATCCAGATGGGGAACTGAACAAGCATGGGCAGAAGGCAGCCCAAGGGATTCACTCCCGCCTCGCGGTAGAGCTTCATCGTCTCTTCCTGGCGGCGCTTGGGGTCCTTGTACTTCTTCTGGAGCTCCTGCATCTTGGGCTGAAGGGCAGACAGGGCCCGCGAGGAGCGGATCTGGCGCAGGGTGAGAGGCATGGTGAGCAGGCGCATCAAGATGGTGAAGACGATGATGGCCACCCCGAAGTTGCTCAGGAAGATATTGTTGAGGATGACCAGGGCGTTGGTTATGGGGTTGACGAAAAGGAGATCCCAGAGAAACACGCCTCAGCCACCTTACTCGGTTAGGACCAGCGGAGCAGCCCTGCCGTCCTTGTTGACGGTGAACAGGTCGCCGCCCTGAGCGCTGATGTAGGCCATGTCCCCCTGGGCTAAGGGGTCGGCCAGGACAGTCTTGGCCAGGTCGATGGGCAGGGGCCACACAAGCTGGCCATTCTGGGGGTCAAGCCCGAACAGCTCGCCCTTGCGGTTAACGATGAGCAGCACGTCGTCGAGGAGCAGCGGCGCCGCCCGCACGGGGGCCTCTGTATCGAAAGGCTCGTCCCACCTGGGGCTGCCGTCGTTCAAATCCAAGGCGTAGACCTTGCCGTCCAGGGAGCCAGCGTAGACGGTGTCCTCCAGAACCAGCGGCCGCGTCCAGAACCAGTTGCTGGCCTTGAAGTGCCACTTCTCTTCGCCGCTGGCGGCATCGAGCGCGTAGAGCCTGCGGTCCATCCCGCCAACTAGCAGGGTCCCGTCGGCGAGAACGGGCGTGGACGCCAGGCCGGCGTCGGCCTTGAAGTGCCACTTCTCTTCGCCGCTGGCGGCATCCAGGGCATAGACCTTCTTGTCCATAGACGGCACGTAGACAACGCCGTCGGTCACCAGGGGGGTCGCCCAGATGTTGTCGCCGCTCTTGAATCGCCGCTTCAGGGCGCCAGTTTCAGCGTCGAAAGCGTAGAGCTTGCCGTCGTCTGAGCCCACGTACACCACGCCGTCCTGAACGACGGCGCTGCCGATGATGGGGCCGCCGGTCTCTTCTTGCCAGCGAATGTCGCCAGTGGCTAGGTCGAGGGCATACACCCAGCCGTCGTAGGCACCAAAGTAGACGATGCCGTCGGCCACCGCAGGCGTGCTGTAGATGGCCTCGGGGTCGATCTTGCTGCCATCAGGGTGCTTCTGGTCCTTGAGAGGGAAGCGCCAGAGCACCTTGCCGCTCGAATCCTGGATGTCGACGGCGGCCAGTTCTCCCCGCTCGATGCTGGCCACCAGGCGGTCCTCTGCCAGCGTAGGTCCTGCCCAGCCCTCGGGCCGGGCGATACCGACGCACGCTATGGCAAGAAAGAGGGTCGCCAGCACCAGCAGGAGAAGGAAAGGCGACCTTAAGAGCTTCTTACGTCGAATTGTATTCCTCCCGGCAGAGGCGATGTTCGAAAGCTCGCCCTGGCTGGCCTGATGGATGGGCTAGGGGACTGGGTCACAGCCGCCGGCGCTGAAAGGATGGCAGCGGAGCAAACGCCGCAGGACGAACCATCCCCCCTTTGCTAGACCGTAGCGCTGGACGGCCTCGTGGCCATACTGGGAGCAGGTAGGGAGGTAGCGACAGGAAGGTGACATCGTCGGGGAGATGTGCCGCTGGTAGAAACGGATGGCCGTCAGGACTGTTCTTTTCACCGTTCCTCCCTTGCCTGCTGCCAGACAGGGTCAGCCCCGTCCAAAAGGCGAGCGCGGGATAGCAGGTTGACTATCGCCTCTCGTAACTCATGATAGCTTGCCGTGGCAGCCGGAGGTCGTGCCAAAAGGATCAGGTCCCATCCCGGCTGGACAGTCAGGGCCCGTAGTCCCTCCTTCAGTCGCCGCTTGAGCCGATTTCGCACCACTGCCTTGCCCACGCGCTTGCTAACAACGAATCCGCAACGGTAGTGAGGCAAGTCTCTAGGCAAGGCGCGCAAGACCAGCAACCGGTTGGCCCAGGCGCGACCCTTTCGATAGACATTAACAAAGTCCTTGCGTGCCTTCAGCCGTTCCCTCTTCTTCATATGCCGACAGCCTATGGCGGCAGGCCGCGGCTAGACAGCGAGACGCCAGCGCCCCTTGAGCCGTCGGCGCTTGATCACGTGACGACCGCCGCGGTCACTCATGCGAGCGCGGAAGCCGTGTTTGCGCTTGCGAGGGATTCGTTTCGGCTGATAGGTCCGCTTGGGCACAACTCTCTCCCCTGCCTCAGGCTGCCGCCATTATACTTTAGGGCTCGTGGAAGGGTCAATTGAGCTTGCCTGCTGGCCGGCAGGTTCGACTACGAGTCTGGGCTGGCCAGAAGGGTGGGATGAGCGGCCCCGCCATAGAGAAAGCGGTACATGGCGTAGTTCTCCAGCACCACCTTTACAAAGGTGCGGGTCTCGGTAATGTCCATGAGTTCGACGAACAGATCCATGTCGGCGGCGGGAAGGCTTTCCTGCCAGCGCCTGGTGTTACCCGGGCCGCCGTTGTAGGCAGCCAGGGCGAGGAAGAGGTTGCCGTCGAAGAGATCGAGCTGGCTGCTCAGGTAGTGGGCGCCGAACCGGATGCTCACCAGCGGCCGCAGCAGGTCTCGGGCCGGGAAACCCTCAATGTCTAGTTCCGCCGCGATCTCCTGGGCGGTAAAGGGCATAACCTGGGTCAGGCCGAGGGCGCCAGCGGGCGATCCGGCTGTGGGGTCGAAGAAGCTCTCCTGGCGGATCATGGCCAGGAGGAGGAGAGGTGACAGGTTGTTCTCTACAGCAGCGGCCTCGATGAGCGACAGGTAGTCCAGGGGGTAGGCCAGCTCCAGAAGGGCGCGCGGCGCCTGCTCCAGGGGGATGTCGGCGCTCTCCAGCAATCCGGTAGCGGCGCGGGCTGCCAGATGGGTCAGGCCGAGGTCGTGAAGGGCGCGAGTCAGGCGGTAGAGGCTCCAGGGCTGCGAACGGCCCTGGTCGATAAGCCAGAGAAACTCATCGGTCGCCTCTCGGGCTAGGCCTAGCCGGTGGAGCTCCTGGCCTCGCTGCCAGGCCGGCAGGTCGAAGGGCGACGGGCCGGTGGCCAGGGCTTCTGGTCCCCACAGGGAGGCCAGCCATCCTTCGGCTGCATCCCAATCAGGGGCGGCCATCGCTACGGCCTCATCGGGCCCGGCCGGGAGCACGGAGGCACCCTGGTCCCTGAGCCAGGCTGCCGCTCGCAGGGCGTAGAAGCTGGCCGAATCGGCCTCCAGCGCCTGCTGGAAGTGGACAGATGCTCCCTCCCAGTCATCGAGGAAAACCAGGTCTGCCCGTCCCAGCCAGAGATGGGCCTGAGCGCGGCGCTCGGGGCTGCTGAAAGCGTCGAGCATCTCTTTCCAGGCGGCACTGGCCGCTGCCGGGTCGCCGGCATGGTAGGGGATCAGGCCGCTGAGGAAGGCTGCCCTGGCCGCCCAGGGAGAGTCAGGGTGGGCTTGCCAGGACTGTTGGTAGGCTGCGGCGGCTTCAAGAGACCTATCCACCTCCTCAAGAAGGAGGGCGTAGGCCCAGGCCGCATCCTCAGCTAGATCGCCGTCAGGGTCGAGCTGGAGGGAGGCCTCGTAGTCGGCCAGGGCCTCTTGCGACTCGTCCTGTCGCTGGCGCATGGCCCCGCGGTAGTAGTGGGCCAGCGCCGCTTGAGGCGCAGGCGGGTTGCCTGCCAGGATGGAATCGAAGGCAGCAAGGGCGTCATCGTAGGCCCGCTGGCGGTAGTGGACGATTCCCTCGGTCAGAAGGCCCAGCGGCACCTCTGCCGCCCGGAGCGAGTCAAGGGCGTTCGGCGCCTGGGGCGATCCCGGGTACTGCGCTACGATGTCCAGCAGGGCTTGCCGCCAGCGCTCGCCGTCGCCCAGGCGGCGGCTGAGGCTGGCGATACGGGACAGGGACAGGGCCTTGTAGGCGTCGGAGGGGCTCTCCTGAAGGAGCCTGGCGTACCATTGTATGGCCTGTTCGTCGTTCTCCGTCTCTCGATAGGCGTCGGCCAGCCTCAGAAACAAAGTGGGCGCCAGCGAGGGCGGCACGTCGAGGGCCAGGGCCTTCTCCAGCTCCTGGGCGGACTTGTCGTAGCGGCCTTCCTGGACGCGAAGCTGGGCCAGCTCCAAGCGGGCGTAGACGGCTGCCGGCCCCTCGTCGTCGGCGTAGTCCTCCAGAGACTGGCGTGCCTTGTCGCCCTCGCCCAGGGCGGCGTAGGCTCGGCCTAGCAAGAAGCGGGCACGCAGGCTGTCTTCCTGCGAGGGTTTGGCGTCAATATAGGTCTTCAGTTCACTGACAGCCGTGTTGTATCGCTCGATTGTCATGTAGGTCAGAGCCAGGTCGTAGCGGGCCTGCTGCTGGGCCTGGCCGTCGGCCTGTTGGGCCACCGCCTGATAAGCGGCCGCGGCCTCCTCGTACTGGCCGTTGCGCTCGTACTCGCGGGCCGCCGCTAGGTCGGCCGTCGTCTGGCTGAGCGCGGCAGAGGTAGCGGTGGCCTCTAGTGGAGGGGCGGTCTCGCCACCGCAGGCCGCAAGGAGGGCCAGGCTCACCATGGCCAGCAGGGCTACTCCAGCCCCGTAGGGTGCTCTCATGTCCTAATTACCATAAGGATCAGCTGCTGGCTCGTCTTTGTCGTTGACAGTGCTCGAAGCGAAATGTTACGCTACCCTGGACTGCTCAGGCAAGGCGGCGAATGCGGTTGTGAATGTGATCCGTTGTACGGTGGTGGATGAGCGGGGTGCCATCAGCTTCATAGTCCACGCTGATGCCCTATCGGCCCTGACTGCTGCTTGCTCGGCCAACCCCTCTAGCCTGGAGGGGTTGCTGGACGGAGTTGAGCCCTACTATCACAATCTTAGAGAGCAGGTGCTCAACGGCCTGGCCATCTTTGAAGAGCGTAATGCCAGAGGCAACTACCAGGCCATCCACCAGGCCCTGAAGTTCTGTCCTCCCCATGAGCAGCCTGTGTTCCGAGTCGTCGATGACTTCACCCGCGAAGCCAGCTTGCGGCCGGTGAAGGCGGGGGCTGTGGTCTTCAACCTGCGGGCCAGGCGCATCATCCAAATTACGAATACCTATCAGGAGATACGGCGCACGGGCCGCGCCCGCGTGTTCGATGGCAGCGGCCTCACCGGTAGCGTCTACAGCTACCGCCTGCCGAAGGATTGGGCCCTGGTCCCCTGACCGGCGCCATCTGACCTTATAGAAACCTTTTCTTCGGGGGCGCGTTCTAAAATTAACGAAGTGGGTATGCAACCGCAAAGAGTATCTTCTCATCCCTGGCAGGGGCGTCCGACCTGGGCGGAGATCGACTTGGACGCCCTGGCTGACAACGTCCGTCTTCTCAAGAGCCGGGCCAATGGAGCTGCCCTTCTGGCCGTAGTCAAGGCCAACGCCTACGGCCACGGTGCCGTAGCGGTGGCACGAGCAGCCTTGGCCGCCGGCGCTGATCGGCTGGGCGTCATCTGCGTCGACGAAGGGGAGCAGCTTCGCCGGGCTGGCATCACTGAGCCCATCCTAGTGATGGGCCACACGTCGGCGGGGGAGGCCCAGCGTCTGGCCGACCTGTCCCTCACCCCCTCGGTTGTCTCCAGCGAGATGGCTCTCGCCCTGGCTCGCGTGGCCAGCGAGCGAGGGATCGAGATGCCTGTCCACCTGAAGGTGGACACCGGCCTCAACCGCTACGGCCTTCCCGCCAGCGAGGCTGCTGACCTGGGCCGCCGGCTGCGGGACTTGGCCGGTATTCAGACAGAGGGCCTGTTCACCCACTTCGCCTCGGCTGACGAGGGGGACAAGGGCTATACGGTGGAACAGCACAAGCTCTTTCTGGCGGTGGCCGAGCAGCTGGACTGGGTGCCTATTCGGCACGTGTCCAACACAGCTACCCTTCTGGACATGCCCGACATGAGTCTGGAGATGGTACGGCCGGGCCTGGGTATCTACGGCTGCTATCCCTCGACCCACGTGAAACGAAGCCTACCCCTCAGGCCCGTGCTGTCCCTTAAGGGCCGTATAGCCCGTCTGACCTCCCTTGCGCCGGGTGAGTCTGTGAGCTACGGTCGTACGTGGAGGGCACCTCGTCCCAGTCTTATCGGCCTGCTGATGTGTGGCTACGCCGACGGCCTGCCCCGCGCTCTCTCCAATTGCGGTAGCGTGCTCGTCCGCGGCCGGCGGGCGCCGATCGTGGGGAGGGTGTGCATGGACATGTGCATGGTGGACGTCAGCGACATCCCCGATGTGGCCCTGGACGACGAGGTGGTGATCATCGGCCGCCAGGGGGAGGAGGAGATATCGACTGACGAGGTGGCCGAGCTATGCGGCACTATTAGCTACGAGATACTGTGCGGCATATCCGCCCGCGTGCCCCGCCTCTATCTGCGGCAGGGGAGCATCGTTTCCAAGCAGACGCTGGTGCTGGAGCTTCAGGATGAGGCGGCGGCGAACGTTCCCGAGGAGGTGCTAGCCGAGGGGCCTTCGCCGGGCGGCGCTTGAGCGGATTGACAGAGGGTTTGAGCTAATCTAACTTTTCCTTGTGAGTCAGCATTCCGGTTCTGAAGAAGAAGGTCATCCCGCCGAGGGGTTGGAAGCGGCGAGGGGTAGGGCACAGCGAAAGCCCCTGCTCATCTTCGGTATCGCGATCTTTGCTGCTGTCGCCTTCTACCTGGCGCTCATCGTCGCTACCCAGGCCGACGATATTTTCCTGCCCGGCAACGAGTTCAACCTGCCCGGTCTCAATAGGCTGCCCGGCATAGATAGTAGCAACCCTGAGGCCGCCAGCATCGAGGAGCGGATCAACATCCTGGTGATGGGCCTCGACCGCCGCACAGATGAGCCGAAGGACTTTCCCACTCGCACCGACACCATGTTCGTGGTCAGCGTCGATCCCTACAGCAAGACGGCCGGCGTCTTCAGCATCCCCCGCGACCTGTGGGTGGAGATCCCCGACGGCCAGGGAGGCTACTTCAAGAACCGCATCAACGTGGCCTATGAGTATGGGCCGATCGAGAAGTATCCTGGCGGCGGGCCGAGCCTGGCCGTCGCCACGGTGGAGCACAACTTCGACATCGAGATCGATCACTACATGGTGCTGGACTTCGTGGGCTTTATGGAGCTGGTCGATACCGTTGACGGCATCGACGTGGAGGTGGAGGATTACATCGTAGACCCCTCCTACTGCTTGACGGCCAGCTGCGATGACCGTCAGATCCTCGTGTTCGAGCCGGGGGTGGAGCACATGGATGGCGAGCGGGCTCTAGCCTACGCGCGCGTTCGCTATGGCTCCGGCGACCTCCAGCGCATCGAACGGCAGCAAGAGGTGATAAGGGCAGCGATCGACGCGGCCCTAGACGCTAAGATGCTCATGCCTAACAGGGCCGTCTCTATCTACAACAACTTCCGCGACGCCGTGAAAACGGATGTCAGCGTTTTCAAGGTGCCGGGGCTGGCCCTCCTGGCCAAGGAGATCCCGCCGGAGAACATCACCACCATCTCCCTGGCCTCGGCGGTGCAGGATGCAATGATCGGCGGTGCCGAGGTGCTGGTTGCTGATTGGGACAAGGTGGAGGTGCTGAAGCGACAGATCTTCTTCGATGGCCGATTGCGGTCTGAAGGGGCCTTTGTGGAAGTACAAAACGGCACTGACGCACCTGGTTTGGCCACCAGTGTTATGAATTACCTGGCCGACCGCGGTCTCCCGCAAACGGACATCGCTATCGGCGATGCCAGCGACGGTCTATATCACCAGGAGACGCTAATCTACGACCTGGCTGGGAAGAAGTACACTGCCGAGAAGCTGGCCGAATGGCTCGGCCTGCCGAATAGCCGCATACGGGAGGTGGCGACAGAGGAATCGACCTCTATCCCCACCTCCCCAGCTGATATCGTTGTTGTCCTGGGCGCTGATGCCCAAATCCCCGAGAGCTAAACCCTCGGCCTGTTGGCTGACCCTGACGGGTAGTTCGTAGTCTACTGCTCGAACCAACTCCCCATCTGCATGAGGGTGCCCATGTCGCCGGTGAAGGTAAACTGGCCGCTCATGAAGGCGGTGGTTGCGTCCAGCTCGCGGCGCATGATCTTCAGCCAGACATCGGAGGGGGTATTAATGGTGACTGTGGGGCTGGCATGCTCCCCTTCGGTGGCAGTGCAGTTGCCATCCTTGACTTCGAGGTAGTAGTTGCCGGCCTCGGCCCCCGTCACCTTGAACTGGATGACCGCGCTAACGCCCGCTGCCTTGTCGGCCTTGAACTGCGTGGGCATTCCCAGGAGCCCTTCCTTGCAGGTCTCGGGAAGCTGCTGAGTCATAGTGCACCTCCTTCTTGCTGACTGCTAAGTTCGCGACGCAGTGCCGCCCTAGAATACCACCAAAGACTTTAGTCGTCCATACTCAGGTGCAAGGAATATGCTCTGAGTTCATCGTGAATTTTGGAACGATGTGTGGTTACTTCCTTCGTCTCGAAGCCGTTCTGGGCAGGCTGCGGACGCTCGCGTCCAGCCTATTTCTTTTTCTTCCTGATAGCGCGTTTCTTCTTGGGTACTTCCTCAGCGGGGGCTTCTTTCTTCTTGGCACGACGCTTTCGAGCCGGCGCTGCCTTCTCCTCGGCGACGACAGCCGCTGCCAGCACAGTGCTGTGCTTCTTCATGAGGTGGGACTTGCGACGAGCGACGCTCTTATAGTGGAGTGCTCCCTTTTGGGCCGCTTGATCTAGGGCGCTGACGGCTGTCTGCACCGCCTCCGCTGAGGCCTGCGGGTCGGCGCTGGCCATGCTGGCCTCGGCACGGCGAACGAGGGTCTTGGCGACGCTACGACGCGCTCGGTTGCGCAAGCGCTGCTGCTCCGACCTTCGCCAGGCCTTGGCTGCCGAATCACCACTCAAAGGGACGAAACCTCCTTCGAAGCGAACCGGAGCTATCATAAGTGAGCTGGGTTGTTTTGTCTAGTGGAGCTTGCCTGAGGAACTGTTGCTATAATGAATGGCCTGTGAGGCAAGGATCTAATGACGGGTAGGAGCGGCAGCGAAGCGATCTTCTCGCGGCCCTGGGGTGGGGTAGCGGGGGCGGTCATTGTCGTGGCGGTGGGCTTCTTAGGCAGCCGCCTGCTGGGCGTGGTCCGCACCATGACCATCGCTGACGCCTTTGGCACCACCCCAGATCTCGACGCCTACTGGGTGGCCTTCCGCCTGCCCGACCTCATCTTCCAGGTGCTGGCGGGCGCCGCCATGGGCAGCGCCTTCATCCCCACCTTCGCCCGCTATATCGCCCAGAAGGACGAGGGGGAGGCCTGGCGCCTTGCCAGCTCGGTCCTGAACCTGGTCGCTGCCATAACCGGCGTCTTGGCCGTAGCGGCGGTGCTCCTGGCCCCCTGGCTGGTGCCTTTGATGGCGCCCGGCCTGGAGGAAGGGCTGCAGGACAAGGCGGTGGAGCTGACCCGTATCATGCTGGTTTCGCCCATCCTGTTTGCCGTCAGCGGCATGCTCACCGGCATCCTCAACGCCCGCCAGCACTTCTTCCTGGCGGCCTTGGCGCCCATGTTCTACAACCTGTCCATCATCTTCGGCGCCGTCTTCCTGTCCGGGCCCTGGGGAGTGCAGGGACTGGCCGCCGGCGTGGTGCTTGGCTCCGGTCTCCACCTGCTGGTGCAGGTGCCGGGGCTTTTCGGTGTGGGCATGAGGTATCACCTGGAGGCCCACTGGCGCCATCCGGGGGTGCGGGAGGTGGCCCGCCTGATGCTGCCGCGGATGGCAGGCCTGGCGGCCGCTCAGGCCAACTTCGTTGTGGCGATCTTCTTCGCCTCGCGCCTGGAGGAGGGGAGCATCTCCGCCCTCAACTATGCCTGGATGCTGGCGATGATGCCCCTGGCCCTGTTCGGTGTGGCTATCGCCACTGCCGTCTTTCCCACCATGGCCCAGCAGGCAGCCACCAATAGCCTGAATAGAATGCAGAGCACGCTCTACGCCAGCCTCCGTTACAGCCTCTTCCTTGTCATACCAGCTAGCGTTGGCCTTATTCTCCTGCGGGATCCTCTGGTGACTCTCCTGCTGGAGCGAGGCGAATTCGACCCAAGGTCGGCGAGCATCACCTCCTCCGCTCTCCTCTTCTATTCGTTTGGTTTATTCGCTCACAGCACTGTCGAGATCATCAGTCGCGGCTTCTACGCCCTGCGCGACACCCGCACGCCGGTGGCCATGGCCGTGCTCTCGATGGTGCTGAACCTACTGTTCTGCATAGCCTTGGTGGGCCCAATGGAGCACGATGGCCTGGCCTTGGCCATGTCCCTGGCCACCATAATCGAGGCCTCCCTTCTCGTCATCTTTCTCCAGCGGCGGCTCGTCAGCCCCGAGGCGGGCCTGGCGAGCTTCCTCCTGCGCACGGTCGCCGCTACCGCCCTCATGGCGGCGGTCGTGGCGGTGTTCATAGCGGTGGAGGAGGCCGCTGACCCTCTGGGCGCCCACACCGTCTGGGAGGACCTGGTGCAGGTAGTAGGGGGTAGCGCCCTGGGCGTCGGCACCTTCTTCCTGGCCGCCTTTGTCCTGCGCTGCGAGGAGGCCCGGGCCTTCTGGCGTCGCCTGGGTCTGGTTCGTTAACGAGAAGCTTGTGGTTGCTTTTCCTGCCGATTTGACCTATAATCTGTCTAGAAATGGCCTACAGCGATAAGGTTCTCATATGCCGCGATTGCGGCATAAGTTTCACCTTTACGGCGGGCGAGCAGGCTTTCTATGCCAGCAGGGGCCTGCTGAATCAGCCTACCCGCTGCCCCTCATGCCGTTCGGCGCGCAAGTCGGGTCAAGCGCTGGAGGAAGGTGGCTACGTGCACTATGGCGTCGCCGCCAGCTTTGGCGGACGTACGCCGCGCCAGATGCACCCCGCGGTCTGTGCCGAGTGTGGCGAGATGACGGAGGTGCCCTTCCTGCCCAGGGGTGACAGGCCTGTCTATTGCAGCGAGTGCTATAAGAAGATCCGCGACCGCTCTTAGAGGATAGCGGCAACCCAATCCCAGGGACTGGTATTTGGCCAGCCCTTATCTCTTTCGGTAGAGCGCTGATGATTACGAGAATAGCCATCCTTCAGCTTTCCCGCCTCCTGGGCAAGGAGGAATTCTACCGCTGGCTCTATCTGGACGAGGGCTCAGAGCCGGACGAGTTGAGCAGTGAGCAGATGGCGCGACTGCGCCTGGTGGTGGACGAGCGGCTGGAGGAACTGGTGCGGGGGTTGGCGGCTGAGGTGGTGGCCTCCGACGATGTTACTGACGTTGTGTCGGGCGTGGCCTATCTGGAGGACCGTTTGTCCTTCTTCGGCGAGCTGCTGACTGAGGGCCAAAAGGAGAAGGTCCGCGACGGTTTCCGCAGCTTCTCCTCTCGCTGGTGATGAACTGAGACGGTCGCGGTTGACACAGGCGGGGGCCGTGGCTAGACTGAGGGCAAATCGAACAAAGGCGACGACGGAGACGAGTAGGGTGGCCCATCTGCCCAGCGAGTCCCGTAGGGTGCAAGGGGACGCAGCCCTGGCCGCTCGAAGATCCCTCCCGAGCCGTCGACCGAACGCCCCGACAGGTCGGGGTCAGTAGGCTCGGCCGGAATGCCTACCGTTAGCAGGGGCAGGGGCATAACCCCGACGCGTCGGGGCGTGTCTCGAGAGAGCGCCCCGACGTAGTCGGGGAACAAGGGTGGTACCGCGGGTATCTTGAATGAGGCGCCCGTCCCTTAGGGGACGGGCCTCTTTGATTCGGGGGAAGGGATGGCGTTCTCACCATTGCTGGTAACGATTCTAGGCGAGCCTTCGGTCTGGATTGGGAGCGGCGAGAAGGAGTGGAAGGAGAAGGTCTTCGCAGCATCTAGGAAGAGCTTCGAGGCGGGTGGCTATTCGCAGCCGGTGGGGGAAGATTGCACAGTCGAGCTGAACTTCTACCTTTCTCGGCCTCGCCTGTATCAACTAGACATAGATAACTTGCTGAAGCCGGCGATAGACGCACTGGGCACGGCCATATTCCATCCCGGCAAGACGGGCCGACAATATGACTCCGAAGACGTGTGGATTAGAAAGATAGTGGCCCAGAAACTTATCGACGACAGTAACCCGAGACTGGAGATAAAGGTGAGCCCGTGGGCAGAGGCATAGGACATGTTCAAACCGGTCGATAGCAAGGTGAGCTTCCCCCAGATGGAGGAGGGCATCCTCCGTCTGTGGAAGGAGCGGGACATCTTCCCCAAGAGCATCGACCAGCGCCCGGAGGACCGGCTGTTCATCTTCTACGAGGGCCCTCCCTACGCCAACGCCAGCCCCGGCATCCACCAC
Source organism: Dehalococcoidia bacterium (assembly GCA_030615765.1). Lineage (GTDB taxonomy): Bacteria > Chloroflexota > Dehalococcoidia > SM23-28-2 > SM23-28-2 > SM23-28-2. The sequence goes on along the minus strand of JAUWYP010000021.1, from coordinate 1,629 downwards.
GTGCTGGCCCGTGTGTTCAAGGACGTGATGGTGCGCTACAAGACCATGCGGGGCTATCGGGTGCCCCGCAAGGCGGGCTGGGACACCCACGGCCTGCCCGCTGAGCTGGAGGTGGAGCGAGAGCTGGGCTTCAAGAGCAAGGCGGACATCGAGAGCTTTGGCATCGAGGAGTTCAACCGCCGCTGCCGCCAGAACGTCTTCGCCTATCTGAAGGAGTGGGAGGCCCTCACCGAGCGTATCGCCTTCTGGCTGGACCTGGGCGATGCCTACATCACCTGCACCAGCGACTACATGGAGTCCTGCTGGTGGGCGGTCAAGCAGTTGTGGGATCGCGGCCTGGTCTATCAGGACTATCGGGTGACGCCTCACTGCCCTCGCTGCGGCACGTCGCTGTCTGACCACGAGGTGGCCCAGGGCTATCGGGAGAACACGCCCGACCCCTCGGTATGGATAAAGTTCCGCCTGACCCCGGAGAGCGAGCAGAAGCTGGGCCAGAAGGTGCCCGGCGACGTGCCCACCTACTTCCTGGCCTGGACCACTACCCCCTGGACGCTTCCCGGCAACACCGCCCTGGCGGTGGACCCCGAGGCCGACTACGCGGTAGCGGAGGTGGCCGGTCGTGAGGGCCCCGAGCGGCTGATCCTGGCCGCGGGCCTGGTCGATCTGTCGTTGGGGGACGGCTACAAGGTGGTGGCTCGCCTGGAGGGGCGGGAGCTGGCCGGCCTGCACTACCAGCCCCTGTACGACCCACGAGAGTGGCGCGTGGAGGCGCTTGGCTTCAATCAGGAGGGCCGTCTGGTGCCCCTGGCGCCGGGGGAGATGGTGGAGAAGGCCTACGCTGTCATCACCGCCGACTTCGTATCGCTCACCGAAGGCACCGGCATCGTCCACATGGCCCCTGCCTTCGGTGGCGAGGACTTCGAGGCCGGCAAGGCAGAGGGCTTGCTTTTCGTGCAGCCGGTTGACCTGCGCGGCCAGATGACGGCGCCGGGCACTCCCTTCGCCGGCCTGTTCGTCAAGGACGCCGATGAGCCCATTCTGGACGACCTGGAGCAGCGGGGCCTCCTCCTGCGCCGCGAGGCCATCCATCACACCTATCCCTTCTGCTGGCGCTGCGACATGCCGCTCCTTTACTACGCCAAGCCTAGCTGGTACATCCGCACCACCGCTGTCAAGGAGCGCCTGGTGGCCCTCAACCGACAGATCAACTGGTACCCGGGGCACATCAAGGAGGGGCGCTTCGGCAACTGGCTGGAGAACAACATCGACTGGGCGGCCTCGCGGGAGCGCTTCTGGGGCATCCCCCTGCCCATCTGGCGCTGCCAGGCCTCCGCCGGAGGCGGATCCGCCTCTGGAGGATGCGGTCAGCACGACTGCATCGGCTCCCTGGCCGAGCTGCGTGAGCGGGCGGAGGACAGGGCCAAGGCCGAGGCCCTGGACGACCTCCATCGGCCCTACGTGGACGAGATCACCCTGGCCTGTCGCCAGTGCGGCGGCAGCATGCGGCGGGTGGTGGAGGTCCTGGACGTCTGGTTTGACTCGGGCGCGATGCCCTACGCTCAGTGGCATTACCCCTTCGAAAACGGCGACACCTTCGACAGGAGCTTTCCCGCCGACTTCATCTGCGAG
>JAUWYP010000023.1 GCA_030615765.1 Dehalococcoidia bacterium | reverse complement strand
ACGGCGTCAACCGCCTCAACACCCTCATTAGCGACCTGGTGAGTATGGCCCGCCTGAACAATAGCCAGCTGCAACTGAACCTGGAGCCTGTGGGAACAGGCGAGATGGCAGGAGCCGCCTGCAACCTCATTCGGCCGCTTGTCCAGACGAAAAGGCAGACCCTCGATGTTCACTTCGACGGCCAGGGGCCCAAGGTGCTGGTGGATCAGCGCCGCTTCGAACAGATACTGGTGAACCTGCTATCCAACGCCCATCGCTTCACTCCTGCCGGGGGGCGCATCAGCGTCGATGTGCGCGAGGAAGGGGACGAGGTTATCATCGCCGTCTCCGATACCGGTCCCGGCATCCGTGAGGACGAACGGCAGGTCATCTTCGAGCCCTTCTATCGGGGCAGAGAGGGTTCTAGCAGGCGTGTGCCTGGCGGCATGGGCATGGGCCTGGCTATCGCCAAGTCTCTGGCAGAGCTGCACGGCGGGCGCATCTGGGTGGAGAGCGGCGAGGGCGGTAGCACCTTCTTCCTGGCCGTTCAGCGCTATCTGGAGCCCGCCGTCGAGCGTGTGAAGGTGAGGGCCACCTAGGCTTCCCGCCGCTGCCGGGCCATTTCCTTCGATTTCCCCCCGAGTTCCTGCTCCAGCTCATGGGCTATAATGATGGCGCCTGCCTGTCGGCAAGCAGGGTTTCCATTCTGACAGGCCTCAGCAGCCTGGGAGCTTGCCATGAGAGTGCGCCGTCTCCAGCTAGCCGATTATCGCAACTTCCCCCGGTTGGACTTCTCCCTCCCCGCCGGGCCAGTGGTCATTGTGGGGGGCAACGCCCAGGGCAAGAGCAATCTTCTGGAGGCGGTCTATCTCCTTTCGACGATGCGCTCCCCCCGGGCCGACAGCGATGGCGAGTTGATCCGCCAGCAGGCCGCTCAGGTGGAGGGGGCGCCGCCTCTGGCCCGCCTGGTGGCTGAGGTGGAGGGGTGTGGTGGGCCTCTGCGGCTGGAGATGATCGTCGTTGGCCGCGGCGGAGGGTCGGGCTCGCTTGCTGCCCGGTCCGCCGGGGTTCCCCGCGCTAACAAGGTGGTGCGGGTGAACGGCGTCCCCAGGCGCCTGGCCGATGCGGTAGGTCAGCTAAACGCGGTGCTGTTCACCGCCCACGACATGGAGGTGATTGACGGCCCGCCCTCCCTGCGCCGCCGCTATCTGGATATCACCGTCTCTCAGGTGGACGGGAGCTATCTGCGGGCCCTTCAGCGCTATGCCAAGGTGCTCCTCCAGCGTAATCATCTCCTGAAGCGAGTGCAGGAGGGCAGCGCCCGCCGAGAGGAGTTGGCCTTCTGGAGCCAGGAGCTAGTGCGGGAGGGCAGCTACATCGTCTCGGCGCGGGCCCTGACGGTGGCCAGCCTGGGGCCCCTGGCCGCGGCTGCCCACGCCGCCCTAACCGAGGGCCAGGAGGAGCTGACGCTGGGTTATCAGCCCCAGTTGGGGGGAGCGGTCGATGGCCTCCGGGCCGCCTCCCTCAGTCAGGGCGAGCTGGCTGCAGCCTTCGCTCAGGTCATCGGTCAGTGGGGCGGGCGGGAGATAGGGGCCGGCGTTTCCCTTCTGGGCCCTCACCGCGACGATCTGCTGTTCCATCTTAACGGCATCCCGGCGGCTACCTTTGCCTCGCGGGCCCAGCAGCGCACCATCGCCTTGGCCCTGCGGCTGGCCGAGGCCCGCTATCTCCTGGAACGACGGGGCGAGTCGCCCGTCCTCCTCTTGGACGACGTCCTCTCGGAGCTGGACAGCCAGCGCCGGGCGGCGGTGCTGGCTGCCATCGCGGACTACGAACAGGTGCTGATTACGGCCACGGAGCTGGATCGCTTCTTGGCAGACTTCCTGGCGGGCGCGACCCTATTCCAGGTGGCTGGAGGCTCGCTGGAGGCTATGACTGGGGCTTCTGGTGCCGAAACAGGGGAAGCTTCTTCTGGGGCACCATCACCGTGAGGACGGCTGGCACGGCCTCAAAGACGGTGGGATAGCCAGGGTAGAAATCGCCGTCGAGCTGTGCTGGCAGGGGCGTCTCGCTGTGCACCTCCAGCCGACGCACCCGCCGGTAGAGGACGGGGCTTGCTCTCACGTGCGCCTGGGCTGCTACTCGCAGGGTGTGGAAGATGATGTCCAGGGTGTGGCGCCCCTGGAAGATGCACACGTCGAGGAGACCGTCGTCGGCATAGGCGCGGGACGTTACCTGGGTAATACCGGCATAGCCGCGGGTATTGCCCACCACCATCATCAGAAGCCTGGTCTCCAGTGGCTCATCGTCGACGATCAGCTTGACCCGCTGGCCCCGATATCGTAGGGATTGGCCGACGGCCATGAAGGCGTAGGTAGCGGCCCCCAGATATCGCTTGACGTTCAGGGGCAGGGAGGCGGCGATGCTGCCGTCCAGACCGAGGCCGGCCATCATGAAGAAGTAGCGCTCTCTCTCTCCCGAGGGCGAGCTGGCCCGCCCGAGGTCCATGCGCCTCGCCTGACCGCGTACCGCCACCTCCAGGGCAGCGATGGGCTGGCGAGGGATGCCGACCTCCTTGGCCCAGACGTTGGCTGTGCCCGCCGGAATGACTGCCAGGGCGGTTTCGCTGCCCGCCAGGCCGTTCACCGCCTCGTTGAGGGTGCCGTCGCCACCGCAGACTACCACCAGCGAGCGTCCCTCCTGGGCGGCGCGAGCGGCCATCGCCGTAGCGTCGCCCGGCAAGCGGGTGAGAGCCCAGTCCGCCTGCCAGCCCTGGCTGCGCAGCCAGGAAGCGGCCTCTCGCAGGTGGCGGCGGGAGGGCAAGTTGGGGGCGACGGGGTTAACGATTACGGTGGCTGACTGCATAGGCGATTCGCTCCAGGCCCATGCTAGCGCCCAGCCAGGGAGGGGGCAAGGGCATTCTGTCGTGGTGGCGGCTAGGCTCTTCTCGGGGTTGCTTGCTCTGCCCGCTCGGGCGGTGGCCCCGGGCCACTGATGGCCTCCAATTCGGCCTCGTCCCCCAGCACCATCAGGCGGTCGCTCAGCTCCAGGATGGTGCTTTCCCGCGGCCCCACCTGGATGGCGCCGGTGGGCTTCTGAAGGCCAAGAATGGTGGCGCTGGGGCAGGTGCGGAAGCACTCCTGGATGGTGTGGCCGGCAAGATTCGACTCCTCGGTTACTTCCAGCTCGGCCAGGATCTGCTCGCCGTGGCGGCCGGTGGCCAGGGTGTCGATGAAGTCGACCACCAGCGGCTGAAGGGCGGATAGGGCCATGCGGCGGCCGCCGATGCTGTAAGGGGAGATGACCCGGTCGGCGCCTGCCCGCAGCATTGGCGTCGTGCTGGCGGGCTGGCCCACGCGGGCCACGACGAACAGGCCGGGGTTGAGGGCTTTGGCGGTGAGGACGATATAGGTGTTGCCGGAGTCCGAGTCGGAGGCGGCCAGCAGGCAGCGGGCGCGCTCGATGCCGGCCTCGAGCAGGGTGGCGTCGGAGCTGGCGTCGCCTTCCACCAAGAGGTAGTCCTGCTTGCGAGCGCGCTCTATGGCCTTCGGGTTGGAGTCGACGATGACGAGGGGCACGCTCCGAGCTATGAGGTCGCGGGCGATCTCCTCACCCACGCGCCCGAAGCCGCACAGGATGTAGTGATCACGCAGAGCCTCGATCTTTCCTCTCATTCTACGTACCCCCAATAAACTCTCCAGCTCGCCTTCCACGGCTACCTGCATCACCGCCGTCAAGATGTACAAGATAACCACGATCCCCACGACGATAATAGCAATCGTGAAAACGCGTCCCGCATCCCCTAGCGGGTTGATCTCCCCGAACCCCGCCGTCGTTATCGCCGTGATCGTCTGGTAGACGGCGTCGAGGAAGCCGAAGCCCTCGATCGTCATGTAGCCGGCAGTGCCCACCGCCCATAGAACGAGGAATGCGGTGCCGCCAAGGGCTAACCTGTGCCAGGGGGTGAGCGGTCTCATGCCTGCATCTCACCTTTCGCCGCTGACTCGCGCCTCTCAGGCACCGCTGATCCGCTTGCGCTTCTGGGCCACGTAGTCCACCACTATGTACTGGCCTAACCTATCGGGCGTGGTGTAGAACACCCGCCCCTTGTTTATCCTTGCGATCTGATTGACGAACTCCTTGAGGTAATAGTTACGGTCGAGCATGAAAGTGTTGATGATGATCCCCTTGCGAGTGGCGCGGTGCACCTCCTTGAGGGTCTCGCGGATGGTGATGGGGCTGGGTGGGTAGGCGAAGTAGGAGCGGCCGTGCTCCAGGTGGGCGGTGGGCTCGCCGTCGGAGATCATGATCACCTGGCGGGTGCCCACTTTGTGCCTGGCCAAGAGGCGTTGGGCCAGCATGAAGGCGTGGTGCATGTTGGTGCCCAGCACTGACTCGTCCCAGCGAAGGTAGGGAAGCTGCTCGGCGGTTAGCTCGCGGGCGTAGGCGGAGAAGCCCAGGATGTAGAGCGTATCGTGGGGGAACTGGCTGCGGATGAGGTTGTTCAGGGCCAGGGCCACCTTCTTGGCGGCATGGAAGCTACCCCGCAGGGCCATGGACCAGGAGAGGTCGAGCATCATCACTGTGGCCGTCTGGGTGAGCTGCTCCGAGCGGTAGACCTCGAAGTCGTCCTTGTCCAGGTGCAGGGGCAGGCCGGGCCCCTCCCGGAGGACGGCGTTCATGACGGTCTGGCCCAGGTGGAGGTCGAAGCGGTCGCCGAACTCGTACCGCTTGGTCTCGTCGGTGCGGTCGCCGCCCGAGCCTCGCTCACGCAAGGGATGCTTGCCGCGGGCGGCTTTCTTGAGCTGGGCGTAGATCTCGTTCAGGGCCTTCTGGCCGATCTTGCGGATAGCGCGAGGGGTGAGCTCCCAGGTACTGCCCTTGCGGCGGATGTAGCCCGCTTCCTCCAGCACCTCCAGGAATTGCTTGAGTTGGCGGAGGGTCTCGTAGGCCTCCTCGCCCAGGAGTTCCCGTAACTTATCTTCATCGATTTCGTCCAGGCTGCCGCCATACTGGGTGCGCTCCAACTGTCTCTCCATCTCGTCCAGCCCCTGGAGGCGGTCCATGAGGTGCAGGGCTTCAAGAAGGTCCAGCTCTTCATCACCATGGAAGGGGTAGCGGTTGCCCAGGTCGCGCATGGGCTGGAGGATGTCCAGATTGACGGCCAGCTCGTGCAGGTCGTGCTGAAGCTCAGGGTCGCTGATCTTCTCCATCAGCAGGTCCTGAAGCTGGCGGCGCATGTCGGCGGGCAGGCTATCCAGGAGGCTCTGCATGACGGAGATCTGGTGCTGCATCTGGGCGGTCAGTTCCTCCAGGCTCTGAGGCCCCGACTTGTCGGGGAACATGTCGCCGTAGCTCTGGATGAACTGCTGGAAGTCGGGCTGGCCGCCGGCCATCTTCTCGGAGAGCATCTGGTTCAGCTCACGCACCATCTCCTTGAGGCGCTGCGTCTCCTGGGGGGTCAGGCTGGCAATCTGGCTGGATAGATTGTTGAAGAAGGAGTCCATCATCGCCTGCTTGAGCATCTCCATGAGCTCTTGGAACTTGGCGCCAGCCTCGGGGTCCATGAACTCGTAGTTCTGCAGCTCCTTCACCTGGCCACCGACGTCCTCTGGCAGGTTCTCCAGGAAGCCCTTCTTCTTCTCGGCGATGTCCTTGAGCATCTGGGCGAACTGGCGATCCGGTTGACCCTGTTGAGCGCCGTCCTCCTTCATCGCCTCCTGGAAGGCGCGGAGGGGGCTCTCCCGCCCCTCGAGCTGGCGGATGGCCTCGTCCAGCCGCCGCTCGACGGTCTCCTTCTCCAGCCGCACGATCTCCTGCAGACGCTTCTGGATGTCGTCGAACGCTGAGGTCAGGTCGTAGTGGTCGAGCATCTGGCGGCGCTGCTGGCGAAGCTGCTGCAGGAGCTGGCGCAGGCCCTGGGGACGCTGGCCGAGGGGATCGCGCATGCCCCGCTGCAACAGGTTGCGCAGGGCGTGCTGAAGGTCACCGAAGTCCAGCAGGTCGTCGGTGATGCTGGCCAGGACGTCGTCGGCGTCCAGGGGCGGTACGTCCTGGCTGCCGTCCCATTCCGAGTAGCGGTAGGCGTACATGCTAGCCTCGATACAGGGTCCGGCCAGCGATTCTGTCCTTGTTGAGGCGCTTGTTGAGGTGCAGCCCTTCCAGCACGAACTCCACCGCCGCCGCCACCAGGCCCGGGTTCCGGCCTGCCTCCAGCTTGGCGACGGCGTCGCGCAGGCCCTCCACCTGCTTGACGATGCGCACGTATTGGGCCGAGGGCATGGTGTCGGCCACCTCCAGCGCAAACCCTTCCTTGAAGCGAGCTACCACCGGCTCCAGCTCGCTGAGGCTGAGATAGCGATTGAACACGGTGGACACCGCCCCCTGGATAAATTTCTCGATGATCTGCTCTTCTCGCCCCTCCTCCAGCGCCTCGAACTCCAGCTTGCCGCTGATGGAGGGGATGACGTAGGGCAGGTCGCTGATGCGGGGCACGATGACTCGCTCCGTCAGGCGAATGGCCCGCCGGAAGGCGTTGGCCAGGAGGGTCTCGTAGCCGGCGATGGAGGCCCGCACCGAGACGCCGGAGCGCTGGTTGATATCGGGGCTGCGGCGAGCCAGGCGGGTGATCTCGGCTACCACTTCCTTCATGTAGGGCGGCACGTTCAGGGGGTGGTCATCCCCTTCGAGGGGGGTGCGCTCCTGCTCCATGATGGCGATCTCGTACTCGGCGTTGCGGGGATAATGGGTGCGAATCTGAGCGCCGTAGCGGTCCTTGAGAGGGGTGATGATGCGGCCGCGATTGGTGTAGTCCTCCGGGTTGGCGCTGGCCACGACGAGGACGTCCAGGGGCAGGCGGATACGATAGCCGCGGATCTGGACGTCTCGCTCCTCCATGATGTTGAAGAGGCCCACCTGGATGCGCTCCACCAGGTCGGGGAGCTCGTTGATGCAGAAGATGCCGCGGTTGTGGCGAGGGATGAGGCCGTAGTGGACGGTCAGCTCATCGGAGAGGTAGCGGCCCTCGGCCACCTTTATGGGGTCCACCTCGCCGATGAGGTCGGCGATGGTGATGTCGGGCGTGGCCAGCTTCTCGCCGTAGCGCTCGTCGCGATCGAGCCAGGTGATCTCCACGTCCTCTCCCTCTTGCGCCAGCCAGTCGCGGCAGCGCTTGCAGATGGGGGCGTAGGGGTTGTCGTTGATCTCGCACCCGGCGATGGCTGGCACCTCATCGTCCAGCAGGGATACCAGGGCACGAATAAGACGCGACTTGGCCTGCCCCCTCTCGCCCAGGAAGATGATGTCCTGGCCGGAGAGGATGGCGTTCTCCAGGTGGGGGACGACGGTATCATCAAAGCCAATGATCCCCGGGAAAAGCCTCTCGTTGGAGCGGATCTTCTCGATGAGGTTCCGGCGCATCTCCTCCCTGACGCCGTACACATGGTAGCCGGAGCTGCGTAGCTCGCCAATGGTTGTCGGTTTCTTGCTGGTCACGGCGCTTCCTCGGGGCCTCCTGGTGTCTCGCCCGCTTGCCCCTCCTGGGCAAGGAAACGAGCCACCTCATCCCTGGCGAACGTGGACAGGGCCATCGTGGGGCCCTCAGGTTTTTCTATTATAACGCCCGCATCCTTTGGTGTAACCGTGCCGATGCGTCCGGCGGCTATGCCTGACTCCTCCAGAGCGGCGAGGAGCCGGTCGCTGTCCTGCGGGGGTAGGGCTATGAGCAGGGCACCCGAAGCAAGCAGCCCCAGTGGGTCCAGCCCCGCTGCCCGGCACACGGCCCGAGTGGCCGGCAGCACGGGTACCGCCGCCTCTTCGAGCTGCATTCCCACGTCGGAGGCCTCGGCCATCTCGTAGAGGGCGGTGGCCAGGCCTCCTTCGGTGGGGTCGTGCATGGCGTGGACGGACGCCTTCTCCACCGCCAGGAGGGCCTCCCTGACCACGCTGATGCCCGGCTGGAAGATGTAGCCCCTGGCCGTCTCCAGCATTTCGGCGGCCACGCCCTTCTGCCGCAGGGCATCGCCCGCCTCGCGGGCGAGCACCGCCGTGCCTTCGATGGCGATGCCCTTGGTCAGGATCAGGTGGTCGCCGGGCTGCGCCCCCGACCCCCGCACCAGCCTGTCGCGGTCCACCTCCCCCAGCATCGCCCCCACCACGATCGGCCGGTCGAGGCGATAGGTAATCTCGAAGTGGCCGCCGACGAGTTCCACCTCCATCTGGCGGCAGGCGTCGAGGATCTGGTCGAATATGCCCTCCGCCAGCGACTGGCTGGCCCCCTGGGGCAGGAGGACGGTGGCCAGGAACCAGGCCGGCCTGGCCCCCATGCAGGCCACATCGTTGGCGTTGATGTGGACGGCGTACCAGCCGATGAGGTCACTGGCGAAGGTGATGGGGTCGCTCTTGGCCACGAGGAGCCGCGGGCCCATGTCGATAACGGCAGCGTCCTGGCCCACCGCCGGCCCCACGACCACGCGCCCCGACACGTCGGGGCCGATGCGGGCCAGCAGTTGGCCTAGGAGCTGATTGGGAAGCTTGCCGATATCCATCGTGGTTGGGTCACCACCGTCTCTCTTGGCTCGAATCATACTATGTGGCGGGCTGGGGTCAACCCGGATGGGCCTGGTTGTCTTCCATCTCGGCACTTCCCTTGCCAGCCCACGCGGCTGCGAGTAGGATAGAGGCGCTATGGCCGTCAGAAGATGGATGCTCTGGAGCTTCGCAGTTAGTGGGCTTGCCATAGTAACCCTGCTTGCGGTCATCGCCTACGCTCTGCTGGGCGGTGACGACGGCGGCTCTTGCTCTCTGGGCCTATGTGATAATCCTTGCCCTCCTGGGATGACTTATCATTGTTCAGAGATACAGATTGGCCCCCCTGAGACGATAGGCCTGACGTGGTGCGGTTGCTATAAGTAAGGAACCGCTGGTGGCTAACGCCCTCGCCTGGTTCGCGGTGGCGATGGGGTGGCCGTAGCTTCTTCCCTTGCCAGCCCACGCGGCTGCGAGTAGAATTGAGGGCACCAAAGTCCCGTGGTTTGTTGAACGTGAACGAACCGCGGCGTGGGTAAGGAGCTATGATGGAGCCTATTCTTCCCTTTTTAGGCGGGGTGGCGGCTGCGGCTCTCGGAGCAGTTGTGGCTGTGGGCATCGAAATCTGGCGCAGGACGCGCAAGACGCTGGGCTACCAGGTGCTGACTAGAGGCCTAATCATCCCCTTCGAGTCGCAGCCTGGCGAAGACTTGGAAGTCCGAGTGAGGGCTGCGCTAGTTGGGCGAACGGACGCGCCTGAATCCTTCGTGCCGGCCGGGAAGGTGCATGGCTTCCGCGTCCGACTGAAAAACACGGGCAATGTGTCAATCGAGTCGCAGGAGATATTCATCACGCTCGACCCTGAGGCTAAGATGCTCTCCCTGGAGGTAGAGGAAGCACCACTTGAGCTGCAAGACCGGATAGATTGCGAGCGGCAGCATGGCAACCGCTTCACGGGTCGTTGCGTGGTTCCCTTCCTTAACCAGGGGCAGGATTTCGTCGTCAGCCTGCAGAGCGTTGAGAATTCGACACCTGCCTGCCTAGTCTATGCGCCCGGTGCTGGGCTGCGAGTGCATGACATGGAATTCGGGGACGTCCTTACTGGGGGGTTGCTCGCCGTTGCCGCGATGGTTGGACTTGGTGTGATGATTGCCGGCACGGCCCTGTTGAGTTCGGAGGCCATTAGCCAAGAAGCGGCAATCCCGTTTGTGGCGGCAGGAGGGGCGGTCATCTCTCTATCGTATGTCGTCGTGATGGTGCGGCAGTTCGCCAGACGCCGGATTAGGGTCCGCTCAATTTGGCCATTCTGGTGATTCCAGTTCTAGGCCGCACTGGCGGGGGCGAGTAGGATGGGGGGAGCCGTCGAATAGCAAGGCCCAAATCGACGCCTTAGGCGGCCAAGGGAGGCTGGCGACATGCGGCGAAGCGTCGGATTGTTTCTGTTAGGCATCGGCACTGTACTCAAACTAATCTTTATGATTCTCCTGGTCGGATCGGCCGCGGTCGGCATCTGGTGGCCACTGACTCTGGTCATTATCGATAATCCCGTGAGCGCACTGTGGTGGGTGCCACTGGGCTTCTTCCTTACCGGACTGTCGTTTGCAATAGCCCAATTCGTCTACGACTTGATTATCGGCTGGCCACTTACCCTGTTGTGTACATGGCTTCTCGAGGAGGAGGCTGCGGGCATAGGTGGCGTAGTCCTCCCACCTCTGACCGAGGGAGCGACACACGTCCCCTATGAGGAGCGCCTCCGTGAGGATTCTGAGGAAGAGGAGCAGCCGCCAGTAGAGGAAGAGGTGCCAGCGGTGGCAGAGGAAGAGGCGCCTGAGGCGGCGGAAGAGGAGCAGCCGTCAGTCACCAAATCAGCACCACCGCCGCAGCCACGTGGGCCAGTGTGTCCGAACTGTGGCTATCATGACGATGGCGGCCGAACTTCTTGCCCCCACTGCGGCATGCCTCTAGCGCCGCCATGACCGCCCTCCCGCTGGCCAGCGCCATCGTGCGGTTCGTGGGCGCGATGGGGTGGCCGTAGCTTCTTCCCTTGCCCACACTCGCGGGTGCGGGCGCTCCTCGGCGGCATCAGATCGTCCAAGACTAAGACCAGCAAGGCTCACCTCGCCTTGACATTTTCCTTCAAGAGGTGTAGACCGTGCTTACGCTTGTCTTATTGCGGATCTATGAAGCGGCAGAAACCGCCAGCAGAAGGGGGGCACCATGCATGCTGTACTGATCACATTCACGTCCTCGGCCAGTCTGGATGACTTGAAGGGTCCCTTCACTGACTACGCGAACGCACTCAGGAGCATGCCCGGCCTCGTAGCGAAGACCTGGATTCGAGAAGGATCAACGGTTGGCGGATTCCACATCTTCACCAGCCGCCAGGCCGCCGACAACTACCTGGATAGCGAGATGGCCGCTGGCCTCAGGTCCAATCCGGCCTTCTCGGATTTTGAGATCCGGCACTTCGATGTCCTAGACGAACTCAGCGCCATCACCGGCAGCCCGCAGGCCGCCTGAGCCTAGCCACACCGTAGCCAGACTCGACTGGATCTCGACATGACCGGCGAGATCTCGGTGGCTGGCATTGCGGCGGTGGTCGCCCTCAGTGCAGGCGCGTGGCATGCCCGCAGGCGGTGGAGTGGGTAGGGCAGGTCAGCATGAGAGGCTGGCTCCTCATCGAGACCCTGCTCGCCCTGCTGGTGGCTAACGCGCCAGGCAAACGTTGACACCTATCGGAACCTGCTGCTAAACTCAGGCGAATGGACGAGGCCCCTTTCTGACCACAACTTGCCCTTGCTGGTGGTAGAAGCCGGGCAAGGTGGTGGAGGGCAATCGAAGAGCTACTACTAGACTTCGTCGAGTACGTCTACGACCTCATCGAGTGGCCAGGGGTCGTCGCCCTGATGGCCATCGAGAGTGCCTGCATCCCTCTCCCCAGCGAGATCATCATGCCCCTGGCCGGCTGGTTCCTGGTGGACGACCGCGGGCTGGGGGTGGAGTGGCTGTTCCTGGCTGCTTTTTGCGGCGCCCTGGGCAATCTGATCGGCTCTTGGGTGGCCTACGGCGTCGGGGCCTGGGGCGGACGTCCCCTCCTCCTGCGCTACGGGCGCTACGTGCTCATCACCCGCCACGAGGTGGAGCAGGCCGAGCGCTGGTTCGCTCGCTACGGCGATCGGGCGGTGTTCATCTCGCGGATGCTGCCGGTAATACGTACCTTTATCAGCTTGCCGGCGGGCATCGCCCGTATGAACCTCTGGCGGTTCAGTATCCTGACCTTCGTGGGGTCCTTCCCCTGGTCGCTGGGGCTGGCCTGGTCTGGCTTCCTCCTGGGCGAGAACTGGGAGCGGATCAGGGAGTGGATGCGTCCAGCGGACATACCCATCCTGATAGTTCTGGCCGCGGTGGCGGCCTGGTACATATATCGGCGGGTGCGCACTGTCCTGCGGGAGGCTGAGACCTCGGTGTCGGGGAGTGAGGAGTAAAGGTCGTGCGAAGTCTGTTTGCTTTCTTGGTGGTGGTTATCCTGGCGGCGCTTGCCGCAGGCGGTTGCAACGGGGAAGGCGACGTCAGTCCCACGCCCACCGAGGTCGGCACGCCGTTGCCCACCGGTGTGCCCGAGGAAGGGCTGCGGCTACTGTACAAGGAGTTCGGCAGCGAGGCGGACGTCATCTGGCTGGCGGCGGCTGCCGAGCCCCAAAGGCGGGGGAAGGTGGCTGAGGTGGAGCACGCCCCCGACGTGGGCATATCGGCCAGCCTTTCCCCCGACGGCGAGAGTATCGTCTATCTGATGCTGCCCGCGGCTGGCGGAGACCCGGCTCTGGATGCCCAGGCCTGGCTGCTGGAGCTGGATAGCGGCAAGACACGCCTGCTGGCCGAAGGGTTAGATCACCTCAGCAAGCCCGTTTGGTCGCCGGATGGAAGCTCCATTGTCGTGCGTCGGAACGGCCCCTGGGGGGAGATCGGCCGGACCGCCTCTCTGCTGCGGGTGGATGTGAGCGACGGCAGTGAGACCGTTCTTCTAGAAGAGCAAGAAGTCTTCGAGCTCTTCCCCATCGGCTATTCGCCCGATGGCGCCTCCCTCTATTTCGCTCAGATCGTCCTTAGCGGCACTCACTTCGGAGCTGTGGCCGCGGCAGGGGACAGTCCTCGGTTGCTGGTCCAGGCCAGCGACGAGCCGGCCCGCGACTGGCATCTCTCCCCCGATGGCTCCCGCGTTGCCTTTCTGGCCCGTCAGCCCACAGACGACCGGATAGGTATCCGGGCCTTCGTGGCCGAGCTTGTCGAAGGTGCAGAGCCGCAACCCCTGGCCGATTTCTCGAAGGCGCTGGACGCCGGCGACCATTTCAATCCCGTGTGGCACCCGGATGGAGAGCGCATCACCGTGGGGCGGTCGCCTGCCGACGGCGCCAGTGCGGCGGCGCTTGTTTCCCTGACCGAGAGAGAGCTGGAAGAGGTCACACCCGGGCCCGATCAGGGCTTCGACGTGCCGGCGGGCTGGTCGCCCGAGGGCGACTATCTGGTTGTACGCTCCTTCGAGGGGAGTTCGGCAGCCCAGCCCGGCCGGGAGCATCTGGTGATCATCGAGTTGGGTGAGGGACGGGAGACGGTGGCGGACAGAGGCAACCTGGAGTTCATTGGTTGGCTGGCCGATGATTCCCAGTAGGCTACGTCTCATAGCTGTCCTCTTGTCCTTGAGCCTGGTCTTTCTGCTACGGGCGGACGGCCTGTCGCCGCCGGCGCAGGCTGGCGACTTCGATCTGTGCGCTGCCACGGGGAGCCCCATGGGGCCGTTTGATATCATCTCCTATGACGCTGAGGACTATCGCACGGTCTATACTCAGACCTTCGAGTTGGCGGCTGTCGATGGCCTCTTCCCCGACGACCTCTACTTCGGCCTGCCGCCTCTGGAGACAGGCCCGCGGCAGCCCGGCACTCCGGCGACGGCGACGCCGACGGAGACGCCTACCCCTACGCCCGCAGGCTCGCCGACGCCGACGGAGACAGCGACCGGTACGCCGACGGAGACGGTCAGCGCCACGGCCCGAGGCTTGGCGAGGCTGACGGAGACGGCCACCGCTACGCCCGCGGACTCTGCGACGACGACGGAGATGGCCGCCCCTACGCGGGTACGGCCGCGGAGGCGCACTCCCACCCCTACCTTCAGTCCGACGCCCACCCCTACCGTTAGCCCCACGCCTTACCCTACTCGCTATGCTACCCCTTCGCCGACGTCTTTCCCGCCCATCGGCTCCGGCTTCAGCGAGCCATACGTTCCTCCTACTATCCTCAAGGCCATCGGCTGGATCGAGAGCACGTGGTCGCAGGCGGCCTTCTCCGTCCCCTATGGCGGCATCGGGCCGGCCCTCATCTCCCGTGACTGCGGCTATGGCATCATGCAGGTGACCACCGGCATGCAGAACACTACCGGCGAACCGACGCGGGAGCAGCTTATGGTGGCCGCCCACTTTGCCTACAATATCGCCCGCGGCACACGCATCCTGGTCGACAAATGGAACCTGGCCACCGAGTTCCGGCCCATTGTGGCCGACCGTAACCCCCAGGTCATCGAGGACTGGTACTACGCTATCTGGAGCTACAACGGCTTCGTCTTTGTGAACCACCCCCTTAACCCTCGCTTTCCCGCCTGGCCGCGCACCCCTTATAGCTGTGGGCCCTTCGACGACGGCTTCGGCCACGACCGCTCCCAGTATCCCTATCAGGAGCTTGTTTTGGGATGCATAGCTCATCCTCCCGAGCCAGAGGGAGGTCCCCTCTGGCAGGCCCTGGAGGTCACGCTGCCCGACCTGTCGTACAGGGACTTCGCCGAGGCCCTGAAGCTGGAGAACTTTGCCTGCGATTCTTCCGACTACTGCTACGACGACATGGACATGCCGCGGCCCGCTGACTCCCATCTGGACCCGACGGAGGTGGACGGTGACCGCTCGACGATAGTAGGGGTGCCTATGCTGGAGGTGAGCACCCTTAACCTCGAGCTGACTACTCGCCCTGAGGGCCTGAGCCAATCCGCCGAAGTGACGATCTCCAACCCTCGTACTGGCATCCTGGTCTGGGCGGCCTCCCCCTCGGCTTCGTGGCTCGAGCTATCGGCGAAACAGGGGCTGGCCTTGAGCGAGGATCTGGGGGGCGAGGCGTCTAGCCTGACCATTCAGGCCAACCTGGCGGGCCTGCCCAAGGGCAAATACGTGGGCACGGTACTCCTGGAGGCGCCCTACGTCGGGGGCAGCCCCAAGACCGTCACGGTGAGTGTCAATGTTCGCGCCCAGTCCTTCGTGCCAGGCATCACCAAAAGCTAGAGGATGCCCTGTGGCGCGGTGATATACTGTGAGGCACGGAGGGTTCAGATGCTAGCCGGGATGATCGCTGCTGCCCGTCGTAATCATGCCTTGGAACATGCCACCGTATCGATTCTGCTGGGAAGGGTAGGGCAGCACACGCGGTTGGTGGGGCGGGCTTCTCTCGATGGCTTCTACATCTACGGCAACGTCCCGGCCGACAAGATCAGCGAGTGCGCCGCCGAGGGGCTGGCTCGCCTCAAGCAAGGCGAATCGCATCTGGCCGTATCGCCTCTGTGCGGCACCAACCTGGCGGTGGCTGGCGTCCTGGCTGGGCTGGCCTCTCTGCTGGCTGTGGGCAATCGGCGACGATTCGAACGCCTTCCCAGCGTCCTTACGGCGGCTGTGCTGGCGGTGGTCAGTGCTCAGCCCCTGGGCCGTTTGGTTCAGAAGCACGTCACTACCTCTACGGACGTCGACAGGCTGGAGATTGTGGGCGTGACCTCTGTGGGAAGGGGCCTGATCCCTCTGCACAAGGTGAAGACGGTCTATCGGGGGGCCTAGACGGCAGGCCTGCTCAGCATCGTCCGGGTTGACGCTGGCAAAGGGGGGTTGCTACAGTTGCAGGGGGTGTGCCTAGCGGCAGGCGAGTGCCCCCGTAGCTCAAGCGGACAGAGCGGCTGCCTTCTAAGCAGCTGGTTGCAGGTTCGAGTCCTGCCGGGGGCACCAACGGCCCATTCTCCTCGAGGAGGGGGACTACTGGCAGGCTGAACAGTCGGGGCTTCTTTTCGCTAGGGGTCTCGGGAGAGGTGGGTTTCATGCAGTCGAGGCAAGAGATCGAAGAAGCACTGGGAAGAAGGCTTCTTCTGGGGGAGATAATCGCCCGCAACTCCCGCAGGCTTCCCGACAAGGAAGCGGTTGTCTACGGGGATACACGCCTGACCTATCGTGAGTTCAACGCCCGCATCAATCGGCTGGCTCATGCCGTTATGGATATGGGGATCAAGAAAGGGGAGAAGGTGGCCATCCTTCTCTTCAACTGCAACCAGTTCCTTGAGGCTTACTTTGCCCTGGCCAAAATAGGCGCAATAGCCGTTCCCCTAAACTTTCGTCTTCATCCTGAAGAGCTCACGTATATCACCAACAATGCCGATGCCGTGGCTTTCATCCTGGGAGAGACCTTCGTTGACACTATTCGGGGGATTCAGAAGAATCTCCCCAAGGTTAGGCAGTACATCTCGGTGACTGAGAAGCCGGTGGAAGGGATGCTTCATTTCGAGAGCCTTCTGCAGAAGTATCCGGACGATGAGCCGCTCGTCTTGGTGGAGGAAGACGACCCGGCTTTCATCATGTACACTGCTGGAACCACTGGCCGGCCCAAGGGAGCTGTCCTTACGCACAAGGGTCAGATCATGATCTGGACCCTGGCCACCGTCGAGGCTGGCCGCGAACCCGATATCGGTGACATGTCGGTCTGGCGAGCCTGCGCTGCCCCTCCCATCTTTCATCTGGCCTCCTTTGGCATGTGCCTGGCCTATCTCCTTTTTGGGTCGACGGTCATCTTGCCGGCGCAGGTGTTCAATCCGGTGGAGGTCTTGCAGCTCATAGAGCGAGAGAAATGCGACTCGGTGCTGCTGATTCCTGCCATGGCCAACTTCCTGCTGCAGCTACCCGACCTGGACAAGTACGACACCAGCTCCCTGAAGGCTTGGTTCTCAGGCGCAGCTGTCCTGCCCACCGAGTTGCGAAAACGGTTCAAGGAAGCGTTTCCCAACGTGAAGATCTTCGACTGCTTTGGCCAGACGGAGTCGAATGCGCTGGTCTCCATGCTGAGGCCCTCGGATGCAGAGCGCAAGGTGGCCTCGGTGGGCAGAGCCCTGCCGTTCGTTGAGATCCGGGTGGTGGACGACCAGGACAGGGATGTGGCAGTGGGCGAGGTGGGGGAGGCCATCTATCGCGGCCCCGCCATCATGAAGGAATACTACAACAACCCAGAGGCGACGGCTCAAGCCTTCAGGAACGGTTGGTTCCACTCAGGTGACGCCGTTCGCCAGGATGAGGAAGGCTTCTTCTACGTGGTGGACCGCAAGACGGACATGAT
Organism: Dehalococcoidia bacterium; assembly: GCA_030615765.1. Classification (GTDB taxonomy): domain Bacteria; phylum Chloroflexota; class Dehalococcoidia; order SM23-28-2; family SM23-28-2; genus SM23-28-2. Next base: position 14,520 of record JAUWYP010000023.1, on the reverse strand, counting down.
CATCAGCGGCGGGGAGAATATCTATCCGGCGGAGGTGGAGGAGGTACTGTACAAGCACCCCAAGATCCTGGAGGTGGCGGTCATCGGGGTCCACGATGAGCAGTGGGGCGAGAGCGTCAAGGCTATCGTGGTCACCAAGCCGGGGGAAACGCTGACCGAGGAGGAGGTCATCGAGTTCTGCAAGGGGAACCTGGCCAGCTACAAGAAGCCCAGGTCCGTCGATTTCATCGACGCCCTGCCGCGCAATCCGGCGATGAAGGTTCTGAAGAGAGTCCTGCGGGAGAAATACGGCAAGGCGGTAAAATACTAGAACCAGCGGACTCAGACACCGCCGAGCCGGCGTCTAGTACCAGGCCGAGGGCAGGTACGCCCCGGCCGGGGCCTCGTAGGTTTCCCCTGACCATTAAGCCCTCTAGCTCCAAGGGGTAGAAACCCGACTGAAGCGCCCAGCGCAGCAGCGACCGACAGCTCACCGGCACGGCTAATCTAAGGTCACCGGGCCCCACCGACCGATTAGATCCTTCAATGCCTTCTCATCCCTGGCCGCTGTCAAGAATGGCTTGCCGTTCTCAATGCGCGGAAAGAATTCTCCCCAAGTGCCAGCGAAAGCGCTTGACGCAAAATCCACAATTGGTATAATCGCGATGGATGACTTAGGCCAGCCTATGTTATACTGGTAGGGATGCCTAATGATCGACGAACGCGCGCAGATGTACTTGAAGGCCGTGGCTGAGTTGAGCGAGGCGGGGGAGGAAGCTACCACCTCCTCTATTGCACGCCGGCTGGACGTGTCCCAGCCTTCGGTGACGGAGATGCTCGGGCGCCTGTCTGCCAAGGGCCTCGTCTCCCACAAGCCGCGCGGGGCGGTGCGACTGACCAAGCAGGGAGGGCGTCTGGCCACCTCCCTCGTTCGACGCCACCGCCTTTGGGAGAACTTCCTGATCCGCTTTCTGGGCTTCTCCTGGGAGGATGTCCACGACGAGGCGTGCAAGCTAGAGCACGCTACCTCCCCAGCCCTGGAGGAGCGGCTGGCGGAGCTAATGAGCGACCTGGAGGCCTGCCCCCATGGCCACGCCATCCCTGGCAGGGAGGGTCGAGCTAGGGAGGAGGGGGCGACGCCTCTGAGTGAGGTTCGCCCTCCCGGGTTCGTCCGCGTAGTGCGCATCCGCGAGGAGAGCGCAGACTTCCTTCACCGCCTTGCCCGCTTGCACATCAGCCCTGGTTGCATACTGGACACCGAGGGCGCAAGCGCCAGAGACGGTTCGGTGCAGGTGCGAGTGGACGGGCGGCCGGTGGAGTTGGCAGCGGACCTGGCCAAGAATGTGATGGTGAAACCGGTGGAAAAGGACGGGGCGGGAGGAGATCAGCCCCGGAGGTAATGGAATGACACGGTACGCCCTGAGCGAACTCAAGCCCAAGGAGAGAGGCATCATTGTCAAAGTAGGCGGCGAGGGGCCTGTTCGCCGCCGCATCCTGGACATGGGTGTGGTGCCCGGCACTGAGGTGGAGGTAGTGAAGGTAGCTCCCTTGGGTGACCCGCTGGACCTCTTGATCAGGGGCTACCATCTCTCCCTGCGCAAGGAAGAGGCCAGAGAGATCCTAGTAGAGAAGGTGTGAATGCCTTGATGTCTCTTTCGATGGCGAGCGCCGGAGAGGAAGTGCGCCTGGTAGGTATTCGCGGAGGATGGGGCATACGGCGCAGGTTGGCCGATATGGGACTGACCCCCGGGGAAACGCTGAGGATAGTTCAGGCGGGCTCGTCAGGGCCACTCCTCGTGGCGGTGCGTGGTTCTCGCCTGGCCCTTGGGCGAGGCATGGCCCACAAGATCATGGTAGAGCTCATCTAGGCGGGAGATAGGAAGCGTGGCTGAAGAATTCACTATCGCCCTGGCCGGTAATCCCAACTCCGGCAAGAGCACCATCTTCAACAGCCTCACAGGTGGCCGTCAGCACGTGGGCAACTGGCCTGGAAAGACGGTGGAGAAGAAGGAGGGCATCTGGCGCCACGACGGGCGCGACATCAAGGTGGTGGACCTGCCCGGGACCTACAGCCTCACTGCCTACTCCCTGGAGGAGGTCATCGCCCGCGACTACATAGTCGATGAGCGGCCACAGGTGGTGGTGGACGTGGTGGATGCCGCTAACCTGGAGCGCAACCTCTATCTGGCGGTGCAGATCCTGGAGCTGGGCGCCGATCTGGTCATCGCCCTCAACATGAGCGACATGGCCGAAGCCCGTGGCTACAAGGTCGACATTGCCAAGCTGTCCGAGGGCCTGGGCGGGATCCCTGTGGTGCCTACGGTCGGCAGCCGAGGCCAGGGCATAGAGGAGCTAAAGGAGAAGATCATCCAAGCGGCCAGGTCTGAGCTAAGAAGAAAGGCAGCCGCAGCCAAAGACAGAGGGTGATCAGCCCTCCTAGAAAGAGATCGCTCCAGTGACAACCCACGACATGACCTACCCCCGCAAGGGGCAGCCCCTGGTGGACTACGGCCGCGAGGTAGAGACGGAGATCGCCAAGCTCTACGACCTCATCGAGGCAGAGACTATCCGTGTCGACCACTACCCACCCCGCTGGCTGGCGATAAAGCTCCTGGAGGAGGACGCAGACATCCGTGAGAGGGTGACCGCCGCCCGCGGCGGCGCCAAGCTTCTCCAGGCGGCCGAGAAGAGCGTGGCTCACCTGCGCAGCATCTACGGCGAGGACGCGGATACGGTCATTGCCGACCGCAGGTACGGTTTCATCACGGGCCTGGTCAAGGAGGCGATGGAGCGGCCAGCGGTAACTCGTCGAATCCTGTCCGACAGAATAGATGCCGTCGTTACCCACCGTCTCCTGGGCATCCCCATCTTCGTGGCGGTGATGTGGGTAATGTTCAAGCTGGTCACTGACATTGCTGCGCCCTACATGGACTGGTTCGACGAGGTGATCACCGGACCGTTTTCCCACTGGACTGAGCGCTTTCTCAACCTTGTCAGTTCACCCGACTGGCTGGTGGCTCTGGCCCTCGACGGGATAATCGCCGGCGTGGGTGGCGTCATGGTGTTCATACCGCTGCTATTCTTCCTGTACTTCTTCATCGCACTGCTGGAGGACACCGGGTACCTGGCGCGGGCGGCCTTTGTCATGGATCGGGTGATGCATCGCCTGGGGTTGCACGGCAAGTCTTTCATACCCATGCTGATTGGTTTCGGCTGCACCGTGCCCGCCATCTACGCCACCCGCACCCTGGAAAGCCGCAGAGACCGCCTCCTGACGGCGCTACTGTGCCCCTTCATGTCCTGCGCTGCCCGCCTGCCGGTCTACGTCCTGTTCGCCGCTGCCTTGTTTGCCACCCACCAGGACATCGTTCTCATCTCGATGTACCTCGTCGGCATCGCCATCGCCATTCTGACAGGCATTGTGTTCAGGTACACCCTCTTTCGGGGCAAGCCCACGGCGCCCTTTGTCATGGAACTGCCGCCCTACAGGCTCCCTACCCTCAGAGGGCTCGCCACCCACATGTGGGAGCGAAGCAGCGCTTTCATCCGCAAGGCGGGCGTCTATATCTTCGCCGCCGCTGTTGTCATCTGGTTCCTGCTCAACATGCCCTGGGGTGTGGATGACCAGCGGGATAGCTGGTTCGGCCATGCCGGCTCTACCATCGGCCATGTATTCGAGCCGATCGGTTTCGGCGATTGGGAGGCCTCGGGAGCTCTAGTCACCGGCTTCATCGCCAAAGAGGTGGTGGTGAGCACCATGAGCGAGATCTACGTCGGTGGCGCGGAGGACGGCGAGGAGAAGGAAGAATTCCCTTCCACGCCGCAAGAGGTGGGAGACATTTTCGAGGGCGGCGCCAGAGCGGTGCGTGATTCGGTCAGGAACATACCAGCCCTAGTGCCCGGCGCCTTCGAGACGGCACCAGGGGAGGAAAGCGAGTTACAGGCTGCCCTGAAACCCGTCTTCAGCGAGCGAGCTGCCGTTGCCTTCCTCATCTTCGTCCTTCTCTACGTACCCTGCGTGGCAGCCCTGGCGGCATTTGGTCATGAGTTCGGCTGGAGGTGGGCGGGATTCGCTGCCGTTTTCTATACATCCGTCGCCTGGGTCGCTGCCTTTGTGGTCTACCAGGGGGCCGGGCTGTTGGGCCTTGGCTAGCATCGGAGCGGTGTGAGAGATGCTTTCGCGGATCATCAAGGAGCTAGAGACCGCCGGCGGGGTCATTGATCTGAACGAGCTGAGCCGGCGCCTGGGCGTGCAGCGCAGCGCCCTGGACGGCATGATCGAGACCCTGGTGCGTAAGGGTCGCCTGCGAGAGGTAGAGGTGGGAGAAACCCCTCCTATGTGCGCCAGTTGTGCCGAGCGGAGCGGCTGCACCCTCGTGGGCATCGGCAAGGTCTACGAAGTGGTAAGGCAGGAGTGACAGGGGCGAGGGCCTAGCATTCGCGCTCATCGTGTGCCATCGCGCCCCAACTGAGGCCGGTGCGACGGTTACGCTAAGAATCTCGAGTCATCTCTGCCCAGTTTTCCCACTCTAGCATGCACCATAGCAGCTTGGCTTTCCTTGACCGTATCTGGGCAAACGTGATACACTCCAGGCGCTGGCATTGCGACGATACCAGCTTTCCCTCTGTCTTCTCGTGGTGGGCGTAGCGTAGCGGTTAACGCGCCAGGTTGTGGCCCTGGAGATCGAGGGTTCAAATCCCTCCGTCCACCCCACTTTCTTGCCCGCTGTCTATCGACCTGCTAACCTGAAGGCGCCGTCGTCGGCACTCTTTCTGGAAGTCTGGTGGTGACGCGATGAGTCGGGCGAGCATGCTTGTTGCCCTTTGCCTTCTTGGGGCCCTTGCCCTGGCCGCCGCCTGCGGTGGCGATGGGGAAGAAGGGCCTAGCGGTGCCGAGCTGCCAGCGGGGTTTCCTGGGGATTTCCCTCTCTACGAGAAAGCCACCGTCCGTGTGGCCACCGTTGCTCCCGAGGGAGGCGGGTTCCTGGTGGAGTGGCGGTCCAGCGAGAGCCCTGACCAGGTGCGGGCTTTCTATGAGAGGGAGCTGGACGAGGAGCCCTGGCAGGTGGAGAACGTGGTGGAGATCGCCGAGGAGGAGATCATCATCATCGAGTTCGCCAGGGTGGATAGCGATGGGGAATGGGGCACGGTAGCCATCGCCACTGTGCGGGAGAACGGGCAATACGTGACCATCGCTCTTTCTCTCACCGCTCCCCAGTAGCTAGGTCAGCTGGGAGAGCAGAAGGGTCGCCAGGCCCAGCAGGAAGAGGAAGCCCAGGACATCGGTAAAGCCGGTCAGGAAGACCCCCGAGGCGACAGCAGGATCGAGGCGGAGCCAGCGCAGGCCCAGCGGTATTAGCGCCCCCCAGAAGCCGGCCACCACCAGGTTTAGGAGTATAGCCACACCGACGACTAAGCCGAGCCAGGCGTTATCCCACCATACCCACGCTATCAGGCCGACGAATAGCCCCAGTGCCATGCCCTCCAGCAAGCCTACGGACACCTCTTTGATCAGGACGCGTCTGGCGTCTTTGAGCTCGACCTCCCCCAGGGCGATCTCGCGTACCACCAGGGTAATGGTTTGAATGCCGGCATTGCCCCCTTGGGCGGCCACGATGGGCATGAACACGGCCAGGGCCGCTATCTGTTCGATAGTGTCTATAAAGCGACTGACGACGCCAGCGGCTACGAAGACCAGGGCAAGGTTCACTGCCAGCCAGGGCAACCGTCTGCGGGCCGAGACATTGACGGGGTCATAGCCGCTCTCTTCGGCGGGCAGGCCGACAATGCCATACATGTCCTCGGTGGCCTCCTCGGAGGCGACGGCCATGGCGTCGTCCATGGTGGTGATGCCTAGCAGATGGCGCTCTTCGTCCACCACCGGTAGGGCGCGCAGACGATAGCGCTGGACCACACGGGCTACTTCCTCTTGATCCGTCTCTGGCCCAACGGTGATCACGTCTCGGCTCATGACTTGGTGGATGGGGGTTGCGGCAGCGGCTACCACCAACTCGCGCAGGCTTAGGACGCCCTCCAGGCGATTGGCGGCATCCAGGACGTACAGGTAGTAGGCCTCCTCCACGTTGGGCTTGCGCAGCCGCAGATACTTAATTGCGTCCTGGGTGGTCATCTCGCTGTGGAGGGACACGAAGCCGCGGGTCATGATGCCGCCGGCGCTCTCGTCGGCATGTGCCAGGAGGGGAGCCACCTCTGAGGCCGTGCTCATGGTGGAGAGCACCCGTGCGCCCTCGGCCGGGGGCAGCGTACGGAGGATGTCGGCGGCCACGTCGTTGTCGATCCTGTCCAGGACGCGGGTCAGAGACGCCCGCGGCATCTTCTCCACCACTACAGCCCGCTGGTCGGGGTCCAGGTACTCCAGCAGGTGAGCGAGACCCTCCGCCGAAAGAAGGGCCAGAAAGGCCTCCCGCAGCTCTGCCTCCAGAAGCCAGAAGAGCTCGGCCTGGTCGGCTGGGTGGATGGAGGATACCAGGTCGACGGCCTGCTCCAGGGCGTTGCCCCGCAGGAGTTCCTCCACCGTCTTGATCTTGACCTCGGCGTCTTGCTCCACGTTGGCTCTCCCAAATGGCTGTGAGCTTGGTGTGCCTGCCCGCAGGCGAGCACGGTTGAGGCCGCACGAGCCCTATGATAAACTCTCTAGGGCTTGTTGAACACTCCGTGGCTTGGTTTGGCTCAGCCAACGGGTCGAATGTGCCCCCGTAGCTCAATTGGACAGAGCACCTGGCTTCGGACCAGGTGGTTGTGGGTTCGAGTCCTGCCGGGGGCGCCAGTTCTTAGATACGAGACCGCCGCCGTCGGGCGGCCTGTAGAGGCCTGGACACCCTCCGCCTGATCCGGGTGCCCTAGTTCGCTGCGGCCGAGCCAGGCCCCTTCTCCCACCTTCGTGTACACCTATTCGGGTTCCCCGTCCGCCTTGATAGTGAAAGGCAAGCGGACGCTTAGGTTTGGATTGTAATACGGGTCGCGGTATTTCCCGGGCTCACCCCAGCGGCGGCGGTAACGAAGTTCATCCTCCTGGGGATGCAGCCCTCCCCGCGTGCCACCCTCGTAATGGTAGAGAACGGCGTAGGGCGTATAGACGATCAGGTATCCTCGCTCCCGCGCCCGTAGACAATAGTCGACATCGTTGAAGGCTACCCTGAGACTCTCATCAAATCCTCCCAGGCGTTCGAAAAGGTCGCGCCGGGTCATCATGCAAGCCCCAGTTACCGCGCTGACGTTACGCACCATCTGGCCCAAATTGAAGTAGCCCCCGTGGTCCACGTTTAATGCGGAGCCTCCCCCCAGCCCAATGATGATGCCCTCATGCTGTACGCGACCGTCAGGATAGAGAAGCCGAGCTCCAACGGCGGCCACCTCCGGCCTCTGGCTGTGCTCCAGCATCGCCTCGATCCATTCGGGGGTGATCACCTCCGTGTCGTTGTTGAGCAGAATCACGTGCTCGCCGGCGGCCTGGCGGACGGCGAAATTCACCATGCCTGCAAAGTTGAAACGGCCCGGGTAGGCCAGACAACGGTGGCGTGACTTCTTGAGATAATCGAGGGTCTTCTCATCCTTGCTCTCGTTGTCCACGATGAGGATCTCGTAGTTGGAGTACCTGCTCTTCTTATCGATCTTGGCGATACACGACCGCAACAGATTCACCCGATCCCTAGTGGGGATAATGATACTAACCAGCGGTTGACCCCGGATGCGGTAACACACCCGATAAGTGTTGCTGAACGGGCCAGCAACGATCTCTGCCTCGCTGCCGCGCCTCTGCATAGCGTCCGCCAAAGCTCTCTTCGCCGCCTCAATCGACTTTGGCTTAGCTTCAGGTTCCAAAGCTGCCGAACCCGGAACCATCCGCCACGTATACAGCGGCAACGCCACGTGACCGATCCGGTCCGTGCGTTCCGTCACCCTTAGGACCAAATCGTGGTCCTGGCTGAAATCGCATTCGCTCCGCAAGCCGCCCACCTCATCCACGATCTGCTTACGATACACGGCGAAGTGGGGCACATAGTTTGTCGAAAGCAGAAGATCCGGCGACCAGTCCGGCTTGAAGAAGGGCTGCACCAAACGGCCGTCCGAACTGCGCTTATCCTCATCAGAATAGATGAAATCCAGATCAGGCCGCTCGTTCAAGAGCCTGACCACGTGATATAGAGCATCGGGCTTAAGCTCATCATCGTGGTCCAGGAAGCCCACGAACTCTCCCCTGGCCATCGGCAAGGCCGCATTCGAGGCCCCAGATATACCCTGGTTCTCCCCCAGGTAGGTGACCTTGATCCGCTCGTCGCCCTGATACTCCCGCAGCAGCGCCCGCACCGCTGGCTTGGTAGAGGCATCATCGGCGATGCACAGCTCCCAGTTGTCGTACAACTGCCCCCGCACCGACTCGATGGCCTCGCGGAGCCAGGCGGGATCAGTGTTGTAGACGGGCATGATGATACTTATCTGCGGTCGGTAGGCGAGCCGGGCCCCCTCTTCTCTAATACGCCGGATTTGCGCCGACGTCAGAGCATGAGCGCGCAGCCACAGCTGGTACTGCTCGTCCAGAGAGCCCGCCTGCGAGGTGAACCTGGCCCGCCGGATTATCCGGGGCGCCCACCTCCACACTGGCAGCGCCCGCCGGAGAAGCGGCCCCCACCCCTCCGTGAGGACGATATCGAAGGCGCGGCACCAGGCGACGAAGAGGGCGCGGCGCCGCGCCCCCGGCGGGGCCAGGCGGTTGACCGCCCGCCGCATCCGCTCCAGGAGGCGGTAGCCAAGGGATCGCTGAATAGCTTCCATTTGCTGCTCGAGGTCCTGGAAGGCTCCCCTCGACTCCCTGGTGAGGGCCTCCTTTTCTGCCAGTGAGGCATCAAGTTCCGCGAGGGCCCGCTCCTTCTCCTCCAGGAGAGCGTCACGCTCGGCGAGGGCGGCGTCGCGCTGGGCCAGCGTAGCCGCCTGCTCAGATAGATCGGCCTTGAACCGTTCAATGTCCGCATCACGCCGTGCTATCTCCTCAAGATAGTAACGCACTTCGTAGAGGCTCGTCAGTACGACTTCTTGGCCTGCCTCGGGCACAGGTACCTCAGAACACAGACTCACCATGTATAGCGTCTCTGACGGCGATTTGCCGACAGCTTTGAAGAGACTCAGTTGACTCGCTATCGGCTTATCGGCTCCTTCCATCTCCTCAGGAGAGAAGACGGCGCTCGCTATCCAGTCATCTTGCGACAGAGTCTTCACATATCGAAAGTAGCCTGCCAGAGCTTGCTCAAACTCAGCGAACGTGAATTCCTTCGTATGAAAGGGGTTCCCCTCCACGTAGATGCCTCTATTGGGAGTGGAAACGATGAACAGGCCGTCCTGGCGCAAGACACGTTTCACTTCGGCCAAGAAACGCTGATAGTCAGGGACATGCTCAATTGTTTCAAAGGACACGACCACATCAAACTGGGCGTTCTGAAGAGGCAGCGATTCGACATCCCCCAATACATAGGCTGGTCGGAACTTGGAATGGTGCTTCTTTCCGTATCTTACCGCTTCCGGTGACCGGTCCAAGGCCACAACCTCGGCTGCCCCAGCCGACCTCAGAAGATCGGCTCCGTAGCCAACTCCGCTGGCCACATCCAACACTCGCTTGCCTCTGACGAACCGAGTTGCGAACAGATAGCGGACAATATGTTCGGCATAAATCACCGCTTCGTGGTGAAAACCAGGTATCATCCGCTCACCACTGTCGGGTATTTCCACCTTACGCATCCTCGGCTTCCGTAGTCCTTGGCGTCACAAACTGTCCGAACCGCCCCTTCGTCTGGATGAGTTCAGCGGGACAAAAGACCGGCTTGACCATCGTTCGCTAGGAATCGCCCCCACCCGTCGGGCCTGCTGAGAACTCGAAGTGGCTCGACAGGTATTCGTCCACCACCTCCTGCGGCTTCCCCTCGGCGGCGATGACGCCGTGGTTGAGGAGGACAGCCCGGTCGCAGAATCGCTTCACGTTCTCCAGGTCGTGGGTCACCAGGACGATGGTGACCTTGTCCTGGCGCAGCTTCTCGATGTGGTCGAAGCACTTGCGCTGGAATTCGGCGTCGCCCACCGCTAGGACTTCGTCGACGAGCAGGATCTCCGGCCTGACGTGGACAGCCACGGCGAAGCCCAGGCGCACGTACATTCCGGACGAATAGGTGCGCATGGGCTGGTCGATGAATTTCCTCAGCTCCGAGAACTCCACCATCTCCGGTAGCTTCTCCTGGGCCTCCTTACGTGACAGGCCCAGGAGGACGGCGTTGAGGATGGCGTTGTCCCGCCCGCTAAGCTGGGGGTGGAAGCCCGCCCCGAGCTCGAGCAACGGCGAGACACGCCCTCGCACCGTGAGCTTGCCCTCGGTGGGTGGAGCCAGGCGGGAGACGATCCGCAGCAGGGTGCTCTTGCCGGCGCCGTTGGGGCCGATGATGCCCACGCTCTCGCCCTGGCGGACGGAGAGCGATATGTCCCTCAGGGCCCAGAACGGCTCCTTGGCGCGGCTGGCTTTGAGGTAGGTGGGAAGATGCAGAAGGGCCGTCTTCAGCTCCCTCGCCCTTTCGTGCTGGAGGAAGTAGCGCTTGGAGATATTGTCCAGGGCTATGACCTCTTGATCGTTATAGGGCATCCTCAAAGTGTTCCTCGAGAGTCTTGAATGCAATGATGCCGGCCACTAGAGCGATGGCGGCGAATACCAGGGCCGGCCAGATGTCGAAGCCGGGAAGTTGGTCGTACAGAAACAGGTCCCGCCAGGCCTGAATGAGCGAGGCCATCGGGTTGAGATATACTATCGGCCCCAACCTGTCCTTCACCATGGAGAGCGGATACAGAATAGGGGTGAGGTAGAACCATAGGGTCATCAGGACCTCCACCAAGTGCTCCAGGTCGCGCAGGAAGACGTTGAAGGAGGCCACCAACAGGACGGCCCCAGCTAGCATCAGAAGCTGGATAGCCATGAGCAGGGGGACGCCGAGCAGCCACTCGGGGCCGGGGCGATAACCCGCGATCAACAGAAACAGCGCCAGTATCGGAATCGAGAGGACAAAGTGAATAAGCTGGCTGGTAATGGCCGAGAAAGGCAAAACGAAACGGGGGAAGTAGACCTTCTTGAGCAGAGCGGCGTTACTGGAGAAGGAGGCGGCGGAGAACTGGATCGAGGACTGGAACCAGGTCCAGGGGAACAAAGCTGCCAGCAGGAACAGGACATAGGGAGGCCCTTCCACCTTCAGCCGCAGCACGGTACTCAGGGCGAAGGAGAAGACCAGCGCCAGGAGTAGGGGCTTGGCAAGGGTCCACAGGAAGCCCAGGATGGTACCCTCATAGCGCAGCTTCACCTCCCGCACCGTCAGGAGCAGCAACAGCTCCCAGGTGTGGGTCACCTGGGACAGGTTGATGCCGGTCGGTAGGGGAATGGACACCGCTCGCACAGAATTTCTCCAGAACTGCCAAGAATTTCAGACCGTAGACTAGCAGGACGAGGGTCGTAAATCAAGGAATGGGTCGCTGTCGGGCGGCCGCAGCCGTTTGCCTTGACAGTGGGGCGAGGATTAAAATATCCCTAGCTTGATCCTGAGCGGAGGTCTATGCCGAAAGAGAACCCCAAAGGTCTCATCCTCAGCGGCGGGAAGGGCGAGCGCCTGCGCCCCTTCACCTATACGGGTGCCAAGCAGCTGGTGCCCATCGCTAACAAGCCTGTCCTCTTCTACGCCATCGAGGACCTGGTGGGCTGCGGCATCACCGACATCGGCATCGTGGTGGGCGACACGCGGGCGCAGGTGGAGAAAGCGGTGGGCGATGGCACTCGCTTCGGTGCCAGGGTGACCTACATCGAGCAGGAGGCGCCTCTCGGCATCGCCCACGCTGTGAAGATCGCCGCTGATTTCCTTGCCGGCCATCCCTTCGTGCTCTACCTGGGGGACAACCTGGTGCTGGGCGGTGTGGCCCGCTTTGTGCAGCGCTTTCGCGGCGACTCCAGCAACTGCTGGCTTCTTCTCAAGCGGGTGAACACGCCCGAGAGCTTCGGCGTGGCCGAGCTGGTGGACGGCCGGGTGGCGCGGGTGGTGGAGAAGCCACGCCGGCCGGCCAGCGACCTGGCGGTGATCGGCGTGTACATGTTCGACCACCATGTGTTCGAGGCGGTGGACCAGCTACGACCCTCTGCTCGAGGTGAGTTGGAGATCACCGACACCATCCAGTACCTCATCGATAAGGGACTCCATGTCCAGACGGAGGTGCTTGACCGCTACTGGATCGACACAGGCAAGATGGACGATATCCTGGAGGCGAACCATGTCGTCCTCCAGACCCTGACGCCCGCCAACCAGGGGCAGGTGGACGAACGGACCCGCGTCTACGAGCCGGTGATCCTGGAGAAGGGCGCCAGGGTGGTGAACAGCGTGCTGCGAGGGCCGCTCCTCATCGGCCAGGACACCGAGGTGATAGACTCCTACGTGGCCCCCTTCACGTCCATAAGCCACCACTGCCGACTCAAGGGCGTCCGCGTGGGCGGGAGCATCATCCTGGAGCACACCAGCATCGAGGACATCCACTGGCCGATAGAGCACAGCCTCATCGGTCGCTACGTGACGCTGCGGGGCGGCCAGGCGGTGGGCGGCAGCTACAGCCTCACCCTGGGCGACCACAGCCAGATCGAGATGCCGGGCGCCTAGAGATGCTCGAGAACGCGCGCCTTCTGGTCACCGGCGGCTGCGGCTTCATCGGCAGCAACTTCATCCTGCACCTGCTGGATCGCTATCAGGGCTGCCAGGTGGTCAACCTGGACAAGCTCACCTACGCAAGCAACCCCGCCAATCTGCGGGACGTGGAAGGCGATCCCCGCTACCGCTTCGTCCGGGGCGACATCTGCGACGCCACCCTGGCGGACCAGCTCATGGCGGAGGTGGACGTGGTGTTCAACTTCGCCGCCGAGACGCACGTGGACCGTTCTCTCATGGAGGCTGGCTCCTTCATCCTGACCGATGTTCTCGGGACCCACGTCCTGCTGGAAGCGGCCCGGCGCCATCCCAACGTGCGCCGTTTTGTTCAGGTGTCCACGGATGAGGTGTACGGGGAGATGCCGCCCGGTGTTTACGCCAAGGAGACCGATCCCCTCCACCCCCGCAGCCCCTACGCCGCCAGCAAGGCCGGCGGCGACGCCCAGTGCATCGCCTTCTTCGAGACCTACGGACTGCCCGTCATCACCACCCGCGCCGCCAACAACATCGGTCCCCGCCAGCACGTGGAGAAGGTGGTGCCCTTGTTCGTCACCAGCGCCATGAGGGACCAGCCCCTCCCCCTGTACGGCGACGGCCGCCAGGTCCGTGACTGGCTGTACGTGGAGGACCACTGCCGCGCTCTGGAACTCATCGCCCGGGTGGGCCAGCCGGGGGAAGTTTACAACATCGGCGCCGACAACCACCAGGAGAACATCCGGGTGGCGGAGGCCCTCCTCCAGCTCCTGGAGAAGCCCCTGAGCCTCATCCGCTTCGTGGAGGACCGCAAGGGGCACGATCGCCGCTACGCCATCGATTCGTCGAAGCTGCGGGCCCTGGGCTGGGCCCCCCAGCACGACTTCTTCTCCGCCCTGGAGAGGACCGTCCGCTGGTATCAGGAGAACCGCTGGTGGTGGGAGCCCATCTACGCCGGCCCCTTCCGCGACTACTACCAGCGCCAGTACGGCGAACGCCTGGCCAGCGGCGTCCCCTACGACCCCGAAGGAGCGTCGTCCCGATGATCCAGGGAGTGGAGAGCAAGCAGCTCGCCAGGCATGCCGACGAGCGGGGCTTCCTGATGGAGCTTCTGCGCAGCGACGACTCGATCTTCACCAAGTTCGGCCAGTGCTACGTCGCCATGAACTACCCGGGGGTAGTGCGGGCCTGGCACTGGCACGAGAAGCAGGACGACTTCTTCGTGGTGGTGAAGGGGATGATCAAGGTGGGCCTGTGCGACATGCGCGAGGGCTCCCCCACCCGCGGCGAGGTCAACGAGCTCTATCTGGGGGAGAACAACAACATCCTCCTGAAGATCCCGGTGGGGGTCGCTCACGGCTACAAGACCATCGGAGTGGAGCCCTCTCTCCTGATCAACTTCCCCTCGAAGGCGTACAGCCGGGAGGAGCCGGACGAGTACCGCCTCCCCTGGAACACCGACCAGATCCCCTTCAACTGGGAGATCGAGTTCAAGTAGATGCGGGTCCTCATCACCGGCGGCCGCGGCCAGCTAGGGTGCGCTCTCCAGGAGTCCCTGGCCCAGCATCAGGTCTCCGCCCTGGACCTTCCAGAGATGGACATCACGGACCCCGAGGTCGTCGGGCGCGCCTTTGACGAGCTACGGCCGGAGCTGGTCATCCATGCCGCTGCCTGGACCGACACTGCTGGCTGCGAGTCCGATCCCGAGCGGGCCCTGCTGGTCAACGGCGAGGGGAGCCGCCACGTGGCCGAGGCCTGCGCCCGGGCTGGTGCGGCCATGGTCTACATCAGTAGCAACGAGGTGTTCGACGGCGCGAAGCGGGAGCCCTATACTGAGGAGGAC
>JAUWYP010000002.1 GCA_030615765.1 Dehalococcoidia bacterium | reverse complement strand
CACCGTCAGCGCAGTTTTCGTCTCCTTGGGAGCTACAGGTTCTGCCAGCCTTGGCGGTGCCACAGTGGCGGGAGGGTTGGCGGCTCTGGTCAGAATCCGTGTCCCGCCAGCCGGCTCCACCTCTACCTGGTAGTACTCATCCCCGACAAAGACATTGTAAACTCGAAGCCCTGGACCCTTGGGGGGGACTGGCTTCTCCACCTTCTCCACAAGCTTGCCCGCTTTCGCCTTGGCAATGAGCTCATCCTCTCGCTTTATCTCCTCCATGGTCTTTGGAGCACGGGGAGGCTTCCAATCTGCTGGGATCTCCTTATCCAATCCATATTTGTATCTTAGGAAGCGCATCCCGGTGGTGGGATAGAGGGCGTAGGTTAACACATCTTTGTCATCTTTGGCGATATCCTTGGTCACCTCTCTAGCTTTTTCCAGCTCCGGCTCCAGCATATCTGCAGCGCGACAGGTGATCGGCTTCTCGCCTCGCTCGTAGCCTTTGAGGGCCGTCTTCTGCACCTCGGGGTCAATTGGGAGCGGTGACTTGCCGTAAAGGCCCCAGCAGTAGTCCTTCACCTCTTTGGTGATCATCTTGTAGCGTCCGGCGAGGACGTTCTGCACTGCCTGGACCCCCACGATCTGGCTGGTAGGAGTGACCAATGGCGGGACGCCGAGGTCCTCGCGTACCCTGACCGTTTCGTCATGGCATTCGTGCAGTCGATCAAGGGCACCGGCGGCCTTCAACTGGGCGATGAAGTTGGAGGTCATGCCGCCAGGGATCTGGTGGGACAGCACCTCAGGATCGATAACCGCCATCCTCGAAGTGTCGAGGAAGTCCCTGTACTTGGGGGCGATCTGCTCGAGCATTCGATCGCACTTGACGAGTTGATCGACATCGAGCCCGGTATCCCTCTCTGTTCCGTAGAGGGTTACCACGAGGGGTTCGATCGCCGGGTGGGAAGTACGGTGAGCAAATGGAGCCAGCGAGGTATCGACGACATCGACGCCGGCCTCGATGGCCTTCAGGTGAGCCATGCCAGCCTGCCCGCTGGTGTAGTGAGTGTGGAGCTGAACGGGTACTCGCAGACGCTCCTTTAAGGCCTTGACCAGGTCATAGGCGTCGTAGGGCGATATGAGCCCGGCCTGGTCCTTGATGCATATGGAATCAGCCCCCATCTCCTGAAGGATGAGCGCCTTGTTGACAAAGTAGTCGATGTTGTAGACGGGCCCGCCCAGGCGGGGCTGGGTAAGTGAATAGCATATCGCTCCCTGAATGTGCTTGCCGGTCTCTTTGATAGCCTTGTAGGCTGTCTCGTGATTACGCTCATCGTTTACGGCATCGAATACCCTGAAGATGTCGATCCCCGCCTCAGCCGCCTCGTGGACGAAGGCTCTCACCACATCGTCGGGGTAGTTGCGATAGCCAACCAGGTTCTGTCCCCGCAGCAGCATCATGAGCTTGGTGTTGGGCAGCAGCTTCTTGAGGGTTCGCGGTCTCTCCCAGGGGTCTTCACCCAGGAAGCGATGGGGGACGTCGAAGGTGGCTCCTCCCCAGACCTCCATGGCGTAGAAGCCGCACTTGTTCAGCTCGTCGGCGAGGAACTCCAGGTCCTCGGTGCGCATCCGCGTGGCCAGGAGGGACTGATGTCCATCGCGGAGGGTGATATCGCAGATCTTGACCGGGTTTTTCGCCTTCGGTCGCGTCTTTACCTTCTCGTAGGTCAGTTTGCTTGCCGGAATCATGTTTCCACCCTCTTCCCTGCCCTTCGCTAGACCACTCTCCGCGGCCCGAAGGCTGGCGGTCTCATTGCTTGCCGACGGCCAAAAGCCCGCCACAGGCTGATCGGCGCGACAGGTCTGGCCGCCGGTGCCACGGCCAGACGAGCCCTCTCTTCCTCTTCCAGATAGGCGGTGATGGCGGCCGTGATGGCTGCCATTACCCCTGGCTTATCGCTCAACGCTGTCACCATGCCGTTGCTACTCGACAAAAAAACTGCCACCCTCTTTGGATGGTCTGGCATCCCGTTTGGCGCTCAGCATGTGCGGGTATGGGCAGTTCTGGAACCTCTCCGCGCCTCCTCGTCGTTTATCCTCCCCCAAAAGCTGTCGCCCTGGCCGCTCATCCTGGAGCGCTGCTGAGGGTGGCCGGGACTTACAACGGTATGTTGCCGTGCTTCTTAGATGGGTTGCTATCGGTCTTATTCTGCAGCATCTCCAGGGCGCGAATGATTTGGTAGCGCGTTTGCCGCGGATCGATGACATCATCTATGAAGCCGCGGGAAGCGGTGACATAAGGGTTGGCGAACTTGGCTCGATACTCCTCGGTGAGTTGCTGGCGTTTCTCTTCAGGCTTCTCGGCGCGCTTGATCTCCCGGCTGAAGATGATGTTCACCGCGCCATCGGGTCCCATGACGGCGATCTCGGCGGAGGGCCAGGCGTAGTTGATATCGCCGCGGAGGTGCTTGCTGCCCATAACGATGTAGGCGCCGCCATAGGCCTTGCGCACGATGACGGTGACCTTAGGGACGGTGGCCTCGGCATAGGCGTAGATAAGCTTGGCGCCCTGAGTGATGATGCCACCGTGCTCTTGTCCGGTGCCGGGCAGGTAGCCGGGGATGTCGGTCAGGGTGACGATGGGGATGTTAAAGGCATCGCAGAAGCGGACAAAGCGGGCACCCTTGCGGGAGGACTGGATGTCCAGCACGCCCGCCAGCACTTCGGGATTGTTGGCCACGATACCCACTGGCCAGCCGTTCATGCGGGCAAAGCCGACGGTGATGCTCTGCGCCCAGGAGGAGTGCACCTCCATGAAGTCGCCGTTGTCGATGATGCGGTAGATGACCTCGTGTATGTCGTAGGACTGGGAGGGGTCAGCCGGCACGATGTCCAACATGTCGTCAGCCGTCCGCGCGGGGTCGTCTTCGGGCTCCAGGCACGGTGGGTCCTCCATGTTGTTGAGAGGGAGGAAGGAGAGCAACCGCCGCACTTCGCTCAGGCAGGCCTCCTCGCCAGCGACGGCGAAGTGGCAGACGCCGCTCTGTTCGGCGTGGGGCTTGGCGCCGCCTAGCTCCTGGTGGGTCACCTCTTCGCCGGTGACGGCGCGGACGACATCGGGGCCGGTGATGTACATCTGGCTGGTGTCCTCTGTCATGAAGACGAAGTCGGTGATGGCAGGGGAGTAGACGGCGCCGCCAGCGCAGGGCCCCATGATCACCGAGATCTGGGGTATAACCCCCGAGGCTAGAACGTTGCGCAGGAAGATGTCGCCGTAGCCCTTGAGGCTGGCTACCCCCTCCTGGATGCGAGCACCTCCTGAGTCGTCGATGCCGATAATGGGGACGCCCACCTTCATGGCTAGGTTCATGACCTTGACGATCTTTTCGGCCACCGCCTCCGACAGGGAGCCGCCGACGACGGTGAAGTCCTGGGCGAAGACCAGAACAACGCGGCCATCGATCTTGCCGTAGCCGGTGACTACGGCGTCGCCGTAGAAGCGCTGCTTCTCAATGCCAAATTCAGTGCCTCGATGGATGACCAGGGCATCGAGCTCTTCGAAGCTGCCTTCGTCCAGGAGAAGGCTGAGGCGCTCTCGCGCTGTGAGCTTGCCGCGATCGTGCTGGGCTTCGATACGTTCCTTGCCGCCGCCCAGCTTGGCCTCTTCCTTCAGCTTGCCTAGTTCCGTGAGCTTGTCTTCGACCACCTTTGGTTCTCAGGAGAAATGCGCAATCTTTATGCGATTTTTGATGCTAGCAGGCCTCCCCATATAGCGCAAGAGGGTTCGGCTTGGCACTGCCTATGTATTCCATCAACCCTAGGGCGTGGGCGTGGGTATTATGAGCTCCTGTCCCACTATAAGGCTGGCGGGATCGGTAATACCGTTGGCCTCCATCAACTCTTCAGCCGTGATACCAAACTGCTCGGCGATAGAGCCCGGATAGTCGCCTTCCTGAACGATGTAGACCCCCTCGGCGCTGGGTGTGGCAGTGGCAGGCTGGCCTTCTGGGGTTGCGGCGTCCTCTGGCCCCTGGCCGGGGATGACCAGGTTTTGCCCTACGGACAGGCTGGTGGGATCGGTGATGTCGTTGACCTCCATGAGCTCTTCCACGCTCACCCCGAAGTGCTGGGCGATGTCGTAGAGGGTGTCCCCTGCCTGAACGGTGTACGTTCCGCCGCCTGGCCCCACAGGGCCCACGCCCCCCTCGACGTAGACTACAGGTGGAGGCGTTGCCCAGGGCGTTGACGTGGCAACGGTGCTAGGGTCGGTGAGACCCTGGGCGCTGTCAGGGCCTCCCGCCTCCTCCTCGCCACAAGCTAGCGCCAGGACGATGACGGCTACGCAGAGCGTTGGCAAAAGAAGCCTTCCAAAAACCATCGTCCTTCCTCCCGCTGGCACTGCCTGACCAAGCGTTTCAGAGGCATATTACAATAACGGCTGGCCGGCGGCAAGCAGTTGATCCGGGGAGTCCTGAGAGATCATTTGCGATATGCCTCAGGGGCTTGTCAGTGCGGCCAGCGCCAGGAGGGTCAGCTTCGCTGCCTCCTCCAAGAGCTGTGGCTCGACGAACTCGGCTCGGTCGAATTCCGTGTGGTAGCGGGGATCTTCGAAGCGATGAATGAGGACGGCCGGGATGTCTGCCGCCATGAAGCTGAGGTGGTCGGTGTTGAGGCGAGGTTCGGTCGGCAGCGGGTCCAGCCCCAACGCCGCCGCCCCTTGGTCGATCTTCTCTACCAGGGCGGGCGAGCCCATGAGCTGCCACTCGGCGCCGACTCCCACCATGTCCAGATTGACCATCGCCTGCGGGCTGGGCTGGCCTTGGGAGGTGAGGGTAGTGACGAAGTGGCGGCTGCCGAACAGCCCTGGCTCCTCGGCGCCAAAGGCCACAAAGCACACCCCTTCCTGCTGGCCTCCCAGTTCGAGCACGCGGGCTATCTCCAGGAGGGTGGCGCTGCCCGAGGCGTTGTCGTTGGCTCCCGGCCCCGCCGCCACCGAGTCGTAGTGGGCGCCCACAACGACTCGGCAATCGTCCTGGGGCGAGCGGCCGATGACGTTCTGGGACATCCCGGTCTCCTGGGCCAGCTTTGCGGACAGGTGCACTGTCAGGGGGCCCTCCTCCAGCATGGCCTGTAGCTGGCGGCCCTCGGCTTGCGATAGAGAAAGCGCCGGTATGGAGCTCTCCTCCTGGAGGTCGCCGCGGAGGGGGCCCTCGACGTTGTTGTAGATAACCACCGCCGCTGCGCCGGCGGCAGTGGCGTTGGTCACCTTGTCCGAAAAGGACAGTTCTCCTCTTTCGATGAGGGCGATACGGCTCTTCAACCCCTCGGGCGGGAAATCGTGCGGCCTCCCCAGGCCTGCCAGCACCACCTCCGCCGTCACCTCTCCACCGGCGCTCAGGCGAAGGGCGGCGGGGTTCAGCGAGAGAGGTGTGGGCTCCACTACCTCCAGGGAGGGGGCCTCCTCGACATAATATTCAAACGTGAATTCCTGCACCTGTGTCCGATAGCCGTAGGTGATGAGCTGCTGGGAGATGTATTGGGCCGCCTGGCGCTCGGCGCCGCTGCCCGCTGGGCGTGAGCCGATGTCCTCGGCCAGGACCAGCACATGACGGTAGGCCCGGTCGCCGTCGACCTGGGAGGCGACGGGCCACGGGGAGGAGGTGACGGTGGGGCTGAGGGTGGCGGTAGGGCTGACAGTCGGAGAGGGCTCGGCGGGTGGCTTTGTGCCTTGGCAGGCCGTCAGGGCGAGGCAGCTAAGGATTAAGGCACAGAGGAATGTGAGACAGGATAGAGGGGGAATGAACCTGGGAGGGATCAAGGGGTTGGAGAAGGAATGGCTAGCGATGGGTTCGCCCCCGTGAGCGCCAGCGATCCCACCACGAGCGCAGGCGCGCGCCCAGACCCGGCTCATCGAGTTCTATCGTCCGGCCGCGCCAACGTTTCTGTACGTAACGGGGGCGGCGGCGTAGCGCGAAGATGAACGCCGCCACGAAGAGGACTAGGCCGGCGACCAGCACCATCTGGGTGATCGATTTGCCGCCGAAGCCAAAGTAGGCCGCTATGATCAAGGCCACGCCCACCAGCATCACGCGGCCTACGGTGATGCGCGGCAGATGGGAGGCCCACCACCGACCCACGCTGCTGAGCCAGCGGGACAACCTGCGGCGGATGCGTCGCCAGAGGGGCTCTCTCAGGGGGAACCTCTTGTACTTGCCGAGGATGTCTTCGATCTCCTGCTGCAACCTGTCCGACATGGCCGTTTGTGTACCGAAAGCTTGACTGGACACCATCATTCTACAATGGCCTCGTTAGGGGGTCTAGAAGGAGGGCCTTGGCACAGCGCGCTTAGCGGATATAATAGGAGCCGCTGTCAGCGGTAGCAGTTTGGACTGCTCGGGAGGATTAGGATGGACTGGCGCGACGAGTATCAGCGCAAGCTGGGGTCAGAGGACGAGGCGGTGAAGGCGGTGAGAGAAGGCGATAGGGTGGTGGTGCCGTTTGGCACGCCCAGGATCCTGCCTGCCGCCCTCGCTCGCCGCCACCAGGAACTGGGCCGCATCGAGCTGCGGCTGGCCGCTCCCGCCGTCGACCCCGGCTGGCTCCAGCCGGGCTGGCAGGACGTGTTCAACATCGAGTTCGAGGTGTTTATTGGCGACTTCGCCCGCCACGTCACCGACGACCGCCGCGGCACCTACCTGCCGAGCACCTTCTCCCTCGGCTTCAAGGCCCTGGACGAGGGGCGACTGGAGGGAGGGGAGATAGACGTGTTGTTGGTGGGCGTCACGCCTCCCGATGAGCGCGGCTACTGCACCTTTGGCCCTCACTACTGGAACAAGGGCAGCTACGTGCGGCGGGCCAGGACGGTCATTGCCGAGGTGGATCCCCTGCTGCCCAGGATGTGCGGCAAGTGCTTCGTTCACGTCTCGGAGCTGGACCACATCGTGGAGCTGCCGGATACCCCCGTCACTCGCGAGATGGTGGAGGAGTGGCTGTCTCCCCTGCCGCCGGAGCGCCAGGCCGACATGATGAGCATCCTTGAGTTGGCAGGAGACTTCAACCGCTTGGCTCCCGTAGGGCCCCTTATCGCCTTCGTGGAGCCCGACGTCCTGCGTCGCTACCTGGGCCTCATGGAGCCTCCCGACTTCGTCAAGGCTATCGCCGGCTACCTGAATGAGTTGGTGCCCGATGGCGCTACCATCCAGATAGGGATAGGCGAGCCGAGCGCGCTTATGGTCAAGGCGGGCGCTTTCGACAACAAGGTGGACCTGGGTCTGCACACGGAGATGGCGGCGCCGGACCTGGCCAAGCTGGTGGCGGCTGGAGTCATCAACGGCAAGCGCAAGACCATTCATAAGGGGAAAGCGGTGGCGGTGGCCTGGTCCGGCTCCACCGGTGAGGACCTGGCGATCATCGAAGACAACCCCGCCTTCGAGCTGTATGACCCCGAGTACCTGCTGGACATCAGGGTCGTCGCTCAAAATGACAACTACCACGCCATAAACAACGCGCTGTCAGTGGACCTTACTGGCCAGATCAATTCCGAGAGCGTGTTTGGGGGGCGGATGATCAACGGCACCGGTGGTCAGCCGGAGACTCACATTGGGGCGCTGCTGTCCAAGGGTGGACGGGCCATCACGCTCTTGCCGTCCACGGCTCTGGGTGGCAGCGTCTCTCGCGTCGTTCCCCAGCAGGAAGAGGGCTCCCTTATCACCATACCCCGCTACTTCGCCGACATTGTGATCAGCGAGTATGGCGTGGCTCGCCTCATGGGCAAGAACCACCGCCAGCGAGCCGAGGAACTGATCGCCATCGCCCACCCGGACTTTCGCGCCGATCTGAGGAAGGAAGCGCAGCGGCTGTTCTATCCGTAGGAGACTGCCCTGCTATCAGGTGGGGGAGGGGCAAAGGATGAGGATCGGCGCTCACGTTTCCACAGCCGGGGGGCTGGAGAAGGGCATCGAGCGGGCCCAGGCCATGGGGGCGGAGACCATCCAGATCTTCGGGGCCCCTCCTCAGACCTGGCGGAGAAGGGCCTATTCTTCGCAGGAGGCCGAAGCCTTTCGAGCGCAGGCAGCGGCGGCCGACATCTGGCCAATCTTCATCCACGGCGTCTACCTGGTGAACCTGGCCACCAGCAATCCCGAGAATCTGGTCAAGTCCCAGGACGCCCTCATCGCCGATATGGTGCTCAGTTCGGCTATTGGAGCCAAGGGGGTCATCTTCCACATCGGCAGCCATCGGGGGGTGGGCTATGAATATGAAAATGTGTTCGGCCAGATCGTGGATTCGGTTCGCCGCGTGCTGGCCGAGACGCCTGAAGATACCTGGCTCATTCTGGAGAACAGCGCCGGCATGGGCGACAGCGTTGGGCGCAAGCTCGGCGAGCTGGCGGCGATCATGAAGGAGGTGGCCAGCCCGCGCCTGAAGGTCTGCTTCGACACCCAGCATGCCTTCTCCGCCGGCTATGACGTGGCGACGGCGGACGGGCTGGCGGCGACCGTGGACGAATTCGAGCGTGAGGTGGGGCTGGCCCATCTGGTGGCTATCCATGCCAACGACTCCAAGTGTCCCCTGGGGGGTGGCGTCGACCGCCACGAGAACGTCGGCGAGGGCCACATCGGCCGCGCGGGGTTCGAGGTGATCATGGCCCACCCCGCCTTCTGCGATCTGCCCTTCCTGCTGGAGGTGCCCGGCTTCCCCACGGAGGGCAAGAAGCCCGAGGGGCCGGACAAGGAGAACGTGGATCGCCTCAAGGCGATAGCGGCGGCGGTGAGTTAGCAGGCCTCCTATCCGCTCGTTGAGGCGGCGGGTAGCTCCAGCCCGTAGATGGAGCGGAGGACCTCTAGGAAGGCCTGGACGGTGCGGCCCTGTTTGCGGCTCTTGCGGTAGACGAAGGCGATCTGACGGCTGATGGCCGGCGCGTTGGAGATGGCCACCTCTGCCAGGAGGCCCTGCTTCAACTCACGCTCCAGGCATACCCTGGGCAGGAGGGCAATCCCTATCCCCTCCTCCACCATGCGCTTGGTGGCCTCCATGCTGTCCATCTCCATGGCCACGTTGGGCACAACCCCCGCCTGGCGGAACAAGTCGTGGATGAGGCCGTAGTAGCTGGAGCCGCGGTCGGCGAGGATGACCGGCTGGCTGCCCACCTCCTCGATGGTGGCCTGACGGCTGGCGGCGAAGGGGTGATCGGGGTTGGCCACCAGGATCACCTCGTCGTCGTAGAGGTCGACGGTCTCCACATCGGGGTGCATGAGAGAGCGCACCAGCCCCACCTGCACCTCGTCGCCGAGCAGCATATTCAGCACCTGCTCCGACCGGCCGGTGTGCACTATCACCTCCACGCCGGGGTAGCGGGAGTGGAAGGTGCGCAGGATGCGAGGCAGGACGTAGGTGCTGATGGTAAGGGCCGAGCCCAGGCGCAGTCTGCCCGCCTGGACGCCGCGCACCTCCTCTACGCCTTCCTTAGCTTCCCGGAGCATCTGGAGCATGCGTTCGGCGTAGGGAAGGAAGATGGTGCCGGCGTCGGTCAGGCGGACGCCGCGACCGCTGCGCTCGAACAGCTCCTCCCCCAGGACTCGCTCCAGGGACTGAATGCGAGCGGTGATAGAGGGCTGGGTGAGCTGAAGCGCCTCGGCCGCGCGGCTGAAGCTGTGGCGGGCCGCCACCTGAACGAAAGCTTCCAACTGTCCGAAGTCCACAGTCCTGCCCCCAAACGTGCTTGACGCCAGCAGACCTATTGGCCGCTTCTATGGGAACAATTCGAAAATGCTGAGCAAATTATACCACCAGGCGGCATGCAATACCCAGGGGAGGAGGGCGTTTGCCCTAGCGCCGATGCTGTGACTGGCGGCTGGCCATGCCTTATACTAAGGCGGAATCGGCAGGTGAATGGCCGCTGTGTGTTTGCCGTGGAGGTGCACAGCGAGGGTGGAGTGAAGATAGGCGAGGGCACCCACGAGCGGCGGATCATCGATATCAGTTGCTTCGTGGCAGGCGCGAAGGGAAAATAGGATAAGGCGCGCTATGCCATTGACAGTTTGCCCTTTTTGTGCGATTCATATCGGGAGCCTTGCGTCAAGCGGAAGAGGAACCTAGAGTGTGAACAAGGCCATCGAAGCGCTGGAGAAGGGCGAGCAGTTTTCAGCTGTGTCCTTCGTTCTGGACGACGTGGCTGTGGCCGGCTACGTGGAGGCGGTGGAGGACGAAGCGCTGCCCCGCCTGGCCCAGGCGGAAGGGAAGGCCTGGGTACCACCCATGGCGGTGGCTGCTCTGGCCCTGCGGTCGCTGATGGAGGAGACGGTGCTGCCGGCGGGCGCTATTCACGCCTCGCAGGAGTTCGAGTTCCTGCGGCCGGTGGAGGTGGGCGAGCGGATCGCCTGCCGTGCCCGGCTGGGCCATCGTTCGCAGCGAGGCGGGTGGTGGGTCCTGGTCGTCGAGATAGAGGGCGCGGACGAGTCCGGCCAGGCGGTGTTGGCGGGTCGGTTGACGGTGATGGTGCCACGGTGAGCCAGGAAGCAATAGGCAAGGAGCGCTGGGTGGTGGGGGCAGAGTTGCCTTCCCTGGCTAAGACGCTTAGCCAGGAGAAGATCGACCGCTACGCTCGGGCCAGCGGCGACTTCAACCCCATCCATGTGGACCCAGCCTTTGCCGCCCAGACTCCCTTCGGTGGGACTATCGCTCACGGCATGCTTCTGCTGGCCTACCTGTCGGAGATGCTGACAGCCGCCTTCGGCCGAGCCTGGCTCGCTGGCGGGCGGCTGAAGATACGCTTCAAGGGGGCAGCCCGGTCGGAGGAGACGGTCACTGTCGGCGGCCATGTCCAGCGAGTGCAAGAGGGGCAGGAGCGACGCCGCCTATGGTGTGACGTCCAGTGTCTGAACCAGCAGGGCGAGGTTCTTGTTGCTGGTCAAGCGGAGGTGAAGCTGTGAGCCGAGTAGTGGTCACTGGCATCGGAGTGATAAGCCCCAATGGGCTTACGGTGGAGGAGTTCTGGCACAACCTGACCCACGGCGTCTCTGGCGTGGCGCCGGTCACTGCCTTCGACGCCAGCCCCTTCGCCTGTCGCATCGCCGGCGAGGTGAAGGGCTTCGAGCCTGCTCAGTATATGGACGCTAAGGCTGCTCGCCGCACCTCACGCTTCGCCCAGTTCGCCGTGGCCGCCACCAAGATGGCCATCGCCGACGCCGGCCTCACCATCGACGAGCACAACCGTGACTCGGTGGGTGTGGTGATGAACACCGGCGGCGGTGGCATGCCCGACGTGACAGAGGGAGAAAGGGTCTTCCTCACCAAGGGGCCCAAGCGCGTGAGCCCCCTGCTGATACCCGCCCTGATCCCCAACATGGCCTCCTGTCAGGTATCGATGTTATGGGGCATCCGCGGGCCGGTCATTACGTCTATCGAGGCCTGCGCCAGTGGCATCTATGCGCTCGTGGAGGCTAAGCGCCTCATCGACCTGGGCGAGGCGACGGCGGTAATCGCTGGCAGTTCGGAGTCGGCCCTCATTCCCGTGGTCTTCGCTGCCCTCTGCAACATGAGAGCTCTGTCCACCCGCAACGGCGAGCCCGAGAAGGCCTGCCGCCCCTTCGATCTCCACCGCGATGGCTTCGTTGCCGGCGAGGGAGGGGGGGTGATGATCCTGGAGCGGTACGAGGATGCCAGGCGGCGGGGTGCGCCGATCTACGCGGAGGTATTGGGGGGGAGCCTGACTGCCGACGCCTATCACGTAACCATGCCCGATCCCAACGGCTATGGGGCAACTCTGGCTATGAGCCGCGCTCTCAAGTCGGCTGGCCTGGGCCCTGAAGACATCGACTACATCTGCGCCCACGGCACGGGCACACCCCTCAACGACGTTTCGGAGACCCTGAGTATCAAGAAGGTGTTCGGGGAGCACGCCTACAGGGTGCCGATCAGTTCGCCCAAGTCCATGGTGGGGCACCTGATGGGCGCCGCGGGGGCCATTTCGTCCATCGCCTGCGTGCTGGCCATCCGCGATGGCATCATCCCACCGACCATCAATCTGGAGACGCCGGACCCCCAGTGCGACCTGGACTACGTGCCCAACGTGGCCCGCCGGGCGCCGGTGCGGGCGGCTATGGCCAACGGCTTCGGTTTTGGCGGACAGAACTCGGTGGCCGTTTTCAGAGCCTGCGAGGAGTAGGACATGCCAGGGGGAATCGCTGCCAGACGGTATTGCTTCGGTTGCGGCGACCTCAATCCCGCCGGTCTAAAGCTGGAGTTTCGTTTCGAGGGAGACAAGGCGGTGGCCGATTTCCTGCCCCAGGGTAAGCATCAGGGATATCCTGGCCTTATGCATGGCGGCGTGACGTCTGCCGCTCTGGACGAGGCCATGGGCTGGGCGATGTATGGGGTCGGCGTGTGGGCGATGACCGGCAAGATGGAGGTGAAGTTCCGCCAGCCGCTGCCGCTGCATCAAAAGGCGACGGTCTCGGGAGAGGTCATACGCAACCGCGGCCGCTGGTTGGAAGTGCGGGGGGAGATCCGTAGCGAGGAAGGAAGGCTGATGGCGGAGTCGTATGGATTGTTCATGCGACTGCCCAAAGAGAAAGTGCGGGAGCTGGAGGAGATATACGCAGAGCGACGACCCTGATCGCAGAACACTGTGGCGTTGGCGAGGACGATTGGTCGTTTGCTTAGGGAGGCGCTGGAGCGAAGATGGCAGCCAACATCGAAGAGGGGGTAGCATTGTCCCAAGATAGGCACCATGGGATGGTGGAGTCATGGCTGTACCCGGCGAACGTGGCTCTGGCCAAGGTGGTGCCTCTGAGCCTGGCCTACCATGTCTCCCTGCCCATCGCCGACCTGTTCTACTGGCTTTGGACCAGCAAGCGAGAGGGCGCTTTGCGAAACTATGCCCGCATGCTCGACTGCTCGCCCGATGACGAAAGGGTTCGGCGCCTGGCCCGCAGCTCCTTCCGCAACTTTGGTAAGTACATCGTCGAGCTCTTGCATGTGCAGGGCTGGTCGAGGGGGCAGTTCCAGCGGGTGACCATCCGGGGCGACGAGCACTTCGACGAGGCGCTGCGGTACGGCAAAGGGGTCATCTTCGCCAGCGCCCACATGGGTAGCATCGAAGTGGGTAGCTCTCTGGTTTTGGCGAGGGGCTTTCGCATTACCTCCGTCATGGAGCAGTTGCGGCCTAAGATTATGATGGACTGGATCGTGACCTGCCGGGCGAAGATGGGGGTGTCGCTGCTGCCGACGGCTGGAACCGGTCTGCAGCTACTGCGGGCACTCCGTCGGGAGGAGATGGTGGCCCTGATAGTGGACGTGGGCTATCGGGACAACGGTGGCGTGCCGGTGAACTTCTTGGGTCACCCCACCTACTTTCCCGCTGGCCCGGCCCGCCTGGCTCGCATCAGCGGTGCTCCTATTGTGTTCGGGGTGGCGGTGCGGCGGCCCGGCAATCGCTTCATCGCCTACGGTAGCCCTCCCATTCTCTCCGACAGGACAAAGGATGCTGAGGAGGACATTCGCGACCTGACTCAGCAACTGGTGGACATCTTCGAGCGCTTTGTTCGGCGCTACCCCGACCAGTGGTACGTCTTCCGCGACATGTGGCCGGGCGAGGAGTAGGGGCGAAGCGCGGGCGGCATCTTAGGTTCTGAGCCCACGGCTCCGTTCTGGCGGACCGTGGGATTCTTATGGCTGCAAGCCCCGACCCCAGGAGATCCAGGAGAGAGCCACAGCTTGGACGGTCAGGTCTATTATAATGGCGAGGCCGGACAGGCTTCGGTTGCGGAGAGGTGAGCTGTATGTCTGAGGAGGAGAAGCTTCGAGAGATCGAGAGGGCACAGGAGGAGTACGAGAGGCTGGCTGCCCAGTTCTTGAGCCGCTACCCTCAGGTGCCTGAGAGACGGACGACCTTCGGCCTGCCCCTCAAGCCCCTCTACACACCGCTGGACGTCGCCGGCACCGACTACCTGCGCGACCTGGGCTTTCCCGGCGGCTACCCCCTGACCCGCGGGGTGAGGCCCTTGGGCTATCGCACCAAGGAATGGGCGCGGCGGCAGGTGGTGGGGCTGGGCACGGCCGAGGAGACCAATGAGAGGCTGCGCTACCTGTTCGAGCAGGGCCAGACGGGCTTCAGCGTGTGCGGCATGGGCTATGCTCCCTATGAATCCAGCGATGAGCGGTCGCTGGGGATTCTGGGTCGCGGCGGCGTCTGGATCGATACCCTGTACGACATCGAGACCCTGTTCCAGGGCATCGATATGGAGCAGATCACGATCAACCAGATCGGCGAGTCGGTGGCGATCTTCGCCATGATCCTCTCAGAGGTGCGGCGGCGGGGCATCCCCTTCGCCAACCTGCGGGGCACCATTCAGAACGTGGTCTTGCCGGGCGGTGAAGGGCCGGAACTGCGGGGCAACCACGGCGTGGATGTGGTCGAGTACTGCTGCCGCCACCTGCCTCGCTGGAATCACACCAGCGTATCCGCTCGCGACATCCGTGAGCAGGGCATCTCCTCGGTGCAGGAGATCGCCATGGCTATCTACGGGGGAGTGTGCACAACGAAGGCAGCTCTGGCCCGAGGGATCGACATCGACGTCGTAGCCCCTCGCGTGACGTTCTTCCTGAGCGCCGAGGATGAGTTCCTGGAGGAGGTGGCCAAGTATCGGGCGGCGCGGCGCATGTGGGCCCGCCTGATGCGCGAGCGGTTCGGAGCCAAAGACCCGCGCTCCTGGCTGATGCGCTTTCACGTCCAGACCTCGGCCATCAGCCTCACCGCCCAGCAGCCGCTGCAGAATATCATTCGCTCCACGGTCCACGCGCTGGCCGCCGTGCTTGGCGGCGCTCAGTCCATGTCGGTCAACTCTTTTGATGAAGTGCTCGCCATCCCCACCGAGGCGGCGGCCATCCTCTCTCTCCGCACTCAGCAGATCATCCTCCAGGAGACGGA
This sequence comes from Dehalococcoidia bacterium, assembly GCA_030615765.1. Lineage (GTDB taxonomy): Bacteria > Chloroflexota > Dehalococcoidia > SM23-28-2 > SM23-28-2 > SM23-28-2. The sequence continues at coordinate 134,159 of JAUWYP010000002.1, read as the reverse complement.
CGCGGCCGCCGTTGTCGACCCTCTGGGAGGCTCCTACTGCATCGAGGCCCTGACCAGCCAGCTGGAGGATGAGGCGGGAAAGCTCCTGGCCCACCTGGAGGCGATGGATGGGGAGAAGGCCTGGGCCTACATATGGGAAGAGGCGCACCAGGCGGGCTACCGCCGCCAGCAGGCCATCGATAGCGGCGAAAGGGCGGTGGTAGGGGTCAACTGCTACGTGATGGATGAAGAAGAGGAGAAGGCATTGGGGCTGGACATCAGCCAGGTCTTCGAGTACGACACCACCTGGCGGGACAAGCAGATCGCTCGCCTGGAGAAGGTGAAGCGGGAACGCGACGCTCCGAAGGCGGAGGCGGCCAAGAAGCGGCTGGTGGAGGCCTATAAGGCCAGGGAGAATATCGTCGAGCCGATGATGGAGGCGGTGCAGGCCTATCTGAGCATCGGCGAGATCGTCGAGCTACTGGCGGCAGTGTACGGCATGGATGAGCTGGAGAAGCGCCACGGCTTCTACTTGAGCTTCCTGTATTGAGGCTAAGATTAGGGTAGCATCCGTGTTCATGAAGTAGTCCGAGCGTGGCCGCAGACCTGCAGGTCTGGTCCGGCTCCCCGGGCAGGGCTGAAGCCCTGCAGCTACGATCCTCTGGAAGGAGTCATGACAGAGGAAAGGAAGATCCGCTTTCTGCTGGTGGCCGACTCCCCCGGTCACACCACTGGCTACTACGTGGTCGCGAGAGCGCTGCGGGAGGCCGGCATCGAGGTGATCCTGGGCGGCTTCCAGCAGCCGTCAGGCATCGTGGAGGCGGCGGCCCAGGAAGACGTGGACTATGTCGGCTACCGCATCATGGACCGCGAGCCGCGTCTTATGATTTCCCTGCTGATGGAGCGGCTGAAGGAGCGGGGATTGGAGCACGTTCAGGTGGTGGTGGGAGGCATCATCCCCAGGAGGGACATTCCCAAGCTGAAGGCCATGGGCGTGAGGGAGATCTTTCGGCCGGGCGCGAAGCTGGCGGACATCGTGGCCTACGTGAAGGAGCACGCCCCCAGGAGCGCTGGATCAGCTTGACGCCCCCCAAGCTGAGTGGCCGATTGCTAACGGTGGTCGGTTTGCGCGGCTGACAGGCGCTCGGCGCTCTCAGGCCTGAGCCCGCTGGTGCTCGATGTCGCCTAGGGTAACCACGTGGCCGCTGTAGGTGGGGTCGCGGCTGATCAGCCAGAGGGTGGCCTCGCCCACCACTTCCGGCTTGTCCCAGGTGGAGTGATCGGCGCTGGGGGTAAGGTATACAAAACCCTCACTAGCCACGAAGCGCTCGATCTGAAGGGCGTTGACGGCGATGTTGTAGGGCTGCACCTCGGCGGCCAGGCCGGTGGTCAGCCTCTCCAGGGCTGCCTTGGACACGGAGTAGGCCAGGCCCCAGTTTCCCTCCGCCTGGGAGGCGTAGGAGGAGATGTTGATGATGCAGCCGCTGCGCTGATCCATCATCGTGGGCAGAAAGGCCCTGATGCAGAGGTAGATGCCCCGCACGTTAACGTTCATCACCAGGTCCCAGTGCTTCAGCGGAACGTCCAGGAAGGAGCCGGGAGCGCTGACGGCGGCGTTGTTCACCAGAATGTCTATCCGCCCGAACTCCGCCAGGGTGCGGCGGGCCATCGCCTCTACCTCTTCGTCCTTGGCGAGGTTCATGGGGATGGCCAGGGCACGACGGCCCAGGGCCTCGACCTCGCGGGCGGTCTGGTCGATGGTGCCGGGAAGCTTGGATGGGCTGGCCTCACTGGAGCGGGCGGTGCAGACGACGTCGGCGCCGGCAGCGGCTAGCGCGACGGCTATTGCCTTACCGATACCGCGGCTGGCGCCGGTGACCACGGCCACCTTGTCTTGTACATCCATACTGCCTCTCCACTACTGCTGCCTTTACCTCTGCTCAACAGGCTTAATGCCAAGGGGGATGTTACTGTATTTCCGTGGCTAGCGTCCAGGTTGGCCCGAGCCACACGCGGGGGCAGATGCAAGGGCAGGGCGTTCATTACATGAACTGGTAGCCGCCGCGGATGCCCGCTGGATCGGGGTCGGTGATGACATTGACGCAGGCCGGCTTGCCCGAGGCGAAGGCCCGCTCGATGGCCGGCCGGATGTCCTGGGGCCGCTCCACGAACTCCCCGTGGCCGCCCAGGCCTTCCACCACCTTGTCGTAGCGGGCGCTATCCCCTAGGAGGGTGGCGATGGCCCGGTCGCGGCCGTACATCATCCGCTGGCCGACGGCGATCTGGCCCCACTGGCGGTCGTTGCCCACGACGGAGACTATGGGCAGGTCGAAGCGGACGAAGGTGTCGAATTCGAAGCCATTGAGGCCGAAGGTGCCGTCGCCGTTGACCATCAGGACCTTCTTCTCGGGGAGGGCCGTTTTCACCGCCATGGCGAAGCCGGTGCCAACGCCCAGCGTCCCCATGGGGCCGGGGTCGTACCACTGGCCAGGGTAGTTGATGGGCAGCACCTGGGCGGCGAGGTTGACGATGTCGCCGCCATCGCCGATGACGATGGTGTTCTCGTCCACGAACTCGGCCATCTCCTTGCACAGGCGCAGAGGGTGGATGGGGACGGCATCGGAGTTAAGGAACTCCTGGCGGGTGGCCAGGGTCTTCTCCTCCTCCTCGCGCAGGGTCTTCAGCCAGCTACCGTGGTCGGGCCTACCGTCGCCCAGCTCGGCGAGCAGTTGCTCCAGGACGGCGCCGGCATCGCCCTCGACGCACACGTCGATGTCGCGATTACGGCCGAGCTCCGTGGGGTCGATGTCCACCTGGATGATCTTGGCCTGAGGGTTGAATCGCTTGCCATAGGCCAGGCGGAAGTCCAGGGGGGTGCCGATGATGAGGATGACGTCGGCGCGGGCCAGGGCACCGCGACGGGTGCGGGAGAAGAACAGGGGGTGATCCTGCCGGACGGAGCCGCGCGCCATGGCGTTCAGGTAGACGGGCGACTGGATCCTTTCGATGAGCTGACGCAAGGCATCGTGGGCGTCCGACCAGTAGACGAGGCTGCCGGCCATGACCAACGGCTGCTCGGCTGAGGCCAGGAGCTGGGCCGCCTGGCGGACGATGCTGGCGTCGGCCTGGACGCGTCCCTGGGGCCGGTAGCTGGAGGGGAAGGTGACCTCGTTCTCCTCCACCCGCGAAAAGAGTATGTCCGCGGGCATCTCCAGGAAGACGGGGCCGTAGCGGCCGCTAAGGGCGTGGCGGAAGGCTATGGCCATGTACTCGGGGATGCGTGCGGTGTCGTACAGGCAGCGGGCCCACTTGGTCAGGGGTCGCAGGAACTCCACCTGGTCCATCTCCTGGAGGGCGCCCTTCTCGAATTCGATCAGGGGGCTGCGGCCGCCGATGACCAGCATGGGGCTGCGGTTCTGATAGGCGTTGGCGACGGCGGTGACCACGTCGGTGACGCCGGGGCCGGCGGTGACCACCGCCACGCCGCACTTGCGGGTGGCCCGCGACCAGCCCTCGGCGGCGTGGCCGGCCGCCTGCTCGTGGCGGACGTCGATCACCTTGATGTTCTCATCGATGCAGGCGTCGTAGATGGCCTGGACGTGGCCGCCGCAGAGGGTGAAGATGACATCCACCCCTTCCTGCCTGAGGCATCGGGCCACCAAATCGCCGCCATCAACAAGGGCCATGGTATATCTCCCTCGTAAGACAACCAGACGGCTTGGGCTAGAACAGCACGCCCTCTATCACCAGTTGGGCTATCTCCTCGTCGTCCATCTGGAGGACATCCTTGCACACCCGCTCTGTGTGCTCCCCTAGGCAGGGTGCCGGCTACTGGAGCTTGCCCGGTGTTTTGGACAGGCGGAAGCCGGGGCCGTCGTAGGCGGTGCGGCCGGCCTCGGGGTGATCGAGGTAGACGTAGTAGCCGCGCTCCTTGAGGTGGGGGTCGTTCTCCAGCACATCCCGGGCGTTCTGGACAACGCCGGCGGCCACGCCCGCCGTCTGGAGAGCCTTCATCACATCCTCGGCTGTCCTGGTGCTGGTCCAGCCCTCGACCAGTCGGTCGAGCTCGTCCTCGTTCTGCTTGCGGGCCTGAAGGGTGGCGAATCGCTCCTCGTGGCACCACTGGGGGTCGGCCATTGCCCGACAGAGGGCCCGCCACTGGTCGTCGCTGAAGACGGCGATGACGCACCAGCGGTCTTCGCCCTGGCAGGGGAAAGCGCCGTGAGGAGCAGCGTGGGGGAGACGGTTGCCCTGGCTGGTCTGAACGCGGCCGTTGACGGCATAGTCCATAAGGGCTGTTCCAAGGATGGAAACGGAGGATTCCAATTGGGCCAGCTCGATAAGCTGTCCCTTGCCTGTGCGGTTGCGGTAGTGCAGGGCGGCCAGGGTGGCGATGACGGCATGGCCAGGGTTGATCACGTAGTCAGTGTACTGAGTGCCCATTCCCACAGGCCGACGATCAGGGGGGCCGGTGAGGTAATTGATACCGGCCAGGGGCGCAATCATGGCGCCAAAGCCGGCGTAGTGAGCGTGCGGGCCATCGCTGCCCTGCATGGGCTCCCGCACAAAGATGATATCTGGCTTCAGCTCCTGCATCTTTTCGTAGGTGAGGCCCCACTTCTCCAGGGTGCCCGGCGTGTAGTTCTCGGCGACGATGTCGCTCCTGGCGATGAGGCGCAGAACGACGTCGAGCGCCTTGGGGTGCCTCATGCTCACCGTAAAGGAGAGCTTGCTGGGGTTGCAGTTGTTGTACCAGCCGCTCGTGTTCCAGCCATACTTGCCCTCGGGCTGGGGGTGAAGCACGCGCAGGCCATCGATGCGCGACTGCGATTCTATACGGATGACCTGGGCGCCGTGGTTAGCCAGTATCGCGGTGTAGACGGGCCCGGCTGCGAACCAGGAGAAGTCGGCCACTCGGATGCCTTCCAGGGGTGGCTTATTGGCCTGCATGGGGCTGACCTCCTTCCGCCTCAGATGACGCCGGCGCCGCTGAGAGCGGTCAGTTGCTCTTTGGATAGGCCCAGCTCGCCGCAGTATACTTCCTCATTGTGCTCGCCCACCTGCGGCGCCCGTCGCTGGATGTGCCAGGGTGTCTCGCTCGGGTGATAGGGCGGGCCGGGGTAGGTGACAGTGGTTCCCAATTCGGGGTGCTCGACGGGGGTGAACCAGCGGCGATAGTTTAGCTGGGCATTCTCCACGATGTCCTTGGGGTTGTTGACAGGAGCGATCAGAAGGCCTCGCGCTTGCCCTTCCTCGTATAGCTCCCCCTTGGTGTGTCCAAGGAGGAACTCGAGCAGAACCTCCTCTATGTGGGCGAGGCGGTCCTTCCAGGTGGCCACCAGCTCGGGGTCTGCGTCGGGCCCAGCGAGCTGGGTTAGGAGCTGCATATTGATCTCGCGGAGGACGCTTTGCCATCCCTCCTCCTGAAGGTCCTCCGCTTTGCCCTCGTCGGCCATCCATTGGATGAGGGTAGGCCAGGGGGCGCCAAAGCCAGGCAGGCCCACTATCATCATGATGTGACCGTCCTTGCACTCGTACACGCCTATGCCGGGCATCCGCCTTTCGGCGCCCATCCGCCGACGGAGCTCGCGGCGGATGTCCCAGTACTGCATGGCTGTCTCCTGGTTGATGGAGAGCGCCTCCTGCCTGGAGATCTCCACCTGCTGACCCTCGCCGGTGGCGTCCCGATGCAGGAGAGCCATGAGGATGCCGGCGGTGGCCTGGATGGAGCCGCAGTAGTGTGACTGATTGCCGTAGGGGTAGCTGGGAGCGATGTCCGGGAAGCCGGCGAGGTACATCATGCCGCTCATGGCAGTGGCCACGATGTCCGGCGCCTGGTAGTGGCTGTGCGTTCCCCACTGGCCGAAGCCGCTGATGGAGCAGACGATGATGTCGGGTTTGGTGCGGCAGAGGTCCGTATAGCCCAGGCCGATGCTGTCCAAGTAGCCCGGCGGGAAGGTCTCCACCACCACGTCGGCTGTGGGTACCAGGCGCTTGAGCAGAGCCTGGCCATCGGCGGTGGCGATGTTCAGCGTTATGGAGCGCTTGCTGGAGTTGAGGCCGAAGAAGTAGAGGCTCTTATTGGGGTCGACCTGGTCGTGGAAGAAGGGGCCGATGCGACGCGCCGGGTCGCCGCCCGGCGGCTCGACCTTGACGACGTCCGCCCCCAGCTCGGCCAGCAGCTTGCCGCAGTACATGCCCGGCTCGCCCGCCAGGTCGAGGACGCGGATGTCATCAAGGGCAAGGGGAGTGTCGGCGGGGTCTGCCATGGGTTCCTCCTGTGGCTGCGCTCGCGAGGGCTGAATCGCGAACATTATAGCTGGTGAAGTGGCTCTGTTCAAAGCCGATTCCCCACCACCTTTAGCCGAGTGGGGGATGACGCAGGCAGACAGAGGAGAGCCAGCCAGAGCAGGAGGCGAGCTCTCTTGAACAAGACCGCCGGGCACGATCAGGTCTTTGCCGGCGTCACCGACGATACGGCATCGAAGATGTCCTGGGCGTTGGGCAAGTAGGCCTCCTCCAGCGGGGCGCTGAAGGGGACAGGGCAGAAGGGGGCAGCGACCCGCAGGGGAGGGGCTTCCAGGGCATCGAAGGCCGTCTCGGCGATCTGGGCGACGATCTCTCCTCCGATACCACAGAACTTCACCGCCTCGTGCGCGATCACCACTCGATGCGTCTTGCGCACCGAGTTGAGGATAGTGTCCATGTCCAGGGGCAGCAGTGTGCGGGGGTCTATCACCTCCGCCTCGATGCCTCGCCCGGCCAGCTCTTCGGCAGCTTGCAGGGCCTCATGCACCATGTAGGACGTTGCGACGATGGTGACGTCGCTCCCGGGCCGCTTGACCTCGGCGACGCCCAGAGGCACTTCGTACTGTTCCTGGGGCACGTCGCCGGGGAGGGTGTAGCACTTCTTGTGCTCGAGGCAGAAGACGGGGTTGTCGTCGCGGATGGCGGCAGTGAGGAGCCCCTTGGCGTCGTAGGCGGTGGCCGGCATGACCACCTTGAGGCCGGGGATGTGACAGAGCATGGCCTCCAGGCTCTGGGAGTGCTGGGCGGCCATTTGGAAGCCGCCGCCGCAGGGGCAGCGCACCACGATGGGCAGCTTGGCCTTGCCGCCAAACATGTAGCGCATCTTGGCCATCTGATTGATGACCTGATCGAAGGCCACGAACAGGAAGTCGATGAACATAATCTCCACCACCGGCCGCAGGCCGGCGGCGGCCGCTCCTACGGCCAGGCCGAGGATGGCCGACTCGGAGATGGGGGTGTCGACCACTCGCTGGGGGCCGAACTTCTGAAGCAGGCCCAGGGTGACGCCCATGGGCGGATGCTGGCCCACGTCCTCGCCGGTGACGAAGACGGTGGGGTCGCGTTCCATCTCCTGCTGGAGGGCTTCGTTGAGGGCCATGAGATAGATAATCTGGCGCATAGTCTTGCTCCTCGTGCTCTCAGGCGTACACGTCGGTCAGAAGCTCATCCTCTGTCGGCAGGGGGCTGGCCGCGGCGAAGGCGATGGCCTCCTCGATGCGGGTGGCCACCCGCCGGTCGATGTCCTCGGCTTCTGCCTCGGTGAGGGCCTCCGTCTGGATAAGATGGCGGCGGAAGCGCACGATGGCGTCCTTTGCCCGCCAATCCTCGATCTCCTCGGCTGGTCGGTCGGCGGTGCCGTCGCCCACCCCCTGGTGGTCGAAGTAGCGGTAGGTCTTGCACTCGACGAGGGATGGCCCCTCGCCGCGGCGGGCTCGCTCCACCGCCTCGCCGATCGCCTCATGCACGGCGAGCACGTCCATGCCGTCCACAGTGACGCCGGGCATGGCGTAGGCCTTGGCCCGCTCGGCGATGTCCTTGACGGTCTGGTGGCGGTCCTGGCGGGTGTACTCGCCGTAGAGGTTGTTTTCGCAGATGAAGACCACGGGCAGCTTGAGGACGGCGGCCATGTTCATCGCCTCGTGGATGGTGCCCTGGTTGGTGGCGCCGTCGCCGAAGAAGCAGAGGGAGACCCCTCGCTCGCCCTTGTACTGGGCGGCGAAGGCAGCCCCCACGGCGATCGGCGGGCCGGCGCCGACAATGCCGTTGGCTCCCAGGATGCCCAGGTCTAGATCGGCGATGTGCATGGAGCCTCCCTTGCCGTGGCAGTAGCCGTCCTGGGCGCCGAAGAGCTCGGCATACATGTTCTTGGGGTCGCCCCCTTTGGCGATGAGGTGGCCGTGACCACGGTGGGTGCTGGCAATGTAGTCCTCCTTGCCGACAACGAAGCAGGCCCCTACTGCCACCGCTTCCTCGCCGGCGTAGAGGTGGATGAAGCCCTTGATGCGGGCGTCGCGCATCAGGCCGGCCGCCCCCTCCTCGAAGCGGCGAATGGTCACCATGCGCTCGTACATCTCGATGAGCTTTTCCCTGGGGATGTCCATAGCTTCCTCCTTGCTGGGCAGGGGAATCATAAGCCCTGCCTTTTCGGCAAGTCAACAGAAGGCAGGCGCAGCGGACGGCGGGGCCTCGCGGGGGAATGCCGCACCCTTCGGGGCACGGTGTGGCGCGAGACCGCCGGTGCTATAATCCGTTTGTGAGCGAGAAGCGCGATAAGCCTCTGCTGGTCCTTCTAGACGGCCACGGCATCATCCACCGCGCCTATCACGCTGTGAAGGAGCCTCTCACCGTGCGCAAGACGGGCGAGGTGGTGACAGCTGCCTATGGCTTCGCTAACACGCTGCTCTCTGTCCTCCAGGAGTTGAAGCCCACCCATCTGGCGGTGGCTCTGGACAAGGGCAGGGTCACCTTCCGCCACGAGCAGGAGCCCACCTACAAGGCTCACCGCGCCGAGATGCCCGAGGACCTGAGGGCTCAGATCGGCCGCTGTCGTGAGGTCATCGAAACGTTCGGTATCCCCATCTACGAGCTGGAGGGCTTCGAGGCTGATGACGTGCTGGGTACCCTGGCCCGCCAGGCAGCGGAGCAGGGCATCGAGACCTATCTGGTATCCCTGGACAGCGACATCGCCCAGCTGGTGCAGCCGGGCGTCCATCTCTTCATGTTTCGCCCCTACCAGCGGGACACGGTGATATACGAAGACGCCGAGGACGTGCACCAGCGCTACGGCGTGCGGCCTCAGCAGATGACCGACCTCAAGGGCCTCAAGGGCGACCCTTCCGACAACATTCCCGGCGTGCCCGGCGTGGGCGACAAGACGGCTGTCAAGCTGATCCAGCAGTACGGCGGCGTGGAGGGTGTGCTGGAGCACATCGACGAGGTGGAGCCGGAGCGGCTGCGGGAGGCCCTGCGCACCTATCGCGAGCAGGCCCTGAAGAGCAAGGCCCTGGCCACCATCGTCACCGACGCCCCCGTCACCCTCGATCTGGAGGCCTGCCGCTTCGAGCGGTACGGCCGCGATAAAGTACTCGACCTCTTCCGCGAGCTGGAGTTTCGCAGCTTGATTCCCCGCCTGCCCGACCTGGAGCCGGCAGCGGTGGAGGAGGCGGGGCCAGCGCCGGCGGTGGAAGAAGCCGCCGCTGAGGTGGACTATCGCCTGGTGCAGACAGAGGAGGAGCTGGAAGCCCTGGCGCGGCGTATCGAGGCCCAGAGGTCGTTTACCTTCGACACGGAGACCACCGACATCGACGCCATGCGGGCGCGGCTGGTGGGCATCGCCATCGCCTTGGGGCTGGGCCAGGCCTACTACATCCCCGTCGGCCACCGTCTGGCCGCCGATCAGCTTCCGTTGGAGACGGTGCTGCGGCGGCTGGGGCCTCTGTTCGAGGACGAAGGCATCGAGAAGGTGGCCCACAACGGCAAGTACGACATGGTGGTCATGGCCGGCGAGGGCATCTGGACCCGCAACCTGACCTTCGACACGATGATCGCCGCCTATCTGCTGGGCGAGGGCAGCGGCGGCAGCTACCGCCGCGGCGAGGGCGCTCTCTCCCTCAAATGGCTGGCCTCCAAGCGCCTGGGCATCGAGATGACCCCTATCAGCGACCTTATCGGCAAGGGGGCTAAGCAGATCTCCATGGCCGACGTGGACGTGGAGATGGCCGGCCGCTATGCCTGCGCCGATGCCGACATGACCGGCCGCCTGCGTTCGCTGATGGAGGAGGAGTTGCGCCAGCAGGACCTCTGGTCGCTGTTCGTGGAGGTGGAGATGCCCCTGGTGCCGGTGCTGGCCCGCATGGAGATGGCGGGCGTGGCCCTGGACGTGAGCGTGCTGCGGGAGATGTCCCAGGTTCTGGCCGACGAGATCGTCAGGGTCGAGGACGAGATCTGCGGGCAGGTGGGCCATCGTTTCAACATCGGCTCGCCCCAGCAGCTCAGCCAGGTGCTCTTCGAGCAGTTCGGCCTGCCCAAGACGCGCAAGACCAAGCTGGGCTACTCCACCGACGCCCAGTCGCTGGAGGGCCTGCGAGGGCTCCACCCGATCATCGACCAGATCCACGAATACCGAGAGCTCACCAAGCTCAGGTCCACCTACGTCGATGCCCTGCCCGGCCTCATCAACCCCCGCACAGGCCGTGTCCACACCGACTTCAACCAGACGGCGACCGCCACCGGCCGTCTCTCCTCCAGCAACCCCAACCTCCAGAACGTCCCCGTGCGCACGGAGCTGGGCGGTCAGGTGCGGCGGGCCTTCGTGGCCGGTGACATCGGGCCCGACCCCCTGCTTCTCTCGGCCGACTACTCCCAGATCGAGCTGCGGATCATGGCCCACATCACCGAGGACCCGGCGCTGGTCGGCGCCTTCGAACGGGACGAGGACATTCACGCCGCCACCGCCTCGCAGGTGTTCGGCGTGTCCCTATCCGAGGTGACGCCGGAGATGCGGCGGCGGGCCAAGGTGTTCAACTTCGGCGTGCTCTATGGCCTCACCGAGTTCGGCCTGTCCCAGCGGGAGGGCATCTCGCGGCAGGAGGCGGCGGAGTTCATCAAGACCTACTTCGCCAAGTACCCAGGCATCCGCAAGTACAGCGAGGGGACGGTGCAGCGGACGCGGGAGCGGGGCTATGCTGAGACGCTTCTGGGTCGCCGTCGCTACATCCCTGAGATCAACTCCCCCAACGTTAACGTCCGTCAGGCTGCCGAGCGGGCGGCGATAAACATGCCGGTGCAGGGCACCGCCGCCGATATCATCAAGATCGCCATGAACCGCATCGACGCTGAGATGCAGGCCCGCCGTCTGGTCAGCCGGATGATCCTCCAGGTGCACGACGAGCTGATCTTCGAGTGTCCGGCCAAGGAGGTCGACGCTGTGCGGGAGCTGGTGCTGGATATCATGCCTCTCCGCCAGAGGCGGATGAAGGTTCCCCTGAAGGTGGACATCAAGGTGGGTGAGAACTGGGGGGAGATGGAGTAGGGGGCTCGGCGCCGGCGGGCGTAGTTAGTCCCACGGCCCGCGGCTCGCCCCGACGCGCCCAGGGCCGCTGCTTGAAGGCCCGGGGCCACACAAGGTTGATCAACAACCACCCTGGCGGGTTATACTTGTTGCCAACTGTCGCGGGCTAAGGAGGAAATGGAATGATCAAGCTAAGTGGCTACGTTGCCAAAGGCAACATACCCGAGATCACAAGCCTGTCCGATCTCCGGGAGCTCCTCAAGTGGCTGGACGAGACCTGGGACGAGGCCAAACGGGACGCCGAGGCCTGGGGCCTCGAAGGTGGGGATGCTCGGGTGGTTAAGCTCGGGATCGCCGTCGAGGAAGAAGAGGACTAGCCTGCCCCGGTCTGAGCCCGTGCTCGTTGCCCCTTGAGGCCTGGCCCCGGCCGCACTGTTCAGAGGGGGCAGAGGTGCCCGAGCTGCCCGAAGTGGAAACCATACGCCGCGATCTCCTGTCGCGGGTGGTGGGGCACAGCTTCACCGGGGTCCGCGTATTGCCGGGGGCGGAGCGTATCGTTCGGTGGCCATCGCCAGCCGAGTTTGCCCGTGCCCTGCCCGGGCGGCGCATCGAGGATGTGTCCCGTCGGGGCAAGTATCTGCTCTTTCATCTCTCCGACGGGCGCTACCTCGTCATTCACCTACGCATGACGGGGGCCCTCCTCCATCGCTGCAAGGATGCGGCAGACGATGCCTATCTCCGGATTTCCTTTTCACTGGATGATAGCAGCGAACTGCGCTACACTGACCTGCGCAAGCTGGGCAGTATGTGGCTGGTGGAGGAACCGGAGCCGATCGTGGGCAAGCTGGGGCCCGATGCGCTGGAGGGCCTGACCTGGCAGGGCCTGCGCTCGCTCATAGATGGCAGATCGGCTACCATCAAGGCGGTTCTGATGGATCAGGAGGCGCTGGCTGGCCTGGGCAACATCTACTCGGAAGAAGCGCTGTTTGTGGGTGGCATCCACCCTCGCCGGCCGGGCAAGAGCCTGGCCCGCGACGAGTTGAGACGGTTGAGCAAGGCTATCGGGGAGGTGCTGCTGGAGGCGATGGACCATCGCGGCAGCAGCTTCCGCGACTATGTGGATGCCGACGGCCGGGAAGGCCAGCACCAGTGGCACGTGAAGGTCTATCGGCGTACCGGCAAGCCCTGCTACAACTGCGGCACGCCCATAGAGCGTATCAAAGTGAGCGGGCGGAGCACTCACTTCTGCCCGCGCTGTCAACGGTAAATCAAGCGTCGTAGGCCGCTGAAAGGAGGAAGAGGATGACAGAGGCCGTTGTTGTTGACGCCGTGCGCACGCCTTTCGCAAGGGCAGGAGCCAGAGGGGTCTTGAAGGATATCACCCACGTGGACCTGGTGGTGCCCCTGCTGAAAGCCATCGTCGAGCGGAACAAGCTGGACCCGAACCTGATAGACGAGTTCAGCATGGGCTCGGTGGGCTTGGCGGGCGTGCTGCTCCGCGCTCGCACTTACTTGTTCGAGGCGGACTTTCCCGACACCATCTCCGCCACCGACATAAACAAGCAGTGTGCGTCTGCTCTCCAGGGGATAGTGATGGGGGCTCACGCCATCATGTGCGGCATGTCGGACATTGTCCTGGCCGGTGGCGTGGAGACTATGGACCGCATAGGGCCCATACCGCCCGGGGGCGATGCCCTCACTATAGACAATCCCCAGGTCATGATGGAGTTCATGAAGCGGGAAAGCTGGCAGATGTACCCGGATAAGCAGGCCAAGCTGTTGCCCCAGTGGTTCAACAAGAAGGCGCCCTGGATCATGAACATGGGGCAGACGGCGGAGAAGCTGGTCGAGGTCTATAAGGTCTCCCGCGAGGACGCCGACAAGTTCGCCCAGGCGAGCCAGGAGAGAGCGGTGGCTGCTCAGGACGCGGGCAAATTCGACCGGGAGATCGTCCCCATCACCATCGAGTACCTCGATGGCCGCACCGAGACCATAGACAAGGACCAGAACCCCCGCCGCGGGAGCAGCCTGGAGAAGCTGGCCACTCTGAAGGCGGTCTACACGGCTGACGGCACGGTGACGGCGGGTAACTCCTGCCCTCGCACCGATGGCGCCACCCTGGTGCTGTTGATGTCCAAGGAGAAGGCCAAGGAGCTGGGCTACAAGCCGCTGCTTACCTTCCGCGCTGCCGCCACCATCGGTGTCGACCCCGAGGTCATGGGCATCGGCCCGCTGCCCGCCACCCAGAAGCTGCTCCAACGCACCGGCATGTCGCTGGACCAGTTCGATCTCATCGAGCTGAATGAAGCATTCGCCTGCCAGGTCGTGGCGGTGATGCGCGGGCTGGGCACGAGCGAGTGGGATGAGCGGCTGAATGTCAACGGCGGCGCCGTCGCTCTGGGTCACCCCCTGGGGGCCACCGGCGGCCGCATGGTAGGCACCCTGGGCTACGAGATGGAGCGGCGTGGTGCCCGCTGGGGCCTGACGACACTGTGCATCGGCAGCGGCATGGGCATGTCCGTAGCCTGGGAGCGCGAGGGCTAGCGGTAGGCCGACCAGCGCCACGTTTATGTGCGCTTGGCTGAAGGCGCCTTCGGCGCGTCCGACAGGGAGGACGGATGACACTGGAGGATTTGGCGTTTCATCCGGTAACCCCCGAACGGTGGCGCGATCTTGAAGAGCTGTTCGGGGAGGCCGGGGCCTGCGATGGCTGCTGGTGTATGTATTGGAGGCTGACCCGATCCCGGTTCGCACGGGAGGCGGGTCAAAAGAACAAGGGATCTCTAAGAGCAATAGTTGAGTCGGGCCAAGTCCCGGGTCTTCTCGCCTACGCTTATGGCGAGCCGATCGCTTGGTGCTCGGTCGGGCCAAGAGAGACATATCCCGCCCTGGAGCGCTCTCGAATCCTGAAGCGAGTAGACGATGAGCCTGTCTGGTCAGTCGTTTGCTTTTTCGTTGCAGAGCAGTTCAGGCGCCGGGGGCTTATGGTGCCATTGCTGAAGGCGGCCGTTGCTTACGCGAAGGAGCAGGGCGGCAAGATTGTCGAAGGGTACCCCATCGAGCCGACGAAGACCCTGACTGGCTACTCTGGCTATACCGGTGTAGTGTCCGCGTTCCGCAAGGTGGGGTTTGTGGAGGTCCTCCGGCGGTCGGAGACTCGGCCCATCATGAGGTACTTTGGCGGGGAGCAGTAGGAGCGCGAGGGTAGGAAGAAGTTGCCCCTTGATGCGCTTACCGCCATCTCCGGCCTGCGAGTCGGCCACTGGACTGATCGGCGGGCGGCCACCGGCTGTACCGTCGTTCTCTGCGAGGTGGGCGCCGTCGCCGCCGTCGACGTGCGGGGCGGCGCCCCCGGCACCCGCGAGACCGACCTCCTGCGCCCCGGCAATCTGGTGGAGCGCGTCCACGCTGTCCTCCTCAGCGGCGGCAGCGCCTTCGGGCTGGATGCCGCTGCGGGGGTGATGCGCTACCTGGAGGAGGAGGGCGTTGGCTTCCCCACCCCCGGCGGGCTGGTGCCCATCGTGGTGGGGGCCGTCCTCTACGACCTGTCTGTCGGCCGCTCAGACGTGCGCCCCGATGCCGCCGCTGGCTACGCCGCCTGCCGGGCAGCCAAGGGCGGTCGAATCTCCCAGGGGAGCGTGGGCGCGGGCAGCGGCGCCACTGTGGGCAAGGCCCTGGGCATGGAGCGAGCGCTCAAGGGCGGCATCGGCACCGTCGCCGAACGGGTGGCGGACGACGTCGTCGTCGGGGCGCTGGTGGCGGTGAACTGCTTCGGCGAGGTCGTTGACCCCGATAGCGGCCGCATCCTGGCCGGCCCGCGCGACGAGAAGGGTGGCTTCCTGAGCACCCTGGACATCCTGCGGCGGCGGCCTGCCTCGGCGCTGTCTGGTGGCTTCACCAACAGCACCATCGGCGTGGTGGCCACCAACGCCCGCCTGAGCAGGGAGCAGGCCTATCGCCTGGCGGTGATGGCCCACGCTGGCCTCGCGCGGACCATTCGCCCCGCTCACACGCCTGTGGACGGCGACGTTTTCTTCTCGCTGGCCACAGGGGCAGCAGAAGGTCCTGTCGATCTCATTACTCTGGGCGCGCTGACCGCCCGGGCGGTGGAGCGAGCCATCGTGCGGGCGGTGGCGGAGGCGCGAGGGCTGGCGGACGTGCCTTCTTCGGGAGAGTGGCAGCGCTAACTGGAGGTGCCTCCGGCGGCCGGCAGCGGGTGAGAGAGGGGTTCAACGGCGCTGTATAACGGTCGTTACCCCTAGGATGATCAGGCCGCACCCGACAATGCTGTTGATGCCGACCGACTCATCCAAGACGGCCCAACCGAGGATCAGCCCCGTGATGGGGATGACATAGGTTACCAAAGAGGTTCTGACGCTGCCTTCCGTAGTCAGTAGCCACAAGAAGGCGATGTAGGCCAGGCCGGTGCCCAATACACCCAGAGTGATGAGAGACAGCCAAGCCTCTAGGCTAAGGTTGTAGTTGGGGACTCCGTCTACGGCGAAGAGGGCTGGCGCCAGGATGAGGGCTCCAATCACTAGTTGAAGCCTGGATAGGTTGAGGGGATCTTCGGAGTGGAGGAGTATCCGGGCATAGACAGCGCCGGCGCCATAGCAGGCTGCGGCGCCCACCACGGCCATCTGCCCCAGAACGCTGGAATCGGTGACATCTATGATGTCGCCGCCGGTGAGGACGGCCACTCCCAGAAGGCCCAGGAGGAGGCCGGAGAGCCGGAGCCAGGTCAACCGCTCGTCCACCAGGACGAGGCTGGCAAAGAGGGCTGTGAACAGCGGCATCGTGGAGTTGAGGACGGATGCGGTGCCGCTGTCGATGTGGATCTCGCCCCAGGATATGAGAAGGAAGGGCACGATGTTGCTCAGCACGGCCAGGCCCGCTACCTTTGCCCATAGGCGGGGGGACGTCCGGATTGATCGACGACGGTCGAAGGCCATGACGGCGACGACGGCCAGGGCGCCAAAGGTGATTCGTCCCTGCACCAGGGCCAGCGGCGAGGTCTCCTCCACCACTACCTTGATAAATAGGAAGGAGGCTCCCCAGACGGAGCCCAGAAGCAGAAGTACCCCAAGAGAGCGAGCGGTCATTCTAACTCGTAAGCGTTGGCGCCCAAGTGAGGACGTAGGAATACGCAATCGGGAGCGAGAGACGTTGAGCGCTCTTGCAGCGGTTTGAAGGCTGTGGTTCTATTGAATCGGGTTTCAGATATTCGGTCAAGGGCTATTGCCATTCGGCCGTCAACTGTGTATATTATGATTGCTACCGACCCATGAGGCGGTAAGCTAAGGCGCGACAAGCGCCGTCCATATCCGGGAAGCCAGAGATCGCTTGGATCGGGCAACCGACCGAGACGGCACATAGAGTCGGGGAGTGGCTATTTGCGAAGCCCTCTCGGTCGCAGTCCGAGAGGGCTTTTCTTGTGCCAGGCGAGCCAGCAGATGGGGGGACCGACATGAGGACCATGCTCAAGAGCAAGATTCATCGAGCCCACGTCACGGGGGCCGATCTCGACTACGAAGGCAGCCTTACCCTGGATCCGATCCTTATAGAGGCGGCGGATCTCCTGCCCTTTGAGCTGGTGCACGTGCTCGACATAACCAACGGCGCTCGGCTGGAGACCTACGTCATTGAGGGTGAGCGGGGTAGCGGCGAGGTGGTAATCAACGGCGCCGCTGCTCACCTTGTCGACAAGGGTGATCTGGTGATCGTCCTGGCCTATGGGTCGGTCAGCGAGGAGGAGGCGCCGCGCTTCCTGCCCAAGCTGATCTACGTCGATGAGGAGAACAAGATCGTGAGCGTGGGTGGTGCCGCTGTCGAGCGCCAGGAAGCGGTGGCGTAGGGAGGGCGACATGAAGCGCGTATCCATCCACAACCTCAAGGCGATGAAGAAGCGGGGCGAGAAGATCGCCATGCTCACCGCCTACGACTATCCGACCGCCAGGATCCTGGACGAGGCGGGCGTGCCGATCATCTTGGTGGGCGATAGCCTGGGCATGGTCGTCCTGGGCTACGACTCCACCCTGCCGGTGACCATGGCCGACATGATCCACCATACCAAGGCGGTGGTGCGCGGCAGCCAGCGAGCGCACGTGGTGGCTGACATGCCCTTCATGAGCTATCAGGTGGGGCCCGAGGATGCCCTGCGCAATGCCGGTCGCCTGATGCAGGAGGCAGGCGCGCAGTCCGTCAAGCTGGAGGGCGGCAAGACAGTCGCCGAAACCGTGCGCCGCCTGGTGGAGGCGGGCATTCCGGTGATGGGCCACATTGGCCTGACGCCCCAGTCTCTGCACCAATTCGGCGGATACAAGGTGCAGGGCAAGACGCCGGCGGCCGCCGTCAAGCTCCTCAACGACGCCCAGGCGCTGGAGGAGGCGGGCGCCTATGCCATCGTCCTGGAGACGATTCCCGTCGCCCTGGCCGAGCTCATCACCGAGCGGGTGAGCATACCCACAATCGGCATCGGCGCGGGGCCCCACTGTGATGGCCAGGTACAGGTGCTCCACGATATGCTCGGGCTCTACCCCGATTTCGTGCCCAAGCACGCCAAACAGTACGCTCAGTTGGCGGAAGACGTCGGCCGAGCCGCTCGAGAGTATATGGCCGAGGTGGCAGAGGGCCGATTCCCCACCGAGAAGGAGAGCTTCATTATGGACGAGGCGGCCCTCTCCGATTTGACCCACCTAGTCTAGACGAGAGCAGCTTCGATTAGCTTTCGCCGCATCCCCGCTCGCCGGCCAGTGGGGATGCGGCTGACATTCGGTCAACATGCAAGTCGTGACCACAGTGGCGGAGATGCGCCGCCTGCGCGCCCAGATGACCGGCAGCGTCGGTCTCGTCCCGACCATGGGCTACCTCCACGAAGGGCACCTGTCGCTGGTGCGCCGCGCCCGCGCCGACAACCAGCACCTGGTGGTCACCATTTTCGTCAACCCCACCCAGTTCGGCCCTCAAGAGGACTACCAGCGCTACCCTCGCGACCCCGAGCGTGACCTGCGCCTGCTGGAGCAGGAGGGGACAGACACCGTCTTCATGCCCGGCGTGGAGGAGATGTACCCTCAGGGCTTCGACGCCTGGGTGGAGGTGGGCGAATCGCTCACCGGCCGGCTGGAGGGGGCCTCTCGGCCCGGGCATCTCCGGGGGGTGACCACGGTGGTGGCCAAGCTGTTCAACGTCGTGCAGGCGCAGCGGGCCTACTTCGGCCAGAAGGACGGCCAGCAACTGGCCGTCCTCCGCAGGATGGTGGCCGACCTGAACATGGGCGTGGAGGTCGTGGCCGTGCCCACAGTGCGGGAGCCCGACGGCCTGGCCATGAGCAGCCGCAACGCCTACCTCTCGCCCGAGGAGCGGCGAGCGGCCAGCGTCCTCTGGCGGTCCCTCTGCCGCGCGCGAGAGATCTTCGATGGCGGCGAGCGGCGGGCGGAGGTCATCCGTGGGGAGATGCGGGACGTTCTCGCCTCCGAGCCGCTGGCGAGGGTGGAGTACGTCAGCGTGGCCGACGGCGAGACCCTGGCCGAGCTGGAGACCGTCGACAGGGCGGCGCTGGTGTCGCTGGCGGTGCGCATCGGCGGAACGCGGCTAATCGATAACGTGACGGTGGCGGGCTAGGGGGCGATGGAGGTGGCGCTTAACGTGATAGCGTCGTATCTTCGTGGCGTTGTCTCTTGTCCTTATTCATCAAAGGCCAAGTATTTCCTTAACGCTGCCCTGAACACGGCTGAAGTCATCAGAGGTCAATACGCCCAGCCTTCGGTCAACCGTGTCTTGAGAGATGGTCTGAATAACGCCTTTAGCAACGCTGGGCTTGGGTAGACCTGCCGCTTGCCACTCCTGAATCGGACAATCGCCAAAATAATTGCGACCTAATCCAGTTGTGAGGGCAACCATCACTGCATCTGACCGTGATTGCTGGTATTGCGGTACGCTTAGTACGACGGCGGGGCGCTTCTTTACCTGGGGCCTGTCGGTAAATTGAAAGTTCACAAGGACAACATCGCCTGGATCACATGGTATCGAAAATCGCATCGCTGCCATTGTCCCAAATCTTCGCCAGCGCAGGTGCCTCGGCTTCCGTCAGTACCGCTTGTGGTGGTCGTTCATAATGGCGAATCATGGTCACAGTTTCGTCCCTTGTTGTGATCCCTGGGTCAACCTGCACAGGCTGGGCAGGTGATTGATACAGCTGTGAACCGCCCAGGTATGGGCCTCGGTACTCCCGCTCGATAATAACTGGAATCATGTGGCTGGTCCTTTTGCTGGCTCATGTACACGGAATGCGATCTGTCGCTTTTGCTCCCCTGCGACTCGGATATAGAATGCGTATTCCCCTGGTTTGTTAAATGGGACACCCGCCAATGCAATGATGTTGTTAATCATGGTGTGTGCCCCTGGGCGGCTCGGCTGTGGAACGATGATCTTCTGTTCGATGCTTAGGATTTCCTTCCCATCTCCATCCCATAGGAGAGTACTGAACGGCATCTCAATACCAGCTTCAGAAGGCTCCGCCTCCATTGATACTACTACATACATCTGAGGGAGGTTCCACGGCAGAACCGGAGGATTTATCTCGCTGAAAACACCTAATATGTTTAGCTTGCCCTCTTTGGATGTATTAGCGTAGTCGGCAAGGACAGCCAGAGTCACATTCATCACGAGTCTATTATCTCCTTGAGCCATTCCGTTGTCAAAGACAGTCATGGCAGCATATACGCAACCTTCAGGGTGTGTCATCTAACCAACCGTCTCCCTTTTTGACCGCCTTCCCGCCTCGATGCTAGAATAGGGCGGCGACAAGCGACACTAGGGAGGCCCAGCATGGGAGGCCACTCGCACTGGTCCCAGGTCAAGCGCCAGAAGGGCGCCACCGACGCCAAGCGCGGCCAGATCTTCACCAAGCTCGGCCGCGAGATCATGGTGGCCGCCCGCGAGGGCGGCGGCGACCCCGAGATGAACCCTCGCCTGCGCCTGGCCCTGCTCAAGGGGCGCGAGAACAACATGCCCGCCGACACCGTCGAGCGGGCGATCAAGCGGGGCACCGGCCAGCTCGAGGGCGGCCAGCTCATCGATGGCACCTTCGAGGGCTACGGCCCGGGCGGCGTAGCCATCATGGTGGACGTCCTCGCCGACAACCGCAATCGGGCCGTAGCCAGCCTGCGCACCACATTTTCCCGCGGCGGCGGCAGCCTGGGGGAGAGCGGCTGCGTGGCCTGGCAGTTCGATAGCAAGGGCCTGATCCTCATCGAGGCGTCCGATAGGGACCCCGAAGAGATCGCCCTGATGGCCATCGATGCCGGCGCCGAGGACGTCGAGATCGAGGACAAGCGGGTCGAGGTGCACACTGCCCCGGGGGGTCTGGAGAGGGTGCGAAGGACGCTGGAGGAGATGGAGGTGCCCGTGGCCTCGGCTGAGCTGTCCATGATCCCTAAGAGCACTATCAGCCTCGATGACAAGCAGGCGGGGCAGGTGCTGAAGCTGCTGGACACCCTCGAAGAGCTGGACGACGTTCAGCGGGTGTACTCCAACGCCGACTTCCCTGACGAGGTGCTGGTGGAGTACGCTGGCCGCTCATGAACGGCCTTTTTCGTCATCACTGTGGTCACCCTTCTCCCTAGGCCATTGCCTTCTGGGCTATTGATCCTGGGCATCGACCCGGGCCTGTCCACCACCGGCTACGGCCTCGTCCTGCTGAGCGGGGATCGACCGCAGGCGGTGGCCTACGGGGTGCTGAGCATACAGAAGCGGCGGCCTCTGCCCGAGCGCCTGCGCCAGATCTACGATGGCATCGCCGGGGTGATCGCCGACTGGCAGCCGGCCGAGGTGGCGGTGGAGGACTTTCTGGTCGGCAACGTGCGGGCGGCGGTGGCCATCGGCGAGGCGCGGGCGGTGGTCCTGCTGGCGGCGGCCCAGGCCGGCCTGCCGGTGTTCCAGTACCAGCCGGCCCAGGTCAAGCAGTTCGTCACCAGCTACGGCGGCAGCCAGAAGGTGCAGGTGCAGGAGATGGTGCGCCTTCTCCTGGGCCTGGACGAGGCACCCGAGCCAGCGGACGCCGCCGACGCCCTGGCCGTCGCGCTCTGCCACTGCTACCAGCGGCGGCAGGCCCAATTGGGGTAGAATGTCTGGGAGACATCTGAACCGGGGGTGAAGGTCGATGGCTAAGCGAGCGGGAGAGCGGCGTAAGGACCGGGTGGAAGGCATGGTCGCGGAGTATCGCGACAAGCTGCCGATCTACGCGCAGTTTGCGACAAGGTGCAAAGATCTGGTGGAGCAGCTTCTGGCCATTGAGGGGGTTCGCGTGCATTCCGTTACGTGTCGAGCCAAGACTGTGGACAGTCTGAAAGGGAAGCTCGCTAGAGAAGAAAGACAGTGTGAGGCGCTCGGTGAGGTGACGGATCTGGCGGGCATACGGATCATCACGTATTTCGGCGATGACGTAGACGCTATAGGGACAATAATAGAGCGGGAGTTCAGTATTATAGCTGACCAGTCAATCGACAAGAGAAAAGCCCTCGATCCGGATCGCTTTGGTTACCTATCTCTTCACTACGTTTGTACTCTCCCAGCGGAACGCACCCGCCTGCGCGAATACGCGCCCTACAGCGGGTACGCCTGTGAGGTTCAGGTTCGCTCGATTCTGCAGCACGCCTGGGCCGAAATCGAGCACGACTTGGGGTACAAGGCCCCGCAAGGCATACCAAGGGCGATACGACGGCGGTTCTCGCGTCTAGCAGGCCTGTTGGAGACGGGCGACGAGCAGTTCATGGTGATCCGCGACGAGCTTGCAGCCTACGCGTCAGAAGTCAAGAGGGACATAGCAGAGAAGCCAAGCGAGGTGCTGCTGGACAAGGTCTCACTGGCCGCGTTCATCGCCGAAGACGACGTCGTGCGGCGAGTCGACGCGCAGCTAGCGGAGTGGACTGGCGCCGAGCTGAAACAGCCAGAGGAGCATTTCGTGGACAGTTTGGCTGAGTACTTGCGTTATGTGGGGATAGAGACAATCGAGGATCTAAGCACTGCCTTGGTCGGAAGAGAGAACGTCGTTGTGCGCCGATGGCAACATCTCGTGGCAAGGGGCGAATACGAAACGCTCCGACGGGGAATCTCTCTGTTCCACCTTTGGCCCGTCGTGCTGGCAGAGAAAGGCGACCCGCGCGAGATGATTGCTGCTTTCGAGAGGTTCCACATAGGCAGTCGCTCAGATCGAGAGCGGCGTGCGCTCGAGACGATCGAGGTGGTGCGGCAGGCTTCCGGCGAGAAGCCGGAAGACAGGCCGGAGCCGGATGATCAGCCGTGAGCGCTGCCCCCCCCGTCAGGCCGCGCGCGTCCCGCAACGGCGGGACGGCAGCTCCTGGCGGATCGATGTCGGTAGGGACAGAGTGAGATGATCTCGCACCTGCACGGGATACTGCGCAAGAAGAACGACGAGGAGATGAGCCTCGAGGTGGAGGTGAACGGGGTCTGCTACGAGGTCTTCCTGCCGATGTTCGTCTGGCGCGCCTTCGAGGACGCCGAGCTGGACGGGGAGATCGAGCTGGACACCTTCTACTACGCGGCGGAGCGGCAGCCTATCCCCAAGCTCGTGGGCTTCAAACGACCGGTGGAGAGGGAGTTCTTCAAGAGGTTCATCGAGGTGCCGGATGTGGGTGCGACGAGGGCCCTGAAGGCTCTCGTCTTCTCCGTATCGACGATAGCGTGCTGGATCGAGGAGGGGGACACCGCCTCCCTTCGTCGGCTGCCGGGCATCGGCGCCAGGACCGCCGAGACGATCGTCGCCCGCCTGCGGGGCAAGGTCACGCCCTTCGCGCTGCTGCGCGACGAGGGCTTCGCGGAGATGCCTGCGGCGGCGGCAGCGCTGACCTCGGAGCAGGTCAGGCGAGACGCCGTGGCGGGCATGGTGGGGCTTGGCTTCAGCCACAGGGAGGCGAGCACCCTGGTGGAGGACATCACCCGGGAGCAGGCCCTGGGGTCGGTGGAGGAAGTGATAAGGGCCGTCTTCGAGCGGATGCAGAAGGGTTGAGGGTTGGCCGGCCAATCGTAATCCTCGCGAATGATACAATGATTACGTAGCCATGCCTGAATTTCGTCTCGTCTCTGACTTTGCGCCCACGGGCGACCAGCCCCAGGCCATCGAGAAGCTCGTCGACGGCCTGGAGAAGGGCTATCGCGTTCAGACGCTGCTGGGGGTGACCGGCAGCGGCAAGACCTTCACCATGGCCAGCGCTATGGCTCGCTGCAATCGCCCCGCGCTCGTCCTCTCGCCCAACAAGACGCTGGCCGCCCAGCTCTACAGCGAGTTCCGCGAGTTCTTCCCCCAGAACGCCGTCGAGTACTTCGTCAGCTACTACGACTACTACCAGCCCGAGGCCTACATCCCCCGCACCGACACCTACATCGCCAAGGACGCCGACATCAACGAGGAGATCGACAAGCTGCGTCACGCTGCTACCCGCGCTCTCTTCGAGCGGCGGGATGTGGTCATCGTGGCCTCGGTGTCGTGCATTTACGGTTTAGGTGAGCCCTCCGAGTACTACAACTTCGTCCTCACCTTCAAGAAGGGCGAGGCCAGCAATCGCCAGCGCAGCCTGCGCAAGCTGGTCGACATGCAGTACGAGCGCAATGACATGAACCTCCTGCGCGGCCGCTTCCGTCTGCGGGGCGATAGCCTCACCATCATGCCATCGTACGAGGAGCTGGCGGTGCGGGTCGACTTCTGGGGCGACGAGGTGGAGCGCATCTCCCAGCTCGACCCCCTCACCGGCGAGATCCTGGGCGAGCTGGAGCGCATCGACGTGTATCCCGCCAAGCATTTTGTTACATCTCAGGACAAGCTGGAGGCGGCCATCGAGGACATCCAGACGGAGCTGGAGGAGCGGGTGGAGTGGTTCAAGGCCCAGGATAAGCTGCTGGAGGCCCAGCGCCTGTGGGAGCGCACCCGCTACGACATGGAGTGCCTGCGGGAGCAGGGCTACTGCTCTGGCATCGAGAACTACTCCCGCCACCTGGCGCGACGGCCGCCGGGGAGCACGCCCTGGACCCTCCTTGACTACTTCCCCGACGACCTTCTCATGTTCATCGACGAGTCGCACATGGGCATACCCCAGATTCGCGGCATGTACCACGGCGACATCTCCCGCAAGCAGACGCTGGTGGACTACGGCTTCCGCCTGCCCTCGGCCCTGGACAATCGCCCCCTGAACTTCTCCGAGTTCGACCGCCACATCAACCAGGTGGTCTTCGTCTCGGCTACCCCCGGCCCCTACGAGTACGAGCACAGCGAGCAGGTAGTGGAGCAGATCATCCGCCCCACCGGCCTTCTCGATCCCTCGATCGAGGTGAAGCCCACGAAGGGCCAGGTGGACGACCTCATCGAGCAGGTCCGCCAGCGGGTGGAGAGGGGCGAGCGAGTCCTGGTCACCACCCTCACCAAGAAGATGGCCGAGGACCTGGCGGACTACCTGGCGGAGATGGGGGTCAAGACCCACTACCTGCACTCGGAGATCGACACCCTGGGCAGGGTGGAGATCTTGCGTGACCTGCGCCTGGGGGTCTACGACGTAGTGGTGGGCATCAACCTGCTGCGGGAGGGCCTGGACCTGCCGGAGGTGAGCCTGGTGGCCATCCTGGACGCCGACAAGGAGGGCTACCTGCGCTCCGAGTGGTCGCTGATCCAGACCATGGGGAGGGCCGCCCGCCACGTGGACGGCCGGGTCATGATGTACGCCGATACCATGACCGAGTCGATGCGCAAGGCCATCGGGGAGACCAATCGGCGGCGGCGTATCCAGATGAGCTACAACCAGGAGCACGGCATCCAGCCGGAGGGCATCCGCAAGGCCATCCGTGACCTCACCGACCGGGTGCGCAAGGTGGCCGAGGAACGGGCCGTATATCGCACCGGCCCCATCCCCAAGGACGAGATCGCTCGCCTGATCAAGGACCTGGAGTCGCAGATGAAGAAGGCGGCTCAGAACCTGGAGTTCGAGCGGGCGGCCCTCCTGCGTGACCAGATCGTCGACCTGCGGCGGGAGCTGGTGGGCGACGAAGAAGGGCTGAAAGAGCTATCGATCATGCGCCGCCGCGGCTGGTAGTGTGAGCGCTATTTGCCGTATGATATCCCATTGAGAATTGGGGGAAGAGTGAAGATACTGTTCGTCAAGCCCGACATATCCGATTTCTCGGTTGGCTTCACGTCGCTGGCCAGGACGCCTCCGATGGAGCTTGTGACGGTGGCCGCGTCCGTAGCTGACCATGAGTGCCGGATTCTTGATATGCGTCTGGAGAAGGACAGCGCCTTTGAGGAGGAGCTGCTGGAGTTTGCTCCCGGCTTGATTGGCTTGACAGCCTATACTGCCGAAGCAGAGGCAGCTAAGATGCTGGCTCGTCGAGCAAAGAAGGTGCTCCCCGACGTACCGATCGTCTGGGGCGGGTATCACGCTACCATGGCCCTGGATGATGTGCTGGACGAAGCATCTATCGACTTCGCCGTTCGCGGGGAGGGGGAAATCACCTTCCCGGAGCTGGTGGGGGCAGTCGCTCGTGGTGGCCCGTTCGACGCTATTCCCGGAATCGCCTTCAGAAAAGGTGAGCACAACGTGGTCACGCCAGACAGGCCGCAAGTTGATGACCTGGACACTCTTCCCTTCCTCGATTGGAGTCTGGTCACTCGCTATCAGGCGGACTACTACTTGAACGTTCTGGGAGCCGTTGCCGGCGTCGAGACTACTCGCGGCTGCCCGCACGACTGCGATTTCTGTTCGGTCTGGGTGTTCAATCGGCGTCGATATCGTAAGAAGAGCCCGGCTCGCGTAGTCGCCGAACTGGAGAGGCTGCCAGACGGAATCGAGGTTGTCGCCTTTGTCGATGACGAATTCTGGGCCGACGCCGGCCGCTCGCTGGAGATTGCTGCCCGCATCAACGAGCGCAATCGGGTTGGCTGGAAGGGCAGTGGCTGGAAATACTGGGCGCAGGTGCGCACCAGCGACATCGCTCGCCGGCCGGAGCTCGTAGAGCCGTGGGCGAAAGCTGGCCTGAAAGTGTTGCTTCTTGGCATTGAGTCCCACAAGGATGAGGAAGTCAGAGAACTGCATCACAAGCAGACTACGGTTGGTCACGCTGTTCAGGCTTTGCAAACCATGCGCCAGCATGGGGTGGAAGCCTGGGGCTGCTTTGTCGTCAACCCTGAGTGGGAGGAAGGCGATTTCTACGATCTGATGGAATTTGTCAACAAGTGTGAAATTGCTTTCCCCCAGTTCACTGTGCTTACGCCTCTTCCGGGGACGGTGTTGACCAACAAATTGATTGGCAGAGGGCAAGTGCAGGCGACCGACATTCCTCACTCCCTCCTTGACTTCCTACACGTGACATATCCAAGGCCACGGCTGCCTTTGCGGCGATTCTACGAATTGTTTGCCGACCTGTACGGAAAGACCTCGATGGGAGTGAAACTGCACACCTATCGTAGAGTGGTGCGCAACGGCGTGATCCCCAGAGGTTGGCTGCACTCCGAGCTGGGGCGGAAGGCCACCAGTCTGCTCGGGCAGTTGACGAACGTCGAGACCTACCTCAAAGCCCATCGGCTCCTGGGAGAGAAGGTATAAGCGGCGCGGCCGTCGGTCTCGATGGGCCCATTGCCGGAATGGGCGCCGATCAGATCAGCGGCTCTTCCTCTTGGGGGTTCAGTACCCGCCGCGATTGGCCCCCTTCGGCGGTATCGATGACTTTCTCCGCCTCGAGCTGGTCGATGAGGCGGGCCGCCCGCGGATAGCCGACGTGCAGTCGCCGCTGCAGGAGGGACGTCGAGATGCGGGTGTGCTCCTGGGCTAGCTCTCGCGCCTGCTCCAGCAGGGGGTCTGCCTCCTCCTCCACATCTGCTATCCCCTTCACCTCCTGAAGGAGGTGGTCGGCCACCTCCGGCCGTATGTGGCGGAAGCGGTCGTCCGTCCAGAAGCGCACGATGCGCTCGATCTCCTGGTCGGACACGTAGCAGCCCTGGAGGCGCTTCGGCTTGGAGGCGTCGGTGGGCATGAAGAGCATATCGCCGCGGCCCAGCAGCTTCTCGGCGCCTGCCCCGTCCAGGATGGTGCGGGAGTCCACCTGAGAGCTGACGGCGAAGGCGATGCGGGTGGGGAAGTTGGCCTTGATGAGGCCGGTGACCACGTCCACCGACGGCCGCTGAGTGGCGATGATGAGGTGGATGCCGGTGGCCCGGGACAGCTGGGCCAGGCGGCAGATCTGGCGCTCCACGTGGTAGGGGGCGGCGATCATCAGGTCGGCTAGCTCGTCGATGATCACCACCCAGTAGGGCATCTTATGGACGGCTCGCGGGCTGCGATTGTAGCCCTCGATGTTGCGCACACCCACCGCAGCAAAGCGGCGATAGCGGCTTTCCATCTCGTGGATGACAGCCTGGAGGGTGCTTACTACATCTTCCGGATCCACCACGATGCGTGAGAAGGCCAGGTGGGGGATGGGTGCAAAGGCGGCCAACTCCACCCGCTTGGGGTCGATGATGACGAAGCGCATGTCCTCGGCTGTGTTGTGCATCAGCAGGCAGGCGATGATGGAGTTGATGCAGACGCTCTTACCGCTGCCGGTGGCCCCAGCGATGAGGAGGTGGGGCATGCGGCTCAGGTCGGCGGCCACGGTCTCGCCGGACACCCCCTTGCCCAGGGCCAGGGCCAGCTTGGAGCGAGCGGCGATGCGCTGGAAGGCCGTGCTCTCAATGACGCTGCGCAGGGTCACCAGGGAGGGCGTGCTGTTGGGCACCTCGATGCCCACCACCGGCTTGCCGGGTACCGGTGCCTCGATGCGGATGGAGGGGGCAGCCAGGGCCAGGGACATGTCGTTAGCCAGAGAGGTGATCTGGCTTACGCGCACCCGTGTGCGGGAGACGACTTCCGTCTTGTGCTTGGGGTTGCCATCCTTGTCGTAGACCGGCCGCCCGCGGTTGTCCCGCTCGATGACCGTGCGGGTCTTCACCTCCCAACCGGGCTCTATGCCGAACTGAGTGATGGCGGGACCCTGGTTTATCTGGATGACGCGGGCGTCGACGCCGAAGCTGGCCAGGGTTTCCTCGATGAGCTGGGCCCGCGCCGTGTTGTCTGTCTGCTTGACATCGATCTCTGGCGTTGGCTGAAGGATATCCAGAAGGGGCAGCTCCCAGCCGTGGGCGGCCGGCCGCCCGGTCACAGGCGGCGCGGCAGCGACAGCCGCTGGCCCGCTGGGGGAGACAGCCTCCGCTGCCTCTTGGGCGGGTGCCTCCTGGAGAGGAAGCTCCCCCTGGACGACGGCCTCTGGCGTCGAGGCAGCCGGCTCTTCGTCCCACCCTTCGGGCAGGGCCGGGAAGGGTTCTGAGCGGCTGGGCTCCGCTCTGGGCAAGAAAATCGAGCCCAACGATCGCAGGCCGGTCGCGACCTCATCCGGCAGACGCATCTGCACCAGCGCTCGCCAAAGGTCGGGGAGATGCTGTATTAGCCAGGTGACCTGGCGCGGCCAGAGCATAACGATTCCCAGGAAGGTAAGGCCCAGCCAGATGAGGATGCCGCTGGGGCTGCCCATGAGGACGTGGCCAAGGTCGCCGCCGGCGGTGACCTCCGCCAGGGAGGTACCGCCGATCGACCAGTCGGGCCGGAAGAGGGCCATGATCCCGCAGACGGTGATGCCCAGGAGGAGGCTGCCCACCCAGCGGCGCCAGAAGATACGCGATAGGGTGAAGTGGCGGCCCAAGGCCAGCCCACCGTTGACTACTAGGCCAATCACCAGCAGGAGTACGGCCAGCCCCAGCAGGCTCACCAGGGCATCGCGGAAGTTCAGGATGGCCTCGCCGATGGTGGGGCCCACGAAAGGAATGAGGATGAGGACGAAGACGACAGCGGCGGCGATCAGCCAGAGGCTGAGATTCGGCCTGTGGGTCAGGCGCGGGTAGGCCGCGGCGCGGCGAGGGGCCGCTCCCGAGCGGCGGTAGGTGGGGCGTTTCGCCCTTGCTCTGGCCATGCCTTCCCTACACCTCCACTGTTAGCGGCAGGATCATCGGCCGCCGGCGCGTCTCGTGATAGAAGTACTGGGCCAGCGCGTCTCTGACTCGGGCGTTCACTTCGGCCCAGTCAGAGTGATGGTCGGCCCTTTTCAGGGACCGCATCACTTGTCTTCGCGCCTTGTCCAGTATCTCCTCGGCCTCGTCCGTGTCCATGAATCCCTTGGCCACTACGTCGGGCTCGCCTATCAGATGGCCGCTGTGCTTGTCCACCGTCAGGATGACCACGATGATGCCATCGCTAGCCAGGCGGCGGCGGTCGCGGAGCACCACCTGATTCACCCCCACGGCTAGGCCGTCTACGTAGACGTGGTCGGCCGCCACCCGACCGACCACCCTGCTGCCCTTCCCGTCCAACTCCAGGATGTCGCCGTCCTCCAGGATGAAGGTATTGTCCTGGGCTAGGCCCATGGCCTGGGCCAGGCGGGCGTGGGTCAGGAGGTGGCGGTACTCGCCGTGGATGGGAACAAAGTAGCGAGGGTTCACGAGGCTCAGGAGCATCTTCAGTTCTTCCTGGGCGGCGTGCCCGTGTACGTGAACGTCGGCGATGCGGGTATACAGGATCTCGGCACCCAGGCGACCGAGGTTGTCGATGGTACGGTTGATGAGCATCTCGTTGCCTGGGATGGGGCTGGCCGAGATGACCACCGTATCGCCGGGGATGATCTTGATCTGGCGGTGGTCGCGGCTGGCCATGCGCACCAGGGCAGAGGTGGGCTCCCCCTGGGAGCCGGTGGTGATGATGGCAACTTTCTGGGGCCGCATACGGGAAAGCTGGTCGATGGGGGTCAGCACATTCTCGGGTGCGCTGAGGTAGCCTAGCTCCAGAGCCATCTGCACGTTGTCGACCATGCTGCGGCCGGTGACGAACACGCGGCGGCCGTTGCGGTAGGCAGCGTCGATGACCTGCTGCGCGCGCGAGATGAGGGAGGCGAAGGTGGCCACGATGACCCGTCCCGGTGCGGTGGCCATGATGCGGTCCAGGGCCTCGCCCACCACTTGCTCCGAGGGGGTGTAGCCAGGGCTCTCGGCGTAGGTGGAGTCGGATAGGAGCAGGAGGACGCCCTCCTGGCCTAGCTGGGCCCAGCGAGGCAAGTCGGTGGGCTCGCCCATCACCGGCGTGTGGTCCAGCTTGAAGTCGCCGCTGTGGACTATGGTGCCTACGGGTGTGCGGATGGCCAGGCCGCAGGAGTCGGGGATGCTATGAGTGACCCGCACGAACTCCACCTGGAAGGCCCCCAGGCGGATCTTGTCGCCGGGGCTCACGGTCCGCAGGTCGGCCTCCTTGAGCAGCTTGTGCTCCTTGAGCTTGACCGATATGAGGCCGCGGGTCAGCCTGGTGCAGTAGATGGGCGCTCGTAGCTCGCGCAGGACATAAGGCAGGCCACCCGTGTGGTCCTCGTGGCCGTGGGTGATGATGATGGCCCGCAGCTTCTTCTTCCGCTCGCGGACGTAGGAGATGTCGGGGATCACCAGGTCGACCCCCAGCATCTCCTCCTCGGGGAACATGAGGCCGGCGTCGATGATGATCATGTCCTGGGGGAGCTCCAGCACCATCATGTTCTTGCCGATCTCCCCCAGGCCACCGAGAGGGATTATCCGCAGTTTGTCTCTAGCCATGGCTCAGCAAACTAGAACAGGCGCATCTGTTGGGGCTCCAGCATCTCTTCCTTGGGCCCCTTGCGGGCCTCCTCCAGGACAGCCGGCAGCTTCTGGAAATCTTCCTCTATGGCTCGGCGCATATTGGCGGCGTGCAGGGCGGCCGCAGGGTGGTACATGGGCAGATAGTAGATGCCATCGCGGCAGCGGGCATGGCCGTGCATCCGGCCGATGGACTCATTGGGGAAGAACCAGGCCAGGGAGAAGCGCCCCAGGGGCACAACAACCTTGGGTTTGATCAGCTCGATCTGGCGCTCCAGCCACTTGCGACAGGCCTCGATCTCTTTGGGCAGGGGGTCGCGATTCTCGGGCGGGCGGCACTTGATGACGTTGGCAATGTAGACCTGGTCGCGGCGAAGACCAATGGGGCTCAGCAGGTCTTCCAGGAGGCGACCGGCGGGGCCGACGAAGGGGCAGCCCTGTTGGTCCTCGTAGAAGCCCGGCGCCTCCCCCACGAAGATGATCTCGGCGTCCTCTGGCCCCTCGCCGGGGACAGCGCGATTGCGGCTGCGGCTCAGGTCGCAGTCGGGGCAGATGGCTATCTTGTCGTAGAGCTCTGTGAGAGCGGACATTTTCTAAGCCGTAAACGGTAAAGCACTGCCCAAATATAGAATTGCCGCACCCTAGCAGGGGCGGTCAAGAACAACCTTTCGAATGGATATTAGCACGAAGGGGCAAGGCCGTCAAATGCGCTCGGCTAGCCCCCGCCGCGGCTCTACCAGGCGGGCGAGGAGAACGCCGGCGCCGTAGAGGACGATGATCGGCCCGGCCACGAGCGACTGGGTGACGGGGTCGATGCTGGGGGTGACGATGGCCGCCACGATGAAGGCCCCCACGATGGCGTACCGCCAGAAACGCAGAAGCTGGCGGGAGGTGACTACACCGAGGCGGGCCAGGCCCATGAGCAGGAGGGGCGTCTCGAAGACGATGCCCGTCCAGAGGAGGAGGCGGGTCACGAAGTCGACGTAGCTGCCGATCTTGATATGGGGCTCGGCGACGTCTTCGGGGTAGTTGAGGAGGAAGCCAAGAGCCGGCGGCAGGGCGACGAAGAAGGCGAAGGCCACCCCCGCGGCGAAGGCCAGGGTGGCAGCGAAGACGATGGCGTACACCCAGCGCTTCTCCTTGCTGGTCAGGGCTGGGGTGACGAACATGAGCGTCTGGTAGATGAGCATGGGCATGGCAAAGGTGATGCCGGCCATGAGGGCGATACGGAAGTGGGCAACCAGGCCCTCCATAGGTTCGGTGAATATCAGGAAGAACGCGTCGCTGCGGTCCTCGGCGGGCTCCTTGAGGAAGTTGAGCATGCGGCCGGCGAAGTAGATGGAGGCGCCAGTGGTGGCAACGACGGAAAGGGCCGAGACGATGAGGCGGTAGCGGAGCTCGCCGAGGTGCTCCATTATCGTCATATACTTGCCCTCCTTGGCCTCGTCTTCGGGCTCTCTGGAGGGCTCCTCGGCGGTAGTGGGTCGCGTGCTCATGGTTGAGGTGAAGGGGCGGGCTCAGGGGGTGCTAGCTTTCCCCTTCGGCGGGGGGCTTGGTCGTCTCCTGGGGCTGCTCTTCCCCGGCGGTAGCCTTCTCTACGGACTCTTTGGCTGCCTTGAGGTCGGTTCTGGCCGCGTCTAGCTCCTTCTGAAGGGGCTTGGCCTGCTGGCGCAACTCATCCCGAAGCTGCTGCACCTCCTGGCGCAGGGCGTCGTACTCCTGGGTGAGGTCGCCCAGCTCGTACTTGAGCTGGCTGGTGACCTGGCCAGCGTAACGCCGGGCCTGGCGCACAAGGCGGGCGAGCTGGCCGGCCAGCTCGGGCAGACGCTGGGGGCCGACTACGATGAGAGCCAGCACCATGATGAGGATGATCTCGGGCAGGCCAATGCCGAAAAAGTTCATGCTCTTGCCGCCGCTACGGGTGAAAAAATCGAACGCTAATGATCATTATACCCGAAAAAAGGAGCCAGGCACGGCCTCTGGCTCCTGGGGTAGACTGAGGGCAGTCTAGTTCGCTCTGGCTGGCCTCAGTCGGGCTCGTCCTCAGCGATGCCGTGCTCCAGGATGTAGTTCACGGCATCCTGCACGGCGACGATCTTCTCGGCGTCCTCGTCAGAAATCTCGAAGCCTTTGCCCCCCTCGCCGAACTCCTCCTCCAGGGACATGATGAGCTCCACTAGGTCCAAGGAGTCGGCGTTGAGGTCTTCGACAAAGGAAGTCTTGGGGGTTATGTCGGCCTCGTCGACGCCCAGCTGTTCGGCGATGATTTTTCGCACTCTTTCGAAGACGGTGGCCACGACTCACCTCCTGGTGCTGCCCTCTAATTAGTCGTCATGATGCTCACCGAGCCCAAGACGCCGTTGACAAACTTGGGGGAGCTTTCTCCGCCGAAGGATTTGGCTAGCTCCACCGCCTCATTAATGGCAGCCCGCACTGGCACCCTATTATCAATCAAGATCTCATAGATGGCAAGCCTGAGGATGTTGCGGTCGATGACTGCTACCTGCTCCAGGGGCCAGGCCGGCGCCTTCTGACGAATTACCTCGTCGATCTCCTCTCGGTGGTCTAGCACGCCCGACACTAGCTCCTGGACGAAGGCAGCCACATCGGCAGGGACCGGGTTCTCCTCCAGAAGCCGCGAGAGGATCTCCCGCGGCTCGTGGTCCACGCTGTCCAACTCATAGAGGGCTTTGAGGGCGATGATGCGTGCCTTGCGTCTCTTACCTGCCATGGGCTACATTCCCAGGCCGCCGTCCACGGCCAGCACCTGTCCCGTGATGTAGGATGCCTCATCGGAGGCTAGAAAGGCTACCGCCCCGGCCACATCCTCGGGCTTCCCTGGGCGTCCCAGGACGATGCGCTGGAGGGCCTCCTCCTTCAGCGATTGCGGGAGGTCCTTGGTCATGTCCGTCTCGATAAAGCCGGGGGCCAGGGCGTTCACGGTGATGCCGCGCGAGCCCATCTCGCGGGCCACGGCCTTGGTCAGGCCGATGAGGCCGGCCTTGGCCGCCGAGTAGTTGGCCTGGCCGGCATTGCCCAGAAGCCCGGCCAGGCTGCTGATGTTGATGATCCGGCCCCACCGCTGGCGCATCATGGAGCGCAGAGCGGCCTTGGTGCAGAGGAAGGCTCCCCGCAGGTCGGTGCTCAGAACCTCGTCCCAGTCCTTCTCAGACATACGCAGTATCAGCGTATCGCGATTGATGCCGGCGTTGTTTACCAATATGTCGA
Source organism: Dehalococcoidia bacterium (assembly GCA_030615765.1). Taxonomy (GTDB): domain Bacteria; phylum Chloroflexota; class Dehalococcoidia; order SM23-28-2; family SM23-28-2; genus SM23-28-2. The sequence goes on along the minus strand of JAUWYP010000002.1, from coordinate 99,951 downwards.
CCCTGTCGAACTCTTGCTGGGCGGCCTGGAAGACTCGCTCCACATCGGCAGCCAGCGTGACATCGCCCTGCACCGTCAGGCATTGGCCACCCTGGCTGCGGATCTCTTCGGCCACCTTTTCTGCCTCGGCGGCGCTCTGGTTGTAGTTTATCACTATCTTGGCCCCGCGCTCCGCCAGCTTGAGGGCCACTGCCCGCCCGATGCCGCGGGAAGCGCCGGTCACCAGGGCCACTCTATTCGTCAGATCGATCACCACATTCAGCCTCCCTGCGAATGGAGGGGACATCGCCGATGTTCTTCGTATTGGCGTTGCCATCGATGCGGCGAATGAGGGCGGTGAGGACGCGTCCCGGCCCTATCTCCACGAAGGTGGTGACGCCGTTTTCGATCATGTACTCCACCGAGCGCTGCCAGAGGACGGGCCGGCGGAACTGCTCCAAGAGCTCTCGTCTAATGGCCTCGGCGCTGGTTATCGGTTGGGCGGTGCTGTTGGCGACGATGGGCGCCTGGGCATCGGCGAAGGGCGTGCGGGCGACGGCCTCGGCCATGCCCTCGGCGGCTGGCCCCATGAGCGAGGAGTGGAAGGCGCCGCTGACGTTCAGACGAATGGCCTGGCGGGCACCGCGGGCCCTGGCCTCTCCTATCGCCCGGTCCACCGCCTCGAGGGTGCCGCCGATGACCGCTTGCCCAGGCGAGTTCAGGTTGCAGACCTCGGCCCGCGTCTGGTAGCACAGTTCGGTCACTTTGTCTTCCGGCAGGCCGATGATCGCCGCCATGCCTCCGGGGACTCTCTCGCCTGCCTGCTGCATCAGGCGGCCGCGCTCTCGCACCAGGCGCAGGCCGTCGCGGAAGCCCAGGGCTCCGGTGGCCACCAGGGCAGTGTACTCGCCCAGGCTGTGGCCAGCCATGAAGGCCGCTGGGGGTTCCTGGAGGCAGCCCTCTTCCAGGGCGGCCTGAAGGCAGGCCAGGCTGACGGTCATGATCGCTGGCTGGGCATTGATCGTCTGGCGGAGGGTGTCCTCGGGTCCCTCAAAGCAGAGACGGCTGAGAGGGAGGCCGAGTTCTTCGTCGGCCTCCTGGAAGACGCGGCGAGCTGCGGGAAAGGTCTCGTACAGGTCGAGGCCCATTCCTATCTGCTGCGAGCCCTGGCCAGGGAAGACCCAGGCTTGAGCGCCGATTTCGCCCTCCTCCGGACAGGGACGAGACACCATCGCTAGCACTCCAGGTTCTGCCTGCTGGTCGGCGGACAGGACAGGCGAAGTATAGCAAAAAAGCGATGAAGGCGGGAAAGGCTAGCGCTGGCCAGGCAGGCGGTGCGGCTCCTCTACCTTCAGCACCGTTCGTCCCTTGTAGGTGCCACAGACGGGGCAGGCCCGATGAGGCAGGCGCAGGCTGTGGCACTGGGGGCAGGGCACCAGATGGGGCAGGTTGAGGATGATATGGCTGCGGCGCTGTCGTTGTCGCGCTTTGGGATACTTCTTCTTGGGTAGTGGTGGCACGCTAAGACTCCTGTTCCTGCTCGGTTTTCACGGCCAACTCTGCCAGAGGTGCCCAGCGGGCATCGGTCTCCTGGCTGGGGCAGCCGCAAGGGCCCTGGTTAAGATTATAACCGCAATGAGGGCAGAGGCCAAGGCAATCGGGCTTGCAAAGGGGTTTCATGGGCTCGGCCACTAGCCGATACTGCCGCACCGCCTCCGTCAGGTCGAGCACCTGGTGACTGTCGATGAGGAAGGCGTCGGGGTCAGGGGGCGAAGGCAGAGACTCGCCGGTGGAGGCGTCCACCGTAGGCACATACTCCTCTTGGAAAGAAAGGGTAAGGGGATAGGATATGTCGGTCAGGCAGCGGCTGCACCTGCCGGCGATGATGCAGTGAAGGGCGACGGAGACCAGAATCCCCTTGTCCGTCCGCATGAGGTCGACGCTACCCGTCAGCTCGCTCAGGGAGTCTTCTCCCTGGGGTAGGGGTTTGCTCTCGCTAATCTCGTAATGGGTGACGCTGCCCACGGGCTCGCGCAACTGCTGACCTATGACAAATTGCATAAAAATCTGTCCCCAAAATGCGGTCGAATGCTGCACCAGATTGGCTGTCGCCTTGTCAGGGGCCTCTCTCTAAGTCTATAATCCTGCCGCGAGCATTGTCTACCCCTTGCTTGATTCGGTAGCTCCATGCCCTCACTGACAATGACGATAGCGGCCGACCTTTACACTCTTCAGGAGATCGATTCGGCTATCGAGGCCGCCAGGGCCTCCCTGGCGACGGTGGAGGAGCAACTGGGGGAGAGCGAGGAGCTCATCGCTGGCCGCCAGGCAGTCGAAGAGGCGCGGGATGCCCTTGAAGGCGTCAGCAGGCAGCAGCGAGACCAGGAGTGGAAGGTGGATGATCTTCGCTCACGCCTCTCAGACGTGGAGGGTAAGCTGTACGGGGGCTCGGTGCGCAATCCTAAGGAGCTAGCGAGCGTACAGGACGAGGCGAACATCCTGAAGGGCCAGTTGCGGCGGCGAGAGGATGAGCTTCTGGATATCATGGTCCGCGTGGAAGAGAGACAAGCGGCCCTACGAGAGGCGGAGGAATCCCTGGCCGAGGTGGAGGGGAGGTGGCGGCAGGAGCAGAAGGAGTTGGCCAGCGAGAAGGAAAGGCTGGAAGGCGAGCTGGCCGGGCTGGAGGAGAGGCGAGGGCGGCAGTCAAGCCTGGTAGAAGCGAAGGTGCTGGCCCTCTATGACAACTTGTGGCAGAGGCGCCAGGGGAAGGCAGTGGTCAAGGTGGAGCGAGGCATGTGCGGGGGGTGCCGCATCAGCCTGCCCATGACCGTATTGCAAAAGGCTCGCTCCGGCCTGGACGTGGTGCAGTGCGTTAGCTGCGAGCGCATTCTGTATGTGAGCTGAGCTGTGAAGGCGGTAGGGTACTTCCGGGAGACGGACGGCAGCCAGCCACTGGCTGAGCAGAGCCGCGCCTTCCTGGATTTCTGCCGTCAGAATGGGTATGAAGCGGCGGCTACCTTCCTGGATGCGGCTGCCGCTGGTGATGACTGCGCTGGCTATCGCCAGCTCGTCGATTTTCTCAAGCAGCGCCCCGACCGTGGATTCACTATGGTCGTGATCCCCTCGCTGGCGAGCCTGGGGAGCGATCTGTGGGAGGCGGCCAGGCGTTACTTCCAGCTGGCTAGCCTGGGCGTGAAGGTGATGTGCCTGGAGGACGGCGCCGACCCCGGTTCCACCCTGCTTTCTCGCTGGGCGGAAAAGAAGGACGAGCGGCTGGGGCAGAAGGTGCAGGCGGCCATGAGGCGCAAGGCCGTAAAAGGTGAGGTCCTTGGGCGGCCGCCTTTCGGCTATCGAGTGGGCCCACGTCGGCGTCTGGAGATAGTGCCTGGGGAAGCCTCGGTTGTGCGCTACATCTTTCGCCTCTATCTGCGGGACGGTCTGGGCATCCGCCGCATCGCTCGCTGCCTCAACGAGGAGGGGATGCGCACCCACCGCAACGGCCTGTGGAGCATGGTGACCGTCCGCGATATCCTGCGCAATCGCACCTACCTGGGTACCTATAGTCGATTCGGGGTACGCGTTCCTGCCAGCCATCCTGCTCTTATCTCCCGCGATGACTTTCGGCGGGTGCAGGAGCGCCTGAGCTCTCATCGCCAGGAGAGGGCCAAGCGGCGGACCTCGCTCTTTCTACTATCGGGCCTGGCCTATTGCGGATACTGCGGCAATAAGATGATCGGTGTGAGCCGCCGTCAGCACTGGCGCCGTCGCGATGGCTCCGAGAAGTGGGCGGAGTACCGCTACTATCAGTGCGAGTCGCGCACCAACCGCAGCCTGTGCGACTACCACACCCGACGGGCAGCGCGGTTGGAAGAAGAGATGCGCGAGGCCCTTCTGGGGGAGAAGTCGTTAGCGGTGGTGGCCGTCCCCAAGGCGGGTGATGATGCAGCGGTGTTACAAGAGGCGGAGGCGCGCTGTCGTCGTCTGCGAGGTCGCCTGCGCCGCCTGGACAAGCGTCTGGAAGGGTACATGAATGAGGCGGCCCGCGGTCGTCTCAGTGTCGAGCGAATGCGGTCTCTTAGCGTGGCCGTCGCGGCGGAGGGCCTGTCGCTGGAGGATAGCCTGGCAGAGGCGCAGCGGTTCGTCAGGCAGCAAGCGTCGGCGGCTGAGAGGCAGCAGCAGAAGGAGCGGGCCCTAGCTCGTCTGAGGGATGAATGGGATCGCCTCGCCCCACTCGAGCAGCAGGCGTTGTTGGGGGAGCTGCTGGAGCGGGTGGTGGTGTGGGACGATAGCATCCGCGTCTTTCTGCGTCTGTAAGGAGCGTGGTCACGGCCGAAGGGTGCTGGGTGGTCTATGCCGATGGCGCCTCGCGGGGGAACCCCGGGCCAGCGGCTATTGGGGTGGTCATTTTTGACGATAAGAATAGGGAGCGCCACCGTATCTCTGAGCCTATCGGTCAAGCCACCAACAACGTGGCTGAATACCGGGCGGCTATCGCTGGGCTGGAGGCGGCTCTAGCCCTGGGGGCGCGCGATGTCGAGCTGCGGATGGACTCCGAGTTGGTCGTGCGCCAACTAGACAGTCGGTACAAGGTGCGCAACCCTGGCCTGAAGCGCCTGTTCGCCCGCATGAAAGACCTGCGCTGGCGCTTCGCTTCCTTCAGGGCGGTCGCCATCCCCCGCGCAGACAATGCCCTGGCCGACAAGCTAGCCAACCAGGCCCTGGACCGGTCGGGCGTCTAGCTTGGCAGGCGAGCCGTCCTGCTTTACAATAGAGTTGGCCCAGTAGGCTGGGTGATCGCGCCCTGGCATGTAAGGTGCCGGGGTGAGGAAAGTCCGAGCTCCACCGGGCAGCGTGCTGGGTAACGCCCAGGCGGGGCAACCCGACGGAAAGTGCCACAGAAACACACCGCCCCGACTCGTGAGATGTCGGGGTAAGGGTGAAATGGTGAGGTAAGAGCTCACCAGCGGCCGGATGACCGGTCGGCTGGGCAAACCCCACGCGGAGCAAGGCCAAATAGGAGGACACAAGGACGCCCGGCCTGTCCTCGGGTTGGCCGCTGGAGGTGGCGGGCAACCGCCATCCTAGATTGATGGTCACCGCTCCCCGCCTAGGGCGGGGAGGCACAGAACTCGGCTTACAGGCCTGCTGGGCCGCCGCTCTTGCCATGGCCATGTTGCTGCGCCAACGGTTGGCAGATTCCCCTTCGAATGGAACTCTACCCAGCTTTGTAGGGATACTCCCATCTCCAGTATCCACTTGCAGCTAGGCAGTGCCCGTCCGCATTAGATAGCCAGCGCCCGCACATCACTGTAACAATTGCGGGCGAACCGCGTCCTATTCAGCAAAGGAAGCGGGGCCCTGATGCCTGCATCAGGGTGACACGCCTCTCCTGATCCATTTGTCGAACCCCGCTAGCGCAAGGGGTGAGAACGGACGCGCTGCGGTTAGCTCGGCGACTACTATCGGCACCGGCATGTCTGGCGGCTGGCAAGAGCGTAAGCGGTATCGGCCGCGGGCTGTTTCGGCACGATAGGAAGGGTCGAGAAGGACAAGAGGGGGCACTATGCTGGATCACGTAGACGTCGGACCAAGGCCGCTGAGTGCCTACACTCACATCATCGGCGAGGAGGGTGTGGAGAAGATAAGAGAGCTGGCGGCGCCTCTCAGGGGCGCCCGCATAGCCCACATCAACGCCACCACCTACGGTGGCGGGGTCTCCGAGCTGCTGAGGTCGATTGTGCCTCTGTACCGTGGCCTGGGCATTCAGGCCGACTGGAAGCTCATCTCAGCCCGCCCGGAGTTCTTCAACGTCACCAAGGCCTTTCACAATGCGCTCCAAGGTGCACCCTACAAGCTAACGCGGGCCGCTCGCGAAACGTACCAGGCGTACAATACTCGGAACGCCCAGCTTCTGGACGAGGAGTACGATTTTATCATCGTGCATGACCCTCAGCCCGCCGGCATCCGGCACTTCCGGGGGCCAAACGGGGCCAGGTGGATCTGGCGCTGTCACATCGATACCTCCGAACCGAATGAGGCCGTCCTGGAGTTCATCTTGCCGTTCGTGGCCGAGTATGACGCCCTGGTATTCACCATGGATGCTTTTGTGCCGCCAGGGCTGGAGCACCAGCGGGTGGTTACGATGACCCCGGCCATCGATCCCCTGAGCCCCAAGAATGTGGGGCTTTCAGAGGGGATATGTCAGGAGATTCGGGCCTGGAGGGGCATAGACCCCCGCCGGCCCCTGGTGACCCAGGTATCCCGCTTCGACCCGTGGAAGGACCCTCTCGGCGTGATCGAGGTGTACCGCATGGTGCGAGAGGAGGTGCCAGGTCTCCAGCTAGCCCTGCTCAGTTCCATGGCCTCAGATGACCCTGAGGTGTGGGAGATGTATTCCGAGATCGTCGCCGAGACGCGGGGCGACGATGACATCCACGTGCTGACGAACTTGATCGGCGTGGGGGACATGGAGGTGTGCGCTTTCCAGACTTCGTCCGACGTGGTGATTCAGAAGTCGATCCGGGAGGGCTTCGGCCTGGTGGTCTCGGAGACGATGTGGAAGGGGACGCCGGTGGTGGCCAATCGGTCGGGCGGCATCCCCCTGCAGATGGAGAACGACGTGGGAGGCTTCCTGGTGGACGACACCGAGGAGTGCGCCGAGCGGGTGCTGTTCCTGCTGAATAATCGCGAGGAGGCCCGGAAACGGGGGCTGGCCGGTCGGGAGAGGGTGCGCCAGCGCTTTCTCATCACTCGCCTGCTGGCCGATGAGCTGCAGCTGCTGGCAAACCTGGCTCCAGCGGTGGGGATTCCGGCTCCGTCCGCATCCGGCACCACGGTTACGGCCGCCTCTCTGCTGGTTTCACAAGAGTGACAGCATACCTCGCGCTAGATGCCATCTGGGCCCCGGGGCTGAACCGGCCTCCGGGGCCTCTGTTTTGGCAGGGGGGCGAGTTCGCTGCTGGCGGCCAACGTCGTCGTCCGTAGTTCGTGGTGGCGATGGGGTGGTTGTGAGGGGTGTTCCCTTGCTAACCGTCGCGCTTGCGGGTAGGATGGGGCCGCTATCGCCAGTTGTCCCACGAGTTGTGCGGAGATGGGCTATACCGAGGCGGACGCAATCGAGAGAGTACAGGTGGAGCTCTGGGCGTCTTGCCAGGACTTCCCTCTGATAGACCTTCACGATTGGCGATCAACCTATCTTGGCGAGCATCTTTGGGCTGTAACATGCACTTGGATAGATCCTCTAGGGGAATACTGGTACCTGGAGTGGCGGGTGTATGAGCTGAAAAGAGGCAAAAAGTCAGCGAATCAGGCCACGGCGATCTTCGAAGATATCGTGCGGAATTGGGGTCGCTCGTTGCGGCCTTGGTGAGTCCCCAGCCGTCCTGCTGCTGGCCAACGCCACCGGGTGGTTCGTGGTGGCGATGGGGCGGACGTAAGGGCGGCCCTTGTCCTTGCCAGCCCTTCATTTGTGGCTCTGCCTGCCAGTAGGTAGAGCCGATGGGCCAAGCAAGGGATGATAGCACAATCCCCCAGGGACGCGATAGGCAAAGGGGGAGGGTGGAGGCTCCACCCTCCCCCGGCTCAGGCATCCCTAGTGGCTTGGCGCGGCTCCTAGCGTCCGAGGACGATGATCGCCTGCATGTCGTTGAGGGTCAGCAGGTTGTTGATGTCTGAGCGCCCCGGGAAGTAGCGGTACCAAACGTTGGTGGTGCGGTCAAGCGAGTAGGCGGCATCTATGGTAACGCCTGTGCAGGTAGCCAGGGCGTCAGCAGTGGCCGTCCCGCTGGGGCCGTCCCACACCGACATCGCCCACTTGCCCGAGAACGGGCAGTTAAGGAGCTCGCCCGGAGTGGGCGTCGGCGTGACTGCCGTCAGCGTGTGGCTGGTGCAGTCGTAGTTGTCGGCCTCCGTCGCATTCCCGGCGTCGGTTCCCTCACCCAGTTCGCCACAATCGCGGGTGGGATCGTTAGCGTCCTCGTTTGTCTCGGTGATGGCATCCAAGGGGTCGACCCTGGCGCCGTTCAGCACCGCGCCGCTGGTGGCCGACACGCTCACATCGATGGTCACCGTCCGGCTTTCGCCGGAGGCGATGCTGGTCGCCGTGCAGTTGATCTCGGACGGCGTGGTGTCGGCGCAGGTGACCCCCGTGCCCGGCGTCGCCAGGACGAAGGTGAGACCGTCCCCTATGTAGTCGCGGATAGGCACGTTGGTGGCCGTGCCCGTGCCGCTGTTGCTGACCGTCAACGTGTAGGTGATGGCGTCGCCGGTATCCACTGTTGTGGTTTCCGAGGGCGAGGCCGTCTTGGTGATGGTCAGGTCCGGCAGCAGAGTCACGGTGTGACGGGTGCAGTCGTAGTTGTCGGGCTCAGCGGCCCCAGCAGCGCCTTCCCCGACCGCGGCACAGGCGAGGGCAGGGTCATCGGCGTCCTCGTTGTCCTCGCTGATGACGTCATTCGGGTCCACCCTGGCGCCGTTATACACCGTGCCGCTGGTGGCCGCCACCGTCACAAGGATGGCCACCGCGCCGCTCTGCCCGGGGGCGAGGCTGGCGACTGTGCAGTCGATCGGGGGCATGGTGTCGGTGCACGTAACCCCTGAGCCCGGCGTCGCCGAGACGAAGGTGAGGCCGTCCCCTATGTAGTCGCGGATGACCACGTTGGTGGCGGTGCCCGTAGCCGCGGCATCGTTGCTGGCGGTGAGAGTGTAGACGATGTCCGACCCCAGGGCTACCGCCGTCCCTTCGGAGGGGGAGGTGGCCTTGGTGATGGTCAGGTCGACCATGCCGTGGCGGGTGCAGTCGTAGTTGTCGTCCTCGGTCGGATCCCCCGCGTCACTGCCTTCACCTACGTCGCTCCCTGTAGCCGCGGTGCAGTCGAGGTCGGGGTCGTCGGCGTCTTCGTTGTCCTCGCCGGGTTCGGTGTTATCCGGGTCCACGTAGGCGCCGTTGTAGACGAAGCCGGAGGTCGCGCTCACTGTCGCGACGATAGTCACCGTCGCGCTCGCGTCAGTTGCGAGGCTGGCCACCGTGCAGTCAATGCCGTCCGCCGGCGTGACTGGGTCCTCACAGGTAACCCCCGTGTCTGACGCTACGGAGACAAAGGTCAGTCCGCTCCCTAGGTAGTCCCGGATGACCGCGTTGCTGGCGGTCGTAGCGCCCTCATTCGTGGCCGTCAGGGTGTAGGTAATGGTGTCGCCTGCCGCTACGGGCGTGGCCTCCGTGGGTGAAGCCGTCTTAGTGATGACGAGGTCCACACCTGGCGAGGCCGCGGCCCGCTCCTGGCCGAAAACGCCCAGCCATAGGGCCATCGCCGTCGCCACTAGAACTGCCAGGGCCAGGGCCAGCACGGCACCCCGACGGAATAGCAATCGTTTCATGATCCTACCCTCCTATCACTCAAAGCCGAAAGGGAGAAATCGAACATGCGATCGCTCAGATTCTACCCCAACCAATCAGGATGTCAATAGCGGGCAAGCTCGATGGCGATATCCGGTTCGTCAGCGGCTGGCCGCATCGTCGCTCGATCGGTACTGGCTGGGCTCGATCACCAGTACGAGTGGGTGGCTGCTTAGCGTGGGGAGACACGGAAGGGGTCTTGCTACCTCAAAGCCAGGGCCGTGCTTCTCTTGCCGCGGCGGGCGCGTATGCTACGCCAAGGTGGTCTGGTAGAATCCGTGTGAATCCAGCTGGAGGTAGCAATATGATAAGACTTGGCATCGCCGCACTCCTTGGCGCACTCGCGGGGGCCGTCGTAGCTGCCGGCCTTTCCCTCTTGGCTTTCACCTACCCGGTGCAAACGGAGGTCACCAACCTTCCCCTCGATGACAGCGGGAACCTTAGGATCACCGGCAGTATCGAGACGGTGATAGGCGTCGGCGCAGCGGGGCAGCCCCAAGCGAGCATCGACGAGCTGGTGGGCTGGCGCGACGCTCCAACCCTCGAGTGCATCTGCTCGGAGACAAGGTAGACTGACTGACCTGCGCGCCCGTCACGGCCGCTGTCCCTCTCCTCGCCTGCTACGCAGCCCAGGGGTCGATGAGCACCTTGCCCTCGCTGGGGGCGTCGTTCAGCTCGCGCAGGCAGGCCTCCGTCTCCGCCAGGGGGGCGATGCGCGTGATGATGTCCTGGCAGTGCACCTTGCCGGCGGCCAGCAGATCGAGGGCAGCGGGGAAGCGGCCGCCGCCGCCGAAGACGCCCTCGATGCGTAGCTCGCGCGCCATCACCATGAGGCTGGACAGGGTGTACGACTTCTCGCTGTGGCCCACCACCAGCATCGTGCCGGCGGGGCGCAGGAGACCCAGGGCGGCGTTGGCGGCCTCCGGCACGCCCGTGCACTCGAACACGACGTGCACGCCTAGGCCGGTCTCGGCCCGCACCAGGTCGGCCAGGCTGGCGGCGCTGGGGTCGACCACGTGGTCAGGCCTCAGCTTGGCGGCCAGTTTTCGACGGGGCTCAACGGGTTCGCTGACGATGATCGGCTGCACGCCACGGGCCCTGAGCACGTCGGTGATAAGCAGGCCGATGGGCCCCGCTCCGGTGACCACGGCCGCCTGGCCGGCCTCGATCCCCGATACGTCCACGGCGTGCACGGCGACGGCCAGCGGCTCGGCGAGGGCGGCGTGGGCCAGGTCGAGGCCCGGCGGCACCCGCAGGAGGGTGCTGTGGTGAGAGACCAGCAGCTCGGCGAAGGCTCCCCGCCGGATGCCCCTGCCGAAACCTTCGGGCTGGAGGCAGAGCTCAGGCCGGCCGGCGAGGCAGTACTCGCACTGGCCGCAGTTCCTGTGCTTTACCACCACCGGATCGCCGGGCTGCCAGCCGCTGACATCGGCGCCGGGGCTGAGCACCTCGGCTGACACCTCGTGGCCGGGAGTAGTGCCGAGGAAGAAGACCCCCATGGCGAAGAGATGGACATCGCTACCGCAGATGCCGCAGTAGCGAACCTTCATTAGCACCTCGTCCGCGGCAGGTTCGGGGTCGTCCACCTCCTCCACCACCATCCCCTGTTGGCCGCGGTACACCAGCGCCTTCAACGGTCCGCCTCCTCCTGGAATCGCCCTCCGATTGGCAGCCAGTGAGAGGCATTGTATAATGCCTGCCGCATCCTTAACAAGCCAGCGATGATTAGAAAGCGACGCTAGGGGGAGGACAGAGATGGCCAAGATTGACGGAGGCGAAATGGTGGCCCGCATCCTGGAGCGAGAGGGCATCCGGGAGATATTCACCCTCCCTGGCGACGTGGACCTGATCCTCCGCGCTGCCGCCGGCCGCGGTTTCCGCATCATCGACACCCGCCACGAGCAGGCGGCGGGGCACATGGCCGATGGCTGGGCGCGGGTGACGGGCCGTCCCGCAGTAGCCGCGGTCACCTCCGGTCCGGGTGTCACCGACGTGGTCACGGCCGTGGCCAACGCCTACGTAGACGCCATTCCCATGCTGGTCATCGCCGGGCGCAGCGCCCTGGTGGAGGACGAGACTGTTGCCCAGCAGTCGCTGCCCCAGGTGGAGATGATGAGGCCCATCACCAAGTGGGCCTATACCGTTCCTCGTCCCCAGCGCATCGCGGAGTTCACGGCGATGGCCCTGCGCCAGGCCACGACGGGGCGTCCGGGACCGGTGTTCCTGGATATCCCTGATGATGTGATGAAAGCCCAGGTGGAGGAGGAGAAGGTGTTCTTCCCCGAGGAGTACCGGCCCAAGGCGCCGCCGGCGGCTCAGCCCGAAGCCATCGCCAGGACCGTCGAGCTGCTGGAGCAGGCCGAGCGGCCGGTCATCCTGGCCGGAGGAGGCGTATGGTTCGCCCAGGCGGCGGCCGAGCTAAGGGAGTTCGCCGAGCTGACCCAGATTCCGGTGCTGACCAATAGCAAGGCCAGAGGGTGCGTGCCCGAGGATACGCCCCTGGGGTTCGGCGACTTCGTGCCCCTGGCCGCCGGGCGTCCCGATGTCGTGCTCGTCTTGGGTGCTCGCCTGGGGCTGTTCACCGGCGGCCGCTACCTCTCGCTGATTCCGGCCGATGCCAAGGTGATCCAGGTGGACATCGAGGGCGAGGAGATCGGCCGCAATCGCGACGTCCAGTTGGGCATCGTGGGCGACTGTCGCGAGGTGCTCCGTCAGCTGCTGAACCACGCCCGCCAGCACCCCTGGCCTCAGCGCGATGCCTGGCTGGAGGTTCTCGGCAGGACTCGCCAGGGGCGCTCACAAGCGTTCGCCGCTGGCCTGGCGTCCACCGAGCCGCCGATCCATCCCTTCCGGCTGGCGACCGAAGTTGCTCGCTTTCTGCCCGACGATGCCATCATCGTGGCCGACGGAGGCGAAGCGTGGGACTGGATGAGCAGCGCCGCCGTCGTCAAGAGGCCGGGGCACTGGCTATCGCACGGCTATCTGGGCTGCCTGGGGGTTGGCCTCAGCTTCGGCATGGCCGCCAAGCTGGCCCATCCAGATAAGCCTGTGCTGGTGACCACCGGCGACGGGTCGGTGGGGCTCAACCTGGCCGAGTTCCATACCGCCGCCAAGCACAACCTGCCCATTGTGGTGGTGGTGTTCAACGACAAGGCCTGGGGCATGTGCAAGCACGGGCAGGAGATGAGCCGCGGCAAGGGACAGGCGGTGGCCACCGATCTCGGTCTGGTACACTACGAGAAGGCGGCCGAGGGCCTGGGAGCATACGGCGAGCTGGTGGAGAAACCGGCAGACATCGCGCCGGCCCTGGAGCGGGCCTTCAAGAGCGGAAAGCCCGCCTGCCTGAACGTCCTTGTCGACCCCGACGTCGTCTCGCCGGCCACCATAGGCGGCGCGGCGATGACCAGCGCCATAATGGCTGCCGCTACCTAGGGCCGCGCCGACGCCATGCCCGGCGTCCGCGAGGGCAGCAGATCGTGGGTAAGCAATATGTTTGGCAGACGGTTGGCAAAAAGGGCGGAGCCGCGGGTGGAGGTTCGGCCGGCGGTTGCCGAAGATTGGCAGGGCTTCCTCGTCCTGGTCGAGGCCCTGTATCAGGAACTGGGCGAGGATAGGCCGCCCGAGCGCCGCCTGATCACATTGTTCGACGACGCTGTAGCGCCCTCGCCCTTCAAGCTGTTCTTCGCCGTCGTAGGGGACGAGCTGTGCGGCATGGTATCGCTGGCTATTGCGCCCACCACTCAGGCGGCAGGATGCTTCGCCTATCTCGATGACGTCTTCGTCTTGGAGCAGTACCGCGGTCAGGGCATAGGCACCGAATTGATGCGCGAGGCACTGAACAACGCGCGCAAGAGCGGCTGCGTTCGGGTGGAGCTTGGCACGCGGCGGGATAACGTCCGCGCCCGCCGTCTGTACGAGCGGCTGGGGTTTCAGGAACTGGATGGCGTCAGGTACTGGCTGATGCTGCGCTAGAGGCGGGGCGGTGGGGCCTTTGGGTCTCTTTCTTTCTCATGCATCTGCATCACTTAGCTGACGAACTAGACGAAAAGGAAATCCTTGGCGCCGATGTCCCCATATCGGCGGTCTGCCATGATTCTCGCCGGGTTGGGCCGGGTGCCTTGTTTGTGGCCGTGCCCGGCTTTCGGGTCGACGGGCACGACTACATACGCGAGGCACTGGCTGGCGGCGCCGTCGGGGTAGTCGTTCAGGCCGACCGGCGGGCGAAGTGGCAGGCTACCGTCGAGGGAGGCCGGCTGGCCGCCATCGTGGTGCCCGACAGCCGCCGGGCGCTGGCTACCCTGGCGGCCGCCTTCCACGGCCATCCGGGAAGGCGACTGCGGGTCATCGGCGTCACCGGGACGGACGGCAAGACCACCACCATTCATCTTATCAGCGCCCTCCTGGAGGCAGCGGGCCATCGCACCGGCCTGTTGAGCACCGTTCATTGCAAGGTGGGCGATCGCCTCTCCGCCAATGAGTATCGCTTCACCACGCCCGAGGCGCCTCAGGTGCAGGCTCTCATGGCGGACATGGCGGACGCTGGGGTCGACTACGCCATCCTGGAATCGAGCTCCCACGGCCTGGCCCTGCACCGCCTGGACGGCTGCGAGTACGATGTGGCGGTGATGACCAACGTCACTGCCGATCACCTCGACTTTCACCGCTCGCGAGAGGAGTACCTGGCGGCCAAGGGTCGCCTGTTCGCCATGCTCGACCGGGCGGTCGACAAAGGGGTGGACAAGATGGCCGTGCTCAACGCGGACGAGCCCGCCGCCGCCCACTTCGCCGGTCTCACCCAGGCTCGAATCGTGACCTACGGCGTGCAGAAGGCGGCGGACCTTCAGGCGACCGATATCTCTCCCACTGAGTGGGGCTCTCGCTTTCGTCTGCGGGCGGAGGGGAACGAACTGGAAGTGTCGGTTGGTCTTCCCGGCCTGTTCAACGTTCACAACAGCCTGGCGGCGGCGGCGGTAGCGCTCTCCCAGGGCATGTCGCTGGCTGCCGTGAAGGATGCTCTGGGGTCTTTCCCCGGTGTGCCGGGCCGCCTGGAGCGTATCGACGAAGGGCAGCCGTTCACGGTGGTGGTGGACTTCGCCCATGCGCCCGAGGCCCTGCGGCGCGTCCTGGCGTTCCTGCGCGAGCGATGCCAGGGACAGCTCATCGTCGTCTTCGGCTGCATCGGCGAGAGGGAGAAGCCCCGCCGCCTGGGCATGGGGCTGGCCGCGGGCGAGCTGGCCGACTTCGCCGTCCTCACCAACGACAACCCCTTCCAGGAGGACCCTCAGGCCATCCTGGCGGAGATGGCCCAGGGCGTGGAGAAAGCCGGCCGACACGAAGGGCATCACTTCGTCCGTATCCCCGAGCGGCGGGAGGCCATCGCCCACGCTCTGGCCATGGCCGTCGAGGGGGACATTGTGCTCCTGGCTGGCAAGGGGCACGAGCAGTCCATCACCGTCGGCGATACGGTCATCCCCTGGGACGAGTGCCGGGTGGCAGGGGAGCTCCTGCGGGAGATGGGTTCCTAGCCTACTGGCTTCGGCCAATGACGGCGACCGATTGACCTCCTGCCTGGAAAGCTGTTACCATTGGTTGTAGGAAAGGAGGTGATGTGGATGGACGATAATCGTAGCGAGGGCCTCAGGCCTGTCCACCCGCACCGACATTCCTTGGAGGTGATGGCGGGCTAGGCCCTGGGGCCTAGCGCGAAAGCCAGCCCGCTACGGCGGGCTGGCTTTTTGTTTGGGGGCGGTATATCCTTCCCTTGCCATGACCGCCAGATTTTCCGCTAGGGCTCTCAGGGAAGGCCTCACGACCAGCTTCGTCGGGCGTCGCCTGGAGTATCGAGCGGCGCTCGGTTCCACCCAGGACCTGGCGCGCGAGCTGGCCCAGGCGGGAGCGGCTGAGGGAACAGTGGTCCTCGCGGGTCGCCAGACAGCGGGCCGGGGTCGTCTGGAACGCTCCTGGGTCTCGCCAGGGGGCGGCATCTACCTCACCGCCGTCCTCCGCCCGCCGGCCGAGCATCTGAAGGCGCTGGTGATCATCGCTGGCCTGGCAGTGGCCCGCGGCATCGAGCGCGTGGCAGGCCTGGAGACGAGCCTGAAGTGGCCGAACGATGTGCTGGTGGCCGGCCGGAAAATCGCCGGCATTCTCAGCGAGTCGGAGCTGGTGGGCGAGGGCGTGAGCTATGCCCTGGTGGGCATCGGCGTGAACGTCAACGCCGATATGGTTGCCTACCCTGAAACGGCTCCCTTAGCCACCAGCGTCATGACGGAGCTGGGGCGAGAGGTGTCGCGAGAGGCCCTGGCGGCGGGCATCCTCAACGAGTTCGAGGCGCTCTATCTGGCCGCTCAGGCGGGCGAGCCGATCCATGAGGAGTGGCGCGCTCGCCTGGGTATGCTCGGCAAACAGGTGCAGGTACGCTTCGGCGAACAACTGGAAGAGGGGTTGGCCGAGGATGTGGATAGCGATGGCAGCCTCATCCTGCGCCGGGCCGACGGCAGCCACGTGACCATCGCTGCCGGCGACGTGACCCTGCGAAGCTAGGCCAGAGTCTCCCGCGCCGTTTGTCTTCCCCAGGCGCTTTTTTCCTCGGGCCTAGGGTTGCTCGCCTGAAGAAGCGGCGGCCCTGCCCGTAAGCGCCTGAATCAGGTCGATGGGAATGGGGAAGATCAGCATGCTGGTGCGCTCGGTGGTGATCTCCGTTAGGGTCTGCAGGTAGCGGAGCTGCAGAGTGCCCGGCGAGGCGGCAATGATGCGGCCGGCCTCGGCCAGGCGCTCGGCGGCCTGAAACTCGCCCTCGGCGTGAATGATCTTGGCCCGCCGCTCCCGCTCGGCCTCTGCCTGGCGGGCGATGGTGCGCACCATCTCCGGCGCCAGGAGGACATCCCTTATCTCCACCATGCTCACCTTGATCCCCCAGGGCTCGGTGGCCTCATCGATGGAGACTTGGAGGCGCTGGTTGATCTCGTCGCGTTGGGCCAGAAGCTCGTCCAGCTCCGACTGGCCGATGGTGCTGCGGAGGGTGGTCTGGGCGATGAGGGCGGTGGCCCGGAACCAGTTCTCTATCTTCACCACTGCGTCCTCAGGGTTCACGATGCGGAAGTAGATCACCGCATCGACCTTAACCGTCACGTTGTCGCGGGTGATGATCTCCTGGCTGGGTACGTCCAGGGTGATGACACGGAGGTCGATCTTCTGCATACTCTCTACGAAGGGGATGATCAGGAAGAGGCCCGGCCCGCGAGTGTCCACCAGGCGGCCCAGGCGGAAGATGACCCCCCGTTCGTATTCCCTCAGGATCTTCACGGCCACGAAAAAGAAGGGGAGAACCAGGAGCCATCCCAACCGGATGAGGATCCTGGCTAACCGGGTGCCTTCCGTCGGCTGGCTAGTAGTCATCGCCTGCTCCTTTCCTGTTTCCTTACCATCAGCTTAAGGCCTTCGATTGCCGTAACCACTACCTCCTCGCCTTCCTCCACGCTGCCCTCCTCTACGGTGGCCGACCAATATTCGCCATCAACGAACACCATACCATCGGGGTCAAGGGGCGAGCGAGCTACAGCGCGGCGACCGATGAGGGTGGTAAGGCCCGTCACCGCTGGCTGGCGGCGGATGCGAATAATTGATGTTACCACAAACAGGAAGAAGGCGCCTGCCGCCCCCGCCATGCTGATGACCAGCCACTTCGATACCTGAAATTCAGGCGGGTTGCCCCAGGTTAGCAACAAGCCACCCAGAACGAGAGCCACTACGCCGCCGATGCCTAATATGCCGCCACTGGTCACGAAGATCTCGGCGGCGAACAGGGCGAAGGCCAGGAAGATGAGGATGAGCCCTGCCCAGTTGAAGGGAAGTACGCTGAGGGAGAAGAAGGCCATGATGAGGGCGATGACCCCGAAGACCCCGGGGAAGATCTGGTCCGGGTTGATGATTGCGAAGAAGAGGGCTATCGACCCCAGGCTGAGGAGGAGGAAGGCGATGTTGGGGTCACTGATGATGTCGAGGATCCGCTCGGCGAAGTTCATGTTGTTGTGGACAATAGGGGCGTCCTTGGTGGCGAGCGTGACGGTGCGGTCAACCAGTTGTACCTCCCACCCGTCTATCGCCTCCAGAAGGGAGAAGAGGTCGTCGGCGATCAGGTCCACGACGTCGAGGTCGACCGCCTCCGTCTCCGTGGCGGATACAGCCTCGCGCACGGCCTGCTCTGCCCATTCAGCGTTGCGGCCGCGATAGTTGGCGATGCTCTTGGCATAGGCCACGGCGTCCTCGGTCACCTTCTTGCCCATGGTGCCCTCGATGTCCTCGCCGCCGGCCCCCACCGGGCTGGCAGCCCCGATGCGGGTGCTGGGGGCCATGGCGGCGATGTTGGCGGCCATGGTGATGAAGGTCCCCGCCGAGGCAGCCTTTGCCCCCCGCGGCGATACGTGAACGATAACTGGTATGCGGTCTTTCTCGATACGCTTGACGATGTCCTCCATGGAGGTCATAAGACCGCCGGGGGTATCCAGCTCGATGACCACCGCCACCGCGTTGGCGTCTTCGGCCTGGTCGATGCCCCGGTCGATGTAGCGGGCCATGACGGGGTTCACGTCACCATCGGCCTTCAGGACGTGGACAGCCCCCTCCGGCCCGCCGGGGCCGCCGCAGGCGACGGCCAAGACAGCCAGGGCGACGAGCAGGAGGAGCAGACGGCGCACAAAAACCAGTCGCCGCCTCCAGGGCATGACCAAGAGACGATCCCTCATGAGCGAAACCTCGTCTATCGTTATTATAGCCGTTTGGCCGCTCAGTTCCTACTGCCGCCGCCAGTTCCGGAGGAGCGAGCGGGAATGCAGCAACGCTACGGTTTGCGTTATGATTTGCAAGTAATGTTAGCAGACAAAAGGACCCCTTGGCGGCTTCTCCTAGTGGCCTTGATAGCGGCCGTAGCCTGTTGCGTCGGCTGCCGCACTTCTTCTGAGGATGCAGCGCCGGGCAGCAGAGAGGAATCGGTAGGGTCGCCGACGCCTCTGCCCACCAGCGACAGGCCAGTGACCCCAAGCCTCCCTACCCCGACAGCGTTGTACGCAAGCCCTCGTGCCGAAGAGGCGCAAACGCCTTCCCCTCAGCCCAGCGAGTCGGTGGCAGCCGTCTGGTGCGCAGATGAGGAACCCCTTACGGGGCCCACCGGGGTCTCCCTCTCCTCGGCCTACGCGCCAATGCCATCCCATCGCGATGCTGGCCTGGAGGAGGTTATCCGGAGCAGCCTCGGCGATGAGGTGGACAGCTACGGAGTAGTGGTCAAGAACCTGGTCAATGGGGCCGTAGCGGAAGTCAACTCGCATAAGCGTTTCGAAACCGCGAGCCTCTTCAAGCTCTGGGTGATGTATGAGGTCTATAAGCAGGTGGAACTGGGTCTGCTGCAGATGGACGAGGAACTCCTGGTGACGCCGTACTATGCCTTCTGGGACGCAGGGAGCTTACCTGTCGAGGTATGCGATACGCTGACGGTACGCGAGGCTTTGTGGGCCATGATCACCTATAGTGACAACGCGAGCGGCTTCCTGCTCCGGGATAAGGTCGGGCTGGGGAACATCCATCGGGATCTGCAAGCGTTGGGGCTGACCGAAAGCACTTTCAGGCACGGGGACGTGACTAGTACAGCAGCGGATATGGTGCTCTTCTTGGAGATGGTGGTCTTGCGAGCGGCCGTCAGCGGGGAAGCCAGCCGAGAGATGCTCGACCTTATGCTAGCTCAAAAGGTGCGCGACCGCCTGCCAGCGCTGCTGCCCCCTGGCACGGAGGTGGCCCACAAGACGGGCAATCTGCCCGAGGTTAATCACGACGTGGGTATCGTTTACGCTCCGCAGCCCACCTATATCATCGCTGTGCTGTCCGACGAGAGCGGGGAGGCGCAACTCATTGCCCTTCTCTCCCGCGCTATCTACGATTACTTCAATCGTTGAACGGCTCTGGCCCCTGCGGTAGAATGGGGCCTAATCTGAGTAGAAGAGGGTTGTCCATGCTCGAAGAGTCACCACGTTGCCGCGGCATGCGTGACCTGCTGCCCGCCGATATGGCTCGCTTTCGGCGGGTGGAGGAGGTCTTCCGCACTGCCTGCCGGGCCTGGGGCTATCAGGAGGTGCGCACCCCCACCATCGAGCACCTGCACTTGTTCACGGCTGCTGGCACCCTCTCCCCTCAGATGCTGGGGCGCGTCTACTCGTTCCTGGACTGGGATGGCTGGAGCGGCGAGCGAGTGGTGCTGCGGCCCGATGCCACCATACCGACCGCGCGCCTGTTCGTGGAGCACCTGCAACAGGAGAAGCTGGCCAAGCTCTTCTACATCCAGAACGTGTTTCGCTTCGCAGAGGGGGACGAGCCGCGCGAGGGCTGGCAGTGCGGCGTGGAGCTTATCGGCGATACTCAGCCGCGCGGCGAGGTGGAGCTTATCCTTCTGGCCTGCCAGACGCTGGAGCGGCTGGGCCTGGGGCCGGTCGAGGTGCGCCTCTTCCATCCCGGCATCGTGCGGTCGGTTCTCGCTCAGGCCGGCCTGGAGCGCGCCGACCAGGTGCGCGTCTACGATCGTATCCTGGACGGTGACCTGACGGCCCTGGCCGAGGTCGAGGAGCGACTGCCCTCCCTGGGAGCGCCTCTGCGGCTGCTGTTCGAGGGTGAGGGGGCTGGCAGCGCCTATCTCGCTAATCTTGGCAGCACTTTCCAGAAGGCGGTGCCCCAGATGGCCCGCCCGCTGGAGGAGTTGGCCACGCTGGTCGACACGTTGTCGGCCCTGGGCTGCCGCTGCCAGGTGGCTGCGGCGCTGGTGGGCAGCTTCGAGTACTATACGGGGCCCGTCTTTCGGTTCGTGGCCAACGGTGAGAGAGTGGGAGGGGGTGGCCGCTACGACGGCCTGATCGCTCTGGCGGGCGGCCCCGATGTCGCGGCCTCCGGCTTTGCCCTGGACGCGACCAAGCTGGCCAGGCTGCTGCCTTCGCTGGAGGAGGCCATTCCCCGGCAGGAAGTCGTCTGTGTGAGGCCCGCCTCCGACCGGGCAGATGTTGTGGCGACGGCCTTCGCTGCCATTGGCCCGCTTCAGCAACTGGGCCTGCAGACCGAGGTGGCCCTGGTCCGAGATGCGCCTTCTGCCTGCCGCTGGGAGGTGACGGTGAAGCCCTCGGCTAAGGGTATCGGCTACTCCCTTTACGATCGGATCAAGAAGCGGCGGCGGACCTTCGCCAGGCTCGACGACCTGTTGGCCGCCCTGGAGGCGACGGGCGGTGTCTCTTAAGCTGGCCCTTCCCGCTGGCCAGATGGCTCGGCCCACGGATCAGCTTCTGAGACAGGCTGGCCTGATCGTCCGCGGCTACACCGACGGCTCCCGCTCCTACCGACCACGCCTGGACGGCCGCCAGGACGTGCTCCTGCGGGTCTTCCGTGAGAAAGACATCCCCATCCAGATCGCCTTGGGCAACTACGACGTGGGCATCTGTAGTCTGGCCTGGCTGAAGGAACTGCTCATTCGCTTTCCCAGCGAGGCGGTAGTGCAGCTAAGGGCGTTGCCCCTGGGCCCGTCGAGCTTGTACGTGGCGGCGGCGCCCGATGGCGGTCTGTCCAGCCTGGACGATCTCGCGGGGGTGCCTGGTCTGCGCCTAGTCAGCGAGTACCCCAACCTGGCCGAGGTCTTCGCCCTCAGCGCCCGCTTGCCTGCCTATCGGGTCTTCCCGGTGTGGGGGGCGGCGGAGGCTTATCCCCCGGAGGATGCTGACCTGGCGGTGGTCGCTGCCAGCAGTGAGGAGGAGGTGCGAGAGCAAGGACTGACGCCACTGTATCGTCTGCTGGTGGGCTCACCCTGGCTCATCGCTTACCACCGCAGCATTGAGGGGAAGGACCTGAGCCCTGTGCTGGGGCCCCTCATGGCTCTGGAGGGCGGTCGGCAGCCAGAGGCCGGCCTCGAGTTGCCCTCTGCCCTGGCTGGGCCGCCACGGCCGCCCCTGGCGACCGAGCGGCCGGCCGCCACCGTGCGCTTGGCGCTGCCCGATGGGCACCAGCAGCCCAGCGCCGCCGCTATCCTGCGAGCGGCTGGCTTGTCCTGTCAGGGCTATGACGAGCGGGGATGGGTGCGCAGGCCGCGGAGCTCCCTGGAGGGCCTGGAGGTGAAGGTGATTCGGCCGCATGACATGCCCCAGCAGGTGGCCCTGGGCAATTTCGATCTGGTCATCAGCGGTCGCGACTGCTTGATGGAGCATCTTCTCTGCTTTCCTGGCAGCCCAGTGAAGGAAGTTGTGGATCTCGGCGGCGGCCAGTTCGACCTGTCGGCGGTGGTCAGCGAGGACCTGCCGGCCAGCAGCCTGACCGACGCGGTTGAGCTCTGGCGTAGCCAGGGCCTGAAGACCATTCGGGTCGCCTCGGAGTTCCCGGCCATCGCCGACCACTATGCCCGCCAGAACCACTTCTGGCGCTATCAAGTGATACCGATCAGCGGCGCCTCGGAGGGCTTTGTCCCCGAAGACGCCGATCTGCTCATCGAGGGCGTCCAGACGGGCAGAACGCTGGCCGAGAACAAACTCAAGGCCATCGACCGCTTCTTGCGGTCCACTACCTGCCTCATCGCCAGCAAGCGACAGCCGCCGCCTGCCAAGGCCGAGCTTCTATCGCAGCTCATCGAACGCTTCCGCCGGGCGAGTTCGTCCCCGCCTGCGGCGGGCAGGTGATAAAATGGCCCTGGGAGGTTGTCAGACGAAAGATGCCGGCACTGGCCTTTCATGCCGCCGTCGCCAAGCGCATCGCCGAGCGGCTCCATCAGCCCGCGCTCGATGCGGAGTCGGGGAGTCTCTACCTGGGCTCTACCGCTCCCGACATCCATATCTTGATGCGCTGGGAGAGGGAGCGCACCCACTTCTTCGATCTGCAAAAGTTCGAGGAACAGAGCGCGGTGGCTACTATGTTCGAGGTCCATCCGGCTCTGGCGGACCCGGCCGAGCTCAACCCGCCAACGGCGGCCTTCGTTTGCGGTTACATCTCCCATCTGGTGATGGACGAGATATGGATCAATGACATCTATCGGCCCTTCTTCGGCCGGTCGTCGCCCCTGGCCGGCGACGACCGAGCGAACATCATGGACCGGGCCGTCCAGTACGAGCTGGACCGGCAGGCTCGCGCTGACCGGGAGGCGATGTCCCACGTCGTGAAGGAGCTTGTCCGGCCGATCCTTGACCTGAAGGTGAGCCTTATAGGCGGGGGCGCTTTGGGGCTGTGGCGCGAGCTGATGGTGGAGGCGCTGAACCACCCGCCCGACTGGGAGCGGTTCCGCTTCTTCGGCGGTCGCGCCCTGAAGGTGGCGGGCGTCGATACGCCCAAAGCCTTCGCCGAGTTCGTGAAGACGCTCCCCGGCCTGGTGGCCGAGGTCACCGATTACCTTGGCCGCGAGCGCATCGATGCTTTCCAGGAGAAGTCGCTGAACCGGGGCCGGGCGGCAATCGAGGAGTACCTGTATTGAGGCTGGTTCACGGCAGTGAGGAAGGCCGCCGCCTGCTGGCCCGCCTGCGTCGTCCTCTGGGAGAGGCCGAGTTGCTCCCAGCCGTCCGCCAGAAGATACGGCGTGTCTTCGGGGCAGACCTGGACGCCCAGGCGGTGGTGGACCGCATCCTGGCCGATGTGCGGGAGGGCGGCGATGCCGCCGTCCGGCGCTACAACGAGGAGATCGACGGCGTCCGGTCAGGGCCTGATCTGCCGCTGAAGGTGTCGCCAAAGGAGATAGAGGACGCCTATGTGCAGGTGGACGAAGAAGTAGTGCGGGCGCTGCGCTCTGCCGCCGACCGCATCTGGGCCTACCACCGGAAGCAGCTTGACCACTCCCTGACCGGCTTCGACGAGAGCGGCCTCGGCCAGGTGGTGCGGCCGCTGAAGCGGGTGGGCATGTACGTGCCGGGCACCACGGCGGTCTATCCCTCGTCGGTGCTCATGACCGCCATCCCGGCGCGGGTAGCCGGCGTTGCCGAGATTTACATGACCACGCCGGCGGCTGCCGACGGCAGCATCTCGCCTCTCAAGCTGGTGGCCGCCGATATCACCGGCGTGGACGGCATTTTTCGGGCGGGCGGCGCTCAGGCCATCGCTGCCCTCGCTTTCGGCAGCGAGAGCATCCCTAGCGTGGACAAGATCTGCGGCCCGGGGAACATCTTCGTGGCCCTGGCCAAGAAGGCGGTGCACGGGGCGGTGGGCATCGACGGTATCTTCGGCCCTACGGAGACGCTGGTGGTGGCCGACGACGGCGCCGATCCCGGCCTGTGCGCTGCCGATCTCCTGGCTCAGGCCGAGCACGATGCCCTGGCCAGCCCCATTCTGATCACCACCTCCGACGCCCTGGCGCAGACGGTGCTGAGAGAGCTCGAACAGCAGCTAGAGTCGCTCGAGCGGCGGGAGATCGCCGCCGCTGCCCTTGAGGGACAGGGACTGGCCATCGTGGTGGAGACGCTGGAGGAGGCGCTGGCCCTGGCCAACGAGTACGCCCCTGAGCACCTATCGCTGGCGGTGAGCGATGGCCAGTACTATCTGGGCCAGGTGGCCAACGCCGGCTCCGTATTCGTCGGGGGGCTCTCGGCGGAGGCTGTGGGCGACTATACGGCCGGCCCCAGCCACGTGATGCCCACCGGCGGCAGCGCTCGCTTCTCCTCGCCGCTGGGGGTGCACGACTTCCTGAAGGTGATCAGCGTCGTATCCCTGGACGAGGAAGCGCTGGCTGAACTAGGGCCAGCGGCAATGGTCATCGCCCGCGCCGAGGGGTTCACCGCCCACGCTCGGGCCATCGAGCGGCGACTGAAGGGCGGGCGCTGATGTCTGACTCCGCCCGAACGAGGATGGACGCCCTGCGCCTGGTGCGGCCGGAGCTTTTGGAATTGCTGGGCTACGAGCCCATCGAGCCGGTGGATGTGCTGGCCGAGGAGCTAGGGATCCCAGCCGACCAGATCGTGAAGCTGGACGGTAATGAGAACCCGTACGGCCCCTCGCCGCGGGTCAAGGAGGCCCTGGCCAAATTCGACCTCTACCACATCTACCCCGACCCGGAGCAGCGGCGGGTGCGTCAGGCCCTGGCCGACTACGTGGGCCTGGACAGCGAGCACATCGTGGTGGGGAACGGCAGCGATGAACTGCTGGAGCTCATCGCCTGCCTTTTCCTTTCCCCTGGCGACGTGGCCGTCAACTGCGTGCCCACCTTCGGCATGTATGCTTTCGTGTGCCAAATCCAGGCTGCTCGCATCGTCGAGGTGCCCCGCCGCGAGGATTTCAGCCTAGACCTGGCGGCCGTGCAGGAGGCAGCGAGGGAGGGCGCCAAGGTGATCTTCCTCGCTTCGCCCAACAACCCCAGCGGCAACACTATCTCGGCGGCTGAGCTGCAGGCCGTGCTGTCCACCGGCGTCCTGGTGGTGGTGGACGAGGCCTACGTGGAGTTCAGCGACCGCAGCTTCGTGGGTCTGGTGCCCCAGCAGAACAATCTCATCGTCCTGCGTACCTTTAGCAAGTGGGCGGGTCTGGCCGGCCTGAGGGCTGGCTACGGCGTCTTCCCCAAAGGCATAGCCGAGCTCATGCTCAAGGTCAAGATGCCCTATAACATGAACGTGGCCGCTCAGGTGGCCATCCTGGCTTCGCTGGATGACCGCGAGACGCTACAAGAGCGGGTGCAGGCCATTGTGCGCGAGCGGGAGCGGCTGTTCGACGAACTGGCATCTGTGCCCTTCCTGCGAGGGTTTCCGTCGAAGGCTAACTTTATCCTCTACCGCACTCAGGGCATAGACGCCGGCGAGCTCTGGCGTCGCCTGCGCCAGCAGGGCATCTTCGTCCGCCACTTCGATACGCCTGGTGTGAAGGACTGCATCCGCGTTACCGTGGGCAAGCCGGAGCACAGCGACCGGCTCCTGGCGGCCCTGAGGGAGATAGGAGGGAGCCTTGGCCCCTGAACGAACAGGCAGCGTCCGCCGCGAGACGAAGGAGACGCAGGTGACCGTGGAGATGAATCTGGACGGCAGTGGCCGGGCCGACATCGCCACCGGCATCGGTATGCTGGATCACCTGCTGGAGCAATTGCCCCGCCACAGCCTATTCGACATAACCATACAGGCCAGCGGCGACATCGAGCGCGATCCCCATCACCTGATCGAGGACGTAGGCATTGGCCTGGGGCGGGCGTTATCTGAGGCCCTGGGCGAGCGACGGGGCATCGTGCGCATGGGCCACGCCGTCGTGCCCCTGGACGAGGCGCTGGCACTGGTGGCGGTGGACCTGAGCGGCAGGGGTCACGCGGTGGTGGAGCTACCTTTCACCTCTGATCGGATAGGGGAACTGCCCACGGAGATGATCGCCCATCACCTGGCGGCGTTCGCCCTGGAAGGGCGGTTCAACCTGCACGTGCGGGTGCTGGCCGGGGCCAACGACCACCACAAGGCGGAGGCTGTGTTCAAGGCGTTGGCCCGCGCCCTGGGCGATGCCACCCGCATCGACCCGCGCATCGGCGATATCCCCAGCACCAAGGGGACGCTGAAGGGCTAGGCGGTCGTCTCCTCCAACTCGAAGCGGAACTCCTCGATGATGGGGTTGGCCAGGAGGAGGCGGCACATCTCCGCCACCTGCTTTTCGGCGTGGGCCCTGTCGTTGGCCTGGAAGCGGATCTCCATGTACTTGCCCGCCCGCACGCTGTCCACCTCGGCGAAGCCCAGGGAGTGGAGGCCGCCCTTAATGGTGAGCCCCTGGGGGTCGTTCACCGTGGGCTTGAGGCTGACGTAGACGCGGGCCAGGTAGGCGCTCACGGTACCAGGAGCTCCCGCCCCGTCAGCTTGCGGAAGGCCTCGCGGTACTTGTCGGCCGTGCCTTCCACCACGTCGTCCGGCAGCACGGGCGGCGGCGGTTCCCGGTTCCAGCCGATGGAGATGAGCCAGTCGCGCACGTACTGCTTGTCGAAGCTGGGCTGGGCCTGGCCGGGCTGGTAGCCGTCGGCGGGCCAGAAGCGGCTGGAGTCGGGGGTCAGCAGTTCGTCGATGACGATGAGCTCGTCGTTCACCCAGCCGAACTCCAGCTTGGTGTCGGCGATGATGATCCCCCGCTGGCGGGCGTAGTCGCGGGCGAAGCCGTAGACAGCCAGTGTGCGGGCGCGGATGACGCTCGCCGTCCTCGCGCCCACCATCTCTACCACCTCCTCGAAGGGGATGTTGATATCGTGGCCCGTCTCGGCCTTGGTGGCGGGGGTGAAGATGGCCTCCGGCAGCTCGTCGCTCTCCTGCAGGCCGCTGGGCAGGGGGATGCCGCAGACCTTGCCGCTGTCGCGGTACTCCACCCAGCCGGAGCCGGCCAGGTAGCCCCGCGCCACGCACTCCACGTCCAGGCGCTTGGCCTTGTGGATGAGCATCGAGCGGCCGACGAGGTCGGGCGGGATGGGGAAGGGTACGCCCTCGACCTCGGTGCTGTCGATGAGGCGGATGAAGTGGCTGGGGACGACATCGCCGGTCCGTTCGAACCAGAAGGTGGAGAGCTGGGTAAGAACGCGGCCCTTATCGGGGATCCCGTTGGGCAGGACGACGTCGAAGGCAGAGATGCGGTCGGTGGCCACCATCAGCAGGCGGTCGCCGAGGTCGTAGGTGTCGCGCACCTTGCCGCGGTGGAAGAGGTTGGGGAGGTCGGTCTGGACTAGAACTGACATCCGGCTGCTCCTTTCCCCTATCGGGCCCTAATCTTGGTTGCGCCCACTGCAAAACCATCAGATACGTTCAACTGCATTCAATCTCCCTTCACTTTAGACACAGAGAACGTTCCCATCGCTTTGGCGGTAAGGCGCCCATCGTTCTTTATTTCTGACTCCAGGACAGCTATTCGCTTGCTTCTGTGAATAACTTTCGTTTCACAGGTGAGGGTGCCAGAAGTCACCGCCGCAAAATAGGCGATCTTAATCTCTACGGTTGCACATAGCTCATCGTCGTCCAGGTCCGTGTAGAGCGCCGCGCCCATGCCGGTATCTGCCAGCGAGTAGACAACGCCCCCGTGCAAGACCTTGTGAGGGTTGAGGAGCTTCTCGGCTACTTCTAAGGAGCACCGACTGTACCCTTTGCTGCACTCGAAGAAATTCAAACCTATCAGCTCACCGAACGGGTTGAATCCTTCTGATTCCAGCGGGAACTTCTTGGGCATGGGCTCCTCCCGCGTCTAGGCCAGTCCCAGCCTACTGAAAGACTCGCCCACGTAGCGCACAAAGTACCCGTAGTCGAACAGCGCCGCCAGCTCCTCACGGGAGATGTGCTCCAAGACCTCCGCGTCCTCGTACAGGGCGTCGAGGTAGGGGCTCCGCTCCTTCCAGGCGCGCATGGCGCTGCGCTGGGCTAGCTTGTAGGCATCCTGGCGCTTCAACCCCTTGTCGACGAGGGCCAGGAGCACCCGCTGGGAGAAGATCACCCCGTAGGTCGAGTCGATGTTCTCCCGCATGCGCTCAGGGAAGACGTCCAGGCCGCGCATGATGAAGGTGAACAGGTCGAGCACGTAGTCCAGGAGGATGCAGGCGTCGGGCAGGATGATGCGCTCCGGGGCGGAGTCGGTGAGGTCGCGCTCGTGCCAGAGGGCGACGTTCTCCAGGGCGGCGGTGGCGTAGCCGCGGAAGAGGCGGGCCAGGCCGGAGATGCGCTCGCACTTCTCGGGGTTGCGCTTGTGGGGCATGGCCGACGAGCCGGTCTGGCCGGCGGCGAATGGCTCGGCTACCTCCGCTACCTCGGTACGCTGAAGGTGGCGGATCTCGGTGGCGAATTTCTCCAGCGAGGCGGCGATGATGGCCAGGGTGGCGATGAAGTGGGCGTGGCGGTCGCGCTGAACGATCTGGGTGCTCACCGGCGCCACGTCCAGACCGAGGCGGCCGCAGACTGTCTCCTCCAGCGCCGGCGGGACGGTGGCGTGGCTGCCCACGGCGCCGCTGATCTTGCCCACCGACACCTCGGCCTTGGCCGAAGCCAGGCGGCGGGCGTGGCGGCGCATCTCGTCCAGCCAGATGGCCAGCTTGAGGCCGAAGGTGATGGGCTCGGCGTGGATACCGTGGGTGCGGCCCATCATCAGGGTGTCCTTCTGCTCGAGGGCACGCTCCTGGAGGACGGCGATCAGCTCGGCGACGTCGCGCTCCAGGAGCTCGGCGGACTGCTTCAGCAGCAGGCCGAGGGCGGTGTCCTCCACATCGTAGGAGGTGAGGCCGTGGTGGACGTAGCGCGACTCCTCGCCCAGGCTGTCGGCCACCGAGCGGAGGAAGGCGAGCAGGTCGTGGTGCATCTCCCGCTCGTACTCGGCCATGCGCTGGATGTCGTAGCGGGCGTGGCGGATCTTCTCCATCGCCTCGCGGGGGACGACGCCCTGGTCGGCCCAGGCCTGACAGACGGCGATCTCCACCTCCAGCCACTTGTCCAGCTTGTTCTCCTGCGACCAGATGCGGCCCATCTCCGGGCGGGTGTAGCGTTCGATCATCTAGCGGTACTCCTCTCGCGGCGGCGAGAAAACGTCGACGGCCAGCGAACGCTCCAGGGCGGTCACCTGGTGAGGGACGTTGGGAGGCACCAGCCAGCTATCGCCGGCGACTAGCTCCCGCCGCTCGTCGCCCAGCTCGAACAGGACACGGCCGCTGACCAGGTAGCCGATCTGCTCGTGGGGATGGCTGTGCAAGGGCACCACCGCACCCTTCTCGAAAACGACATCGATGAGCATCAGGTCGTCGCTGGTGCTCAGGGTGCGGCGGGTGACCCCAGGCATCATCTCCACGGGCGCAACATCGGAGCGGTGGGTGAACATCAGGCGCTTCTCCTTCCAGCGGGACCTCCGCCAAGATGTTACGTCACCAGCCCCGCGCGTTGCAATGGGGTTTTCAACCCTGGCTTAGCTCTCGCCGATAGTTTTCGAGGGCCTGCCGCACGTCCTCGCTTCGCAGGGCGAGGACCTGGGCGGCGAAGAGGGCGGCGTTGCGGGCGCCGTTGACCGCCATGCAGGCCACGGGCACCCCCGGCGGCATCTGGGCGATGGCGAGGAGCGAGTCGAGGCCGCTCATGTCGCCCGACGCGATGGGCACGCCGATGACGGGGACAGTCGGCGCGTGGGAGGCGAGGACGCCGGGCAGGGCGGCAGCCATGCCGGCGGCGGCGATGATTACCTCGATGCCGCGCTCGCGGGCGGCGAGGGCGAACTGGCGGGCCTTCTCCGGCGAGCGGTGGGCGGAGATGACCTGCGTCTCGTAGGGGATGCCCAGCCGCTCCAGGGTGCGGAGGCACTCCTCCATGGCGGCGGCATCGGACTTCGAGCCGAGGACGACGGCGACGAGGGTAGGCATTCTCTTACTCCCCCACCGCCCCCTGGCTGGGCGCGGCGATGTCCCGGCGGTAGTGGCAGCGGCTGAAGTGGATGTGCTGTATGTTGCGATAGGCCTTGCCCCGCGCCTCGTTCAGGCTGGCGCCCAGGGCCGCCACCGTCAGCACGCGGCCGCCGCTGGTCACCACCCCGCCCTCCTCGTCCAGGCGGGTGCCGGCGTGGAAGACCAGCGCGTCCTCCTCGACCCTGCCCAGGCCGGCGATGGGGAAGCCGGTGTCGTACTCGCCGGGGTAGCCGCCGGAGGCCATCACCACCCCCACGCAGGCCTGGTCGCTCCACTGCACATCGACCTCGTGCAGGCTGTTGGTGGCTACCGCCCACAGGATATCCGCCAGGTCCGACTTCAGGCGAGGCAGGGTGACCTGGGCCTCGGGGTCGCCGAAGCGGCAGTTGAACTCGAGCACCTTGGGCCCATCGTCGGTGACCATCAGGCCGCCGTAGAGCACGCCCCGATAGGGACGCCCTTCGGCCTCCATGCCGCGGACGGCCGGCTCCAGGATGCGGGTGCGAATCGTCTCGGCCAGGGCGGCGTCGTACCAGGCGGGCTGGCTGAAGGAGCCCATGCCGCCGGTGTTCGGGCCTTCGTCGCCGTCGAAGACGCGCTTGTAGTCGCAGGCGGGCACCATGGGCACCACCGTGCGGCCGTCGGCGAAGGCGAAGACGCTGATCTCCCGCCCCGATAGGCGCTCCTCGATCACCACCGTGCGGCCGGCCTCGCCGAAGGCGCCCTCGTTGATCATGCGGTCGATGGTCTGAAGGGCCTCCTCCTGCGTCTCGCAGATGATGGCGCCCTTGCCGGCAGCGAGGCCGCTGGCCTTGACCACCGGCACCTGGTCGAACTCCTTCAGGTAGCTGCGGGCGTCGTCGCGGGAGGTGAAGGAGGCGCCGCGAGCGTGGGGGATGCCGTAGCGCTGGCAGAGCTCCTTGCAGAAGGCCTTGCTCCCCTCTAGGTGGGAGGCGGCCTTGCTCGACCCGAAGGCGGTGATGCCCTCCGCCGCCAGGCGGTCGACCAGGCCCAGGACGAGGGGCTCCTCCGGCCCGACGACCACCAGGTCGATCTTGTGCTCGCGGGTGGCCTGGACGATGCCCTCGAGGTCGTTGGCCTTTGTCTGCGGCAGGTTGCGGGCGATGCGGGCGGTGCCGGCGTTGCCCGGGGCGACCAGCAGCTCATCGACGCGAGGGCTCTGGCGCAGCTTCCAGGCGATGGTGTGCTCGCGGGCACCACCGCCGACGAGAAGGATGTTCATGGCGCGAGAAATTCAGCCCTCATCCCTAGCTCAAGAGCCTGGTGATATAGTGACCGGTCGACGGTAATCAGTTCGCACTCCTCGATCTCAGCGGCTGCCAGGTATTGTGTATCATATCCTCGCCGAAGTTGGAAGCGTGCCGCGAGATCGAAAGCGCGAATGTAGAGAGAACGATCCATCACCAAGGTGACGGGTAATTCTACCAGGTCAGCCATCGCCTGCGCCGCCTGCGCCGATGTGAGGACGCCATCAAACGAGGCCTCTCGAATGACGGAAGTGCACTCGGCCAGAAGGAGCGGTGGGGCGACAAGCTGCTCGCCGGAAGCGAGGAGATGCAGCCATGAGCGGCGGACGTGGGCACTGCGCTGGTAGGGCAAGAGCCATGCTAGTAGGGCGCTGGCGTCTACGCAGACCGGCAAGAGCTAGTGCTCCTCGCGGGAACGTCGCAGTAGCTCGACGACGTCGAGGTCGTGTCCCAACCGGCGCCTGATGGCCTCTCGGTTGGCGTCGATCCTCTTGATGAGAGCATCGATTTCTTCTTTGGTGAGCTTGCCTGCTTCCATGACCACGCCGACCTCCCTTATTCGCCGGGCCGTCCCCCGGGAAGGCTGGTAGCGAGTTTCCAGCGAGGCCTCCTCCACGAACCACTGGCCGCCGATGCGCTGGCCCTTGAGCTTGCCCTCGCGCAGGTAGCGGCGGACCTGCTCGAGGGAGCGGCCGAGGCGCTTGGCGGCCTCGGCGACGGTGATCATGCCGTCGAGGGAGACCATAGCAGGTTAATGATAGCAGGAGGTGTTGTTGTTGTCAACAACGACACTCCTTCACTGCGGGCGATGGTGTGCTCGCGGGCACCGCCGCCGACGAGAAGGATGTTCATGGCATCAGGGCTCTCACGTCACGATCTCAGCAGACTGAGGAATTCTTCGACGGTAAGGCCCGCCTTGCGAATGAGGGCCCGTAGGGTGCCAGGCCTGAGCTGGCGGTGGTCTGGCACAGACAACGTCTCAGGAAAGCCTGGTTTGACCATTACGATGTGACTGCCGCGGCGGCGTCGCACCTCAAAGCCAGCTCGCTCGAACGCGGCCACCGCCTGACGGCCCGATACTTTCGGGACGCGCGGCATCAGACGGCGACCTCGGCCTCCACTTCCACTTCACGGGTCTCGATAGTGAGCGGCAGGCCCTCCTCCGCTCGGTCTTTCAGACAGGCGCGGATCTCCTCGGCGACCAGCTCGGGCGTCTCGCCGGGAAGAGACAGTCCCTGCTCGTTCCGGACTTCGAGGCAGAGGAGGATGGCCTCGCGAATGTTGGCCAGAGTGTCTTCGAGCGTATCGCCCTGGCTGACGCAGCCGGGGATGGCCGGACAGACGACAGAATAGCCGCCGTCGGCTTCAGGCTGAAGGATGACGGTGAACTTCATGGCAGTCCCATCATAGCACAGGGAGGCAGGAAAGCGTCTGCTTGCGGGCACCGCCGCCGACGAGAAGGATGTTCATGGAAGAGGGCTCACTCCCACTCGATGGTCCCCGGCGGCTTCGACGTAATGTCGTACACCACGCGGTTCACTCCCGGCACCTCGTTCACGATGCGGCTGGAGATGCGGCCCAGCACCTCGTAGGGCAGGCGGGCCCAGTCGGCGGTCATGGCGTCCTCCGCCGTCACCGCCCGCAGGCAGACCACGTGGCCGTAGGTGCGGGAATCGCCCATCACCCCCACGCTGCGGCTGTCGGTGAGGATGGCGAACACCTGCCACAGCTTCCCGTAGAGGTCCGCCTTCTTGATCTCGTTCATCACGATCCAGTCGGCCGCCCGCAGGGTCTCCAGCCTCTCGCCGCTCAGCTCGCCGATGACGCGAATGGCCAGCCCCGGCCCCGGGAAGGGCTGGCGATAGACCATCATCTCCGGCAGATCCAGGGTCAGGCCCACCTGGCGCACCTCGTCCTTGAACAGATAGCGCAGGGGCTCGACGAGGGTGAGGTCCATCTTGGCGGGCAGGCCGCCCACGTTGTGATGGCTCTTGATCTTGGCGGCGGCATCGGAGCCGGCGGCGCTCTCGATGACGTCGGGGTAGGTCGTCCCCTGGGCGACGAAGTCCACCCGCCCCAGCTTGCGGGCCTCGGCCTCGAACACGCGGATGAACTCTTCGCCCACCATCTTGCGCTTGGCCTCGGGGCTGGCTACGCCGTCCAGGCAGGCCATGAACCGATCGGTGGCGTCCACGTACAGCAGGTTGATCTTCATGTTGCGGCGGAAGGTCTCGACGACCCGCTCGGGCTCCTCGCGCCGCAGGAGGCCGTTGTTCACGAAGATGCAGACGAGCTGTTCGCCCACCGCGCGGTGCACGAGAGCGGCGGTCACCGCCGAGTCGACGCCGCCGGAGAGGGCGCAGATGACGCGGCCGTCGCCCACCTGCTGGCGGATGCTACGGATGCTCTCCTCGATGAAGCTGGCGGCTGTCCAGTCGCCGCGGCAGCCGCAGACGTTGTACAGGAAGTTGCGCAGGATGGCCTTGCCCTGGGGGGTGTGCACCACCTCCGGGTGGAACTGGAGGCCGATGACACCGCGATCGTTGCCCATCACGGCCACCGGCGAGTTGTCGGAGTAGGCCAGGGAGCGAAAGCCCTCCGGCAGCTCCACCACGCGGTCGGCGTGGCTCATCCAGACGGGCATGCTGGGGGGAAGGCCTTCGAAAATGGGCGCATCGCTGGCGTCCTGATAGATGATGCTGTGGCCGTACTCCTGCCTGTCGCCAGGGGCCACCCGGCCGCCCAGCTGGTGGACCAGGGCCTGCATGCCGTAGCAGATGCCGAGCACCGGCAGTCCGCTCTCGAAGACGTAGGGAGGGGCTAGGGGGGCGTTCTCGCCGTAGACGCTGGCCGGGCCGCCGGACAGGATGAAGCCCTTGGGCTGGAGGTGCTCTATCTGCTCCCGAGGGGCGTTGTGCGGCAGGAGCTCGCAGTAGACGTTGCACTCGCGTACACGGCGGGCGATGAGCATGCTATACTGCGAGCCGAAATCGAGGATCACCACCGCCTCCGGGCGGGCCGGCGCGATGGGCAGCGTGGGCGTGGTGGGCTGCTCGCCCTCTCGCTGGCGGGCGATCTCCAGATAGGTGGAGACCTCGATGTCGTCGCTGGTACGAACGTGATTACCAGGCCGGTCGCTCATGATTTTCGCCGCGTCTCCTTTGGCTCAAGATTAGCATCGGGCCACCGGCAGCGTCAAGCGGAATTGAGCTAAAAAGTATTGGCACCCTAACAAATTCGTGACCCGATCTCGCTGCGTGTGCTATACTGCATGCTACGGATATGGCCAGGGTGCTGAAGGCTGAAGTGGAGGGCTCTCTGGCGGAGGCGCTCGCTGTGCTCAAGGGCGGTGGGCTGGTTGTCTACCCCTCGGATACCGTGTACGGACTGGGGGCAGCCGCCAGCGATGAGCGGGCGGTAGCGAGGGCCTTTGCTGTTAAGGGTAGGCTCTCTGAGAAGGCCCTGCCGCTCCTTCTGGCCGACGTTGACGATATGGCCCCTTTGTGCGCAGAGGTTCCGCCCATCGCTAAGCTCCTGACCGAGCGCTTCTGGCCCGGCCCTCTGACCGTCGTGCTGCGGCGGTCGCCCAGTTTCCAGAGCCCGGCCCTGGGGGGCGGCGATAGTGTTGCCCTGCGGGTGCCCGACCATTTCTTCCTGCGTCAGCTTATCCGCGCCCTGGGCGAGCCGATCACCGGCACCAGCGCCAACCGCTCGGGCAGGCCGAGCTGCCGTACATCTCGCGAGGTGCAACGCCACCTAGGGAGTGCTGTCGACCTGATCATCGATGGCGGCGCCAGCAGGGCAGGGCAGGAGTCGACAGTCGTTGACATAACTATACAGCCCCCTGTGATCGTGCGGGAGGGTGCGGTATCGCGCGCGGAGGTGGGGAAAGTTGTGGGGGTGGTGTCCGGTGCGTAGCAAAGTGGGTTGGGTGAGAGGCGTGGGGAGCGTGGTTGCGGTTGTCGCGTTCGCTGCGGTCGGGGGGTTGGCTTGCGGTGGCGGAGACGGCGGAGCTGAGGTCGACCTGTCGGATGTGGACCAGGTGGTGGCAGGTGCGCTGGAGGCCGTGTCGCCGGGGGGAAAGGTGGGATACCTGAAGGCGAAAACCGAGGCGTGGGAGCTAGGCGGAGCAGGGGTTCAGGAGGCGTGGGTCGATGCGGACAATGGGCGGTTCCGGACGGAGTATCGCGAGGCGGATGGAGAAGAAGAGTGGTTGCTGGTAACGGTGGGCGAAGACTGGCGAGTGGCCACCTACCAGTCCGATGCGGAGTCCTTCCCTATCCATATCACCGCGGTCGACCGCGAGGAGGTGGCCGAGCAGGGCATCGACAACCTAGCCTACCTCGGCGTCGCCTATCTTGGCTACCTGGCGGGCGGCGAGGAAAAGCGGATCGTGGGCGAGAGCACAGTGGACGGCCAACCGGTCGTTTCGGTTGAGGCCAAATGGTTCATGGAGCCGGGCGGCGACTGGCCGGAGGGGACCGCCACGGTCATCACTGTGGAACTGGACAAGGCAACCCTGCTGCCGGTGCAGCTTCGGTCGAAAATCGTTGAGCCCGACGGCACGGAGACGGAGGAGTATAGCGGCCCGTCCCAGTTCGAGTGGGACACCGTCTCGCCGGATGACCTGCCGCCGGACTTCTTCTCGCCCGATGCCCTCTTTGCCCTCTATAGCCCTGTGGACGAGAAGCTGGCGGAGGCCAGCAAGCTGGATTTCGACCTGTATTGGCTGGGCGAGAAGTACGAAGGTGCCGCGCAAGGGCAGCTCGATTTGTACCTATGGGACGTGCGCACGGAGAGGGTCTCTTGGCCCGAGCTGCGCTATGCCTCGGAGACTCTGGGCGGCGGAGGAGAGGTCGTGATCATCCGGCAGGGGCCGGCCGGCCGAGCGCAGTTTGGGCCTCCTCCGGAAAGGACAGGCCCCATCCAGCGGGAGCAGGTGACGGTGCAGGGCCAGCCGGCCACCCTTTACTTCAAGACCGACCGCCTCTCGCCTACCTACGAGGTGACCTACCACTGGCTAGTGCTCACCCTGGGCGATACGACCATCGAGCTTTACCCCATCCCCATGTCCGAGGAGGGACAGGAGATAAACCCTTTGAACGACAACGAGGCGCTCGTCCCTCTGGCCGAGGCGCTGCTGCCCATTCCGGCTCAGCCATAAGAGGGGGATAATGCGCATCGCTATCGGCAGCGACCACCGCGGGTTCGGCCTGAAGGAAGTCGTCAAGGAACTGCTGGGCGAGCTGGGGCACGAGTGGATGGACTTCGGCTGTCACGGTGAGGATCCGGTGGACTATCCGGACATCGCCAGGCCGCTGGGAGAGGCGGTGGCGGCGGGGGAGTACCAGCGGGGCATCCTCATCTGCGGCAACGGCGTCGGCATGAGCATCGCCGCCAACAAGGTGAAGGGTGTTCGCGCCGCCCTGTGCCAGAACAGCTTCACGGCTCGCCTGGCTCGCCGACACAACGACGTCAACGTCCTCTGCCTGGGCGCCTGGTGCATCGGTCGCGGCCTGGCTGAGGAGATAGTGAGAACCTTCCTGGGCGAGGACTTTGAGGGCGGGCGCCACGCCCGCCGCCTGGAGAAGATGAGGGCTATGGAGTCATAGGAGGTGCGCCTTGGCCATAGGGAGGGCTGTTCGCTATCTCGTACTTGGGCTGGCCCTGGGCGCGGCCGTGGGGGGAGCGGTCGTCTACTCCCTTCTGCGGCGTAGCGTCCCCTCCAGCAAGGGCTCCGTTCGGCTCAAGGGCTTGGATTCACCCGTCGAGGTCATCCGCGACCGCTGGGGCGTGCCTCATATCTACGCTGGCAGTGTCAGGGACGCTCTGTTCGCCCAGGGATACGTTCATGCCCAGGACCGCCTGTGGCATATAGAGTTGGCCCGGCGGGCCGCCTCGGGCAGTCTGGCTGAAGTATTCGGGTCGGTGGCCTTGGATGCCGACCGCCTGCTGCGACGAGTGGGGCTGCGTCGGGCCGCTGAGGCCGAGGCGGAGCAGTTGGCCGAGGCGGTGCGTGAGAACCTGGATGCCTATGCGGCGGGGGTCAACGCCTTCATAGAGGGGAACAGGAATCGTCTGCCGCCGGAGTTCCTTGTCCTGCGCTTCCGGCCGGGGTCCTGGACCCCCGTGGACAGCTTGGCCATCGGCAAGTTCGTCGGTTGGAGTCTCTCCGGCAACTGGGACACGGAGATCGTGCGCTCCTGGATAGTGGAGCGGCTGGGCCCTGAGGAGGCCGCTCGTATGGAGCCAGGCTATCCACTAGGGGCACCGCTTATCGTGCCGCCCGGGGCTGAGTGCCGCGGCCTGGGAGTGCCGCTGCTGGAGGAACTGCGCAAGGTGCAGGAGTTGGTCGGTGCCAGAGGGGGCGGCAGCAACAACTGGGCGGTGGACGGCCACAAGTCGGCCACCGGCAAGCCGCTGCTGGCCAACGATCCCCACTTGCCCCTGCAGATGCCCTGCATCTGGTACGAGGTGCATCTGAATGGCGGCGGCCTGAATGTTACCGGTGCCTCTCTGCCCGGCGTGCCGGGGGTTGTCATCGGTCACAACGATCGCATCGCCTGGGGTATCACCAATACCATGACCGACGGCGACGACCTGTTCGTAGAGCGGATCAACCCCGCCAACCCTCGCCAGTACGAATATGGGGGCAAGTGGGTGGACGGCGACCTCGTGCGGGAGGAGATCCGCGTGCGCGGTCGCCGGGAGCCGGTGGTGGAGGAGGTTCTGGTGACCGGCCACGGGCCGATAATCAGCCCCAGCATCCCCGGCGAGGACCGGGCCCTCGCCCTACGCACGATAGTGGCCGAGCCGAGCCAGCAGGCCCATGCCCTTCTCCTTCTGGGCCGGGCCGGCAGCTGGGAAGGGTTCCGCGAGGCCCTGCGCCAGTGGCCAGCGCCCGCTCAGAACTTTGTCTACGCCGATGTGGAAGGCAACATCGGCTATCAGATGGCTGGCCTCGTGCCGATTCGGGTCAAGGGCCAGGGGCTGGTGCCCTCGCCTGGCTGGATGGGGGAGTACGACTGGAAGGGCTTCATCCCCTTCGACGAACTGCCCTCCGTCCTTAATCCCCCCACGCATTACGTGGCCACGGCCAACAACAAGATCGTGGATGACGATTATCCGTACTTCCTGAGCGCTGAGTACATGGATGGCTACCGCGCCCAACGCATCGTCGAGCTGCTGGAGGCCAGGGAGAAGCACTCCCTGGAGGACTTTCGCTCCATACAGGGCGACATCTACTCCATCCCCGGCCGGGAGCTGGCCCAGCACCTCCTCAGCCTTGAGCCCGCCAGTGCGGACGCCAAGCGGGCCTTCAACTTCCTGCGAGTCTGGGACTGCCAGCTCTCGCCGGACAGCGTGGCGGCCACCATCGTGGAGGCCTTCTTCCTTCAGATGCTCCGCAACACAGTGGCTGCTAAGCTGGGCCCCCTCACCGACTACTTCGTGGGCAAGGAGGTACACCCCGCCGTTCCCGATAGCTTCTACCTCTATCGCTCTGCTTCCTGGCTCTTGGCCCTGATGAAGGAGGCTCCGGCCGATTGGTTCGCTGGCCGAAGCTGGCGGGAGGTGATGGAGCAGAGCCTGGAGGAGGCCGTCGCTGCCCTGCGGCGGTCGCTGGGAGAGGACATGTCCCGCTGGACGTGGGGCCGCGTTCACTACGCCCCCTTCGAGCATGTGCTGGGAAGGGTGCGCGCCCTGCGGCGCGTGTTCAACCGCGGCCCGGTGCCGGTGGGCGGCGACACGAACACCGTCGCCCAGGCGAGCTACGTCGGCAGCCGGCCCTATGCGGTCTCAAGCTTCGCTGTCTCCTACCGCCAGATCATCGACCTGAGCGACTTCAACCGCAGTGTGGCCATCCTGCCCGGCGGCCAGTCGGGTCACCCCGCCAGCCCCCACTACAGCGATATGATCGACGCCTGGCGGCGGCTGGAGTACCACCCGTTGCCCTTCGACCGGGGAGAGATCGAGCGGCAGGCAGTGGGCAAGCTGATGCTGATGCCGGGATAGAGGGCGAGGCCATGAAGAAGACGATTGCCGATATCGACGTTCGGGGCAAGAGGATTCTCCTGCGGGTGGACTTCAACGTGCCCCTCGATCGGGATAGCGGCCGCGTCTTGGACGATACCCGCATTCGGGCGGCCCTGCCCACCATCGAGTATCTGCGGGAGCGTGGTGCCAGGCTCATCCTCTGCTCCCACCTGGGGCGGCCCAAGGGCGTCGACGACTCCTTGCGCCTGGCGCCGGTGGCCCGCCGGCTGAGCGAGCTGCTGGGCTCGCCGGTGAAGACGAGCGACGGCTGCGTGGGGCCGGAGGTGGAGGAGGCGGCGCAGGACCTCGGCTCCGGCGATGTTCTCCTTCTGGAGAACCTGCGGTTTTATTCTGAGGAACAGGCCAACGACCCCGATTTCGCCTGGGTCCTGGCCTCCCTGGCCGAGGTCTACGTCAACGACGCCTTCGGCACTGCCCATCGCGCCCATGCCTCCACCGCGGGGGTGGCCGCCTACCTGCCGGCGGTGGCCGGCTTCCTCATGGAGAAGGAGCTGACCTTCTTGGGCAAGGCCCTGGCCAGCCCTGA
Source organism: Dehalococcoidia bacterium (assembly GCA_030615765.1). Classification (GTDB taxonomy): domain Bacteria; phylum Chloroflexota; class Dehalococcoidia; order SM23-28-2; family SM23-28-2; genus SM23-28-2. The sequence continues at coordinate 60,376 of JAUWYP010000002.1, read as the reverse complement.
TAGACCCTTCGCGGCGGTCATCGGCGGGGCCAAGATCAGCACCAAGATGGGCGTGCTGGAGAACCTGCTGCAGAAGGTAGACCGTCTGCTCATCGGCGGCGGGATGGCCTGCACTTTCCTCAAGGCCGAGGGCTTTGAGGTGGGCCAGTCGCTGCTGGAGGAGGGGCATGTGGAAACGGCCCGCCAGATCATGGAGCGGGCGTCCCAGCGGGGGCTGACGCTCCTCCTGCCCTCGGACGTAATCGTCGGCGACCGCTTCGAGGCCGACGCCCGCCGCCAGCAGGTGTCGGCGAAGGAGATCCCTCTCGACTGGCAGATCATGGACATTGGTGAGAAGACGGCGGAGGCGTTCGTGCACGCCCTGCGCGATTGCAAAACGGTCTTGTGGAACGGCCCGGTGGGGGTTATCGAGTTCGAGCCCTTCTCTCGGGGCTCCCATCGCCTGGCGGAGGCCATCGCTGGCCTGGATGCCACCACCATTGTGGGCGGCGGCGAGACGGTGGCGGTGGTGGAGCGGCTGGGCTTGGAGGACAAGTTCAGCCATGTGTCCACCGGCGGCGGCGCGGCGTTGGAGTTCCTGGAGGGCCGCGAGCTGCCGGGCGTGGCGGCGCTGGAAGACAAGGATTGAGGCGGTAGGACATGGACTTCGACCTCATCCGCGAAGTCGTAATCCCTGCTGAGACCAAGATCGTCCTGCTGGTGATGGACGGCCTGGGTGGCCTGCCTGATCCCCGGACCGGCCGCACGGAGATGGAGACGGCCCGCATCGCCAACCTGGACCGTCTGGCCCAGGAGGGCATCTGCGGCATGGTCTATCACGTGGGCTTCGGGATTACCCCCGGCAGCGGGCCCGGCCATCTGTCCCTCTTCGGCTACGACCCCCTGCGCTATCGCATCGGCCGAGGGGCCCTGGAGGCGGTGGGCATTGACTTCGACCTGAGGCCTCAGGACGTGGCGGCTCGCGGCAACTTCTGCACCGTGGACGACGGCGGCCTCGTTGTCGACCGCCGCGCCGGCCGCATCGACACGGATACTTGCGCCCGCCTCTGCGCTGAGCTGCGTACCATCGAGCTGCCGGGCGCTGAGCTATTTGTGGAGCCGGTGAAGGAACATCGCTTCCTATTGGTGCTCAGAGGCGACGGCCTCTCCGACGCCCTGAACGAGACCGATCCCCAGAAGGTGGGCGTGCCGCCCGTCGAGGTGGCGGCTCGCGCTCCCGAGGCGCAGGCCACGGCCGGGCTGGTGAGTGCCTTCGTGGCCGAGGCTCGCGATAGGCTGCGCGACCATCATCCGGCCAATATGGTGCTCCTGCGCGGGTTCGCGCGCTGGCCGGACCTGCCGTCCTTCCCTGAGGTGTTCGGGCTGCGGGCGGCGGCCATCGCCTTCTACCCCATGTACCGCGGCCTCGCCAAGCTCGTGGGGATGACGGCTCTATCCACGGGCCCTTCCCTGAGCGATTCGCTGGCGGCCCTGCGGGAGCACTGGGGGCAATTCGACTTCTTCTTCGTGCACTACAAGGCTACGGACTCGACAGGGGAGGATGGCAACTTCCAGGGCAAGGTGGCCAGGCTGGAGGAGGTGGACGCCGTCATCCCCGAACTGCTTACCCTAAACCCGGACGTGATCATGGTCACCGGTGACCACTCGACGCCTTCCACCTATCGTGCCCACTCCTGGCACCCGGTGCCGTTCGTGTTGCGCTCGCGCTGGTGTCAGCCCGACCGGGCGGAGGCATTCAACGAGCGGGACTGCCAGAAGGGGTCGCTGGGCCTCTTTGCGGCCACGGAGATAATGCCGCTGGCCATGGCCCACGCCGATCGGTTCACCAAGTATGGAGCGTGATCTATGAGCGGACGCATGCCGATCATCGCCGGCAACTGGAAGATGTATACCACCGCTGGCGCCGCCGCAGAGCTCTGCCGCTTGCTGAGGGAGCGGATCGATGGCCTGGCGGGGGTGGAGAAGGTGGTATGCCCTCCCTTCGTCTTCCTGGCGCTCGCGGAGCGAGAGCTGGCGGGCTCGTCCATCAAGGTGGGAGCGCAGAACGTCTACTGGGAGGAGGAGGGCGCCTACACGGGCGAGGTGAGCCCTCCCATGCTGGCTGACCTGTGCGAGTACGTGATCATCGGCCACTCCGAGCGGCGCAAGTACTTCGGCGAGACCGACGAGACGGTGAACCGTCGCCTAAAGGCGGCCATGGCCCACGGCCTGCGGACGATCATGTGCGTGGGCGAGACGCTGGAGGAGCGCGAGGCCGGCCGCACGGAGGAGGTGCTGCTGCGGCAGGTGCGGGGAGGCCTGGCGGGCGTGGATATGCCCATAAGCTTCGTGCTCGCCTATGAGCCGGTGTGGGCCATCGGCACGGGCGTTCCTGCCACGGGAGTGATCGCCAACGAGGCCGTCGGCCTCATCCGCCAGGAGGTGGCCTCCCTCTATGGCCGCGAGTTGGCGGAGGCGGCTCGCATTCAGTACGGCGGCAGCGTCACGCCCGACAACATCGGTGAGTTCATGAGCGAGCCTCAGATCGACGGTGCCCTGGTGGGCGGGGCCAGCCTCAAGGCCGACGCCTTCGCCTCTATCGTCGAGCAGGCGGTGCAGGTCAAGGGGGCGCCCGGGGCGTGACGCGAAAGCTCATCGCCGTCGTCGGCCCCACGGCCGCAGGGAAGACGGCTCTTGGAATCGCTCTCGCTCGGTCTCTGGGCGGCGAGATCGTGGGCGCCGACTCGCGCCAGGTCTACCGCCATATGGACATCGGCACTGCCAAGCCCACGCCGGAGGAGCGCTCCCTGGCACGCCATCATCTCATCGACGTGAACGACCCCGACGAGGAGTTCAGCCTGGCGCAGTACCTCGAGCTGGCCGTTGTCGCCCTGGAGGGCGTGTGGTCGCGGGGCAAGCAGCCGCTGCTGGTGGGGGGCAGCGGTCAGTACGTCTGGGCCCTCCTGGAGGGATGGAGGGTACCGCGACTGCCGCCCCAGCGGGAACTGCGGCGAGAGCTCGAGGAGCGAGCGGCTCGTCACGGACCGGAAGCGCTGCACAGGGAGCTGGCCAAGGTGGACCCCAAGGCGGCGGCCCGCATCGATCCCCGCAACGTGCGGCGGGTCATCCGGGCGCTGGAGGTACACAAAGCGACCGGCCGCCCCATATCCTGCTGGCAGGAGAAAGGCCCGCCGCCCTGGCAGACCCTCATCCTGGGCCTGACCTGCCCGCGACAGGAGCTCTACCGGCGCATCGATGCGCGCGTGGATGCAATGATCGAAGCGGGGTTGGCGGACGAGGTGAGGCGTCTCCTGGCGATGGGCTACGAGCCCTCGCTTCCCTCTCTGTCCGGCATCGGCTATTCGCAGGTTTGCCAGCACCTGGCGGGCGAGCTGAGCCTGGCGACGGCGGTGGCCCGCATCAAGACGGCCACCCATCGCCTGGCTCGCCAGCAGTACACGTGGTTTCGCCTGGACGACCGCCGCATCCGCTGGCTGGAGGGCGCTGCCGCTGTGGACGAGGCCAGAGCACTGGCCGAGCGCTTTCTGGAGAAGAGCGCTCATACGGCGGCTAGGTAGGGGTTGGCCATGCGATTCGTCAAGATGCACGGTATCGGCAACGACTTCGTCCTCCTGAGGGCGCAGGGGGACGAGCAGGACTGGTCGCGCCTGGCCCAGGCCATGTGCGACCGCCACTACGGCATCGGCGCCGACGGCCTGATTCTCGTGCTGCCGTCGTCTCGCGCCGATGTGGGGATGCGCATGTTCAACCCCGACGGCTCGGAGGCGGAGATGTGCGGCAACGGCCTTCGCTGCGTCGTCAAGTACGCCGTGGACGAAGGCCTGGCGCGGCCTCGCGACGGCCGGATCGGCGTGGAGACGGCGGTGGGCGTGCTCTCGGCCCAGGTCTTCGGTGAGAAGGGAGCAGTGGAGCGGGTGCGGGTAAGCATGGGCGTGCCTCGCTTTGCTCCCCAGGAGATCCCCGTGCTGGTGGAGGCCGAGCCGCCGGTGAAGGACCTGGCCCTGGACATCGAGGGGCAGCGCCTGGCGGTGACCTGCGTCTCGATGGGCAATCCGCACGCCGTGCACTTCGTCGAGCGGCCCGTCGCGGAGTTCCCGCTGGAGAGCATCGGGCCGAAGGTGGAGCACCACCCCCTGTTTCCCCAGCGGGTGAACTTCGAGGTGGCGCGGGTGATCGGCCGCGAGCGCATGGAGGCGCGGGTGTGGGAGCGAGGGGCGGGCGCGACGCTGGCCTGCGGCAGTGGTGCCTGCGCGGCGGTGGTGGCCGCCCATGTTCATGGCCTGGCAGGGGAAAGAGTCGACATAACACTTCCAGGCGGGACGTTGGTGGTGGAGTGGGATGGGGTAGGGGAGTGCTACCTGACAGGCCCGGCGGAGCTGGTCTTTGTGGGCGAGTGGAGGAAGTAGTGGTAGTGGAGGGCGGAGGCGGACTATCTATGCAGGGGAGATGCCCTTAGTGTAGGATAGTGGCGCTATGGAGCCGCGCATCCAGTACGCGCAGACCGCCGACGGGGTGAGCATCGCCTTCTGGACCCTGGGGGAGGGCATGCCCCTTGTGCAGATGCCGACGCCTCCATTGAGCCATATCCAATTGGAGTGGCAATTCCCGGGGTACCGCAACTGGTATGAGCGTCTGGCGGAGAAGAGGATGCTTGTCCGATATGACAGCAGAGGGTCTGGGCTGTCCGACCGCGACGTGACCGACTTCTCCCTGGAGGCCCACGTAACGGATCTAGAGGCCATAGTAGACCGTCTGGGGCTGCAAAAGTTCGCTCTGCTCGCGCCTTATCACTCGGGGCCTGTGGCCATCGCCTACGCGGCCCGCCGCCCGGAGCGAGTGTCGCAACTCATCCTGTGGTGCTCCTACACGCGGGCCTCTGACTACTACCGCTTGCCACAAGTTGAATCACTACGCGCACTTAGAGACAAAGACTGGGAGATATATACGGAGACGGTGGCGCATGTCGTGTTTGGGTGGTCGGCAGGGGAGGAGGCGCGCCGCTTCGCTGCGTTCATGCGGGAATGCGCCGCACCGGAGGCCATGCGGGCAGCCCGTGAAGCCAGCCAGCACTTTGACGTTGCGCCTCTCCTGCCCCAGGTGAGGATGCCCACGTTGGTGCTGCACCGCCGCCAGGTCGCGTTCCCCCAGGTCGATGTCGCGAGGGGTCTTGCCTCCCGCATTCCGGACGCCCGCCTGGCCGTCCTGGAGGGGACGTCGGCAATGCCGTGGGTGGGCGACGTGGAGGCTGTTCTGAGCGCCATCGACGAGTTCCTGGGCGAGGGTGAGGAAGCCGCAGCGGGGGCCGGGCCGGCAGCGGGTGCCTTCCGCACCATCCTGTTCACGGACGTGGAGGGTTCGACGGCGCTGACCCAGCGGCTCGGCGACGCGAAAGCACGTGAGGTGCTGCGGGCGCACGAGCGCATCGTGCGGGACGCGCTGAAAGCCCACGGCGGCTCCGAGGTGAAGACGATGGGCGACGGGTTCATGGCGTCTTTCTCCTCGGCCACGCGAGCCCTGGAGTGCGCCATCGCCATGCAGCGGGCCTTTGCCGCGCACAACGAGGTGGCGGAGGAGCCGATAAGGGTGCGCATCGGCCTGAACGCCGGGGAGCCGATAGCGGAGGAGGAGGACCTGTTCGGGACGGCGGTGATCCTGGCGGCTCGCATCGCGGCGAAGGCGGAAGGCGGCGAGATCCTGGCCTCGGACGTGGTGCGGCAGCTGGTGGCGGGCAAGGGATTCCTGTTCTCCGACCGTGGCGATGTAGCGCTGCGCGGCTTCGAAGACCCCGTGCGCCTGTGCGACGTGCGCTGGCGGGAGGGCGGCTGATGGAGCCGCGCATCCAGTACGCGACGACGGCCGACGGGGTGAGCATCGCCTTCTGGACGCTGGGGGAAGGCATGCCCCTTGTGTACACGCCGATCATTCCCTGGAGCCATATCCAACTGGGGTGGCGGACACCTGAGTGCCGCCGCTGGTATGAGCGCCTGGCCGAGAAGCGCCAGTTGATCCACTACGACGGCAGAGGCAGCGGACTGTCGGAGCGCAATGTCACCGATTTCTCCCTCGACGCCCATGTGCTGGACTTGGACGCTGTCGTCGATCGCCTGAACTTGAAGGAGTTCGCACTGTTCGGTTCTCAGTTGTCAGGGCTGGTGGCGGTGAACTACACAGTACGCAACCCTGCGCGCGTATCGCACCTCATACTCTGGTGCTCCTATGCCCGGGCCTCGGATTACTACGGGTTACCGCGAGTCGCATCATTGCTCGCCCTCTTGGATCGGGACTGGGAGCTGTTTTCCGAGACGGTGGCGCACGCGGCCTTTGGATGGTCGGCAGGCGAGCCTGCTGACCGGTTTGCCGCACTGATGCGGGAAAGTGTGAGCCAGGAGGCTTTGCAATTGATGTTGCCGGTATTTCGCCAGTTTGACGTGGCTACCCTCCTGCCACGGATAAAGGCGCCAACGTTGGTGTTGCACCGTCGCGAACTAGTTTTCCCTTCGATTGAGCTGGTAAGGACTCTTGCCTCCCGCATACCGGACGCCCGCCTGGCCCTCCTGGAGGGAGCGTCGGCGGCACCGTACCTTGGCGACATGGAGGCGGTGCTGGGGGCCATCGACGAGTTCCTGGGCGAAGGTGAGGAAGCCGCAGCGGGGGCAGAGGCCCCGGCAGCGGGCGCCTTCCGCACCGTCCTGTTCACGGACGTTGAGGGTTCGACGGCGCTGACCCAGCGCCTCGGTGACGCCAAAGCGCGGGAGCTGCTGCGGGCCCACGAGCGCATCGTGCGGGAGGCCCTGAAGGCCCACGGCGGCTCGGAGGTGAAGACGATGGGGGACGGCTTTATGGCCTCGTTTTCCTCGGCGACGCGGGCCCTGGAGTGCGCCATCGCCATGCAGCGGGCGTTCGCTGAGCACAACGAGTCGGCGGAGGAGCCGTTGCGGGTGCGCATCGGCCTGAACGCGGGGGAGCCGATAGCGGAGGAGGAGGACCTGTTCGGGACGGCGGTTATCCTGGCGGCGCGCGTGGCGGCGAAGGCTGAGGGCGGGGAGATCGTGGCCTCGGACGTGGTGCGGCAGCTGGTGGCGGGCAAGGGCTTCCTGTTCTCAGACCGAGGGGACGTAGCCCTTCGCGGCTTCGAGGACCCCGTGCGCCTGTACGACGTGCGCTGGCGGGAGGACGGCTGATGGAGCATCTCCGACCATGATTGCAGCGGCGGAACCTGTCGCGCTCGCGCCGAGCCAAGTGCGTGAGGTGGCGGAGGTACTCGCCAGGGCGTTCCATGACGACCCCCACTGGTCGTGGCTCTTCCCCGACGAGTCCAGGCGGGCGCAGGTCCTGCGCTGGTTCATGGAAATCTGGGCGAGGTACTGCCACAAGTACGGCGAAGTGCACACTACTACGGGCAAGGTCGAAGGCGCCGCGCTGTGGATTCCGCCCGGGAAGTACCCGCCGAGCGTTGTGCGGCTGATCCTGGCGGGCATGATGCTAGTGCCCCTGAAGTTCGGCCGGGCGGCGTTCGGTCGGTTGATGAGCGGCGTGAACTACGAGACGCAGTTGCACAAGCGCGACGTCCCGTCGCGCCACTGGTATCTTCCTACTCTAGGCGTCGACCCGCCGTGTCAGGGCCAGGGCATCGGCGGCGCTCTGATACAGCCGGTTCTGGCACGGGCGGACGCTGAAGGCCTGCTCTGCTATGTGGAAACGGAGAAGGAGAGGAACCTACCCTTCTATCGGAGGCATGGCTTCGAGGTAGTGGTGGAGGATGACCTGCCCAACGGCGGGCCTCACTTCTGGACGATGAAAAGAGAGCCTCGGGGATAGCCACTATGGAGCCGCGCATTCAGTACGCGACGACGGCCGACGGGGTGAACATCGCCTTCTGGACGCTGGGGGAAGGCACGCCCTTCGTGGAGATGCCAACGATTCCGGTCAGCCATATCCAGATGGAGTGGCAGATACCTGAGTGGCGCCGCTGGTATGAGCCGCTAGCGCGAACAAGAATGGTGGTGCGGTACGACTGCAGAGGGGCCGGGCTCTCGGATCGGGACGTGAGCGACTTCTCGCTGGACGCCCAGGTGCTGGACCTGGAGGCGGTGGTGGACCGCCTGGGCCTCGAGAGGTTTGCTCTCTTTGCGCCCATTCATTCGGGGCCGGTGGCAATTACCTACGCGGCTCGCCACCCGGACCAGGTCTCGCACCTCATATTGTGGCACTCCTGGGCAGTGACGCGCGACGCAGTATCGCCGCAGCTTCGGGCATTAGCCCAACTGAGAGATACGGATTGGCATGTGTACAGCGAGACGGTGGCGCATACCCTGCTGGGGTGGTCGCAAGGTGAGCCGGCGCATCGCTATGCCGTACTAATGCGCGAATGCATCGCGCAGGAGGCGATGAAGGCGGCCCTTGGCGCGATCGGGGCGTTTGACGTTGCGGACCTCCTGCCGCAGGTGAAGGCGCCGACCCTGGTGCTTCACCGTCGGCAGCTCTCTTGGCTTAGCGTGGATGTCGCTCGCGGCCTTGTCTCTCGAATACCGAACGCCCGCCTGGCTCTCCTGGAAGGGGAATCCGGGGCGGCCTTCCTGGGCGACACCAGGGCGGTGCTGAGAGCCATCAACGAGTTCATGGGCGGGGGTGAGGAGGCCGCAGTGTGGGCCGAGCCGCTCGCACCGGGCGCTGTTCACACCATCCTGTTCACGGACGTGGAGGGGTCGACGGCGCTAACCCAGCGGCTCGGCGACGCCAAGGCGCGGGAGGTGCTGCGGGCGCACGAGCGCATCGTGCGGGAGGCGCTGCGGGCACACGGTGGCTCGGAGGTGAAGGCGCTGGGCGACGGGTTCATGGCCTCCTTCTCCTCGGGGACGCGGGCGCTGGAGTGCGCCATCGCCATGCAGCGGGCGTTCGCTGAGCACAACGAGTCGGCGGAGGAGCCGTTGCGGGTGCGCATCGGCCTCAATGCTGGGGAGCCGATCGCGGAGGAGAAGGATTTGTTCGGGATGACGGTGATCCTGGCGGCCCGCATCGCGGCGAAAGCAGCGGGTGGGGAGATACTCGCCGCCAACGTGGTGCGGGAGCTTGCGGCGGGCAAGGGGTTCCTGTTCTCGGACCAGGGCGAGGTGGCCCTGCGGGGGTTCGAGGATCCCGTGCGCCTGTACGAGGTTCGCTGGCGGGAATCGGCGTAATGCAACTAGCCAAGCGCATCCAGAAGCTGCCGCCCTATCTCTTCGCCGAGATCAGCCGTAAGATCGCCGAGAAGCGGGCCCAGGGGGTGGACGTCGTCAGCTTCGCCATCGGCGACCCCGATATCCCCACGCCCTCCCACGTTATCGACGCCCTCTGTCAGGCCGCTCGCGAGCCCGCCAACCATCGCTACCCCGAGACCGACGGCCTGCCCGATCTGCGACGGGCCATCGCCCGCTGGTACGAGAAGCGGTTCGACATCTCCCTGGACCCCGATAGGGAAGTGCTGCCCCTCATCGGCTCCAAGGAGGGCATCGGCCACATCGCCCTCTGCTTCATCGACCCCGGGGACCTGGCCCTGGTGCCCGATCCCGGCTACCCCGTCTACTCCGTGGGCACCATGTTCGCCGGCGGCGACTGTCACTTCATGCCTCTTACCGAGGAGAACGACTTCCTGCCCGACCTGGAGGCCATCCCCGAAGCGGTGGCCCGTCAGGCGAGGCTCATGTGGATCAACTACCCCAACAATCCCACGGGCGCGGTGGCTGAGATCGAGTTCTTCGAGCGGGTAGTGCGCTTCGCCCAGAAGCACGACATCGCCGTCTGCCACGACGGACCGTACACCGAGGTGGCCTTCGACGGCTACCGGCCGGTGAGCTTCCTCCAGGCGGCGGGCGCCAGGGAGGTGGGGTTGGAGTTCCACTCCTTCTCCAAGAGCTACAACATGACTGGCTGGCGGATCGGCATGGTGGTGGGCAACGCCACCATGGTGGACGCCCTCATGCGGGTGAAGTCGAACCTCGATTCGGGCATCCCCCAGGCCATCCAGCGCATGGCCATCGCCGCCTTCGAGGGGCCGCAGGACTGCATCGGCGAGCACAACGCCATCTACCAGCGGCGGCGAGACCGCCTGGTGAAGGCGCTGGCCGGGATGGGGCTGGGGGTGCGTCCGCCCAAGGCCAGCCTTTACATCTGGGCGCGCCTGCCCGAGGGTTACTCCTCCCTGGAGTTCGCCGGCCGCCTCCTGGACGACATCGGCGTGGTGGTGACGCCGGGCATTGGCTACGGGCCGCACGGCGAGGGCTACGTCCGCCTGTCGCTCACCATCCCCGACGAGCGGCTGGAAGAAGGCCTGCGGCGGCTGGCGGGGTGGAAGCTCTAGAGCCCACGGCAACTGTTCAGGAGGGATCTGAATGAGCAAGCAAGACAAGCCGCGACGGCCCGGGCTTCTGCTGCGCTGGTTCTTGCGCGCGCCGGTCGTCCTCTACCGCATTGGCCTGGGCGGGCTGATGCCCATGCAGTTGCAGCTCACCACCGTCGGGCGCAAGAGCGGCCGGCCGCGGCAGGCCGTTGTGGACGTGCTGCGCCACGATGCAGCTACGGACACGTACTATGTGGCCTCGGCCTACGGCGCCCACTCGGACTGGTATCGCAACCTGCAGGCCAACCCAAGCGTGCGGGTGCAGGTCCGCCGGCGCAAGTTTGCCGCTCGGGCAACCGCCTTGCCCAAGGAGGAGGGCGAGCGTATCGTCCTTGACTTCTGGCGCCGGCACCGGGCCTATTCGCGATTCGCGTTTAGCCTGGTCGGGCTGAGGATGACCACCGAGGAGGAAGTGCGGGCGGCGGCTGCGCAGATGCGGGTGGTCGCAATCCAGCCCGAAGCTGGCCGATAGGCCGCCTCCGTCGGAGCAGGCTCCTCCCTTTTGCGGTATACTTGTAGGGAAAGTGCATTCTGTCAAGGAGGGCTGACAGCATAGCTAAGACCGGCTACGTCACCGCCGAGCCCAAGGAGAGGGCCTATCTGGTGGCGGTGGAGATGAAGGGGCGAGGCAATAGTCGCTGGACCAGCGAGAGGTCGCTGGAGGAGCTGGCCCAGCTAGCTCTGACCGCCGGCGCCAATGTCGTCGGCAGGTGCGTCCAGCGGCTGGGGCGACCGACGTCCGCCTACTACGTTGGCCGCGGCAAGGTGCAAGAGCTGGCCTCTCTGCGTCATCGCCTGGGCTACAGCACGATAATCTTCGACGAGGAGCTCTCGCCCTCCCAGCAGCGGAACCTGGAAGACGCTCTCGAGGTCAAAGTCCTCGACCGCACTGCTCTCATCCTCGACATATTCGCTCAGCACGCCCGCACCCGCGAGGGGGCCCTCCAGGTGGAGCTGGCCCAGCACGAATACCTGCTGCCTCGCCTGGCCGGTCAGTGGACTCACCTGGAGCGGCTGGAGGGGGCCATCGGCACCCGCGGCCCCGGCGAGACCCAGCTGGAGACCGACCGCCGTCTGATCCGGCGCAAGATTCAGCACCTGAAGCGCCAGCTCGAGGAGGTGCGGCGGCAGCGCGCCCTCTACCGGCGGCGGCGAGCGCGCCAGCGCGTGTCCGTTATCTCCCTGGTGGGCTACACCAACGCCGGCAAGAGTACCCTCATGCGGGCCCTATCGGGGGCAGACGTGCTGGTGGAGGACAAGCTGTTCGCCACCCTCGACCCCGTCACCCGGCGAGTGGCCCTCCCGCACGGCGGCGCCTTCCTCCTCACGGACACCGTCGGCTTCATTCAGAACCTGCCCACCCAACTGGTGGCTGCCTTCCGCGCTACGCTAGAGGAGCTGTCCGAGGCTAGCCTTCTGCTTCATGTGGTGGACATAACCCATCCCGATGCCGCCGAGCAAGCTCAGACGGTGGAGGATACCCTGGCCGATCTGGGCCTGGCCGACAAGCCCTACATTACCGTTCTCAACAAGGCCGACCTCATCTGCGGACCGGACGGGTTGCCCATCGAGGGGCTGGAAAGCCTGGGCGACGTGCGGGCCTCCCTCCGATACTGGCGGCCGGATGCAGTGCTGGTATCGGCGGTCAAGGGCTGGGGCCTGACGGACCTCCTGGGCCATATCGAAGCCGCCCTGGGCCTCGAGGAGGAGAGCGAGGCCGCCTCCTGGGGCTATCGCGTGCGGCCGGCGAGCTAGGGAAGCCAGCGGAAAAAACCTTCGGTTTTCTGGCCGGACTATATTGACAAACTTCGATATAAGCCTTATGCTATTGGTGTCATGGCTCAAGTAAAGCAGATGCCGCGCACGTCCATACTCGAGGGCTGCTGCCCGGGCTTGGCGGGGAAGGTGCCCTACGCCGCCGAGAGGGAGGCCAAACGCTGGGCGGCCATCTTCAAGGCTCTTTCTGACCCCACCCGCCTGCAGATCCTCAGCCTGGTGGCAAGGAATCCAGGCGGCGTGTGCGAGTGCAACATCGTTGACTGCACGCCCCTGAGTCAGCCAACCATCTCCTATCACATCAAGATGCTCACGGAGGCGGGCTTGCTCGACGTTGAGAAGCACGGGCTATGGTGCTTCTACCGCCTGCGCAAGGACGTCCTGGCTCAGATGGGCGCTGCCCTGAGTGGTCTGGGCCGATAGTCTCTGGAAAAAGAACTGTATCGGCAGTTTGAATGTAAGGAGGTAGCCGATGAGCAGGGAGAAGGAGATCAAGGAGAGAGTGGGCGAGCGCTACGCCGAGCTCGCTCGCCAAGCCGCAGAGCGGGGTGCCGCTAGTTGCTGCTCGCCCGAGCCGAGCTGTTGCGGGCCGGCCGAGGCTGAGATTGCCAACCCCATAAGCGCCCAGATCTACGCGCCCGAGGACCTGAAGGGGGTTCCTCTGGAGGCGACGCTGGCCTCCGCGGGCTGCGGCAACCCAGTGGCCCTGGCCGAGCTGCACCCGGGGGAGGTGGTTCTGGACCTGGGCAGCGGCGGCGGCATCGACGTTCTCCTCTCCGCTCGTCGAGTGGGCCCCACGGGCAAGGCCTACGGCCTGGACATGGTGGACGAGATGCTGGAGCTGGCCCGCCAGAACCAGCAGAAGGCGGGCATCGAGAACGTGGAGTTCCTCAAGGGGGAGATGGAGGACGTCCCTCTGCCTGACAACTCGGTCGATGTGATTATCAGCAACTGTGTGGTGAACCTATCGCCCGACAAGGACCGCGTGTTCCGCGAGGCCTATCGCGTGCTCAAGCCCGGCGGGCGCCTCGCCGTCTCCGACATCGTCTACAGGGGCGGCATGCCGGAGGAATTGCGGCGCAACCTGGAGATATGGGCTGGCTGCCTGGCAGGGGCTTTGAAGGAAGAGGAGTACGTTGGCAAGCTGACGACCGCCGGCTTCCAGGACATTGGCGTCGAGGTCACCCGAGTCTGGAAGGCAGAGGACCTTCAGGGGAGCGAGCTCGCAGAGGCTGTTGACTGCCTCACGTCTGAAGAAAGGCAAGCCCTCCCCAGCTTTGTGAGCGCCTTCGTTCGGGCCCGGAAGCCGCGTCTCAGCGCGTCGGGATGTTGCGGCTAGTCTCGTGCGTTTAGCCGCCGCCCAGATGGCCGAGGCTTTCCGATAAGGTTAGCCCACTCTGCAACCGCTGGGCTATCTCGGCAACTCTCCGGCCCAGCTCTCGTGCCTGGTGGCGGTCGTCCTCTGTGACCTCGCCGTGAGCGGTGGCTCCGTAGTAGGAGCCGGAGAGGCGCATGCGGTCGCTCCAGGGGAGGCCGACGATAATCATCCCGTGGGACAGCAGCAGGTGGAGGAGCTGGAGGAGGGTGGCCTCGGTGCCAGCAGAGCGGGACCAACCAGCGGTGAAGGCGGCGCCCACCTTGCCCGCCAGCTCTCCCGTCTGCCAGAGGTCGCCGCTGTGATCGAACCAGTCTTTGAGCTTGCCGGTGATGCCGCCCCAGTTGGGTGAGCCGATGATGAGGGCGTCGGCCTCCTTTAGCTCGTGCTGGCGGGCGTCGTCCAGGCGGCGGTAGACCAGTTCAGCGCCGGGGACGCTGCGCACGCCCTCGGCGATCGCCTGGGCCAGCTGCTCGGTGAGGCCACCACGGCTGTCAAACAGGAGGAGAACCTTCATCGCAGCACACACAGTGCAGGGCTTTCAGAGCCGGGGCTGGACTCTTTCCACAGGCAGGGCCATGCTAGTCGCCCAGGAGGGTCTCGTAGTTCAGAGCGATGATCTCTTCCACGTACTCGGAGCGCCAGGCGGCATTGGGGATGCGCAGGCCACGCTCGCGGAACCAACGGTGGAACTTTAGGTACTGCTCCTCCAGGTGGCGGCGCCAGTCGCTCTCATGGGCGAAGACCTGGGGATCGACCTGTTCCAGCCGCTTGTCCATGTCGTCGGGGTCGATGTCCAGGTCTTCCCGCCAGTATTCAGCCAGGTAGTCGAGGCTCTCCTCCAGGTTGCGCTGGCACTCCTCCAGGAGGGCGGCTATCATCCCCTCCTGGTTCACTTTACGGCCGCGGAGGCGCGTCTCACGGGCGCAGGGTTCGCACAACAGCACCAGCTTGCGGGCGTCGCACTCCTCGCGAGGGTTGCACCCCTGGCAGAGGGGAGCGAACTGGCTGGCCGAGGGGGCGCGGGAGCTGCCCACCATCACCTCCGGGACCAGGGCGCCGCAACGGGGGCAGCAGATCTCGGTGGAGAGGATCTCGTCGATGGCCTTTCGCCAGTCTATTTGCATGAGAAAGACCTTTCTTGGTCGTTTTCCATCCTGATCATAATCCCTCTGGCCGCCGTGTCAACGGTTGCTTAGGCTAAGGGTGCACCAGCCGGTCTGACCGGGCGCCTCCTCCACGCCCACGCTGATGGAGGTGATATTGCCTCGCCCGGCCAGTGCCTCGGCCAGGCGCTGGCAGAACCATTCGGCCAGGCGCTCGGCGGTGGAGTTGTCCAGGGGCAGCACACACACGTCGCTCTTGGGGATGACATAACGTCGATCAGCAGAGGTGATCTGCCAGGCATCATCCAGTTCGCTCACTTCGAGAGCCGGGTTGTCACGTGGCAGTAGGAAGTGGTGATCGAGCTGCTGGCACAGGGCCTCGCCGATCCTCTTCAGCTCGCCGAAGTCCAGTACCCAGGCGTCCTCGCTGAGATCGCCTTCTGCCTTCAGCAGCAGGGCGTAGTTGTGGCCGTGCAAAGCCTCGGCCTGGCCCTGAAAGGTGGTGAGGTGGGCAGCGGCAAAGCGCAGCGTATTCCTCTCGACGCTGATCTTGTACTTCATGGTGGCGGCTCGTTGGTGAGGCCATGATAGCGGGGACGGGGAGCTGGCACAAGAAGGTGGTGGGGGAGGGGGATCGTTCCAGGGGCTATGATCGCACTATAATTCTTACGTAAACTCTAACCCGGGCGGCGTTCGACATAACACCGCGGCAGCAGCGGTCAAATTGCAAAGCCCTGGGGCCGATGTTACACTACAGCCGCATCGTGGTGGGAGTTGGTGGTGACTAGCTCCTGAGGAATCGTCTAGTAAGGGAATGGTGGCCGATGACGAGTGGAAGAAGTGAGTGGCTGATACTGAGGGTCCTGCGCTGGGCCATGTTTGGCCTGCTGGTGGTCCTGCTGTCGGTCATGTCCGGGGTGGTTGGCTTTGCCATCGGCGGTGGTGGCGAAGACGGCGGCGGCACTACGTCCCCTGCGCAGGACGAGGCGGACTTCGGCATCCTGGACGAGATCTACGACATCGTTCGGGAAGACTTCGTCGCCCAGGATAGCGTGGATCCGGAGCTTTTGCTCCAGGGGGCGGTAGACGGAGCCCTGTCCACTCTGGGCGACCCGCACACGATATATATCGATCCGGAGACCTACTCTCTGGGCATCGATATCGTCACTGGCCAGTTCGAGGGAATTGGCGCTCGTGTGGAGCAGGACCCGGTCAGTGGCGAGGTAGTGATCGTCGCCCCCTTCCGCGATTCTCCCGCCGATAAGGCAGGCATCCGCACTGGCGACGTCATCCTGACGGTAGATGGCGAATCGACGGCTGGCTGGTCAGTGGGCCAGGCGGTCCGTCGTATTCGGGGGCCAAAGGGCAGCGAGGTGACCCTGGGCGTGCGCCACGACAACGGTGAGACCGAGGACATCACCATCACCCGTGCCGTCATCGCCATCCCTACCGTCTTCACCCATGAGGTTGAGGATGCCGATGGCAATCCCGCCAATGATATAGCTTATGTCGAGTTGCAGCAGATCACTGAGGAGACGGTTGGCAATCTGAGCGAAGCTATTGGGGACATCGAGGAGAAGGGCTACAGGGGGCTGATCCTGGACCTGCGGCGCAACCCCGGCGGGGGCCTGAGCGCCACGATAGAGGTAGCCGACCTGTTCCTGGACAGCGGGATCATCCTCATCCAGGTGGACAAGGAAGGGAACGAGGCGGTCGAGCGGGCGGACGGCGGCGATTGGGGCGAGGAGATCCCGTTGGTGCTACTGATTGGCAGGGGCAGCGCCAGCGGTGCTGAGGTCCTGGCCGCTGCCTTGCGAGATAACGGCCGCGCTGTTCTCATCGGCACCACCACATTCGGCAAGGGATCGGTGAACCACCTGCGTGAGCTCTCTGACGGCGGCGCCCTCTACATCACCATTGCCCGCTGGCTCACGCCCAACGGGGAGCAGATCGAGGCGATCGGTCTGGCGCCAGACATCGAGGTGGTGCCCACCGAGGAGGACATCGAACTGCGCCGCGACGTCCAACTCTTCGCAGCCATCGACTATCTGAGGGAGTCCATTCAGGCGGCGGTCCCCTGAAGATGGCGGTGAGTGAGCCATGGCCGAAAAGACGATTACTGTTAACCGCAAGGCCCAGCACGACTACCACATTCTGGAGAGGGTGGAGGCCGGGATCGCCCTTACCGGTACGGAGATCAAGGCCATTCGCGATGGGCGGGTGAACCTGCGGGATGCCTACGCCCGCCCGGAGCGGGGCGAGATGTGGCTGGTAGGCGCTCACATAGGGCCCTACCTTGCTGCCGGCCGCCTCAACCAACACGAGCCCCGCCGTCGTCGTAAGCTTCTCCTCCACCGAAAGCAGATCCTTGAGCTGGCGCGAGAGGTGGAGGAGAAAGGCCTGACGCTTGTGCCCCTGCGCCTCTATCTCAAGAGCGGACGGGCCAAGGTGGAGCTGGCCCTGGCTCGTGGCCGCCGCTATTACGACCGCCGCCAGACGATCGCCCGCCGCGAGGCGGAGCGCGAGATGCAGCGAGCCCTGCGGCGTCGCGGCTAGGCGTTTGGACATCGGTTGTCGTATGAACGAGACCACATCTGGGTTGCAGCGGCAGATCCTGACATTGGGCGCCACGCTGGTGGGCTTCGCCGACATGCAGGGCGTGCTGGAGGGGGAGTTTGCCCACTGGCCACGGGCCATCTCCATCGCCCTGGCCTTCCCCGACGAGGTGATTCGACGCGTCGCCAAGGGGCCTACTCCGGAGTACTACCACGCCTACAATGAATTCAATGAGCGGCTGAACGAGATCGCCGCCCAGACGGCCACATTGATCCACACTCTGGGCTACCGGGCGGAGCCCTTCCCCGCTACGGTTGGAGGCCAGGACCTAGACGTGCGTAATCTTCGCGCAGCCTTCCAGCACAAGACTGCTGCCGCACGGGCTGGTCTGGGCTGGGTGGGCAAGTCGGCCTTGTTCATCTCCTACGAGCACGGCCCACGAGTGCGATTGGTCACGGTGTTCACCGACATGCCGCTGGAGGTGGCAGCCCCGGTCACGGTGAGCGAATGTGGGGATTGCATCGTTTGCGTGCGTGCCTGCCCCGGCGGGGCCGTCCGGGGTAAGGAGTGGTGGCCGGAGCGGCCGCGGGAGGAGCTGTTCGATGCTCACGCCTGCTTCGTCGAAGCTAGTCGCCAGCTCAGCGAACGGGTGGGCGTGAATTATCCGGTGTGCGGCATCTGCATCGCCGTTTGCCCCGAGGGGCGTCCAGGGGGGCAGGGCAGTCATCCTCAGCCGAGAAACACCGCGAAACGCAGAACGCAGTGACCACACGATATGGACCCCTTGACAGTGGCGGACCGCGAGATGCGGCGGGCCCTGCGGCGTCGCGGCTAGGGGTTGACAACGCTGTGGTATAATAAGGTGAGTTCGTCAGATCCCTGTGGGGACGAAAGGGTTCGACAGGGAAGGTTGAATCTGGATTGCAGGCCGAGGTAGCCATCGCCCTCGTAAAACAGGTGGCAAACAGTAACTGGCGAATCTCAGTTCGCTCTGGCCGCCTAATTTAGGCGGGCCACGTCGACCCTGACCTCTCCTCGATGGGTTGGGGATCGGCGTCATAATGTCGAGGTGCGGCAGCTCCGACGCCGATAAGGGCTGTCAAAGAAACATCGGCTGGCCCGGCGACACTCCGTCGGTGGAGGTACGGCGGGCGAGACCAAAACGCCGACTAAGCCTGTAGGATATCCAGGGTGGCCTTCTTCTGGACGGGGAGTTCGATTCTCCCCCGTCTCCACCAGATCGTACATTGCGGGGAGCCTTCGGGCTCCCCTTCGATTTCCCCTGGCGCTGCCCGCTCCGCCTACGGCAGAGGAGGGGGCGGGTTGCACATCCCTCTCCATCGCCTTGCGCACCGTCGCATCTGCGGGTAGGATGTGGGGAGCGCCGTGAGTTGAGCGCGGATACCGCATATGGAGGCAGCGCAATGAAGAGGATGACCCTGGGCTTGGCCCTTCTCCTTGGCATCGGCCTGACGGTGCCACTGGCCGCCTGCGGCGATGGCGAAGATACGGGTACGGTCACCGCGAGCGGTCTTCAGATCATCGACATCGAGGTTGGCACGGGCGATTCGCCTCAGCCTGGCCAGACGGCCGAGGTCCATTACACCGGCTGGCTCGCCGACGGGACGAAGTTCGACAGCTCCCTCGACCGGGGCCAGCCGTTCAGCTTCGTGCTTGGCGTAGGCCAGGTCATCCAAGGTTGGGACGAGGGCGTCGCCTCGATGAAAGTCGGCGGCAAGCGGCGGCTCATCATTCCGCCGGAGTTGGCCTATGGTGAGCGCGGTTCCCCGCCCGTCATTCCTCCCAACGCGGAGCTCACCTTCGAAGTGGAACTGCTGGCCATCAAGTAGCTCCTGGGCTGACCGGACTGGCTGCTGCGGCGCTCGTCGCTCTCACGACGGGCGCATGGTACGCCCGGAGGCGGCGGCTGGGGTAAGGCTTTCTGTGAGAGCCTCTGGCGACTCGATACGGGGCGAGCGATTTCGTTGCATTTTAGCCGCAAATTAACGGCAGAAGACAGAACCTTTTTCCTCTCTCCGACGTAATAGTATATGGGAAGACAAGGGCCGCACCCCCTTTGAATCCCGTCGATGCGAAGAAAGGCCCGCCCGGTAGAGGGCGGGCCTTGGCTCGTACTAGTGCCAGCGCCTGGATCTCGACATGAGCGGCGACATTAGCGTGACGGGCGACGTGCTGATGTACAGCGGCAGGATCGGGGAGACGTGCACGTAGGGTGCTACGCTGTACCTGGCGATTTCTTTTGCTTTCGTCCTTCCGTGAGCTTGACCACAGGTTTGTAGGCCACGTCTACGCCCAGCTGCGTGGCGCTGAATATGCTCACGCGCTCCGGGGCAAGGCCATCCTCTACTAGCGTCTCCACCAGTGCCATCGCTTGCCCTGGGTTGTCGAAGACACGTGCTTTGACCCAGTCGTCATCGCCTTCGTCGGGGACCACGACGATCAAGTTAGTCGCTGCCTCGGGCTTCGCCTGCTGGGAAGATCGGCCTGCGGCTAGTGGCCCGTACCATTGGCCATCTGCTCGCTCGCGCGCCCACTCCGGCAGCAGCGTCGTAGAGCTCTGCTCCTCCCGGACATCCTCAGAGCTGTGGCTTCCGCGCACTGTTCGGCCGCCGGTCAAGGTTGTTCCCCTCCCTGTCGTAGACTACCGCCTGGCTGACTGACTACCTCGACGCCCTAGTCTCGCGGGAGATCGACCCAGAAGCGGCCCGCGCTGGGCCGACAGTCGCCGCTCTCGCCGGTGGTGCTCAGGGGTTCGCCTAGGCGTCTGGGTCTTCTTGCGTTTCGCTCTCCCGCAGGTGGACTACCGCACGGTAGGTTAGGCGAACGTTTACCTGAGTGCAGTTGAGGACGGCGAGACGGTGCTCATTGAGCCCGTCTTCTACCAGGGTCTCGACAAAGCGCCCGGCAGACTCAAGGTCCTCAAACAGGTGGGCTTCGCCGCGGTTGTCTGAACTTTCGTCGAGAGCAATCACGACTACCCTTGGCGGTGCCTTCGTCTTCGTCTCTTGGGATCGTTTCCCCTCTTGCGAAGGCTTCGCCTCTTGGGAAGACTTTGCCTCTTCGGAAGGCTTCTCCTCGCTTCGTGCGCCATTACCTTCCAGGGCCTCTGTTCTGTCCCGAGCCCAGTCCAGCACCTGGGCTGTCAGGTCCTGCTTCCCTTCGACAGCTTCCGCGCTTTCTTTCTTCTGTAGGTCCACCTTCGTTCACCCCCACTGGAGCGCTGGCAGCAGTTACAGCCCTACCACTAAATAGACGCGGTTGTGCCAGTTATGTTAACAGGTTCGCAAGGCCAGGTGAGCAGAGGGTTCCTCTAGCAGACTGGATTGACCGCCTCCCTATCGGATGCTAGAATACTAGCCGGCAACACGGTTGCTGCTAAGCTGGACGGGCGAGGGTCGTATCCTTCGGCCCTCGTTCTGCGTTCACGGCGGTCAGCAAGGAGATTAACTGGCCTATGCTCACTACCGTCGTCGGCAACTACCCCAAGATACCTAATCGACCCCGACCGGCCAGGCTGCGGGCTGCCATCGCTCGCTTCGAGCGGGGGGAGATAGGTCAGGACGAGCTGCGACGGGTGGAGGATGAGGTGACCATCGAGGTGATCCAGGAGCAGGTGGAGGCTGGCATCGACATCGTCACCGACGGTCAGATCCGCTGGGAGGACGGCCAAACGTATTTCGCCCGCCGGATGGGCGGCTTCACAATCAATGGCCTCATTCGCTACTTTGATACCAACACCTACTATCGCCAGCCGGTAGTTACGGACGCTGTCCAGTGGCGGGAGCCGATCACAGCCGAAGATTATCGCTTCGCCGCCGCCCACAGCCCGCAGCCGGTGAAGGCCCTGGTCACGGGCCCCTACACCCTGGCCGCCCTCTCGGCCAACGAGCACTACGGCAGCTTCGGCGAGCTGGTGCTGGCCCTGGCAGGAGAGCTGCGGCAGGAGGTGCTGGCCCTGGAGAAGGCAGGGGCGCCTATCATCCAGGTCAACGAGCCGGCCATCCTCAAGCGGAAGGAGGACTTCCCTCTCTTTCAACAGGCCCTGGAGCAGATGATGGAGGGGGTGACGGCCGAGGCCCATCTCTACACCTGGTTCGGCGATATCGAGGGCCTCTTCCCCCAGATCCTGGAGCTCCCCTTCTCTGCCATCGGGCTGGACTTTGTGATGGGGCCGGCCAACTACGAGATCATAAGCAGAGTGCCTTTTGCTAAGAAGCTGGGCCTGGGCATCGTCGATGCTCGCAACACGAAGCTGGAGACGGTGGAGCAGATCGTGGACGGCATCCGGCGGGTAAGCGACGTTGTACCCCTGGAGCCTCTTTATGTCAATCCGAGCTGCGGCCTGGAGTACCTGCCGCGGGAGACGGCTGAAGCGAAGCTAGCGCGCATGGTGGAGGGCGTTCGGCGCGCCCAGGAGGTGCTGGCGTGAGCAAGGGACTGCTCACTACCACTGTTGGCAGCTTCCCCAAGCCCGACTACCTGACGGGGGCCCGCAACCAGTTCTCTCTGGGCAAGATCGGTCGCCAGGAGCTCGCCGCCCTGGAGCGCCAGGCGACGGAGGAGGTGATTCGCCTCCAGGAGGAGATCGGCCTGGACATCCTGGTGCATGGAGAGATGGAGCGGGGGGATATGGTGGCCTTCTTCGCCGAACTGCTCAGCGAGAGCATGGCCATCGGTGGGCTGGTGCGCTCCTACGGCAACCGCTACTACCGTAAGCCCATCATCACCGGCAAGCTCCACTGGCAGGGGTCGATGACGGTGGAGATGTGGCGCTACGCCCAGGGCCTCACCGACAAGCCGGTCAAGGGGATGCTCACCGGCCCCTACACCATGGTGGAGTGGTCGTTCGATGAGTATTACCCGTCGCGGCGAGAGGCGGTGCTAGACATGGCGCGGCTGCTGCGCGAGGAGGTGGAGGCGCTGGTTAAGGCTGGGGCGAAGTACATCCAGATCGACGAGCCGGCGGCCTCCACTCGCCCCGAGGAGATGGAGCTTGTCGCGCAGGGCCTAGCCGTGGTCACCGATGGGCTCAAGGCCAAGACCATCACCCATATGTGCTACGGCGACTTCGCCAGTGTCTTCGAGCAGATCGTCCGGCTGCCCGTGGACCAGCTCGATATCGAGACGGCCAACAGCGACTACGATCTGCTGGAGCTATTCCGGCGCCATCGCTTCGATAAAGAAGTAGCCATGGGCGTTGTGGACGTGCACAACCACAGGGTGGAGACGGTGGAGGAGGTCAAGGAGGGCATCCGCAGGGGCCTGGAGGTGCTACCGCCCCAGCGGCTGTACATCGACCCCGACTGCGGCCTCAAGACGCGCACCTGGGAGGAGGCGGCGGCCAAGCTGCGGGTGATGGTGCAGGCGGTGCGTGAGGTCAGGCGCGAGCTGGGTATCGACGGCTAGTAGGATGGAGGCTTGGCAGTGAGCGAAGGTGAGAAGAAAGAGGTCGGCGAGCGGCATCCGGCCCAAGAGGGTGACCCCCTAGCTATCGATTACATCTTCCATCCCCGCTCGGTGGCGGTGGTGGGGCCTTCGCCCCAGTTCGGCTTCGGTGCCATGGGCACCAGCTTTGTGATCGCCATCCAGTACATGGGCTTCGAGGGCGGCCTCTATCCGGTGAACCCCACGTACGAGAATCTCCTGGGCCTCAAGTGCTATCCCAGCCTGCTGGACATCCCCGGACCGGTAGACCATGTCATCTTCAGCATCCCCGTCCGTGCGGTTCTCGACGTCGTTGACGACTGCGTGGCCAAGGGTGTCAAGAGCATGCACTTCTTCACCGCTGGCTTCAGCGAGACGGGCGAGGAGGAGGGGGCCGAGCTGGAGCGTCAGGTGGTGCAACGGGCTCGCCAGGGAGGCATCCGCGTCATTGGCCCCAACTGCATAGGGATATACTGCCCGGCGGCCAAGATCTCCTTCGGGCCTGGCACGCCGCGAGCACCCGGGCCGGTGGCCTTTATGTCCCAGAGCGGCGGCAATGCCGCCGACCTGCTGACGTCGGCGGCGCCGCGGGGCATTCGCTTCAGCAAGATAATCAGCTACGGTAACGCCGCCGACCTGAACGAGGGCGATTTCCTGGAGTACCTGACCGAGGACCCCGATACGGAGATCATCGCTGCCTACGTCGAAGGGGTAAGGGACGGGCGACGCTTCTTTCGGGCGATGCGTAGGGCATCGGCCCGCAAACCGGTCATCGTGCTCAAAGGTGGTCGCACTGAGTCTGGGGGCCGGGCCGTCTTCTCTCATACCGCTAGCCTGGCTGGCTCGCTGGCGGTGTTTAAGGCCCTTGTCCGTCAGGTGGGTGCCGTGGAGGTGGACAGCATGGACGAACTGGTGGACATGCTGCTCGTCTTCCGGTTCCTAGAGCAGCCGCCGGCGGGACGGGGCGTGGGTATCGTGGGTGGTGGTGGCGGCTTCAGCGTCTTTGCCGCCGATGAGGTGGACGAAGCCGGGCTGAAGGCGCCCCTTCTCTCTCAGCGCGTTCAGGAGGAGTTGCGTCGTTTCACCCCTGTGGCCGGCAGCAGCGTGCGCAATCCCGTGGACACCCTGGCCATCATGGAGCCGACCAAGCTGACTGACACTCTGTGCCTTGTGGCCTCTGACGAGGCGGTGGACGTGCTGCTGGCCCATACCGGCTTCGGTTGGGGCCCGGGGCGGGTAGCCACGGCCATGGGCCTCGACTTGGACGGGCTGATGGAGGCGGTGGTCGATGTCCTGGCGCGGGCGCGGGAAGCAGCGAAGAAGCCCATCGTTCTGGTGGTGGCCACGCCCCCGCTGCTGGAGGCCACGGACTACTCGCTGCGCTTTCTGGAGCGCTGCTGGCGGCGGGGCTTTCCCGTCTTTCCCAGCATCCCGCGGGCGGCCAAGGCTATTGCCAGGATGGTCGCCTGGCGAGAGATGCGAGAGGACTCGCCGCGCTAGACGCTGGCAGATCGCTGTCGGGCCGGGGCTAGCGGCGACGGAACTCCTTCTCCAGGAGAGCAGTGCTCATGTGGATCATGGTGGGGCGGCCGTGGGGGCAGGTGTGGGGCACCTCAGCCTGCTCCAGTCGCCGGATCAGCTCGCGCATCTCCTCCAAGGCGAGGGATTGGCCCGCCCTCACCGCAGCGTGGCAGGCCAGGCTGAACGCCACCCGGTCCTGCTGATCGACCGCGGCCTCTTCGCTCAGGGTGTCCAGCAACTCGGCGAAGGCCCGCGATAGGTCTTTCTCCGCCAGGACGGCGGGGATGGCTCTCACCAGGTAGGTGCGCTCGCCGAAGGGCTCCAACTGGAAGCCGTGCTCCGAGAGCGCCTCATAGTAGGCGAGGATGACCTCCTTCTGCTGAGGCGATACCTCCACTATGGCTGGCTCCAGCAGTCCTTGCGCGTCCACGGCTCGTCTCTGGCGCGCGGCGCAGATCTCTTCGAAGAGGACCCGCTCGTGGGCGGCGTGCTGGTCGATAAGGTACATTCCCTCGGGCCCTTCAGCCACAATGTACGTACTGCCGATCTGCCCCACCACCCGCAGCATGGGCAGGGAAACCTTGGGTGGCGGTGCCACGGTGCCTGCTGCCGTCTGAGGCTGGCCTTCCGCTTCCACAGCCCGCTGCCACAGAGGTGGAGGGGTCATCTCCTCAGGGGTGGCTGGCTGGGTCACGGCGGCACCAGTGGTCGACGGGACGGAAGGAACGGGCGCTTGCTCCAGCAGGGCCTGTCGCACCGCTCGCTGTACGGCGGCGAACGCATCGTTCTCCTGGCGGAAGCGCACCTCGGCCTTGGTGGGGTGCACGTTCACGTCTACCTCCTCGCAAGGGAGGCGGAGGTCGACTACGGCGATGGGGTGGCGACCCGCCGGCATCAGGCCGGAATAGGCTTCCTCTACAGCGAAGGTCAGCCGTCGGTTTAGCACCCAGCGGCGATTGATGAATAGGCTGACGTAGCCTCGGCTGGCCCGCGAGATGTGGGGAGGGCTGGCCAGTCCGCTCACCCTGATCGTCGTCCGTTCGCCATCCAGAGGCCAGCGCATGGGCAGCATGGCGGCCGCTACCTCGGCGCCGTAGACGCTGGCCACCGCATCGGTCAGTTCGCCACTGCCGCTGGTGAGGAGGGCTTGACGAGCGTCCAGACGCAGAGAGAAGCGCACCTCGGGGTAGGCCAGGGCGTACTGACTGACCAGGCTGGCGATCTGCTGATTTTCGGCAGGAGGCGGGCGCATGAACTTGCGCCGGGCGGGCTGCTTGGCGAAGAGATGGAGGACGGTGACGGTGGTGCCTACGGGCGCGCCCCGCGTGCCTTGCTCGACCGGAGTTCCGTCCACCAGGCGCAGGTAGGCTCCGGCGACTGCATCGGCGGGGCGGGAGAGCATCTCCACCTCGGCGACGGCGGCGATGCTGGGCAGGGCCTCTCCTCTGAAGCCCAGGGTGGTGATGCGGGTCAGGTCTCGCGCCAGGGTCACCTTGCTGGTAGCGTAGCGATGAAAGGCCAGGGCCAGCATGTCGGAAGGGATGCCCTTACCGTTGTCGGTCACCCGGATGAGGCCAAGCCCGCCCTGCCTCACCTCGATGGACACCTGACTGGCACCGGCATCAAGGCTGTTCTCGATCAACTCCTTCACCACCGAGGCTGGGCGCTCCACCACCTCGCCGGCGGCGATAAGGACGGACACTTCGGGCGGAAGAATGCGAATGGTCAACGCTTGAAGCTCACCCTCCATCCGCATATCTTACCACCCAGTGAATTTTATCGGCAGCGGACTGCCCTTACGCTCCCTCGAAGCCTGATTGCTCGATTCATTGTCCATTGCTATACTAGCGCCACTGAGCGGGAGATGGGGGGAGAATATCGGCATGAGGGCTTTTCGCTGGCTGTGGTCGCTGCCCCTGCTGGCGGCTGCCTTCGTGTTGGCTAACAACGTTCCCTACCCGTCGGCCTCCTCGCAGGTCTTGGCCCCTCACGTTGCCCCTGTGGCGGCTCACCCAGTTGACGCCGCGGAGTTTGCCCCCGGCGAGCTGCTGGTAAAGG
The DNA here is from genome assembly GCA_030615765.1 of Dehalococcoidia bacterium. GTDB lineage: Bacteria > Chloroflexota > Dehalococcoidia > SM23-28-2 > SM23-28-2 > SM23-28-2. The sequence goes on along the minus strand of JAUWYP010000002.1, from coordinate 34,164 downwards.
CCAGCCTGCCCCTGCCGCCCACCGCTGTGGCCGCTGTCCTGAGGCTGGCAGGAGGGGTGGTGATAGAGCACGATGCCACCCTGCGGCTGTATCGGCTTCGCCTGCCTGAAGGGATCGATGTGCAACAGGCCTCCACTCTCTATAACGCATTGCCCTGGGTGGAGTATGCGGAGCCCAACTACATTGTTCGGGCGGCGATAGTGCCCGATGATCCCCTCTACTCGCAGAAGCAGGCTTGGTACTACGATATCATCAACGCCCCCGCTGGTTGGGATATCGAGAGGGGGAGGTCGGCTATCATCGTGGCAGTGCTGGACACGGGGGTGGACCTGGATCACCCCGATCTGGAGGCCAAGATCTGGATCAACGCCCGCGAGGTGCTGGGCAACGACATCGACGACGACAAGAACGGGTGCATAGATGATGTCAACGGCTGCAACTTCGTGGTCCTGCCGCCCTCCAGCGACCCCAGCGATGACCACGGCCACGGCACGATGGTGGCCGGCATTGTGGGGGCCAGGAGCAACAACGGCCTGGGCGTGGCGGGAACGGCCTGGGGGCCGACCCTGCTGCCGGTGAAGGTGCTCGATCCGACGGGTGCCGGCACGGCCTCCGACGTGGCCCAGGGTATCATCTATGCTGCCAAGAGCGGCGCCCAGATAATCAACCTGAGCATGGCTCGACCGTCGCCCAGCCGCGCTCTGGAGGAGGCGGTGAAGGAGGCCCACGATGTCTTCGGTGCCATCCTTGTGGGGGCTTCAGGGAACGAGGGCCAGGAGGGGGTGGGCTACCCGGCGGCCTACTCGGGGGTCATCGCCGTGTCTGCCTTCGACCACTCCGACCCCAACAGCCGCGCTTCCTTCAGCAACTGGGGCCCGGAGGTGAACGTGGCGGCGCCGGGGGTGGACGTGTTCAGCACTCACCTCGACGGCGGCTACGCTACGGGCGAGGGAACGTCCTTTGCTACCGCCTTCGTATCAGGGCTGGTGGCGTTGCTTCTATCTCAGGATTCGTCCCGCGGCGACGCCGACATCCGCGCCCTTCTGCGCATCTCCAGCGATGACCTGCCCAACGGCGACACGCCTAACTGGGACGGCTGGGGCCGCCTGAACATGGGCGAGACGCTGAACACCCACGCCTACCGCTCCGTGGTGCCGGGGGTTGTGAAGGACTAGCTGTGGGCTAGGGGTTAGGCCCCCGCGCCCTCTCTCGCAGCTCGTAGAGCTTGGTGATGGCCTGCAGAGGGGTGAGGCCGTCCACGTCCAGGGAGGCCAGCTCCTCCAGGACGGCGTCGCTGGCGCCCAGGAAGGATAGCTGCACGGCGGCCTGGCGGGGGCGGCGTCGGCGGGGCAGGCGGTCGCCCTTGTCCTCCAGCTCGCTCAGCACCTCCTGCGCCCGCTGGATGACCGGTCGGGGCATGCCGGCAAGCTGGGCGACGTGCACGCCGTAGCTCTTGTCGGCGCCGCCGGGAAGGATGCGGTGGAGGAAGACTACTCGCCCCTCCTCTTCGCTCACGGCCACGTTGTAGTTCTTCACCCGCGGCAGGAAGGCGGCCAGGTCGACCAGTTCGTGGTAGTGGGTGGCGAAGAGGGTCTTGGCGGCCACCTCCGGCCGGTGGTGGATGAACTCCACCACGGCGCGGGCGATGGCCATGCCGTCGTAGGTGCTGGTGCCGCGGCCGATCTCGTCGAACAGGAGGAGGGACCTGGGCGTGGCGTTGTGGAGGATATTAGCCGTCTCCAGCATCTCCACCAGGAAGGTCGACTGGCCGGCGGCGATGTCGTCCAGGGCGCCCACGCGGGTGAAGATGCGGTCAACGATGCCGATGCGGGCCGAGGCGGCGGGTACGAAGCTGCCCATCTGGGCCAGCAGCACGATGAGGGCCACCTGGCGGATGTAAGTGGACTTGCCCGCCATGTTGGGCCCGGTGAGGACGATGATCTGGGCGTCCTGGTTGGAGAGGTGGGTATCGTTGGGGACGAACGCTGCCGAAGGCAGCATGCGCTCCACCACCGGATGGCGGCCGTCGCGGATGGCGATCTCGTCGTCCTGGGTCACCTCCGGCCGCACGTAGCCGTAGCGGGCGGCCACCTCGGCCAGGGCGCAGAAGACGTCGGTCTCGGCGATGGCGGCCGCTAGCTCCAGGATGCGCTTGCCCTCGGCGGCCACCTGGGCGCACACCTGACGGAAGAGGGTCGCCTCCAGCTCCTCCTGGCGCTCGCGGGCGTGGAGGATCTGGAACTCGCGCTCCTTCAGCTCAGGGGTGGTGAAGCGCTCGCCGCCCACCAGGGTCTGCCGCCGCTGGTAGTGAGCGGGCACCAGCCTCAGGTTGGCCTTGCTCACCTCGATGTAGTATCCGAAGACCTTGTTGTAGCGCACCTTCAGGGACTTGATGCCCGTCTGCTGGCGCTCCCGTTGCTCCAGGTCGGCCAGGTACTGGCGGGCGTCGCGGGCCACGCTGCGCAGGCTGTCCAGCTCCGGCGAGAAGCCGGCCCGAATTACCTCGCCCTCCTCGAAGCTTCCGCCAGAGGCGGATCCGCCTACGGCGGAGGCGGCGGGCTCGTCGTCGATGGCCTGCTCGATGAGGGCGGCTGTCTCCTGGCAGGGGTGAAGGCGGGCCAACAGCTCGCTCGCTTCTGCCGCCTCCTCCCCATCGGCGGCGATGGCCTGACGCAGCGACGGCACCAGCTCGAGGCCACGCCGCAGGCTCACCACCTCTCGCGGCAAGGCCAGGCCAGCGCTGATGCGCCCCAGCAGGCGCTCTACGTCGGGCATCTTGGCCAGCAGGGAGCCCACCTGGCCGCGGCGGACGGCGCTCTGGAAGAAGAACTGCACCCTGGCCTGTCGTTGGGCTAGTTCTTTTATGTCGAGTAAAGGCTGCCCTAGCCAGCGGCGGAGGAGACGAGCCCCCATAGAGCTCTTAGTGAGATCGATGGCGGACAGGAGAGAGGCGCTGCGTGGGCCCTGGCGGACGCTGGCGAAAAGCTCAAGGTTGCGGCGGGTCTGGCTGTCGAGAGTCATGAAGGCGCTGGCGTTGTAGGTGGAGAGTCGGGTGATGTGGCCGAGGGCGCCTCGCTGGTTCTCCTGGAGGTAGGCGAGGACGGCGCCGGCGGCGGCCACCGCCAGGGGCTGGTCGGCGCAGCCGAAGGCATCCAGGGAGGCGGCACCGAAATGGGCGAGAAGGAGCTCGCCGGCCGCCTCGGGGTCGAAGCGATGGACCTCTAGGTGGCTGACGGCCGCCTGGAGGCCCTCGGGCGGGTCCTGGCCTTCGGGGAGCACCAGCTCGGCGGGCCGCAGGCGGTCGAGCTCGGCGGGCAGCAGGTCGGCGTCCATCTGGGCGACTGCGAACTCGCCCGTGCTCACGTCCACGTAGGCGATGCCGGCTCGCTCCCCTTCGACCGCCAGAGACGCCAGGTAGTTGTTGGCCCGCTGGTCGAGGAGATTACCCTCCACGACTGTGCCGGGGGTTACCACGCGCACCACCTGGCGCTCCATCAGGGTGCGGCCCTTCCCTCCGCTCGGAGCAGGCTCCTTGGCGGCATCGCTCACCTGCTCGCAGATAGCTACCTTGTGTCCTTTAGCGATTAGTTTAGCCAGGTAGCCATCGAGGGCGTGGTGGGGAATGCCCGCCAGGGGTATCCGCTGTCCCTTGCCGATGGGGCGCGAGGTGAGGACGATGTCCAGCTCGCGGGAGACGAGCTCGGCGTCCTGGTCGAAGGTCTCGTAGAAGTCGCCCAGGCGGAAGAAGACGATGGCCTGGGGGAAGCGGCGCTTTATCTCCAGGTACTGACGGCGCAGGGGTGTGGTCATGGGCCGGCGGCTCCTCCCAAGGCTCGAGCGCAAGCTGTTCGAGGGATATTATAGCGCGTCGGGGGATGGAGGGCGCGCTACCCGCCGCCGTCGGTGAGGATGCGGAGCTCGGCGCCGTAGGAGGGGTCCGGGCCAACTTCGGCCATGGTTCTTGCGACTGCCTGTTCTATGGTAAGTCCGTCGATCAGTAGATGTCGGAGTAGACGTTCGGTCGCGGCGTCCGTGTGGGCGGCTGACACCGGTCCACTCCAGCCCACAAAGGCTCTTGCGCCCCTGTCCAGCAAGGCGCGAGCAGTCCGTTGGGCCCGCAGGCCCTCACAGCCCATCATGATGATCAGCGTATCGTCGAACTTGCCCTTCATGCTGGATTCGACGAAGCCGGACCCTGTTCCGAAGTATTTCGGGGCGCCTTCATAGTAGAAGACCGCACTCAGACGCCGAGCCCGTATCTCATCAGGATACCTTGTCCGGGTGTATGGCTCTGAGGTGAAAAGACCCACGTACTCTGTTGGTGTCGCGCTGCCTGTTGTGGTGTCTACCTCAACGAGGAGCGTCGAGTGAACTCTCAAGATAATCAGTTCATAACCATGCGTGGGGAGGTTCCTGTAAAACTCGACCGTGACTTCTTCACCCACGTAGTAGTCCACAGCATATCCGGCCTGCTCTAGCGTGTCGGTGGCTCTCTCCACGAAGGTGGGGTTCGCCTGCGTGAGGCTGAGCTGGTCGACGATGGCCGCCGTCCTGGGCCCGGCGGGAGGGTCGCTGCCGATCAGGCCGCTGAGCAGCAGACCGGCGGCGAGCGAGGTGGAGAGAAGGGCTACGCTGACGAGGACGACCGCCGCCAGCCTACGTAGGCGCCGGCCGCGCTTGAGGCGCTTTGCCCTGGCACGCCGACCCATATCACACGCCAGCTAGAATGAAATGCCCCTACCGCAGCCAGCGCCTCCGGGCGTACCAGCCGCCCGCCGCAAGGGCGGCCACCACCGCCGCCGCGGCGCCGGCGAGGGCGGCGTAGGGGGGAGACGATGAGTCAGAAGACTCGGCGGCGCTGCCAGGGGCATCCCAGCCCTCCACCAAGACTTCGCCGATGCCGCCAACCGGCCCGCACTGCACGTCCACTGCGAAGACGGCCAGGTTGTCCGCAGGATCGGCGTCGGTCCCTGTAGGGGTAAAGGCCACGACCTCGCTGGTCAGCTGTACGCCAGACGTGCCTGCGTGGAGGCACCCGATCTCCAGCGTGTTGGTGACGGCCACGTCGTGCCCCGGGTTGAGAGAGCCCGTATCTCTAACGGTGACTTGCGTACCTTCTGGTACCCACCTACTGGTGGTCACCGCTCCGAGCTCTTGCCCACGGAGCGTCCATATCTTCTTTGGTGCCACTTCGCGTTGCAGGCCCTTGACATCGCACATCTCGACTACGAGCCAGACCTCCTGGCCGGGGCCAATCAGGTTGTCCCCTGCCATGTCTACCTTGTTGTTTTCATCCTTCAGACAATCGCTGGCTTCATTGTCCTGATCTGTGCCCCTTATCCTCCACTTCCAGTCATTCGAGTTCGGCCAGCGCTCGCTATGGTGCAATTCCTTGACACGTCTCACCTTACCTGCAAACACGAGATGCAGGTCGTTGGGCCGCTTCCCGGTGTCGTTGGTAACCACACAGAACCACTGCGTCGTGGCCGGGTCGTTCTCGTGCCCGGCGTCTTTCTTGCAGGAAACATTGGATGTCTTGTGCTCCACCTGGACATTGGTGAGCGTCACGTTGCCTGCGTTGCGGATCGTCGCTTGCACCGAGACCGTCGCCTTTCCTCCAACAGCCACAATCACCGCCTGAGGTGCCGCCGAGAAGGACACGATCGTTGGGTCATAAATGTCGGCTGTGGGCACACTACCCTCAACGGGTGGCGCTGCCGGCGGGCCAGTCCCACCCAGGATGCTCAGGCCGAGCAGGCCCATCGCTGCGAGAACTATCGCTACCTTTCGCACCGCCGAACCCCTTTCTAACTACTTCTTGCCCCTCCACCCCTTGTTATTCGGGCGCTCTTCCCGCTACAATGTAAAAGGCTAGGCTGTGCGCCCGCATTCCTTAGCTCTGGCCCTGGTGGTGGCTGCCACCGGGGCCTCTCTCTACGTCCCTACCTGGCCGCTAATCGCTCCTCCAGCACGCAAAACGCCGGGCCCCACCTGCACGCGGTAGGCCCGGCGTCGCAAACCAAACGAAAGCACAAACGCGCCACTATGCCGCACCCCCCCCTTGGTGCCCTGCATTATAGTCAACTTTCGGAAAATGTCAAGCGTGTAGGGTGGGTATTTTGTCGCTTTTTTCGGAGGGAGCGTTGTTAGGGACGAAGGGGGCGCACCGCACCAGCACGTCGCGTGATGGACAGGGGTGGAGCAGAAGGGGGCTTGTCTGACGAGGGGTTAGGGACTCAGATCGACTGGCTGCCGGCGGCGTCGCGCTGGAAGGCATCCACCACCCGCACCGCCGCCGGCGCCAGCTCGCGGCAGGCGTCGCACTTGATGCACAGCCCCTGGTCGATGGCGTAGCGCGCTCCGCCAGAGGCGGACTCGCCTGCGGCGGCGTCTCGCTGAACGATGGCCGCCGTGGGGCAGATGGCCGCCGCCTCGGGCAGGCTGGGGCTCTTGCCCGCGATCTCGTAGCGGATGAGGCCGCGGCAGACCTTCGCCGGGCAGCGCTTCCTCTCGATGTGCTCCTGGTACTCGTCCAGGAAGGCCTCGATGGTGTTCATCACGGCGGTGGGCGCGGCCTGGCCGTGGGCGCAGTTGGCGTAGCGCATGGCGTCGGCCAGGAGGCGCAGGAGGCCGATGTCCGAGGGGCGGCCGCCGCCATCGGCGATGCGCCGCAGGATCTCCACCATCCGCTGGGTGCCGCCGCGGCAGGTGCTGCAGCGCCCGCAGGACTCGTCCTCGGCGAACCACTCGAAGTACAGGCACATATCGACGATGCAGGCGGAGTCGTCGACGATGACAAGACCGCCGCTGCCCAGGAGTGCGCCCTTCTCCCGGAAGGGCTCGGGCTCCAGCGGCAGGTCCACGTCCCTGGGATGGAGGACGCCTCCCAAGGGCCCGCCCGGCTGGATGGCCTTGAGGGAGCGCCCCTCGGGTGGGCCGCCGCCGGCCTCGTAGACCAGCCGCCGCAGCGGCGTGCCGAAGGGCACCTCCAGCACTCCCGCCCGCCGGATGTGCCCCGAGAGGCTGAAGATTGCGGTGCCCTTGTTCTTCTCAGTGCCCACCGAGGCGTACCAGGTGGCCCCGCGGCGCAGAATGAGGGGCACATTGGCATAGGTCTCCACGTTGTTGACGTTGGTGGGCTTGCCAAACACGCCCGCCTGAGCGGGGAAGGGTGGGCGGATCTTGGGCATGCCGCGAGCGTCCTCGATGGAGGCGATGAGGCCTGTCTCCTCGCCGCAGACGTAGCTGCCAGCCCCGCGCACGATCTCCATGTCATAGGAGAAGCCGCTGCCCAGGACGCTCTGGCCCAGGAGGTCCCGCTCGCGCGCCTGACGCAGGGCCAGCTCCATGCGCTCCACACACAGGGGGTACTCATCGCGGATGTAGATGTAGCCGTAGCTGGCGCCGGTGGCGTAGGCACCGATGATCATCCCCTCGATGATGCAGTGGGGGTCGCTCTCCATGAGGGTGCGGTTGACGAATGAGCCGGGGTCGCCCTCGTCGGCGTTGCCGATCATGTACTTGGGCTTGCTCTTAGCGTCTCGCAGGAACTCCCACTTGCGACCGGTGGAGAAGGCGGCACCGCCCCGTCCCCACAGCCCGGCATCGGAGATCTCCCACATGACGTCCTCGTCGGACATGCCCAGGGCTTTGGTCAGGCCCTCGTAGCCGCTGCGGGCGATGTAGTGGTCGATGTTCTCGGGCTCGATAACGCCGCAGTTGGCCATGAGATAGCGCTCTTCTTGCACGGCCATGAAGTCGAGAGATGACAGCGGCGGCACGCCATCCACGGGCTGGGACGAAAGTGTAGCGAGGGCCAGTTCCTGGCAGATGCCGTCTGTGGATGCCAGCGCCTCCTCGACAAGCTGGGGCACCCGCTCGGCGGTCACCTTCTGATAGAGGATGCGAGAGCCGTTGGGCTTGGCGACCTCCACCATCGGCTCGGCGTAGCAGAGGCCCCAGCAGCCAGTGACGGCCACGTCCACCTCCAGGCCGCGGCGCGACACCTCCTGGCGGATGGCCTCCAGCGTCTCGTCGGCGCCGACGGCCCGGCTGCAGGTAGTGACGCCGACCGCTATGCGCGGCCGCGAGGGGCTCTCCACCGCTCGCCAGGCTTCCTTCGCCTGCTGGCGCAGCTCCCGGTAGGTTCTCATCTCGCTATTCCGCTCCTCTGGCGCTGGTAGACCATGCCCACCACGCCGGAGCGTAGCTTGTCGCAAACGTTCTCGATCTTCTCGGTCAGGGGGCGCGGCAGGCTGTCCGTTCGGGTGAAGCCGAGCTTGTCGAAATACTCGGTCAGGTCGGTGGTGACGTACACGGCGTCCGTTGGGAAGCGCTCGATCAGCTCCTGCACCACCAGTCGGCCCAGGCCCCGGCCGCGCTGCTCTTCGACGACGCCCACGCAGCCCAGCTCGTACACGTCGTCGCCGTAGGGCTTGATCCGGCCGAAGGCAATGATCTCTCCGCCCTGCCGAACGGTCATGAATTGCTCGGTATCCAGAGACTCATTGTCCAGACGAAAGCGGCGGACGCATTCGTGGATGAAGGGCATGTCCCCTGGGCTGGCGGGCCGTATCTCGTAGGGCGTCAGGGCTAGCCTCCCTTTTCCTTCAGCTCGCGGGCCAGCTTGATAGCCTCGCTGACGGTCAGGGGACCCTTGGGGCGCCCGTTGAGGCGAACCAAGGGCGCCAGCGCACAGGTGCCGTCGCACTGGACCAGGTGCAGGCCGACGGCCTTGTCGGCGGTGCTCTCCCCCAGGCCGATGCCCAGCACAGCCTCCAGCGCCCGCCGGATGTTCTCCGAGCCCTTGAGGCGACAGGCCGGCCCGCTGCACCAGGAGATGATCGTGCGGGCGGGCGGCTCCCGGCGGATCTCGGAGTAGAAGGTGATGGCGCCGTAGATCATGGCGGGGGTTGTGTGCAGCTTTTCGGCCAGGAGCGGCATGGCCTGGCGCGGCACGTAGCCGTAGGCGTCTTGGATGCGATGAAAGGTGGCTAGCAGGTCAGCGTTGTCGGGCTTGAGGTCGGCCAGGAGCTGCTCCAGCCCTGGCGGGCTCTTGGTCGTGTCGGTCAAAGGGCAAGCCTTTCTAACCTATGGACGATTGCAGATTGCTTCACCGATCATAGACTGCTGCCCGCGCTCATTCAAGGTCGGCGGCGAGCATGGCTGCCACCTTCTCCGCCAGGCGGATGCTGTAGTTCTGGCCGCGATCCTCGGGGTAGATCTGGCTCATGTTGGCCAGATACAGCCCCTCGATAGGCGTACGATGCTCGGGCATGGAGCGCGAGTAGTGGGTGGCGATGATCGGCTGGGCGAAGGGCCCTCGAAAGAGCCAGCGGTCGACCACCCAGTCTGGCGAAAACGCCGGGTTGATGCGCTGCAGGTGGGGGAAGTAGAGCTCGCACAGCTCATCGACCCCCATCTGGAGCAGGGGCGAGGCTTCCTCCAGGTAGTTCGAGAGATAGGCCACGTGCAGGCCGTCGTAGTGGGAGCGCTCGATGAAGTTGGTGTGCTCGATGAGGGCTAGGAAGGGGATGGAGCGGTCGCTGATGTTCATCCAGTAGATAGGCGATAGCGACTGCTTGAGGGCCAGCACCAGGCAGAGAGCCCATTGATGCTGCACAGTCCCCAGCTTGGTCGCGTAGTCCTCGGGGAGCTCCGGCACCAGGTCGAGGAAGCTCTGGTTGGGGACGGTGGCGAGGACGGCGTCGCAGGGTATTCTTTCCCCTTTCTCTCCACCCGCCTCCAGAGCGACGGCCCGCCCATCCTCCACGAGCATCCGCTGCACCGGCCGTCCCGTCTCCACCACGCCTCCCATCTGGCGGATGCGCTCGGCCAGGGTGCCGACCAGCAGGCCGAAGCTGCCCAGCAGATAGCCCAGTTGCTCCTTCTGGCCGGCCCCTCCCTTGCGGGAGGCGAAGCGCAGGTGGATCTTGCTCCAGAACCAGGCCATGCTGACATCGTCCGCCCGCTGGCCGAACTTGCCCCGCAACAGCGGCCCCCAGACGACGTCGTAGTTGCGCTGGCCGGCGTGCTTGATGATCCATTCCTTGGCGGTGATGGCCTCGTAGGGCTGCCAGTTCTTCTGCCGTCGCAGCCAGAGGCCCACCAGCCCCAATCGCAGACGGTTCACGAGGGAGATGGGGGTGAAGCGCAGCAGGTCGAGGGGGGTGACGAAGTCGTACACTCGGCCATCGTAGAAGATGCCTACCTTCGATTGCCGCCAGAGCAGGCGGTCGGCCAGGCCCAGCTCGTCGAGCAGGGCCATGATGGCGGTATCGTTGGAGAAGATGTGGTGATAGAACTGCTCGATGCGGCCGCCGCCGATCTCGAACGTGCCCACCAGGCCTCCCAGGTTGGGCCCTCCTTCCAGCAGGTGGACCTGGAAGCCTCGCTGGCAGAGTCGATAGGCGGCGGTCAGGCCGGTCAGTCCCCCGCCGATGATCCCCACCTTCATTCGCTACCCTCCCCTTCCAGGCCCGCGTCGGGGGCCAGCTTGGGCTGGGCCGGACGGCGCAGGGCCTCGCCCAGCGAGAGGTTGATGACCCACAGGAAGACAAGGCCGGCCGCCACCACCGGCAGCAGGAGCAGGGCGTGCAGGGCAACGGCGTAGGCACCGGCCGTCCCCCGGCTCACCCCGACGAAGTCCAGCGTCTCCTTGGCGAAGAACTCGAAGGGCCCGATGCCGCCCGAGGTGGAAGGAAGGGTTATCGCCAGGTTGGCGGCAGCCGCCACCATCATGAAGATGGGGAAGGCCTCGCCCAGGTCGAAGGAGACGCCCACCATGAAGTACATGGTGGCCTCCAGGGCCCAGGCCACCACCGAGGTGATCAGCACGGCGGCGATGTGCCAGGGGCTCTGCAAGGCGCCTAGCCCCGCTACGAACGAGCCAGCCCACTTACTGCCCTTCTCCTGGGCTCGCGCCGGCAGGAAACGCAGAAGCCTTGCCAGCCAGCGTTCGGTTCGCTCCTGGGAGGAGGCGGCGAACAGGAAGAGGGCCAGAACGGCGACGAAGGTGGCGGACATGGCGGCGGCCAGGATGCCCAGCTCCTGGCTGAGGCCCACGAAGGCCCCCACGGCTATCAAGAAGACGACCAGCACCAGCCCGTCGAACAGGCGCTCCACCGCAATCGTGCCCAGGGTGGCCATGATGCTCAGACCGTGCCTCTTGTCCATGATGTAGGCCCGCACCAGCTCCCCGGTCCGCGCCGGCAGGAGGTTGTTGGCCATGTAGCCGATGATCACGACGGGGTAGAGGGTCCGGGTGGAGAGATTGCCGATGGGGCGCAGCAGGTAGTGCCAGCGCAAGGAGCGGAACCAGGCCGAGAGGAACCAGACGGCGATGGCGGGAGCGAACCACCAGTAGTTAGCCTCGGTCAGCTTGTCGGCCATGTCGCCCAGATCGGTACGCCAGAAGAACAAACCCAGGAAGAGGGCCGTCCCCAGTATGCCAATCCAAAGCTGACGGTTGCGCAGCAAGATGTTTGGCCCGCCTTTTCCTCCCGCCTGGAGAGGGCACGCATCATTATAGGGTGGGGGCAGTTGGTCAAGCAACGCGGGCCGTCGTAGGTAACTGGTTCAGCACCGGTGGGTGAACTCCCTAACCCTGCGGGATAAATCCCGCAGCACCAAATCTTCGATTCTGGGAAGCTGCGGGTTTCTCCGCCAGAGGCGGATCCGCCTTCGGCGGAAACCCGCGGGATGGTCCGAAAACCGCTACCCACCAAGAATGAAGCAGTCACGGTCGCAGGGAGGGGCGAGGGTCAGGACACAGGCATATCGGTCAGGAGGACGCGGCGGATCTGATTGGCGCCGCTGCTGGAGATGTAGAGGAAGCCTCGGTCGTCGAGGGCCAGGCTGGTGGGGCTGACCAGAGCCGTCTCCTCCAGGCCCTCCAGGATGGATAGGATGCTGCCGTCGGCGCCGATGCGCAGGAGGCGATGGCGGGAAGTCTCGCTGGCGATGATGCTGCCATCGGGTGCCAGGACCAGATAGGGCTTGGTGGACGGGTCATCCGGGATCCAGCCCGGCATGGGGAACTGGGCCACTGGATTGAACTGGCTGTCGAACTGCTGGATGCGACTATTCCAGGCATCGGCCACGAGGATGTCGCCGTTGGGGGCGATCTCGATGCCGACGGGCTCGCGGAGCTGCCTCGTCTCCGAACCGGGCTCGCCCAGGCTTGCCAGGAAGGTGCCGTCGCCGGCGAACTTGAGGACGCGGCCGTTGCCGGTGTCGGCCACCCAGACGTTGCCCTCGGCATCGGTCGCCACGTCCCGCGGGCCCCAGAAATCGTACGGTTTGGGGTTGAGGAGGTCAGAGGCTGGCTGACCCCACTGGGTCAGGAAGTTGAGGTCGCGGTCGAACTTCTGGATGCGGTTGTTCCAGGTGTCGGCCACGTACAGGTTACCCTCAGTGTCCACCGCCACGCCCCAGGGCTCGTTGAACTCGCCCTCGTCGTCTCCCAGAGAACCGACCTCGGCTATGAATTCGCCCTCGCTGTCGAACTTCTGGATGCGATGGTTGCCGCTATCGGCGACATAGAGGTTGCCCTCTCCGTCCACGGCCAGGCCGACCGGCTTGATGAATCGACCGGGGCCGGTGCCGCGCTCGCCCAGGGTGAACCTGCCCTCGCTATCGGCCTTGGGTGCCTCGAGCGGTTCCTGCCCGTCGACGATGTCCGCGGGCGCGAACTCCTCGGGGAAATAGGCCACCGCGTTCGCCGAGCCCGTGGGCTGCGGCGGCTCGTGGTCACGGAAGTAGCGCCACCAAGTGTCCCACGTATCGTCATCGCCCAGGCTTGCCACAAAGTCGGCGAAGATAGTTAGCAGGTTCTTCCGCTTCCCGTCCTCGAGCTCGAGGCCCCGATAGGTCTCGGGGAACCACCAGCGGTGGGAGTAGGGTTGCCCCGGCCCGTAGCCGTCCAGGTGGGGCTGCATGTCGGCGTCGTTGCTGATGTTGACCAGGAGGATCGCGTTGGCGGGCGGTTCTTGGCCGCCCTCCAGATTGGGATAGGAGTCGCTGTGATAGTTGCGCAGGTACCAGACCCAGGGCCAGGAGAAGGCGTCGCGGCTGTCCACGACTATGGGCAGGTCTTTGCCCAGGCCGGTCTCCTCCGCTACCTGCTCGATCTGGTCCAGGATCTTGGGGATGTCGGGCGTCGTCTGGGTGTAGACCAGCATCTCGCGGGCGTCGGCGCCGTCGCCTTCCTGGAAGCTGGCCATCCAGGCCGCCCGACCACTGAACAGCAGGAGGACGCCAATCAGCGCTGCCAGCGGCACCAACGCCATCGCTCGCCCCCGCAGGGTGCTGGTCAAGGCGGCGATGGCCAGGGCCGCTGCCAAGCCGACCAGGATGCGAGTTACCAGGCCGCCGCTGGGGCCGAATACACCGAAGGCCACCGCTCCCGCTCCCACGGCGGCCGCCAGCAAAGGCCAGGTGTAGCTGGGCAGGCGGAAGCGCCACTCTCCCGTCTGGGCTAGCTTCCAGACCTGGCCCAGGGTGTAGGCGGCCAGGATGACCACCGGCAGGGCCAGGTGCACGTTGAGCCAGGGCATCTTCTCGCCGGCCATCGAGTAGGCGAAGAGGCTCATTATCATCCAGAAGGTCAGGAAGCGGAGGAAGGGGTTGACCCGCAGGCTGAAGACCAGCAGGGCCAGGGCGACTAGCCCCAGCACCATGCCGACCGTTGAGTTCCCGGCGGCGCTGGCGGTCAGGGCCAGAATAGCTAGGAAGCCGGCCACAAAGAATAGAATGCGGGCTAAGTGGCCGTCGGGCGTGTCGGGGCCGAAGGCAGCCTTGGCCAGGGCCACCGCCGCGGTCGCGAAGGCGAAGAGCAGGGGCAGGAACTCGTAGGCGGGTAGCAGCACCAGGTAGTAGAAGAAGGGCTGACCGCCGCGGCGCTCTCCCTGCTGCTCCAGCCAGTAGTCCAGGGAGTTCCATATGCCGGAGCCAAAGCCGTCCGGGTTGGTGAGGAAGGTGGAGTACAACAGGCCGAAGACGGCGTAGAAGATGGCTCCCACGATGAGCCAGGAGCGCCAGTTCCAGCGTAGGCCGATGAAGGCCGTGGACACCACGAGAATGGAGACGGTGAGGAAGCCGGTGAGCTCTTCGCGGGTGACCTTCTCAGCCCCGCTGAGCGGGCCCAGGTTGAGGGTGAACAGGTGGCGAGACCAGTCGGCCGCCTGCATGCCGAGGGCTTCCAGCGGCACCTGGATGGCCGCGGCGAACTGGGGCAGGGTTAGCGTGCCCAGGATGAGCAGGAAGTCGGCAGCGCGGGGTCTCTCCCCCAGCCCGATGCGCCAGCGTGTCTTCTCCGTCATGAAAGGCCAGAGAGCGGCGATGGCCCAGGCACAGGGCACGAAGGCCAGGAACACGAAGGAAGTGACCAGTGGATCGAGGTTCTCGCGCTCCCTGATCCGGTTGGCCAGCGTCTGGGCTATCCACAGGTCGAGGAAGCCGATGAAGATGGCTGCGTTCAGGAAGGTGGCCTCTTTGGTGGCGAAGCTGAGCGCCAGAAGCCCGGCGGCGATGTACAGGTAGCGGTGGCGGCCTTCCTCGATGTAGCGCCAGAGGCAGACCACCAGCCCCAGGGTCCACAGGCCAATGTAGATATCATTGCGGGCGAAGCGGCTGAAGTAGAGGAGGGTGGGAGAAAAGGCGATGAGCCCGGCAGCGATCAGCGCCCCCGAGCGGCCCAAGTGGCGCCGTAGGAAGAAGGGCAGGCCGATGAGGGCGGTGCCTGCGAAGGCAGGCAGAATGCGGGCCGTATAGTCGCTTACTCCGAACAGGAGGAAGTTGAAGGCGGTGCCGAAGAACTGGAAGGGGCCGTGCATCATCGGGTTATGATCGTACGTGCCGTCGCGGAACAGGTACCAGGCATACTGGGCGTGCAGGCTCTCGTCGTGGTGGAAGGCGCGCGCTCCCAGGTCCCAGAAGCGGAGGGCTGCGCCAACTGCAATGAACAGGACATAGAGGGCCAGCTCCCAGTCCAGCCTCAGGCGCAGGGAGCCCAGGCGCTCGAATGGGCTGGCCGAGGGCGCCAGCACGGGAGAAGGGGATTCTTGACTGCTCATTCGATCCTCACCAGTAGGTCCGCTTCCCTGGATGATAAGTCACCCCAGGGCTGACGGTAAACCAGCCATCGCCACCAGTCGAGGGGATCGACGGAGTGAGGCAGCCAGCCTTCGACGATGGGCCACGTCCTCTGCCAGCGGTAGCCGGAGGGGGCTGATTCGCCGGGCAGAGTCACAATAGCTACGGCGTCCGCCGCCGGTGAGGGCGCAAAGACTACGCCGTTCACATCCCGTAGATACCACCCCAGCGAGGGAAGAAACGAATCGTGGACAGCGATCGGCCCAGGCGTCTCCGCCTCAAAGGCGGCTAGCCGCTCCTGCAACTGGAAGACGCTGGGGTCGACTCGCTCGTCGGCCAGAAACTCGGTGCCCCGGCCGTACATTACAGACGTGGAGCCGTGGATCGCTAAGACCGCCAGCAGCACCAGCGCCAGGGCCAGCGAGCTGGCGGTCGCCTGACGGCCCAGCATATTCCAGGTGATCCATATCAGGGCTATCGCGCCCGCTAGGGCAAGGATCACCCTTATGCTCTCGCCTGCCGATCCCACCTCGCCGGCCTGAGCCCACTGACTAAGGACAAACGCTATGTAGGCGGCCAGGACAAGCACAGGCACCAGGTAAGGGGCCGCCCGGCGGAGGGAGGCGGGATCGGTCTCGGCGGCTATCGTCTCCAGCCAGCTACCGGCCAGGAGAGCAAGGGGCAGGACGAGGAGGACGAGCTGCCCTGCCTCGCGACGGGTGGTGATGGCGATGATAACGGCGGCGCCGCTGGCCCAGAAGAAGAGAAAGCGCTGAAAGAGGGAGATATCCTCGCCTCTGGAGGCGATCCAGCGGCTCAGGAGCCACAGGTAGGCTGACCCGCCCAGAAGAAACAGCAGCGCTTCGTAGCTCGTCAGTATGCCGGGATGGAAGTGCCAGGGCAGGCCATCGCGCGGCAGGGCAAACATGTCCACCCACTGGCGTAGGCCGGGCAGGCTAAGGCGATCGACGGAGGTGCCGAAGTGGGTGACGCCCAGCTCCAACGCTCCCAGGAAGAAGAGCAGACCGCTGATGATCAGGACTGGGTTCTGCCTGATGGGCCCGACGGCCGCGAGCACGTCCTGGCTTCGCCGCCAGCCCATCTCGTAGATCAGGAAGGCCACCACGATGAGGCCCGTAGAAGTGGAAACGGGGTCGCTGCCCAGCGCCAGGCCCAGGCTGATGACCAGCACGAAGAGATAGAGAGGCCGCTGTGTCCGCAGGTAGGCGAAGAGAGATAGGACCATGCCCAGAGAGAGAAGACTGCCGACACTGTAAGGCAGGCCGCTACGGGAGACATGCACGAGGAGGGGCGAGAAGGTGACTAGACCCGCCGCCGCCAGGGCAGCACCGCCCACATATCGTGATAGGGGCCAGAACAGGGCGACCAGGGCCGCCCCGGCCAGGGCCGGCACCAGACGGGCTAGAAGATCGCTGGAGCCGAAGATGGAGAAGAAGTAGGCAGTGAGAGAGGCGGTCATGTCCCCCGGCCAGTTGGCGGGGGTATCGCCCTGGGAGGTCTGCCAGGCGGCGAAGGCGCGGACGCTCTCGTCGATGCCCAGCGGGAGGTGATCCAGGCGGGCCAAGCGCAGAGCGGCGGCCAAGCCGATAACGGTCAGCCAGATGACCGTCTCCAGGCTGATGGACAGGGCGGGCGCTGTTGGTGATGCCCCAGCTATTGTTCCCGAAGGCTCAGTCGATAGGGTGTCATCGGGGCGTTCGCTCATGAGCGCCATCGCCTCGCTGCCACCCTAGGGGGCGCTGACAACGGTTTGTACCTCCCGAGGCATTCGATAGATGGTGACGGTTTCGTTGCGGAAGGCCACCTCCATAAAGGTGCCGAACTTGGCCAGTCCTGCCGTGCCGTAGGCCTCCTTCTCCAAATGACCGACGTATACGTACTCGACGTTGTACTTTTGCAAGACCTCTCTTGCTTCCCGTGGGCTGCTGGTGGTGTAAGCTCGGGCAACATCTTCCTGACGGCCATTGAGTGGTTCGTCCGAGCCCCGCCATGTGCGTTCGTGGCCAGGCCAGCCTAGCACCGTAGGCAGACCAGTGCGGGAGGAGATGCGGGCATAATCGCTGTAGGCGTCGCCCACCGCCTCGAGGATGACCGGGGTGCCCCTCACGTTATCGTTCAGCCAGCGGATGGCCTCGTACTCGTCGGGGTGGTACACCTGCACGTGAACGTAGCCGTCCATACGCTGGGCGTTGGTAAAGCCGCCGGTTCGGTCGAAGGTGGCGGCCACCGTGTAGACCAGGGAGGTGGCGATGATGATGACGGTGAGGCTGGCCCAGCAAAGGCGGGCCAAGGCGATGGCCGGCCGCGTCGGCCGCCAGTGGACGGTGAGGTAGTACAGGCCCACGGCGCCGCCGATGCTCAGAAGCATCCAGGCCTGGTAGTACAGCTTAAAGACGGTGTTGACTCGAAAGTGGAAGACGTCTTGAATCCAGTACAGTTCGGGTCCCAGGATGAGGAGAAGGCCCAGGCCTACGACGGTCAGGGCGAACAGGTAAGTTCGCCTCACGTCCTCATTCTCGTGTTCGCGGAAGAGTTCGCGGGCCAGGGCGAAGCCAGCGGCCGCCAAGAACGCGGCCAGCATAAGAAGGGTTCCCCAACTGGGGCCGCGGGTGGTCAGTTCGTCGGCGAAGCCGCCGGGGCCGCGCGTTACCAATATCAAGAAGGCCCAGATGGCCAGGGGGGCCAGCCAGGGGAGCACAGACAGGGCAACCATGGACGGGCGCAGGCGAGGCCAGGGCCGGACAAGGATGCGTGCCACTACCAGCGACAAGCCCAGCCACACGAGGGGCAGCCAGACCATGAGGAAGTGGCCGGGACGGGTGACGGTGGAATTGATAGGCGCATGGCCCGGCCGGGTGGCCGTCTCCACTAGCGCCGGTCCTTCGGCGCTGCTGTCGAAGGCAAGGTAGAAGGGCAGGTAGAGGAGGACGGCCACGATGGCCAGAGATGAGGCAAAGGAGGCTGTATCCCACACAGCGCGAAGGTTAAGACGCCCCTCCCGCCGCCAGTTGGTCATGAGAGCGATCACCACCACCAGGAAGAAGAAGGTGGGCAGGTCCCACAGGTTGAGGAAGCCCAGGGCGCCGATGGCCAGGGCCGTGAACAGGAAGCGCCAGGGATGACGGATGATCCAGAGGCTGTCCAGGCCGTCGCCGGAGCGGAATAGCTGGAAGGCGATGGCCACAGCGGTGATGGTGAAGGGGAGGGCGAGGACATGGGGGTGGAGATCTCCAAAGTGGAAGCTGAAGAAGGGGAACTCCTGGATGTCCCAGGCGGAGCCTATGCGGGTCGCTCGCCACCACCACCAGTCCTTGGTGGGGTACCACTCGTCGGTGGACTCGGGACCGGTCAGATTGTAGACCCCTACCCATTCGTAGAAGGTGGACGAGCCGATGCCGTGGGCGGCCAGCATCTCGAACACGCCCTCCAGGTTGGACACCAGAAGAAGCAGTCCGGCCGCCACCAGACCGAAGATGGCCACTCGCGGCATCAGCTTCGGGGCCGCTGCCAGGGCCTTTTCCGTGGTCTTTCGAGCGGAGGCCAGCAGGTTGTAGACGACTCCGAAGACGGCGGTAGCCGCCAGCGCCGCCACCAGCGACAGGGTGAGGTAGAAGGTGACGTTGACCCCCAGGCCGGTCAGCTTGGTCAGGGTGGAGGCGATGAGATAGCCGAAGTAGTAGTAGCTGATGGAATAGCCGGAGAGCCAGGGGTCGTCAGGCGGGAAGAGCTCGCTGCGGTTGATGGCGTTGACGAAGGCTAGCTCGAAGGGCTTCTCGCCCCACTGGATCTCGGGGGCGAAGGAGCGCAGATAGACGGCCAGGGCGAAGGCGGAGAGGAAAAGGCCCTCTACCAGCAGGAGATAGGGCCAGCCAGCGCGGAGGAAGGCGCTCAGCTCCTGACGGTGGCGCGCGGCTAGGGCGGCCGAAGGGAGGGCTAAGAGGATCAGGATGAGGATGATGGAGCCGCGGCTGTTGGGGAATAGGCCCAGGGTGGCGCCAATCCAGAGACAATAGCTTACCAGTAGCAGGCCGATAACCTTGGTGAAGGCGTAGCCGCGGTCGGGCAGACGATGGAAGAAAACGAAGGTTATGGGGAGGGCGATCAGTCCCACCAGCATGGCCGCCGCCCACCAAGTCAGCGTTTCTAGCATCGCATCGCTAACTTCGCGCTAGGCGAAAAGGGCCTCCACGAACTCCTCGGCCACAAAGGGGGCCAGGTCCTCCGGCCGCTCGCCGCTGCCCACGAATCGCACGGGGATGCCCAGCTGGTCGCAGATGGCGAAAACAATGCCGCCCTTGCCCGTGCCGTCCAGCTTGGCCAGGAAAAGGCCCGTCACCTGCACCGCCTCGGTGAAGTGCCTGGCCTGGAGGAGGGCGTTCTGGCCGGTGGTGGCGTCCAGAACCAGCAGAACTTCATGGGGGCCCGAAGGGTCCTTGCGCTGGATCACCCGCTGGACCTTGCGCAGCTCCTCCATCAGGTTGACCTTGGTGTGAAGGCGACCGGCCGTATCGATGATCACTGCGTCGGCGCCCCGGCGTTGGGCGGCCGTGAGGGTGTCGAAGACCACGGCACCGGGGTCGGCCCCTTGCTGGTGGGCCACCACCTCCGCCTGCACCCGCTCCCCCCACTGGCATAGCTGATCGATGGCGGCGGCGCGGAAGGTGTCGGCGGCGGCCAGGATCACCCGCTTGCCCTCGCTCTTCAGGCTCCAGGCCAGCTTGGCGATGCTCGTGGTCTTGCCGCTGCCGTTCACCCCTACCACCAGGATGACGGCCGGCTTGGCGGCAAGAGTTCCCGCGTCCTTGCCCCAGAGCTGGCCGCCGCCGCCCTCCACGGCCAGGATGGCTGTCAGCTCCTCCTCGAGACCCTGGCGAGCCTGCTCGGGCTGCTTCATCCCTTCGTCCTTCGCCCGAGCCTGGAGGCGTTCGATGAGCCTGGCGGTGGTGGCCACACCGACATCGGCAGCGATAAGGAGTTCCTCTAGCTCCTCCCAGAGCTCATCGTCGATGCGGGAGCGCTCGAAGAGTCCGGCTACGCGGCGGAACCAGGTGCGGCGGGTGCGGTCGAGGGCGGCGGTGGTCTTTTCTTCATCCTGTGGAGAGCGTCCGAAGTGCTTGAACAGATGCTACCTCCTGGGGCCAGGGGATGCCTTGTTGGATCATAGTATCGACCGGGGAGTCGATCAAGCAGAGGTCGCCATCCGAGTGAGAAATGAGGGCGCTAGTTAGAGGGGACGTCGCTCAGGCGCAGGGAGAGGACGCGAGAGATGCAGTCGTCACCCATGGAGACGCCGTATATGCTGTCGGCCGTCTCGATGGTGCGGCGATTGTGGGTGATGATGATGAACTGGCTGTGCTGGGCCAGCTCTTGGAGGGCGGCGACGAAGCGGCCCACATTGGCCTCGTCCAGCATGGCGTCTACCTCGTCCAGGACGCAGAAGGGCGAGGGGTTCGTCTGCAGCAGGGCGAACAGGAGAGACACCGCCGTGAGAGCCTTCTCGCCACCCGAGAGCATACTCAAGCTTTGCAGGCGCTTGCCGGGCGGCTGAGCGGCGATGTCCACGCCGGAGGTGCGATAGTCTTCCGGCGTGGTGAGGACGAGCTTGGCCTTGCCGCCGCCGAAGAAGGTGGTGAAGTAGCGGCTGAACCGCTGGGCCACGTCTTGGAAGGTGGCCTTGAAGCGCTCGCAAATGATCTCGTCCAGTTCGTCGATAGCCTGAAAGAGGGAACGCTCGCCTGCGGCCAGGTCGGTGAGCTGAGAGGTAAAGAAGGTGTGGCGCTCTTTCAGCTCATTGTACTCGGCCTCGGCCTCAGGGTTGACCGGGCCCACCGATCGTAGCTGGGAGCGCAGGCGCTGGATGCGCTCCTGCATAGGCTGGGGGTCGATGATTGCCCCACCGGCCACCGGCGGCAGGCGGCTGGTTTGGCCGTCGCCATTGCCATCGCCGCTGGGCAGCAAGGCAGGTGATTCAGGCGCGGGCATGGGTGCTGGTGCCACCTCGCTCCCATCGGTTAGCGTCAGGCCGTCGGCCTCGATGCGCTGGCGCAGGCTATCGAGGTCGTCCAGGCGGCGATGCACCTCCGCCTCCGCTTCCAGGCGCTGGCGTTCGGCAGCCAGCAGATGGCTGCGGGCGGAGGTCTCCTTGGCTTGGTGCTCTCGCTCCTGGCTCTCCAGCGCGGTAATGGCCCGCTGGGCGGGCTCTACCTCCTCGCTGTAGATCTTGAGTTCCCGCGTAAGATTCTCCACCTCTCGCCAGTCGGCCTCGACGTTTCCGGTGAGGGAGGTGCTTTCCATCTCGATCCCGCGCAGCTCGGCCTGCTTGGCGCTCATCTCGCCGTCCAGCTTGGTCAGGGTAGTCTGGCGCGTTTCCTGCAGGGTGTTTAGGGAGCGCAGCTCGCCATCCAGGGAGGCCACCTTGGTGCTGCACTCGGTGACCCTTTGCAACAGGGTCTGTCGGCGCTCGCCGAACAGGCTGGCCGCCGAGCGCAGATACTGGGTCACCTCTTGGGACTCAGCGGCTTCGGCCAGCAGTTGTTCTCTCTCCTCCCGCAGGCGCTGGTCTTGCTGGGCCAGAGATGCTGCTTGCTTAGTCGACCGCCGCTGGCTGGTGATAAGCCAGCGCAGCTCGCCTCGCAGCTGGGCCAGCAGGGGGCGGTCCTCGGCGATGGCATCCTGGGCCTGCATCCGCTGCTCCTGGAGGGTGGCCAGGGTTTGGGCTGCCTCTCGCAGGGCGCTCTCGTCCTCGGCGATGCGGGAGCGGAGCCGTTCCATCTCCTCCTCGGCCGCCTGGCGGGACCGGACCAGTCTCTCGATGGCTTTCGGTATGGAGCTCAGCTCCTGCTGGCGGGCGAAGATATTGCCCTCGCTGGTGGGACGGCCGGTGCTGATGGAACCCACAGGGTGAAGGAGGATGCCGTCGCGGGTCACCACGCTGCCCATCCCTCGCCGCAGGACACGTAGAGCGATATCCAGGTCCTCCACGACGATGGTGCGGCCCAGGAGGGTATCGATCACCTTGCGGTAACGTCCGTCGCACTTCACCAGCTGGCTGGCGACGCCCACGACCCCCTGTTCCTTCATGATGTTGAGGGGGTAGACTTCTTTGAGGCTGTCCAGAGGGAAGATGACCACCCGTCCTGCCTCTTGCCTGGCCAGGTCCTGCACAACGGCCAGGGCATCCTTCTGGCGCTCCACCAACATCGCCTGGAGGTTCTCGGCCAGAGCGGCCTCGATGGCTCGTTCCAGACCCTTGGGTACGCGAATGAGGCTGCTCACCACTCCCAGGAGGCCGTGCAACTGAGAGTCGACGGTCTCCAGGACGGGGGCACCGGCCCGTGTTTGGGCATCGCAGGCCTGCTGGGCGTCGGTGAGGACGCCGAGGCGGGCCTCAAGGCGCTCTATCTCCAGATCGCGCAGGCGGCAGCTCTCCTGCAAAGCCACGAGGGAGGTCTGGCTCTTCTCCAGACGGCTCTTCAGGGCATCCTGCTCCTGAAGAGCGGCCACCATGCCTTCATTCTGGCGTTTCTCCTCGGCCCGATACCTGCTCAGGTTGCGCGCCGCCTCCGCCATCTGCGATACGAGGGCCTGGCGGCGTTCCTCCTGCTGGGAGCCCTCCTCCTCCAGGTGCGAGCGGGTGTCAGCCACGTTGCGCAGTTGCGCCTCGACATCGCTTACGCCGGCGCGGGTGCGGGCGGCCTTCTCCTCACCTGTCGCTGCCTGCCGCTGCATGCCGGAGGCCTCCTGTTCGAGGCTCTCCATCTCCTGCTGTGCTTGGCTGAGGGCGCGGCGGCCTGCCTCCAGCTCCTCGTCCAGGGCGGCCCTGCGGCGGCTGCTCTCCACTGAGGTTCGGGCCAGATTGAGCATCTCCTTTTCCAGGGCCTCCAGCTCTAGCTTGAGCTGCTGACGCCGGCCGATCACGCCGCTGTGCTGCTGATGGGCGACGGCGATGCGCTGCTGCACGCGGTTCACCTGCTCGCTGAGGCGCTGGTGCTGGACGGCGCGGTCGGCGATGGCCGAGCGCTTCCTGGCCAGTTCTTCCCTTGCTGCCGCCAGCTGCTCCTCCCAGGTCTTGATCTCCGCCTCGGCCCGGGCCTGGTCCTGCTGGCAGCGGTCGAGAGCCTGTCGGGCCGTTGTCAGTGCTTCCCGGTCCTCCTGCCAGAGGTGGCTGTACCAGGCTCCCAGGGCGTCTGTGAGCTCCTGCGATAGCTGCCCGTGGCGGGAGGCTCGTCGCGCTTGCCGTTCGAGCTGGGACAGGCGAGGCGCTATCTCGTCGACCAGGAACTGCGCGCGCTCCATGTTGTCGCGGGTGGCCGCCAGACGATTCTGAGCCTCCTCGATCTTGAGGCGATAGCGCTGCACGTCGGCGGCCTCCTCCAGGAGGAAGCGGCGCTCCTCGGGGCGGAGGTTGAGGATAGTCTCTACCAGGCCCTGGCCGATGATCGCGTAGCTACTCTGGCTGGCGCTGGCTCGCATGAGAAGGTCGGTGATGTCCTTTAGGCGGACCCGCTTGCGGTTGATGAAGTAGTCGCTATCGCCGGAGCGGCGACCTCGGCGGGTGATCGCTACCTCGGTGAAATCGAGGGGAAGCCAGCCGTCGCTGTTGTCAAGGGTGATGGTCACCTCGGCCGCGTTGGAGGCACCGCGGCGGGAGCTGCCGCTGAAGATGACGTCTTCTAGCTTGCGAGCTCTGAGAAGGCGGCCGCTCGTCTCGCCCAGGACCCAGCGGAGGGCGTCGGCCACATTGCTCTTGCCGACCCCGTTGGGGCCGACAATGGTGGTAGTGCCCGGCCCGAGCTCAAAGGCAGTTCGGGTAGCGAAGCTCTTGAATCCCTGGATCTCTAGTCGCTTTAGGTACATAGCTCACTTGCCTGGCAGGGAGCGGGCCCGCCAGCGTCGATAGCCTTTAGGGCTTGCTGGGCAGCCTTGTTCTCTGCCTCCTTCTTGCTTCTCCCCCGGCCGCGACCCAGAGCCCGATCGCCCACCATCACCTCCACGGTGAACACCTTGGTGTGGTCTGGTCCCTCAGCGGCTACCGTTTTGTAGGACGGCATTGCCTGCCAGCGCGTCTGCACCACCTGTTGCAGCCGCGACTTGCTGTCCAGGGCTACCTTTCCGGTCGCTATCTGGGCAAGCTCTGGTTTGAGGCAGCGCAGCACCAGGGCCCTGGTCTTGCGCAGGCCGCTGTCCAGTAAGACCGCTCCCACCAGCGCCTCAAAGGCGCAGGCCAGGTTGGAGGGTCTCTGCTGGCCGCCGCTCTGTTTCTCGCCGCGGCCCAAGAGGAGATAATCGCCCAGGGAGAGCCTTTCAGCAGCGCGAGCCAGGGTCTCCCAGCGGATGAGAGCGGCTTTGAGCTGGGTGAGGTCTCCCTCGTTCAGGTGGGGAAAGTCGGCACACAGTTTCTGCGAGACGATGAGTCCCACAGCGGCGTCGCCCAGAAACTCCAGCCGCTCGTTGGACTCTAGCCCTGGGACGCGAGCCTCGTTAAGATATGACCGGTGGACCAAGGCCTGTTGGAGCAAGGAGAGGTCTTTGAACTCCAGGCTGAGAGCCGTCTGTAACTGTGATAGGGGTGCTTCCTGTTCTATCACTGCCACCGTCTTAGATGCCAAACTTTAGCTTTTAAGAACCTTCACTCGCCACCGTTCTGCGTTCGGAGGGACATCTCCCCTGGGCGCTTAGCTAGGTGGGAGAGAATAGAGGCTTAGTGTGGGGAGAGCCCCGCAAACGCAGGTAATGATAGGGGGATACAAGGCTAATGTCAAGCGCCCAGGGCGATAATGGGAAGGTAAGAGCGTAGACGAGACATGGGGGAAATAGACCTAACCAAACCAACAAACCTCCTGCCTCGATTGCGGCGAGGCCTGGGGGCGGGTGCCACGGAGGCACTGGAGGTCGTGCTGCGGCTGGCTGAGGAGGAGGGCCGCGCACTGTATCTGGTCGGTGGGGGTGTGCGAGACCTGGCGCTGAGGCGAGGGCAGGTAGACGTGGATGTGGTGGGCGAGGGGCAGGTGTTATCGTTAGCGCAGAAGGTGGCTGCGGTGCTGGGTGGGCGCTGGGTGGAGCACCGGGCTTTCGGGACGGTAACGGTAGAGGGGCAGGGTTTTCGTCTGGACCTGGCGATGGCGCGTGCCGAGAGGTATGCACAGCCGGGAGCCCTGCCAAAGGTGAGACCGGCCTCTATTGGCGAGGACCTCGCCAGGCGCGACTTCACCATCAACGCGATGGCCCTGGCCTTGTGTGGTCGTCAGAGCGGCCAGCTCCTCGATCCCTTCGACGGCATGGGCGACATCGCTCGCAGGGTTGTGCGCGTCCTCCACGAGCGCAGCTTCATCGACGACGCCACCCGCATCCTGCGGGCCGTTCGCTACGAGACGCGCTTCTCCTTTAGCATCGAGGAGGAAACGCTGGCGCTGCTCAAGCGGGACCTTGCCTACCTGGACACCATCAGCGGCGCGCGTGTGCGACACGAGCTCCTGCGTCTGCTGGCGGAGGACAGGCCGGAGAAGGGCCTCCTGCGGTGTCAGGAGCTGGGGGTACTGGCGGCCATCCACAGAGCTCTGCGCTTCGACGATGAGCTGGCCACGGCCTTCCGGCGAGCCCGCCGCGCTGGCCGGGCCTCGCCCCAGCCGGAGCTCTACCTGGGCCTGCTGGGCACCCGGCTCTCCCCTGCTGATGCCGAGGCAGTAACGCTCAGACTAGCGCTGTCCAAGAGGCAGCGGCAGGCGCTGGAAGCTGCAGCCGCGCTGGCGCAGCTCTTGCCCTGGCTATCGCGGCCTGATGTCCGCCCCAGCCAGGTGGTCGAACGCCTGGAGCCCTATCCCCTATCCGCTGTCGATGCCTGTGCCTTGCTGACTTCTCGATCGACCGCTAGAGAAAAGCTACGTCATTATTTGGAGAACTGGTATTATGTAAAGCCCTCGCTGGATGGAAGAGCCCTCGAGCGTTTGGGCGTGGTGCGGGGGCCAGGCATGCGCGGCGTCCTGCGGTTGCTGAAGACAGCGCGGCTGGATGGCGAGGCGAGGAGTCGCCAGGATGAGGTGGAGCTGGTGCAGGGCGTTCTGGCGGGAAAGGTTGAGCTGCCAGGGGCGGAGAGTAGTGATTAGGCTTGTGGCATGGCGAACCGCTCGAGCACAGCAGCCGTGTGTTTGACGCTGCGGACGAAATCGGGCAGGCGGATGTTCTCGTCGGGGGCGTGCATTCGGGATTCTGGATAGCCGATGCCACAATCGACCGTGGGCAGGCCGAGGGTCTTGACGAAGGGGTAGAAGGGTCCAGTTCCGGCCATGCTGGGGATGAGGACGGGCTCCCGGCCGTACACCTGCCGAGCCGCCTCGCACACCAGGCCCACGAAGGGGTTGTCGATGGGCGTGCGGGCCGGCCGCTCGGCTGACAAGCAGCGCACCTCCACATCGCCGTAGCCCTTCTGATGGAGATGCCGCTGGAGCTTCTCCAGCACTTCCTCGGGCTCCTGATCTGGCACCAGGCGGAAGTCAAGCTTGGCCACGGCCCGCGATGGCAGCACCGTCTTGGTTCCGGGGCCCTGGTAGCCGGAGTTAAGCCCGGCAACGTTGCAGGTGGGCTCGAACAGGTGGCGCAGGCGGTAGTCCAGCCCGCGAACGCCCTTCAGGAAGCCGTCGATCCCCAGGCTGCGAGCCCTGTACGTTTCTTCGGCGGGCATGGCCTCCACTGCTCCCCTCTCCTGGGACGTGGGTGGTCGCACTCGCTGGTAGAAGTCATCGATAAGGATGTTCTCCTGCGGGTCCTTAAGGGTGGCCAGGGCCCAGAGGAGACGCCAGGCGGGGTTGGGCAGCACGGTCGCGTAGGACGAATGGGCATCGCGGTTGGCCCCGCGGGCCTCCAGCTCAAGGTAGAGCAGGCCCTTCCCTCCCAGGACGATCTGGGGCTGGTCCTGCCAGTTGACGCCGCCTCCTTCCCACAGGCAGGCGTCGGCGGCCAGAAGCTCACGCCGCTCCTCCACGAAGGGCTCGATGCCCGGGCTGCCGATCTCCTCGTCGCCTTCGATGCAGAACTTGAGCGACACGGGCACCTGCCCCCGCACTGCCTGGAAGGCGCGGATAACCGCCAGGCGGGCGGCGATGTTCCCCTTGTTGTCGCAGACGCCACGCGCGTAAAGCTTATCGTCCCGCAAGGCAGGCTCGAAGGGGGGAGAGGACCAGAGGTCGAGGGGCTCCGCTGGCTGGACGTCGTAGTGGTTGTAGAAGAGGAGGGTCTTTTCCGTTGAGGCGCCGGCAAGCTCGCCGTAGACCACGGGATGGCCGCCGGCCTTGGGGATGATTCGGGTGCGAAAGCCCAGGCTCTCCAGCATCTCGCTCACCAGCTCCGCCGTCTCCTCGATCGCTCTCCCCTCGGCGCTTACGCTGGGCAGGCGGCAGAGGCGAATGAGGTCGTCGATGGCCTCCTGCTGGTGCTCCTCGATGTGACGAAACACGTCCTCCATCGCTTCCCTCCTAGCGCTTCGCCTCCAGCCAGGCGGCGGCAAGGGCAGGCAGCTCGGCCAGGGGCGCCTCCTCGATCCGGCAGGATGGTAGGGAGTCCAGGAAGGCCTGCCCGTAGCGCTTGCTCTTGATGCGGCGGTCCAGCACTACCACCACCCCTCGGTCGGTCTTGGTGCGGATGAGGCGGCCGAAGCCCTGCTTGAAACGCAGCACAGCCTGAGGCAGGGCGTACTGAGTGAAGGGCTCCTCGAACAGCGCGGAGCGGGCGGCGAAGACGGGCTCGCTGGGCACGCTGAAGGGCAGGCGAGCCATCACCAGCAGCGACAGCGCCTCGCCCACCACGTCCACTCCCTCCCAGAAGCTGGTGGTGCCCAGGATGACGGAGCGGGGATTGCGCCTGAGTGCGTCTAGAAGCTGCTGGGGCGCGCCGTCGATGCCCTGGCCCAGTATAGCGATCCCTCCTTGGCCCAGAGGCCCGCGGATGGCGGCGTGGGCCGAGCGCAGAGAGGCGTGGGAGGTGAACAGCACCAGCGCTCGCCCCTGACTGGCCCGACAGAGCTCGCAGAGGGCGTGGTGGGTGACCTCCTGGTAGTCGCGCACCCCTGGTTCGGGCATGTCTCTGGGCAGGAGGATGAGGGCCGCTCGTTGGTAGTCGAAGGGCGAGCCCAGCAGCAGCTCGCGGGCGTCTTCCAGGCCCAGCCGCTGGCGAGTGTAGTCGAAGGAGCTCTGGGTGGCCAGGGTGGCGCTGGTGAGGACGACACTGTTCTTCTCGGCGTAGAGGTGCTCCTGGAGGAGGGGGGCTACGTCCAGCGGCGCCGAGGCTACCACGATGCCCGCTGGGCCTCCCTCCGTCAGCCACTGGATCCGCTGCAGGTCCTCCCGCTCGATGACGGCGGCGATGCCCTGGCGAAGCTGCTCGCCGGTTTGCAGCAGGGCGGCCGCCTCGGCCAGCAGGCTCTCGTAGTTCAGGAGGCCCAGGCCTTCGGCGTCGCTGATGGCGACATGCAGACGCTCCAGCGCGTTTTCGATGGCTGAAAGCGCCAGGCGCAGGTTCTCCCAGGCCACCTCTACCGTCACCCAGTCGGGTTGGACGCGTATGGAGCGGGTCAGCAGGAGGCGCTGCTCGTAGTTGCCACGCTCCTCGGCGTGCTGCTGGAGGAAGACTCGCGCCGCCTCGCTGAACTGGCGCAGGCGGGGGCGTGTCCTCTCCACCTCCTCGCCGATGGCCGCGGCCAGGCCGGTGAGGTGAGAGCCCGGCCCCAGGGGCATGGCCAGCCCCCGCACGCTCTGGCGGACGCCGGCGGCCAGGCCTGCACCGCGCTCTCGGCCCTCTCGCCGGTGGAGGCGGTCCAAATAGGACAACAGGTCGGCCTCTCGCGCCTCAAAGCCCAGCTGGCGGGTGGCCTCCTCCTCCAGATGCTGCCCTTCGTCCACGATGAGATTGTCGTAGGGAGGGATGACGCGCCCGCCCACGGCTACGTCCGAGAGAAGGAGAGCGTGGTTCACCACCACCAGGTGGGCCGCTTCCGCCCGCTGACGGGCACGCACTAGGAAGCAGCTTCCATCCAGGACGAAGGGACAAGAGCTGCTCAAGCAGTTCTCGTTCTGGGCCGAGAAGCGATACCAGAGCATCTCCTCGCCCGAGCCGAGGCGCAGCTCGGCGCGGTCGCCGCTCTCGGTCTGGGGTAGCCAGAGGAGAAGGCGGAGGACGAAGCGGGTCTCCTCATCGGAAAAGGAGGACGACTGGCGAGCTGCCAGGTGGCGACGCAGGCAGAGGTAGTTGCGCCTGCCCTTGAGCTGGGTCGCCGCCAGAGGGCGGCCATCGGAAGGCCAACCCTCCAAGAGGCGCTGGACGGCGGGGATGTCCTTGGTGGTGAGTTGCTCCTGCAGGTTGATGGTGGCAGTGGAAATCACTACGCGGGCGCTGTTGCGCAGAGCATAGCAGGCGGCGGGCAGGAGGTAAGCCAGTGATTTGCCGATGCCGGTGCCCGCCTCGACGATAAGCTGCTGGCCATCGTTGAGGGCCTCAGTCACGGCCTGGGCCATCGCTCCCTGCTCCGGCCTCTCCTCGAACTGAGGCAGGATGTCCGGCCGCTCTCGTAGCGATTGGAGGAGGCCCAGCACCTCCGACGGCTCCACCGGTTGGCGGCGCTCGTAGGGCACGAGAGGCTCCACCGCCCGCCGCTGCGTCCTGGCGGGGGCCGGCGCGGCCTCATTGAGCACTTCGGCGAAGAAGGAGCGCCAGGGCCAGCGACTGGCGGCGGCCAGGCTGGCGGCCTCGGCCAGAATGGGCGGTGGCAGGCTGGCGGCGTGGGCTCGCAGGGCCACGAAGACCTCGCGCGTAGCTTGGGCGTCGGCCAGGGCCCGATGATGGCTAGGCATGGGGATGTTGAAGTGGCGGGCCAGCGCTGAGAGGCCGTACTCCCCGAGCAGGGGCAGGAGGAGGACGGCTAGCTCGTGGGTATCGTAGACCACTGGGCCGTGGCTGAGGCCAGCGGCTGCCAGGAAGCGAAGGTCGAAGCCAAGGACGTTCTGCCCGACGATGGGCTGGCCGGCGATGAACTGCTGCAGTCGGGGCGCTACGGCATCCATGGGGGGTGCTTCTGCCACCTCCTCGGGCGCGATGCCGGTGAGCATCTGTATGCGGTAGGGGACGGGCCTGCCGGGGTTCACCAGGGTGGAGAACGTCTCCTGAACGACGCCCTTTGGGTCGAACTTCACCGCTCCCACCTCGATGATGGCGTCAGTGTTCGGCTCGAGGCCGGTGGTCTCCAGGTCAAGGGCTACGTAGGTACTGGCCAAGAGCGCTCCCCGCTTCGATTGAAAGGGCTGACTCCCTATTGTAGCACCCACCAGGCAGGATAGCGGAAGGGGCAGGAGGCAAGAGAAACCGGTTCGCCGTTGGTGGCTGAACTTTCCAGCCCTGCGGGATGAATCCCGCAGCATTATGTATCGATTCTAGGAAGACGCGGGTTTCAACCCGCGGATTGGCCCGAAAGTCTCTCACCCATCGAGAATGAACCAGTCGTGAGGCAACAGAAGCCGGCGGAAGACCGAGATCAGCCGGATGGGGTGAACAGCGCCTCGCTATTCGGCGGCCTGGGCCAGACGGGGCAGGACCCAGCCGAACAGGGCGATGAACGAGAGGGCCATCACCGCCAGCTGCCAGGGCAGGCGTCGGAAGGCGGTTACTACGGCGGCCAGGCTCAGGCCAGCGAAGCTGATGATCAGCAGCGTGTACAGGAGGTTGGGGCTGCCCAGGCCGCCGCCGGGGGCTTCCTCCAGGGTGTACCGATAGAGGAGACCGACGAGCATCCCGATAGCTGTCCACACGAGGAAGGCGATCAGGGATATGGGGATGGCTAGGGCGACGACCGATATGTTCGGGGCGATGGCTTTGACCAGATAAGGAACGTGGCTGCGCGCCTGCACGATCATGAGGGCTGCCAGGCCGGTGAAGATGAGGGCCATGATGTAGCCGCTGACAAAACCGGCGAACACCTCTTCCATGGCGTCAGTCGGGGAGTTGCTCCGTGGCTAGTGCTTGCGAGGAGACGATGGTCGTAGCGGCGAACGCCTTCGCCCCGGCGCTGGCGGCCGCCCTGGCGAGGCGTTCTCTCTGCTCTTCGTCCTTGAGCAGCACGAACAGGGCCGGACCGCTGCCGGCCAGGTGAACGGCACTTGCCCCGGCCTGTATCAGGGCCTGGCGGCAGGTCTGCAGCTCGGGGAAGGCCTGGAAGGCCAGGGAGCCGAAGACATCGTACAGATCGCTCTCTCTGAGAGGCCTCCCCTGTCTGAGGGCGTTGGCGAAGCGGTCGCTGGCGGCGCCATCGCTGTAGTCCTTGAGGTTCAGCAGGGAGTACATGCGTTGGGTCTTCTCTGGTATGGCCAGCGGAGGCACGACCACAAGGATGGCTGTTCTGGGAGCGTCGGGCAGGGGGGTTATTCGCTCGCCGCGCGCCTCGGCCAGGGCGGTGCCGCCCCGCAGGAAGAAGGGGACATCCGACCCCACCTCGGCCGCCAGCTCGGCCAGTCGTTCGTGAGGCAGGGTCAGGCCCCAGAGGCGATCGAGGCCGCGCAGGGCAGCGGCGGCGTCGCTGCTGCCGCCGCCCAGGCCGGCCGCGACCGGTATGGTCTTGGTCAAGCGCATCCTGGCGCCGCCGCTGTAGCCCGTCCTCTCCTGGAGAAGGCGGGCCGCTCTCATCGTCAGGTTCTCCTGAGAAGGCGGCAGGCCCTCGCCGGTCGCCTCCAGGGTCAGCTCGGCGGCCGTCTCCAGCTCCAGGCTATCGAAGAGGTCGATGGTCTGGACGACGGTCTTCACGTTGTGGAAGCCGTCCGGTCGCCGGTCGAGCACCTCCAGCGTCCAGTTGATCTTGGCGGGGGCCATCAGTCGCAGGCGCACGCTACATCACTCCTGTGCAGGGGGGTGAGCGTTCCCCCGCCAGGCGCGGTACAGGCAGCCCCACTCGTCGAGGCTGAGCGTTTGGGCGCGGCGCGTCGGGTCGATGTTCGCCGTATCGAGAAGGCTCCGAGCGGCGGCGGGGTCGATGCTCAGCCCCAGGGCGAGGGCGTTGCGGAGCTGCTTGCGGGGCGCAGCGAAGCCGGCCTGCACCAGGCGGAAGAAGGCCTGGCGGTCGTCCACGGCTACCGCCGGCTCCGGCCGCACGTCGAGGCGAATGACGGCCGAGCGCACCTTGGGCGGCGGACGGAAGGCGCGCGGCGGCACGTAGAAGAGGACCTTGGCCTGGGCGTAGAACTGGACGCCGACGCTCAGAAGGCTCATGCGGCCGGGCGGGGCGGCGATGCTTTGGGCTACCTCCGCCTGCACCATGACGATCATCCTGGCGGGCGGCCGGGCGCTCTCCAGGAAGTGGCGGAGAACGGCGGAGGCGATGTAGTAGGGGAGGTTGGCCACCACCACGTACGGCGGCGAGGCCTGGGCGCGGGTCAGCAACTCGTCGGGCCGCAGGGAGAGGATGTCGGCGCAGACGGGCTCCACGTTGGGGCGGGCCGCCAGGCGACGGCGAAGGTGCTCGCATAGCCCCTCGTCTATCTCCACGGCGATGACCTTGCCCGCCGCCGCGGCCAGGGCTCGGGTGAGCACTCCCTTGCCGGCGCCCACCTCGATGACGGTGTCTGCGGAGGAGAGCGACGCCGCCGCCAGGATGCGCTGAAGGACCCTTCGGTCGGTCAGGAAGTGCTGGCCGAGGCTCTTGCGGGGGCGGATGGCCGCCGTGGCGGCCCGGGCGGTCGCTGTCGATTCGGTGCGATTTCCTGGCTGACCCCTCGCCATGCCCCGATCATATCCCTCGGGCTGCCCCGGGGTCTACTGCGGCGGGTGCTCTGCCGTTGCCACCTGCCTTCGTGAGCATATCCTCGACGGTTAGTGAACTTGACAAAATATCCCGTCCGATCCAGAATGGCTGTGTCCTTTTCGCTAGGGGAAATTCCCCTCAATGCCGGCCTGGAGATAGGCGGGGAGGTCTGGCATGCGTTTAGGAGACCGCCAACGGAAGTGGAGAGGACGAGGCGTTAGCGCCGTGGCGCTGATGGCTCTTATCGTTGTTGTAGGAATCTTATCGTCGGGGGCCGCCAGGGCTGAGTACAACCCCTGGGCTAGTATTGACATCAGCGACGACACCGCCGGCGCCAACGCTGACCTGGCCACCGGGTTCGGCCTGCCCACGCCTGATCCCAACTATGCCGAGCTCACTAGCTTCACGCCTGCTGAATGGGGCGTGGCCAGCGATGAGGACGTCCCCGATGGCGAAAGGGTGGGGACCCTTCACGAGGACTCCACCCTGGGCCTTTTGAACAACCCTTGTGTCACCCCGTTTCCTGTAGATTTCTACCTCTATGAGGCCACCACCGACATTACGAACAGCTTCAGCTACGACCCCGCCACCGAGCCCATCACCAGTCTAGACTTTCCCGGCTACGACCTAATCGGCGGACTGGAGAGGGGCATAGTGGAGTATCCCGAGTTCGTCATAGATCTCCTGGGGGCAATAGAGCCCAGGTCTCGTTCCTGGGGCCATGCCTATATCGCTGGTAACCAGATCGTCATCCAGTTCATCGTCTTCGAGCCCGGCGACCTCCCGGGCGCTCCCGCCGGCCGCGGCTATGCGTCGGTCACTGTCCTCAACGACCCGCTGGCTACCCTGGGCCCCAGCTCCATCACCGACTTCTGCACGCCCCTGGGCAGCACCACCACCATCTTCGGCCTCAGCGAGGGCGGCTACCCCCTCCGCACCAACCCCTCGTGTCAGAAAGAGGGAGGCTACACCTTCTCCTGGACCACCGCGTCAATGCCTGACGCCGACGGCGACGGTTATGAGAACGAGCTGGATACCTGCGCCGTCCACAGCGCCAATCAGGGCGACCCGCGGGTGTCCGGGGACCTCGACAACGACTTCGACGGCATCGGTAACGAGTGCGACCCGACCCCCAACGTGGACACCGGCGTCCAGGACCACGACGGGGACGGCTACCAGAACCGGCAGGACAACTGCCCCCTGGTGCCTAACGGCCAGCTCGAGGACGACCAGCAGGACGACGACCTCGACGGCATCGGCGACGCCTGTGAGCCCGACTG
>JAUWYP010000022.1 GCA_030615765.1 Dehalococcoidia bacterium | reverse complement strand
CCGCCCTCCAGGTGCGGCTTGGGGATGACGGCGGCGTCGAGGACGGCTGGGTGCTCGTGCAGAACGGCCTCCAGCTCGGCCGGGGCCACCTGGTAGCCCTTGTACTTGATCATCTCCTTCTTGCGGTCGACGATATACAGGTAGCCGTCCTCGTCCAGCCTGCCGATGTCGCCGGTGAGCAGCCAGCCGTCCTCGCTGAGGCATTCTCTGGTCTCCTCCGGACGCTTCCAGTAGCCCTTCATCACCTGGGGGCCCTGCACTGCCACCTCGCCGACCTCGCCGGCGGGCAGCTCCTTGCCTGTGTCCAGGCTCACGATCTTCTCGAAGGTATCGGCCAAGGGCAGGCCGCAGGACGCCAGCTTGATTCGGTCCAGGGGGTTGGTGTTGGTGCTGGGGCTGGTCTCGGTGAGCCCGTAGCCCTGCAACACCAGGCAGCCGTAGATGGACTTCACTCGCTCCCCCACCTCTGGAGGCAGTGCCGCCGCCCCAGACTGGACTAGCCGCAGGGAAGAGGTGTCGAAGCGGGAGGGGTTCGGCACGTTGGCCATAGCCAGGATCGCCGGCGGCGCCAGATAGAGGTTGGTCATGCCGTACTTGCCCACCAGCTCCAGCATCTGCTCCACGTCGAACCGCATCATGACGACGCCGGTGATCCCCAGGGCCAGGCCCGTGCTCAAGAGCACCGTCATCCCGTAGATGTGGAAGAAGGGCAGCACGCACAGGCCGACGGCGTCCGACGTTAGCTGCTCAGTCGCCAGGCCCTGCTTGACATTGGCAGTGATGTTGTGGTGAGTGAGCATGACCCCCTTGGGAAGGCCCGTCGTGCCGCTGGAGTACGGCAGTACGGCTATGTCCTCGCGGGCGTTGATCTCCACCGGCCGGTACTCGTCCGAGACGCCCCCCAGCAGGTCCGGCAGGCTCTCGATCGGCCAGACGTGGCGCAAACGCGGCAGATTCCGGCGCGCCGCCTCCACCGGGGCGCCCATGGGGCTGAAGACAAAGAGAGCGACGGCCTCGGCGTCGTCCAACTGGTGCTCGATCTCACGCTCCCGGTATAGGGGGTTGAGGGTAGTGACCGTGCCGCCGGCCAGGAGGATGCCGTAGAAGACGGCGCCGTAGTCGACGTGGTTAGGCGAGAAGATGCCCACCTTGTCGCCCTTCTCGATGCCGTGGTCCTGCAGCAAACGCGCCACCTTGCGCGCGTGGCTCCAGAGATCGCGGTAGGTGCGCGTCGTGCCATCGGCGCCGATCAGGGCCGCCTTGTCACCGAAGCGCTCCGCCGACCGGCGTGCCAACTCCGGGAGAGGAATCTCCTCGTAGGGGGCCTGGCTGGGCCAGTATCCGGAGACAATCATAACGTGCCCTCCTCTAGACTCAGTTGAGCAGATGTTCGCGAGCCCGCAGGGTCAGGCCCTGCATGTAGACCTCCATGATCTGATGGTCATTGCCGCTATTCTACTAGCAGGGGCAAGGGCTGACAAGATGACGTGGCCCGCCCAGGCCGAAGGAACGCCCCAGCCTCTCCTCCGCTGCGGCACGGATGCACTGGCCCAACGCAGACCCGGCTGCATTGCTCGGCGAGGAGGGCTGCATGAGGGCCAAGCTCTTATGGAAGCTGACTTGGGTTAAGACACAACGCTGGGACTTGACACGAATGTGAGGATGTAGTAGGGTGCCAACCAATTGGTCAAATGACCCGCCGTCAAGACTGTAGGCAACGTCTCGTTCAGACAGCCCTCAAGCTGTTCGCCAGCCAGGGTTACCACGCCACGGGCATCGCCGATATCCTGAGGGAAAGCGGCTGCAAAAGGGGCAGCCTGTACCATTACTTCTCGTCCAAAGAGGAGCTGGGCTACGCTGCTATTGACGAGACGCTGCGGCTAATTCTCGAACAGGGCGCGGGCTCGCATCTGCAAATCGACGAACACCCCATCGACCGCCTCTTGTGGGCGGTTGACTCCCTACCTAACGTTACCAAGTCAGAAGGGCCAGCTCTTTCCGCCACTGACATCGCTGTCCGGATGGCGAGCGTACACGAGGGCTTCCGAAAGCGGCTGAGCCCAAAGTTGGACGCGATGCTCAAGCAAGGCGAAGAGAGCACGCGCAGGGGCGTCGCCAATGGCCAGATCGCGGACAGCGTGGACCCTGTTCAGTTGGTTCACCTAGTGGCTACCATCTGTGCGGGGATCCAGATGAGCAGCCTGTTGTGGGAACGAGAGGTCATCGGGGAGGACGCAAAGCGCTGGCTGAAGCAGTACTTGAATTCGCTGCGAAGGTAGGCAGAAGGAATGGGCGCGGCGACCGCTGACGCCCAAGGCACGAACGGAAGGAGGACAGGTCTAGTGGCAGCACGACAGTCGAAAGGGCGAGTCAAGCTCGATGGCGCCAGGGGCCTAGCTGAATGGATAGCGATCTATAAGGCCTACAACGCCATCTTCAAGCTGACCGAGTTAGCCCTTCTACCCCACAGTCTTTCTCTTCCCCAGCTCTATCTCTTGACTGTCCTGAAGAATGAGGACGAGCCGATCACCACCGGCGAGATAGGGCGAGCCATGGTCAAGGCCAGCCAGACGATAACCGGGCTGGTGGACAGGCTGGAAGAACCGGGAATGGCGGAGAGGGTCTTTGACAGGCGTGATCGCCGCAAGACCTGGGTTCGCCTGACCGAGAAGGGCGAAAGCAAGTTTGCCGAGGCTTTCCCCGTCGCCAATCGCCTCGCCGAGGAGCTCTCTGCTGTTCTGACCGACCAGGAGCTAAAGGATCTGCGGGTCACACTAGGGAAGCTGCGGAGCGCGGCGATGGACAGGCTTGGTGCCGCTCTCGAGCGGCCGTAGGCTGAGGCTCTCGCCAACTGGCATCGCGCTCAGGTTGCCAATATCTTGCTGGGCGAGCTTGTTGGCAAGAGGTACTCTAGGATTCGCATAAGCGGCAGGGACCTGCCTCCGCCTCAAATACGAAACAGGCCTCTCTGAGGTGCCCTGGCACGGTCGCTATCCCACTTGCACAGGGGGGTGGGGGTGCGAATCCTGTATCGCCCACCAGGCTCGTTGAGCCAAGCGGAGGGCCGGGCCTAGCGGCTCGGCTTCTTCGTTCGCCCTCGCGGTCCTGAGCCCTCTGGCGGACCCGTCGACATGACGGGCGCCTTGCCGCTCGGCTGCCGCGCCTCTCGGAAGACGATGGGCAGGGTGTGCCGGTCCTGGAAGAGGACGAAAGCGGCCAGCAGCAGGTAGAACCCGCCGTAGCCGTAGCGCACCGCGGGGTCGGTGAAGATGAGCTGGGTGCCGAACAGCCCCAGGAGAAGAAGCGCCTCTCGCGAGGAGATGCTCAGGCTCGCAAAGATGGCCACAGCGAACGCCGACTGGGCGGCGGTCAGGAAGACCTCCTCCACCTGGCGGGAGTCCATTGGCAGCGGCCCGATGTCGGTGCCCGAGATGCTGTAGGCCACCGGCAGGCTGCCGATGAGGAGCGTCCACTGGTTGACCTTGGCGGAGATGAGCATGACCATGGCGGCAAGGGCTCGCCCCCGCGAGGCCAGGATGGCGGCAATGGTCAGCTCGGGGGCCTCCGAAGCCAGGGGTGCAAACCACTGGATGAGGACGAACTCACTGATGCCTAGCTGCTCGCCCAAATCCTTCAGCCCCTCGACGAACGGCTCGGCGGCGGCGAAGATGCTCAGGGCGGCGTATAGGAAAAGGAGGGTCACCATCCCCCGGCGCCGTCCTCTGGACAAGGAGCCCAGGGTGGAAGCAGGCCCCACCAGCTCCGGCTCGCGCGCAGGCATCCGCGAAACCAGGTAGATGTAGCCTCCGAAAAGGCTGAACAGAACTGCCGAGTCGATCAGAGATATGTCCCCCTTGATGGGGAGGACGAAGTTATAGAGGGTGGCTGCCCCCAGGAAGATGATGCCCAGAAAGGCGTCGTGGCCGCCAACGCGCAGAGCGCCGCTCTTCGTGCGCAGCCAGAAGAGGAAGAACACCATCGGCCAGCCCACGCCCACCAGAAGACGATTGGCCCCCGTCATGTTGGCCGTGGCAAGCTGGGCATTCTCCGGGTTGCCTGGGGCCGTCCAGGCCAGATAGAGGTCCACCACGTACTCGGGCAGCACGGCGATCAGGGCGATGGCCGCCAGGGCCAGGCCCTGGGAGATGTCCTTCTCGGCCGTCTCTGATGCCCAGGTGATCAGGAAGGCGGCGGCTACAATGGAGGAGCCGAAGATCAGCACCGACGGTACGCTTGGCAGCTCCGCGATGGCCCCCGTAACGAGGAGAAGGCGGAGGATGGGCGCGGGTGCCGCCAGAACAACAGCCAGCGCCATGACTAGCCAGTGACGGGGGAAAGGGCGGCGGACAGGGCGGCGGACAGGGCGGCGGACAGGGGCTGTCATCGAGGCTTGCTGCACTCCTGCTGGCGCTACGGTTCTGCGTCGGCGTCAGGGGGATGCCCTGTTCCTTCGGACACGCCGGGAATCGCTGCGGCTCCTGCCTGCTCTTCTCGCCTGGCCGCGATAAGGGAGGCCACTATGGCGGCCCCCAGGATGGCGGCGATGGCACCCAGCGCCATATAGGTCGGAAGCTTATAGATGTCCGCCAGCATCATCTTCACACCGATAAAACAGAGGACCACGGAGAGGCCGATTTTAAGGTAACGGAACTGCCGCATAACCCCAGCCAGTAGGAAGTACAGGGCGCGCAGCCCCAGGATGGCGAAGACGTTGGAGGTGTACACGATAAACGGGTCTCGGGTGATGGCAATGACGGCCGGGACAGAATCCACGGCAAAGACCACGTCGGTGGTCTCGATGACAATAAGGACGAGAAGGAGCGGGGTCACCAGCAGCTTGCCTGCCTGACGGACGAAGAATCTCTGCCCTACGTAATCGGGTGTGACGGGGAAAAAGCGGCGGGCCAGTCTGAGGACGGGGTTGCGTTCGGGGTGAATTTCGGCCTCTCGCTGGGTCAGCATCCGGAAGCCCGTCAGCACTAGGAAGGCGCCGAAGGGGTAGATGATCCAGTGGAACAGTTCGAGGAGCCCCAGGCCGGCGGCGATAAAGATGGCGCGCATGACCAGCGCGCCTAAAATACCGTAGAAGAGCACCCGGTGCTGGTACTGGGCTGGCACGTTGAAGTAAGAGAAGAGCATGATGAAGACGAATATGTTATCCACACTGAGGGACTTCTCGATGACGTAGCCCGTCAGGAACTCCATCCCCTTCTGCGACCCCATCACGATGAAGAGACCGGCGTTGAACAGAAGGGCCTGTGAGATCCAGACGGCGCTCCAGATGCTGGCTTCCCGCACGCTGACTACGTGGGCCCTGCGATGGAAGACCCCAAGATCGATGGCCAGCATCGTCAACACAAAGATGTTGAAGCCTATCCAGGGCCAAAGCCAGACGGGCATCCGGTCTCTCCCTGCTTAGGTTGCTGCACCTACGGTGAGATTTAGGTTCATAGCGCTACAGCCGCCGCTGGCGGCCCCTCGTGCAAGAGTACCGGCCGCGCAGCCGCCCAGCAGCAGCCAGTTCCTGAGGGAGGAGGTCTCCTTCACTGGGTGGTCTTCTTGTTCGGATGGAGAAGGCATGGACAGGGGCGGCTCCTACCGAGAAGCCATTGCGCGCGCACCGAGAGCAACAACAGACGACAGGCGTTCCGAGGACGATCCCATGCAACCACCTAGCGGCCAACTCTTGAGCATGAGTCTATTCGAAAGGCCAGTATAGCATGCCTATGGTCTATCGTTGAATAGCGCTCCAAATTGACTCTCCCTATTACCTGCGCTACACTTTCGCCGCAGGTTTTCCCTCTGCCTGAGGCGAGCGTAGCACACAAATCCCAGCAGGAGGGCGATGTGCCCAGCAGAAGCAAGAAAGAATGGAAGGATAGCACCCTGGCCCGCACCCTTGGGCGCCGGCCGGAGCGGGATGACCCCTTCGAGACCAGCACCGGCCAGGAGGTGGACACCCTCTACACGGCGGAGGACCTCGAGGACTGGGACTACCAGGAGAAGCTGAGCTACCCCGGCGAGTTCCCCTACACCCGCGGCGTCCAGCCCAACATGTATCGCGGTCGCCTGTGGACGATGCGCCAGTATGCTGGCTTCGGCGCCGCCGAGGAGACGAACCACCGCTACCATTATCTCCTCTCCCAGGGCCAGACCGGCCTCTCGGTGGCCTTCGACCTGCCCACCCAGATCGGCTACGACTCCGACGACCCGCAGGCCAGCGCCGAGGTGGGCAAGGTGGGGGTAGCCATCTCCAGCCTGGCAGACATGGAGATCCTCTTCCGGGAGATCCCCCTGGAGAAGGTGACCACCTCCATGACCATCAATGCCACCGCCGCCATCCTCCTGGCTATGTACGTGGCCATGGCCAAGAGGCAGGGAGCCGACCTGAGCAAGCTCGGCGGTACCATCCAGAACGATATCCTCAAGGAGTACATCGCCCGCGGCACCTACATCTTCCCGCCCCGTCCTTCGATGCGTCTCATCACCGACATCTTCGCCTGGTGCAAAGACAATCTGCCCGCCTGGAACACCATCAGCGTCAGCGGCTACCACATGCGGGAGGCAGGGTCTACCGCCGTGCAGGAGGTGGCCTTCACCCTGGCCGACGCCATCGCTTACATCCAGGCCGCCCTTGACGCTGGCCTGGCCATCGACAGCTTCGCCCCTCGCGTGTCCTTCTTCTTCGCCGCTTATACCAACGTGCTGGAGGAGGTGGCCAAGTTCCGCGCTGCCCGCCGACTCTACGCTAGGATCATGCGCGACCGCTTCGAGGCCAAGGACCCTCGCTCCATGATGCTCCGCTTCCACACCCAGACCGGCGGCGCCACCCTCACCGCCCAGCAGCCGGAGAACAACATCGTTCGCACTGCCCTTCAGGCCCTGGCGGCCGTCCTCGGCGGCACCCAGTCGTTGCACACCAACTCCATGGACGAGGCCCTCTGCCTGCCGAGCGAGAAGGCAGTCCAGATCGCCCTGCGCACTCAACAGCTCATCGCCTACGAGAGCGGCACCGCCGACGTGGTCGACCCCCTGGGCGGCTCCTATTACCTGGAGGAGCTCACCGACCGCATCGAAGAGGAGGCCCAGCGCTACCTCGACCGCATCGATGACATCGGCGGCGCTCTAGCGGCCATCGAGCAGGGCTTTCCCCAGCGGGAGATACAGGAGAACTCCTACCGTATGCAGAAGCAGATCGAGGCCAACCGCCGCACGGTGGTGGGGCTCAACAAGTTCCAGACGGAGGAGCCGCCCTTGGAGG
Organism: Dehalococcoidia bacterium; assembly: GCA_030615765.1. Lineage (GTDB taxonomy): Bacteria > Chloroflexota > Dehalococcoidia > SM23-28-2 > SM23-28-2 > SM23-28-2. The sequence continues at coordinate 24,837 of JAUWYP010000022.1, read as the reverse complement.
GCAGGTTCCGGCTGGACCCGGCGGTGGCCGAGCGCCAGTTCGAGCGGCTGAAGCAGGTGCGGGCTAGCCGCGATGAGGCCAAGGTGCGGGAGCTACTGGCCAGGCTGGAGGAGGTGGTCGCCAGCGACCAGAACACCATGCCCATCTTCATCGAGTGCGTGGAGAACTACGCGACCCTGGGCGAGATCTGCGACGTGCTCCGCCGCGTCTTCGGCGAGCAAAAAGAGTTCATGGTGATCTAGGATGGGCCGAATGAAACATCCCTGCGGATTGAAATCCGCAGCTTGGAAGGAGGCTGCGGGTTTTAACCCGCAGAGGGCAATCAAATTGCTAAAGACCTTTGGGCCGCCGCGTCTTCGGCGAGCAGAAAGAGTTCATGGTCATCTAGGGCAAGGAGGCGATGGTGAACGATAGAGAAGAGGTCTACTCGCTGCTCGAAGCGGCCCACAAGGAGCTTCTGGCCGCTATCGACGGCCTCACGCCGGAGCAGATGGCCATCCCCGTGTTCGACGACTGGTCGGTGAAGGACATCCTCGCCCACATAGTGTCTTGGGAGGAGTACACCCTCCTCGACTTCCAGCGGGTGGCCAGAGGTCACATGCCCGCCCTGGCCAGCTTCAAGCAGCGAGACGTGGACAACTGGAACGCCATGGTGATGAGCCTTCGCCGCGACTTCCCCCTGGACCAGGTCATGCATGAGCTGGAGGCCAATCGCAAGGCTACCATCGCTGCCCTGGACGCTCTCCCCGACGAGCGCTTGGCCCAGAGCCAGTTCGCCCGCATCTGGGCCGCCATCACCGCCGGCCACGACCACGAGCACAGCGAGGACATCCGCAATTGGCGGCAAAAGGAGGGAATCTAGGGTGATCCAGAAGATCCACCACGTGGCCATCGCCGTCAGAGACCTGGACGAGGCCCTGCGCTTCTATCGCGACACGCTGGGCCTGTCTGTCCACGAGCAAGCGATCCGGGAGGACCAGGGAGTGAAGGCTGCCGTACTGACCATCGGCCAGAGCGAGGTCGAGCTCCTGGAGCCCCTCGGCCCGGACACTCCCGTTGGCCGCTTCCTGGAGCGGCGGGGCGAGGGTCTGCATCACATCTGCTTCCAGACCGACGACATCGACAAGGAGCTGGCCGACCTTAAGGCCAAGGGCGTTGAGCTCATCGATCAGGAGCCACGCCTGGGTTTGGCGGGGCGCATCTGCTTCCTTCACCCCCGCTCTACCAGCGGCGTCCTGGTCGAGCTGGCCCAGCCCATGGACTGAGGCCCTGGCAAGGCTGAGCCGCTCGGCAGCTATTCGGCAAGTAGCGAGCACGGAGGAGGACCAATGATCGAGATCTCCAGGACCATCAGCACCACGGCGCCCCCGGCCAAGGTTATGGAGTGGTTCATGCACTTCGACGAGCACTACGTCGATATGTGGCCGGAGGCCCATAAGGAGTACCGCCGCACATCTGAAGGGCCGCCCGCCGTGGGTGCCACCTTCCGCTTCGTGCAGGAGATCAAGGGGCGCGAGAAGGCCATCACGGGCGTCGTCACCAAGATGGAGCCGACGGGCTTCGAGTGGAGGATGAAGCCCCTGCCCCTAATGGGTGGCGGCTATCGCTTCCGGCCGCTGGAGGACGGCGGCACCGAGATCACCCAGATGATATTCTACGGCCCGACCTGGCCGCTCATAGGCGGACTGGTCACCTGGATCATGCAGAGGCTTATCATGTCGCGGGGCACGCTGGAGGAGTTCGTGGAGGAGGAGATGGCCAAGCTCAAGCAGGCGCTGGAGGCAGGCGCGTAGCGCAACGAGCTCTCGAACGAGGTAGCTATGACGAAGGGTAAGATCAAGGTCATCATTGCCAAGCCCGGCCTGGACGGCCACGACCGCGGGGCCAAGGTGGTGGCGCGGGCACTGCGCGACGCCGGCCTGGAGGTGGTCTACACCGGCATCCGCCAGACGCCGGAGATGGTCGCCGAGACGGCCCTCCAGGAGGACGTCGACATGGTGGGGCTGTCCATCCTCTCGGGAGCGCACATGGAGCTCTTCCCCCGCGTGGTGGAGGAGATGAAGAAGCGCGGCCTGGACGACGTGATCCTTCTCGCGGGCGGCATCATCCCCCAGGAGGATGTGGATGCCCTCCAGAAAATAGGCTTCCGCGCCATCTTCGGTCCCGGCGCCTCCACCGACGAGATCGTCGCCTGGGTGCGGGCCAACGTCACCCCCCGCAGCCAGTAGGCGAGACTCGACTCCCTTCTTTGAAACCTGAGGGCGATGTGCTATGATCACGGTGGGTCGGCGGCCTGGCATCGCCGATTTGTTCTTCCCTCAGGCGACCGCCGGCGACCCTTCGGAAAGGGGCTGAACCTCCAGCAATGTACATAGGCGGCCCGTTCGGGGCGGCCCTGGACTTCCCTCAACAGGAATCGCTGTCCCTGGGGGGCGGAATCCTCGCTGTCAACTTCGTCGCCCTCGCTATAAGCCTCCTCTTGTTCGCCTTCTTTACCAGCGCCGAGGCCGTGATCCTTGCCTCCGAGCGTATCCGCACCCGCCACCTGGCCGAGCAGGGCAGCAAGGGCGCGCAGGCCCTGGAGCGACTGCGGGCGCACGAGGACCGCTTCTTCGCCGTTGTTATCCTGGGCCAGAACGCCTTCGTCATCATCGCCACCGTCCTCGGCACGACCATAGCCATAGACCTGCTAGGTGCCGTGGGCATCGTGCTGGCGCCTGTCATCATGACCCTGGTGGTCGTCATCTTCGGGGAGATGACCCCTAAGATCCTCGCCGTGCGTGCCGGCGAGCGCTATGCTCTCCTGGCCGCCCGGCCGGTGGAGATGGTGGTTATCCTCCTCACGCCCGTCGTCCGCGTTCTTGCCCTGGTTCCCAACGCCCTCTCTCGCCTTCTCGGCCTGAGCAGGCAGCCTCGTCGCCTCACCGTCACCGAGGGTGAGCTGCGCATGCTCATCGACATCGGCACCATCGAAGGGGCCCTGCGCGAGGAGGAGGGAGCTATCCTGGAGCGGGTCCTCCGCTTGCGCGAACAGCAGGTCAATGAGGTGATGGTGCCCCGGACGGAGGTGGTCTGGCTGGAGAAGGGAACCACCATCGGCGACTTCTATCGCATCTTCGCCGAGCACCCTCACTCTCGCTTCCCCGTCTACAGCGATGGCATCGACAACGTGACCGGCATTGTGGGCATAAAGGACGTTCTGCGGGGCATCTCCCACAACGAGGTGGACAGCGATAGCCCCATCGAGACCTGCATGCGGCGCGCCTTCTATGTGCCCGAGACCAAGGCCATCGGGCCTCTCTTCTGGGAGATGCAGCGGGACCGCCACCAGATGGCCATTGTCGTGGACGAGTACGGCGGCACAGCTGGCATTGTCACCATGGAGCTGCTCCTGGAGGAGATCGTGGGAGAGCTGGGCGACGAGCTACACCCCGGCGAGAGCGAGTTCGAGGCGGTGGATGAGCGCACCGTCCAGGTGGACGGCGGTATGAGCATCCACGACGCCAATGAGGAACTGGAGCTCGGCCTGCCAGACGGCGAGTACGAGACGGTGGCCGGCTTCGTCCTCAGCGAGCTGGGCCACATCCCCCATCAGGGGGAGCAGCTCTCCTACAACAAACTGCGCCTGGTGGTCACCCAGATGCACGGCCGCAAGATCGAGCGTGTCCTGGTGACGCGACTGTAGATGAAGGTTCAACGGCTTCGGGTTACCTTCGGCCGCGACGAAGAGGTCAAGTACATCACCCACCTGGACATCATGCGCTTCTGGGAGCGAGCCCTTCGGCGGGCGGCGATCCCCTTGGCCTACTCTCAGGGTTACAGCCCCAGCCCGCGTATCTCCTTAGCCGCTCCCCTGCCGGTGGGCGTGACCAGCTCCGGCGAGCTCATGGACGTCTACCTCTCCCGCCGGGTCACCCCCTACGATTTCATCAAGGCCGTTAGCCAGCAGCTTCCGGCGGGCATCGCTATCGGTGAGGTGCGAGAGGTCGGCCTGGGCCTGCCGTCGTTGCAGTCGCAGGTGCGCTGGTCCGAATATGAGGTCGATGTCTCCACCGATCAGTCGGACGAGGAGGTGCAGAAGGCGCTGGCCAAGCTTCTGGCGGCCGAATCGCTCCCCTGGCAGCATCAGCGAGACAAGGAGGTGCGCCGCTACGACCTGCGCTCGCTGGTGCGCGACCTCTGGCTCGACAGTCTCGCCGATGGCCTCTGCACCCTGGGTATGCGCCTGCGCACCGATAGCCAGGGCTCCGGTCGGGCCGAGCAGGTGGCGGCGGCCCTGGGCTTCAGCGAGCCGCCCCTGCGTATCCACCGCCGTAGGCTCATCCTGGAGGAGACCTCGCCCGCGGTCCAGGCCTGGCGCCGCCACGGGCAGCCGGGGTAGAGGGTTGGGGGAAGCCGATGCGGCTCATCTTGGTTCGACATGGCGAGACGGACACCAACAAGGCCCGCCTGGCCCTCGGTCGCGCCGATGTCGAGTTGAATGAGCACGGCCGCTGGCAGGCCCAGCGGTTGGCTCTCTCCCTCAAAGACGAGGCGATCGGCGCCATCTACTCCAGCCCCCTGAAACGGGCCCTGGCCACCGCTGAGCCCATCGCCTCCTCTCACGGCCTGGAGGTGCAGGTCGACGAGGGGCTCATTGAGATGGACATCGGCGAGATGGAGGGCCTCACCTTTCAGCAGGTGGGCGAGCGCTATCCTCACTTCCTTCAAGCATGGCTGGGCGGTCAGGCGGCCTATGAGGCCATGCCCGGCGGCGAGCGCCTGTTGGACGTGCAGGAGAGGGCCTGGCAGGCCATCGAGAGGATACGCCAGCGCCAGGAGCAGGGGACGGTGGCGGCGGTCACTCACAACTTCGTCATCATCACTCTCCTCTGCCGGGTCCTGGGGCTGGAGCTGGCCAACTTCCGCCGCCTTCGTCACAGCGTGGCCGCCAAGAGCGTTCTGGAGATGGGACGGGACCGGATCATCGTCGTGAGCTTCAACGACACCTGCCACCTGGAGGCCGATCAGGCGGAACAAGAGGCGGCAAGTTAGGGGGCTGGCGACCCCGGTATTGTAAGACTTTGGCAGGTTGTGCTACACTTGGTGACTGGTGGTGAGCTTTTCCTGGCCAAGGAGGCGAGTCGCTGAGTCGTAGTCCCTGGTTATCGCCCAGGCGATTGGTGCTACTGGCCACCGCTGTGGTGGTTGCCTATCTCATCTTCACCGCCGCTAGCAGTGCGATCCAAGCGTTTCAGCTTGGGGAGGACGAGGATCGTCTTCGCGATGAGGTGCAGGGGCTACAGGAGCGCTACGACCGCTTGTCTGCCCTGCGAGACTATCTAAATTCCGACGAGTACATCGAGTGGATAGCCCGGCGCGAACTCGGCCTCGTGGGCCCCGGCGAGACGGGTATCATAGTTCAGTCATCAGCAACCCCTGTCCCCAGCGAAGGCGAGGGAGAGGAGGAGCAGGGCTCGCAGGCCGGCCAGGGGCAGCAGCAAGGCCGCTGGTGGGAGGACACCATCGGCCGGTAGCCAGGGAACCCTGATGAGCAGCGGTTGGAGAGGTTTGGGCGGCTAGGGGCCGCCCAACTGCTTCTCTGATTGGTGGTATGGAGTTGAAGACACGGCAAAGTCATCCGGAAGCCCGCGCCCGCAGTCGCTTTGGCCAACGGCTGGAGCGGCGGGTGCTTCGCTACATCCAGGGCCATGGCCTCTTCTCCGCCGCCCAACGAGCGCTGCTGGCCGTCTCCGGTGGGCCCGACTCGACCGCTCTTCTCCTGGCCTTGGCTCACCTGTCCGCCTCGGGCGGACTGAAGCTCGACCTCTCGCTGGCCCACTTCGATCACGGCCTGCGCCGTCGGGCGGAGAGGGAGGCCGAGAGGGCTTTCCTATCGGACTTGGCTGCCAAGCTCGGTCTTCCCCTGCTTCTTGGGCAGGGCGATGTGCGGGCCCATGCCCGCCAGCACCGTCTCTCTCTGGAGGAGGCGGCGCGAGAGCTGCGCTATCGCTTCCTGGCTGAGGAAGCGGAGAAGGCGTCCATCAACGTGGTCGCCACCGGCCACACTGCCGACGATCAGGCAGAGACGGTGCTCATGCACGTCGTCCGCGGCAGCGGCCTGACCGGCCTGGCGGGGATGAGGCCCTCATCCTTTTGGCCCTTTCCCGGCCACGAGGACCTGCTCCTGGTTCGCCCCCTGCTGGAGGTGAGCCGGGGGGAGACGGAGCGCTACTGCCAGGAGGAGGGGCTATCTCCTTGCCTGGATGTCACCAACCTCCTGCTGGGGCCCCTGCGCAACCGCATCCGGCACCAGCTACTGCCCTTGCTGCGCCGCTACAACCCCAAGATCGAGGGGGCCCTCCTTCGCCTGGCCGCCGCCATCGCCGGCGATTTGGCCTATCTGGACGAGACCGCCGCGGCCTCCTGGCATGCCCTGGCCGTCAAAGACAAGGATAGCGTGGGCTTTCGTCGCTCGGAGCTGACGGCCCTGTCGCCGGCCATAAGAAATCGCCTCTTGCAGGCCGCCTGTCAGCAGCTTCTGGCCGACGCCCGCCAGATCGAAGCCGTCCACATCCGCTCCATGGTCGAGGCCTTGGCCAAACCAGCGGGCAGCCGTCTCTCCCTTCCCGGCGGCCTGGCCTTCACCGTCGATGGTGAGTTCGTGCGATTGACCCTCGGCCCGGAGGCGGCTGCCAGGGTTAGGCCCATCCCCGAGACGCCGCTCGCCGTCCCTGGTCGCACGACGCTGGCTGGCTGGCTGATCGAGGCGCAGACCCTGCCCGGCGAGAGGGTGGAGGTCAGCCTAGACCCCTACGAAGCCTTTCTGGATTACCAGGCGGTGGGCGGCCAGCTAACGGTGCGTAGTCGCCGCCGCGGCGACCGCTTTCGGCCTCTGGGCCTGGGCGGCGAGAAGAAGCTGCAGGACTGCCTGGTGGACGCCAAAGTGCCCAGAGACGAGCGAGACGGGGTGCCGCTGGTGTGCGCCTCCTGGGGCATCGCCTGGGTGGTGGGCCACCGCATCGACGAGCGGGCCAGGGTGCGAGAGGGCACGCGAACGGTCCTCCACCTGAAGTTTCGTCACCACGCTACCGAAGACAGTTGACGGGCAGCCTCCAGACCTTGACAGGTAGTTTCAGGTGGTATATAGTAACCTTGGTTCGAGGTTCATTAACAGGTTACGACGCGCCCGTGCTGTCAGCGTATATTGACAAGCGCGGGTTGTTGTTGTAGTATGCCTTTTTGGCGAACCTGGCACCTTAACAACTGAATAGTGGAAGGAAAAGTGTGGGCTCTTACGTTCGATTTCGATCCCGCGTAAGCGGGGTTGGAATACTGATGAGGGTTTGATCCTGGCTCAGGACGAACGCTGGCGGCGTGCCTTACGCATGCAAGTCGAGCGGGGTACAGGGCTTCGGCTCTGTACCTAGCGGCAGACGGCTGAGTAACACGTAAGCAACCTGCCCTCCAGTGGGGAATAACCCCTCGAAAGAGGGGCTAATACCGCATACGTTCCCGGAGGGGAGTTCTCCGGGAGGAAAGCCTTCGGGCGCTGGAGGAGGGGCTTGCGGCCTATCAGGTAGTTGGTGGGGTAACGGCCTACCAAGCCTGCGACGGGTAGCTGGTCTGAGAGGATGATCAGTCAGACGGGGACTGAGACACGGCCCCGACTCCTACGGGAGGCAGCAGCGAGGAATCTTGCGCAATGGGCGAAAGCCTGACGCAGCAACGCCGCGTGGGGGAAGAAGGCTTTCGAGTCGTAAACCCCTTTTGCAGGGGAAGAAGATCTGACGGTACCCTGCGAATAAGCCACGGCTAACTACGTGCCAGCAGCCGCGGTAATACGTAGGTGGCAAGCGTTGTCCGGATTTACTGGGCGTGAAGGGCGTGTAGGCGGTCTATTAAGTTCGGGGTGAAATCTCTCGGCTTAACCGGGAGCGGCCCCCGGATACTGATGGACTAGAGGGGGGTAGAGGAAGGCGGAATTCCCGGTGTAGCGGTGAAATGCGTAGATACCGGGAGGAACACCGGTGGCGAAGGCGGCCTTCTGGGCCTACCCTGACGCTGAGGCGCGAAAGCGTGGGGAGCAAACCGGATTAGATACCCGGGTAGTCCACGCCCTAAACGTTGGACACTAGGTGTGGGGGGTATCGACCCCCTCCGTGCCGCAGCTAACGCTTTAAGTGTCCCGCCTGGGAAGTACGGCCGCAAGGCTAAAACTCAAAGGAATTGACGGGGGCCCGCACAAGCGGCGGAGCGTGTGGTTTAATTCGATGCAACGCGAAGAACCTTACCAGGGTTTGACATGCCGGAAGTAGGAACCCGAAAGGGGGACGACCTGTAAAGCCCGGGAACCGGCACAGGTGCTGCATGGCTGTCGTCAGCTCGTGCCGTGAGGTGTTGGGTTAAGTCCCGCAACGAGCGCAACCCCTGTTGCCAGTTAAATCTCTCTGGCGAGACCGCTGCGCTTAACGCAGAGGAAGGCGGGGATGACGTCAAGTCAGCATGGCCCTTACGCCCTGGGCTACACACACGCTACAATGGACGGTACAATGGGTTGCCAAGGCGCGAGCCGGAGCTAATCCCTCAAAGCCGTCCCCAGTTCAGATTGCAGGCTGCAACTCGCCTGCATGAAGGCGGAGTCGCTAGTAACTGCCGGTCAGCACACGGCGGTGAATACGTTCCCGGGCCTTGTACACACCGCCTGTCACGTCATGGAAGCTGGCAGCACCTAAAGTCGCTGGGCTAACCCTTCGGGGAGGCAGGCGCCTAGGGTGAGGTTGGTAACTGGGACGAAGTCATAACAAGGTAGCCGTACGGGAACGTGCGGCTGGATCACCTCCTTTCTAGGGAGATAAGACACATCTCCTAGGTCGATCGATGTGCCTTTCGAGGCCATCGCTAAACGCTCACCTTTTCCTTCCGCTATCCAGCGGTTAAGGGGCCATTAGCTCAGCTGGTTAGAGCGCGGTCCTGATAAGACCGAGGTCCCTGGTTCGAATCCAGGATGGCCCACCAAAGTGGGTCGTAAGGTTGGGGCCGTAGCTCAACTGGGAGAGCGCCGCCCTTGCACGGCGGAGGTCGGGGGTTCGAATCCCCCCGGCTCCACCAGCCGGGGCGGTCGGCCAGAAAAGGGGTCTTGAGAAATCCGTCAAGCCTTGACAACAACTAAATAGACAGTAGACTAGGGCTGATGCACACAGAGCGGTCGGCTTCAAGCATCAAGCCGACCGTTTTGCGTGACACAACAGCCCGGGTGGCGATGCCACCCAAAAGCACCTTAACAAAAGAAAAGAACAGAGAGCACCTTCGAGAACCCCTTGTGACAGGAGTGAGGGGTCGGTCAAGATGTTAAGGGCGCGTGGTGGATGCCTAGGCATTGGGGGCCGATGAAGGGCGCGGCAAGGCTGCGAAAAGCCTCGGTAAGCTGTCGTGCCAGCTAAGCCGGGGATACCCGAATGGGGCAACCCGGTCCGCAGGCAATGGCGGATCATCCGCCTTCGGGCGGAGGGGAACCGGGGGAACTGAAACATCTAAGTACCCCGAGGAAAAGAGACTATTCCCCTAGTAGCGGCGAGCGAACGGGGAGAAGCCCAAACCGTCGGAGAAGTAACGGCCCACAGGCTTATGCTCCGGCGGGGTTGTAAGGCAGCGATGGGGCCGACTGTGGTCGGCCCAGGGAGTTACCAAACTCACCCCTAGCCGAAGGACCCTGGAAGGGGACACCGTAGAGGGCGAACGTCCCGTAGGCGAAAGGGGATGAGTCTCCCGGGTCGTTGACCTTGAGTACCACGGGACACGAGAAATCCTGTGGGAAGCAGGGGGGACCACCCTCCAAGGCTAAATACCCCCAATGACCGATAGTGAACCAGTACCGTGAGGGAAAGGTGAAAAGCACCCCGGAAGGGGAGTGAAAAGTCCCTGAAACCACGTGCTCACAAGCCGTCGGAGCCTTGGCTTCGGCCAGGGTGACGGCGTGCCTATTGAAGAATGAGCCGGCGAGTAAGTCTTGGTGGCTTGGTTAAGCAAGGTAACTTGCGGAGCCGTAGCGAAAGCGAGTCTGAATAGGGCGCCCAATTAGTCGCCAGGATTTGACCCGAAACCGGGTGAGCTACCCATGGCCAGGGTGAAGCGGGGTTAAGTCCTCGTGAAGGCCCGAACCATTTAGGGTTGCAAACCTACTGGATGAGCTGTGGGTAGAGGTGATATGCCAAGCGAACCCGGAGATAGCTGGTTCTCCCCGAAATGCATTGAGGTGCAGCCTCAGGGAAGTGTCCTGGAGGTAGGGCTCTGGATGGGCTAGGGGGCAAAAAGCTTACCAAACTCAACCAAACCACCAATGCCAGGACATCGACCCCTGGGAGTGAGACCGTGGGGGCTAAGCTTCACGGTCGAGAGGGAAACAGCCCAGACCACCGGCTAAGGTCCCTAAGTTTGCGGGCTAAGTGGAGAAGGATGTGGGGCGGCCCAGACAGCCAGGAGGTTGGCTCAGAAGCAGCCACCCTTTAAAGAGTGCGTAACAGCTCACTGGTCGATGCTGGCCTGCGCCGAAAATGTAACGGGGCTCAAGCCCGCCACCGAAGCCGTGGGATGCGTCCCCTTGGGGATGCATCGGTAGGGGAGCGTTCCGTCCAGCGGCTGAAGTCGCGCCGTAAGGCAGCGATGGAGCGGACGGAAGTGAGAATGCCGGCATGAGTAGCGTCAGGTGGGGGAGGATCCCACCCACCGAAAGCCTAAGGTTTCCTACGCAAGGTTCATCCGCGTAGGGTTAGTCGGGCCTAAGCCTAAGGGTAATACCCGATGGCGATGGACAGCCGGTTATTATTCCGGCACCACCGCCCGATGCGTTTGAGGCCGAGGGGTGACCCAGGAGGGTAGGTTGAGCGCGCCAACTGGACACGGCGCGTCCCTGACCCGTAGGCGTCTGGGGAGAGGTAAATCCCTCCCCAGGTCAAGCGGAGGGGTCGGGGGGAGTAGAGACTTCGGTCAAAGCGACTCGGCTGAGCCCACGCTGGCCAGAAAAGCCTCGCGGCCGAGCTAGGGCGGTGCCCGTACCTCAAACCGACACTGGTAGGCTGGGGTAAGCGCCCTAAGGTGGACGAGTGATCCCTCGTTAAGGAACTCGGCAAATTGACCCCGTAACTTCGGGAGAAGGGGTGCCCCTGAGAGTGAAGGAGCTTGCATCCTGAGCATCTCGGGGGCCGCAGATAACAGGCCCGGACGACTGTTTAACAAAAACACAGGTCTCTGCTAAGGGGAAACCCTAAGTATAGGGGCTGACACCTGCCCAGTGCCGGAAGGTTAAGGGGAGGAGTGACGGGGCGCCCCACAAGGTCTCTGACCTTGTGGGAGCCCAATAAGCTTCAAACCGAAGCCCCGGTGAACGGCGGCCGTAACTATAACGGTCCTAAGGTAGCGAAATTCCTTGTCGGGTAAGTTCCGACCCGCACGAAAGGTGTCACGAGCTGGGCACTGTCTCAACGAGGGGCTCGGCGAAATTGCAATGCCCGTGAAGATGCGGGCTACCCGCCACAGGACAAAAAGACCCCGTGGAGCTTTACTGCAGCTTGGCGTTGGAGGCGGGCCAATGATGCGTAGGATAGGTGGGAGGCTATGAATCTGTCCTTTCGGGGGCGGTGGAGCCAACCTTGAAATACCACTCTTCCTTCGTTTACCTCCTAACCCGACCAATGTGTCGGGGACAGCGTCTGGTGGGCAGTTTGACTGGGGCGGTCGCCTCCCAAAAAGTAACGGAGGCGTCCAAAGGTTCCCTCAGGGTGGATGGAAATCACCCGTGGAGTGCATTGGTATAAGGGAGCTTGACTGTGAGGCCTACAAGCCAAGCAGGGGCGAAAGCCGGGCAAAGTGATCCTACGGTACCGCGTGGAAGGGCCGTGGCTTAACGGATAAAAGCTACCCCGGGGATAACAGGCTTATCTGGCCCAAGAGTTCCTATCGACGGCCAGGTTTGGCACCTCGATGTCGGCTCGTCGCATCCTGGGGCTGGAGTAGGTCCCAAGGGTTGGGCTGTTCGCCCATTAAAGCGGCACGCGAGCTGGGTTCAGAACGTCGTGAGACAGTTTGGTCTCTATCCGTGGTGGGCGCAGGAGGCTTGCGGGGAGCTGCCCCTAGTACGAGAGGACCGGGGTGGACAGACCGCTGGTGTGTGGGTTGTCGTGCCAACGGCATCGCCCAGTAGCTATGTCTGGACGGGATAAGCGCTGAAAGCATCTAAGCGCGAAGCCCTCCCCAAGATAAGGCCTCCCACTCCCCGACTTGTCGGGGAGGTAAGGCCGCGGGAAGACTACCCGCTATATAGGCGGCAGGTGCAAGGGGAGCGATCCCTTCAGCTGAGCCGTACTAATGGCCGAGGGCTTGACCGTCCTCTCACCCCTGCCATAAAGGGCTCTCAAGGTGACATAACTCTGTTCTTTTGGTACTCGACGCGGGATGGAGCAGTGGCAGCTCGTCGGGCTCATAACCCGAAGGTCGGGGGTTCGAATCCCTCTCCCGCTACCAAGACAATAACGGTTACGGGTCGAGGCCCAACAGTCGCGGCCCGTAGCCATTGTATATCGGTCTGCGAACTACGGTTCCTGGTGGCTAGAGCGAGGTGGAACCACCCGTTCCCATCCCGAACACGGAAGTGAAACGCCTCAGCGCTGACGATACTTGGGGGGCAACCCCCTGTGGAAAATAGGCCGCTGCCAGGAGCCTTCCTAGGGTCCCCGCTACAGAGGGGGCCCTTTCCTTTTCCCCAAATTTTCCCCTATACTTAAGCCCAAGCTATGCTATAATGAGATACACGAGAAGCGGCTGCCAGGCCAACTCTCAATCAGTACGGGAGGTACCCCAGCTTTGACGACTGACCGGCATCATCCTATCGGTAGCCCCGCCGCGGAGCCGGGCGCTGAGCCCAGCGAGAACATGGAAGACCTTCTAGAGGGCGAGGCCCTCGCTCATCCCCAATTGCGGCGGGGTGACATTATCGAAGGGGTGGTGGTAGGGACCGACCGCGACGGCATCCTCGTCGACATCGGCGCAAAGTCCGAAGGTGTCATCCCTCCCCAGGAGATGCAATCCCTACGCCCAGAGGGCACCGCGGCCCTTGAGCCAGGCGACAAGGTTCTCGTCTCCGTCCTTCAGCCGGAAACCCTCGAGGGGCAGATCATCGTCTCTCTGGATAGAGCCCGCGGCGAGAAGGGCTGGCGTCTCCTCCAGCAGTACTACGAAGAAGCCACAACCTTTGAAGGGGAAGTCACCGGCTTCAACAAGGGAGGCCTGTTGGTGGACGTGGAGGGCGTGCACGCCTTTGTGCCCCTCTCTCAGCTGGCCGGCGCCCGCTTCGGCCGATCCTCTGAGGAGGCGGGCGAGAAGGGCTTGACCTCCTGGGTGGGCAAGACTCTCCGCATCAAGGTCATCGAGATCAACCGTCGCCGCAACCGGGTCATCCTCTCGGAGCGGGCGGCCATGCAGGAGTGGCGGGCCCAGCAAAAGGAACGCCTCCTGGCCGAACTGCGGGAGGGCGAGATCCAGCGTGGCAAGATCACCAGCATCCGCGACTTTGGCATCTTCGTCGATCTGGGAGGGGCCGATGGTCTGGTCCATCTCTCAGAGCTCTCCTGGGACAGAGGCAAATCGCCCGATGAGATGTTCCAGGTGGGTGACGAGGTGGATGTCTACATCCTGAAGATAGACCAGGAGAACAAGAAGATCGCCCTTAGCCTGCGGCGGGCTCAGCCCGAGCAGTGGGAAGGACTTGTCGATAAGTATGAGGTGGGGCAGATCGTCACTGGCCAGGTAACTAAGCTGGCACCCTTCGGCGCCTTCGCCCGCATCGAGGGCCCCCTGGAGGGGCTGATCCACATATCGGAACTGGTGGATCGGCGGGTGGCTCATCCCAACGAGGTAGTGAAGGAAGGCGAGACCCTGCCCCTGAAGATCGTGCGCATCGAGCGCCATCGCCATCGCCTGGGCCTAAGCCTCAAGCAGGCGCGGCCCCAGGCGGAGGAAATGGGATATATTTTCGATGAGAACGGCAGCGTCCTCGCCCCGCCAGGGCAGGAGGGAGTCCAGCGCCCGCAGGCGGAAGGGGCCATCGCACCGGATGAGGAGTCGATGGCCGCCCTCGGAGCTCAGTTGACGCCCGAGGTGCGAGAGCAGCTCGCGGCCGAGGTCGCTGAGGCGGCGGAGGTCGAGGCCAGCGAGGAAGCCCCTGAGGAGGCGGAGGCCAAGGCCAGCGAGGAAGCCCCTGAGGAGGCGGAGGCCGAGGCCAGCGAGGAAGCCCCTGAGGAGGCGGAGGCCGAGGTCAGTGAGGAAGTCCCTGAGGAGGCGGAGGCCGAGGCCAGCGAGGAAGCCCCTGAGGAGGCGGAGGCCGAGGTCAGTGAGGAAGCCCCTGAGGAGGCGGAGGCCGAGGTCAGCGAGGAAGCCCCTGAGGAGGCGGAGGCCGAGGCCAGCGAGGAAGCCCCTGAGGAGGCGGAGGCCGAGGCCAGCGAGGAAGCCCCTGAGGAGGCGGAGGCTGCCCCTTCAGGGGAGACAGAGCCGGAAGAAGCGTCAGAGAAGTAGGAGTAAGGCAAGCCAGCCTGTCGTGGCAGACAGGGAGCCGAGAGATGGCAGACAGATTCGACAAGTTCACCGAGCGCGCGCGCCGTGTTCTTACCTTGGGCCAAGAGGAGGCTCTGCGCTTCAACCATAACTACATCGGCACAGAGCACCTACTCCTGGGCTTGGTCAGGGAGGGTGAAGGCGTAGCCGCCAAGGTATTGGCCAATCTGGGCGTGGAGCTAAACAAAGTACGCTCTGCTGTGGAGTTCATCATCGGCCGCGGCGATCGCCCGGTCACAGGTGAGATTGGCCTCACCCCGCGGGCCAAGAAAGTCATTGAGTTGGCGGTGGACGAGGCCCGCCGCCTCAGCCACCACTACATCGGCACCGAGCACCTGCTCTTGGGCCTGGTGCGCGAGGGCGAAGGCATCGCCGCTGGCGTGCTGGAGAGCCTGGGGGTGAGCCTGGAGAAAGTGCGAGCCGAGGTGGCCCGCATCCTCTCCCAGAGCATGCCCCAGGCGGCGCCCGGCGGGCGCAGCGTCAGCCGTACCCCCACCGTCGACCAGTTGGGTATGGACCTCACCGCCGCTGCTCGCGCTGGTAAGCTCGACCCCGTTATCGGTCGCGAGCGGGAGATAGAGCGGGTAATTCAGATCCTGTCCCGCCGCACCAAGAACAATCCGGTGCTCATCGGCGAGGCCGGTGTGGGCAAGACGGCCATTGTGGAAGCCCTGGCTCAGCGCATCGTCAAGTCCGAGGTGCCCGAGATGCTCCAGGATCGTCGCCTGGTCACGCTGGACATAGGCTCCCTGGTGGCCGGCACCAAGTATCGGGGTGAGTTCGAGGAGCGCCTGAAAAAGGTCATCGAAGAGCTGAAGGGCGCCAGCAACTGCATCCTGTTCATCGACGAGATGCACATGCTGGTGGGTGCTGGGGCAGCCGAAGGGGCGGTGGATGCAGCCAATATTCTCAAGCCCTCCCTTTCCCGTGGCGAGTTGCAGTGCATCGGTGCTACCACTTTGGACGACTATCGCAAGCACATCGAGAAAGACGCCGCCCTCGAGCGACGCTTCCAGCCCATTCTGGTGGAAGAACCCACCGTAGAAGAGACCATCGACATCCTCCGCGGCATCAAGGAGCGCTATGAGGAACACCACGACCTCATCATCAGCGACGAGGGTGTGAAGGCGGCAGGCGAGCTGGCGGCCCGCTACGTGCCCGACCGCTTCCTGCCCGACAAGGCCATCGACCTGGTGGACGAGGCGGCCTCGCGGGTGCGCATCAAGCGCTCCTACGCTCCGCCCTCCCTTCAGGAGGCTCTCCGCGGCCTGGAGAGCCTGCGAAAGGAGAAAGAGGCCGCTATCAGTTCCCAACAGTTAGAGCTCGCTGCCGAGCTCCGCGAGCAGGAAGTGAAGCTCCAGGAGAGGGTCGAGAGCATGGCTCGGGGCTGGCAGACCGAGCGAGCCGAGACCAAGCCTGTGGTTACTGATGAGGACATCTGCGAAGTGGTGAGCATGTGGACCGGCATCCCCGTGACCCGCATCGCCAGCGAGGAGTCGCAACGGCTGCTGCAGATGGAGGACGTCCTCCACGAGCGGGTGATTGGCCAGGACGAGGCCATCCACATCGTGTCCAAGGCCGTGCGGCGGGCACGGGCCGGCCTTAAAGACCCCAAGCGGCCCATCGGCGTGTTCATGTTCCTCGGCCCCACGGGCGTCGGCAAGACCCACCTGGGGCGAGTGCTTGCCGAGTTCATGTTCGGCAGCGAAGACGCCATGATTAAGCTGGACATGTCCGAGTTCATGGAGCGCCACAACATCTCGCGCCTCATCGGGGCGCCGCCGGGCTATGTGGGCTACGACGACGCTGGCCAGCTCACCGACACTGTGCGTCGCAAGTCCTATTGTCTCATCCTTCTGGACGAGATCGAGAAGGCCCACCCAGAGGTCTTCAACATGCTCCTCCAGATCTTCGACGATGGCCACCTGACCGATGCCAAGGGCAGACGGGTGGACTTCCGCAACACCATCATCATCATGACCAGCAACGTGGGCTCTGACCTCATCCGCAAGGAGACAGCTCTGGGCTTCTCCACCAAGACGGAGGAGGCCAAGACCTCCGAAGAGCACTATAAGAAGATGAGGGACAAAGTGCTCACGGCCATGAAGAACGTCTTCCGGCCGGAGTTCCTGAACCGCGTGGACGCCACCGTGGTCTTCCACGCCCTCTCTCGCGACCACATCCGCCAGATCGTCGAGCTGGAGATGCGGGAGGTCGAGACCCAGCTTACTCTCAAGGGCATCACCCTGGACATGACCCCTACTGCCAAGGACTGGATCGGCGAGAAAGGCTTTGATCCGCTGTTCGGCGCCCGTCCCCTGCGGCGGATCATCCAGAACGAGGTGGAGGACCGCCTGTCGGAGGCCCTGCTAGAGGGACGCTTCCAGTCCGGCGATACCGTCCGCATCGACGTCGAGAACGAGGAGATCATCCTGATCAACATGTCCGAGCCAGCCCTGACCTAAGGGCTGTTCCCCAAACGTGAACAAGAGAGGGAAGTTGGGAACGACTTCCCTCTTTGCTATAATGGCCCAAAGCCGATGATAAGGGCGACGTGAGCACCCTCAGGCTGAGCGTGGCGAGAGCGCGGGCCCGGATGGGTTTGGTATCCCTCTTGGCCCTTCCCGCCATCCTTCTCCTCACCGCCCTCGTCTATCTGCCCTCCCTGGACGACTGGTTCGTCTTCCACAGGCGATCAAGACTTCGTTTTCACCTACGAGGGCCCGGCAGATGACTGACGCCCGAAAGTCCCGAACGGTCTTCGTCTGCCAGGAGTGCGGGCAGGAGAGCCCCAAGTGGCTGGGCCGCTGCCCCGACTGCCAGAGCTGGAACAGCTTCGTGGAGAAGGTTGAGCGCCGGGGGCCAGCCGTCGCGGCCGTGGCGGCTCCCGTCGAGATGTGCGAACTGGCGGACGAGGAGTTGGCCCGCCTGGTCATCGACCTGCCGGAGTTCGATCGCGTCCTGGGAGACGGCATCGTTCCGGGCTCGCTAATCCTGGTGGGCGGCGACCCCGGCATCGGCAAGTCGACGCTCATGCTCCAGGTGGCTGTCCTGGCGGCGGCAAGGGATCGGCGGCGGGTGCTCTACATCTCGGGGGAGGAATCGGCCCAGCAACTCAGGATGCGCGCTCGTCGGCTGGGCACGGCCGGCGAGGGCATCTTTCTCCTCAGCGAGACCAACCTGGACGGCGCCCTCCAGGAGGCCGATGCCCTCCAGCTCTCGCTGATGGTCGTCGATTCCATCCAGACCGTCTACACGGCGGCGGCGCCTTCCCCGCCTGGCAGCATCGGCCAGCTGCGGGGGTGCACCATGCGCCTCATGCGGTGGGCCAAGGAGTCGGGGGTCCCCACCTGCATCGTCGGGCACGTCACCAAGGAGGGCGACATCGCCGGGCCGCGCCTCTTGGAGCACATCGTGGACGTGGTGCTCTACCTGGAGGGCGAGCGCTTCAGCAGCTATCGCCTCCTGCGGGGGGTGAAGAACCGCTTCGGCTCCACCAACGAGGTGGGCGTCTTCGAGATGACCGGCGAGGGCCTGATAGGCGTGGAGAACCCCTCGGAGGTCTTCCTCGCCGAGCGGGCCGAGGAGGCCGTAGGCTCGGTGGTGGTGTCCACCCTGGAGGGGAGCCGTCCCCTCTTGGTGGAGGTGCAGGCCCTCACCAGCCCCACCATGCTGGCCACCCCCCGCCGCACCGCCAACGGCCTCGACTTCAATCGCCTGGTGCTCGTCTGCGCTGTTCTCACCAAGCGAGTGGGCCTGGCCCTGGGCAGCCAGGACATCATCGCCAACGTCGTGGGCGGCCTGCGGGTGCACGAGCCGGCGGCCGACCTGGGCCTGGCCCTGGCCATCGCCTCCAGCTATCGCGACGCTGCCCTCCCCCGCGACCTGGTTGCCATCGGCGAGGTGGGCCTATCGGGCGAGCTGCGCTCGGTGAGCCAGATGGAGCGGCGCCTGGCCGAGGCCGAGCGCTTGGGCTTCGCCCGTTGCCTGCTGCCCCAGATGGCCCTGCGCCGAGGCGCACCGGCCAGCGGCATGCAGCTTATCCCCGCCGCCAGCCTGCGCGAGGCCATCCGCCTGGCCTTCGCCTAGAGCCCGCGAAACCCTTCTCGCTGCTCCACCTGTCCCCTTGCCAAACCTTGCGCCTGCGAGTAGGATGAAGGGTCGCTGTGAGTTGAAGACGGATACCGAGGATGGAGGCAGCACAATGAGGATAGCGAGTGTGGCAATAGCCCTTCTCTTTGCCATCTGCCTGGCGGTGCTGAGTGCCTGCGGTGGCGGGGAAGGCGACCTAACTCCAACACCTACGCTCATACCCATGACCCTTTACGAGAGCTCGGAGCACGGCTTTTCCATTGAATATCCTGAGGGGTGGGCCGAGAGGCCACGGGGGCTAGGGGCGTATTTCTCTATCGAGTTCAGAGACCCTGAAGGACGTCTCACCGTGGAGGTGTCCGTGGAGTACAGGACCGAAGAGATCGCCCTGGCCGACGCCGTATCAGAAACCAAAACATACATGGAAGCCATGCCCCAGTTCGAGCTGATCTCGGAGGGTGACGTTACCATAGGTGAAGACACCCCCGGCTACGAATTGATGGGCAAAGGAGACCTCGAGTTCGGGAGAGTGGAGAAGTTCAGGTACGTCATGTTGGTGCGTGACAAGCAGGTCTTTTGGGTTGGGGTAAGGGGAGAGCCTGCCGTTTTTGACCAGCAGGAAGAGCTAGTAGGTGCCGTAATGGATAGCTTCAGGGTCCTGTCAACCTATACCTATGTCGCCCCAACTCCCGGCCCGGCAGGCACCTACACGAGCGCTGAGCATGGCTTCTCCATAAGCTACCCCGCAGGATGGATGGAGGCTCCTACAAGTCGTCCCGAAGAAATCATGTCACTCGCATCTGTGGAGGGACTCCCCGGTGTGAGTGCTAGAGTGCAACCAGTCGAGGAGGGAACCACCCTTGCCGACTATGGACCGCAGCTAAGCCAGCAGATGGGTCAAATCTGGGGTGACTATGAGTTGGTTTCCGAAGGCGAGATAACGCTGGACGATGGCACCCCAGCCTACGAGATCGTGTTCAGCGGCACGATGGAGGGCTACGCTCTCAAATGCAAGTATGTGATTGTAATTCAGGGAACTCAGGCTTTCTTTATCATGGGTTTCAGCATGCCTGACCGTTTTGAGCAGGACGAGGCAGCCCTGGACGAGGTGATTTACAGCTTTCATCTGGAGTAGCCTGCCTCTGAGGAATCGGCCTTCGTGCAGCAAGAAGCGAAAAAAGCAAGTCATGAAGTAAGACATTCTGCACGATACTGCAGTAGCGGCAGGCAGCGGCATTTACTCCTCCCCAGCGGTGGCGGATGGGGTAGTCTACATCGGCGGCTCACGGACACAAGGCTCCCGCTGCTCTCGCCTCGCTCAGAACTCGATCTGCTTGTGGCGTAAGAGGATGCTCTGTAATAGGCCCAGGGCTACGAATAACATCAGGATGGAGCTTCCCCCCTCGCTGATGAACGGCAGGGGGATGCCCGTCACCGGCAGCAGGCGGATGTTCACCCCCACATTGATGAACACCTGAAACAGGATCATGATCACGATGCCGGTGGCGATGAGCCGGCCGAAGGGGTCGCGGGCCAGGCTCGCCGTCCTCAGCCCGCGGAACAGCAGAAAGGCAAACAGGGCGAACAGCAGCAGCGCTCCCACCAGCCCCAGCTCCTCGCCCAGCACGCTGAAGATGTAGTCGCGCGTCGGCGTTTGCAGGTAGTCCAGCTGCGTCTGCGTCCCCTCCGTGAGCCCCCTGCCGAAGATGCCGCCCGAGCCCACGCTGATCTCCGCCTGGATGATGTTGAAGCCCCCACCCAGGGGGTCGAGCGCCGGGTTGAGGAAGGTGGCGATGCGCTCCCGCTGGTAGTCGCCCATCAGGCCCACCACTACGAAGGGGGTGGACAGCGCCAGGGTGGCCAGGAAGACCAGGATGTGCTGGGGGCGAATGCCGGCCACCGCCACCATGCCCAGCCAGGCGGCACCAAAGATGATAGCCGTACCCAGGTCGGGCTCGAGGAAGACCAGTGCCGTCGGCACGGCCACGATAGCCAACGAGCCCAGAAAGGTCCGCAGTTGCCCTATCTCCAGTTGGCGGTCGGCCAGGTACTTGGCCAGAACGATGATCACCAGCAGCTTGGCGACCTCCGAGGCCTGGATCGATACCCCCGCGAAGTCCAGCCATCGCCGGGCGCCATAGGTCTCGGTCCCCACCACCAGAACGCCCACCAGCAGGGCCAGGGCCACAGCGTACAGGGTGGGCGTGATCTGGCCCAGCAGGCGGTAGTCCAGCCAGGCCACCAGGCCGACGACCACCAGGCCCAGGGCGGCGAAGGTGAGGTGGCGCACCGTCGGGTGAGATAGCCCCTGAATGCCCTCCGGGTAGCTGGTAAGAGAGGCGCTATAGATGAGGAGAGCGCCGAAGCCAGCCAAAGCCAGGCCAACGAGCACGATCCACGGGTCGAGGTGGCGAACAGCACGCCACTGGATCATCTAGGGCGCCTCCTGCTCCGCTACATAGCGCTGGTGGAAGTAGTAATCGAGGATACGAGCAGCGGCAGGGGCGGCATTTTGGCCACCGCCTCCTCGCTGCACGAACACCACCACCGCTATCTCGGGGTTCTCGTAAGGGGCGAAGCCTACGAACCAGCCATGCGTCTCGTAGCCTCCGTCCTCTTGGGGCGAACCGAACTCGGCCGTCCCCGTCTTGCCGGCCACCTCCACTCCCGGCACCTTGGCGCTCCCGGCCACCCCCGTACTCACCGACTGACGCATGGCCTCCCGCACCACGGCCAGGTAGTCCTCGTCCACCGGCAGCCGTCGTCGCACCTCCTTGCCGAAGGTGGCCACCACGTTGCCGTGGCAGTCCCGAATCTCCTTCACTAGCTGCGGCCGCAGCAGCTCGCCACCGTTGGCGATGGCCACGACGGCGTCCAGGAGCTGAAGGGGCGTCACCGCCAGGTAGCCCTGACCGATGCCGAAGTAGTAGGTGTCGCCCACGTACCACATCTCGCCGACGGTCCGCTCCTTCCACTTGGCGTCTGGCACCAGGCCGGCCGATTCCCCGGGCAGGCTCACCCCCGTCGGTTCGCCCAGCCCGAAGGAGCGAGCGTAGCGGGCCAGCCTCTCCTCGCCCAGGCCCTGGAAGCCCTCGTCCTGCTTGCCGCCAGCCAGGTAGTAGAAATAGATGTCGGAGGACCAGGAGATGCCGCCGTAGAAGTCCAGAGGGCCCAGGGCAGCCCAGTCGTGGAATACGTATACGACGCTCGGGTCGTACTCGTTGGTGACAGTGATGTAGCCGTGGCTGACGATGGTGGTGCTCGTGGTGGCTACCCCCTCCTGGAGGGCGGCCAGGCCGGTGATCGGCTTGAAGCTGCTGCCCGGCGGGTACATCTCGGCGATGGCATGGTTCACCAGAGGCTTCCCCGGCTCGTTCAAAAGCGCGTCCAGTTCATCCTGGCCGAGGGTCTCAGAGAATAGGTTGTTGTCGTAGGAGGGCAGGGACACCATCGCCAGGATCTCGCCCGTGTGGACGTCCATCACCACTGCCGCCGCGTTATCGGAGGCCCCCATGAATTCGCGTAGGACATCGGCGGTCATCCGCTGCAGTTCCAGGTCTATGGTCAGAACTACGTTCTGGCCGGGTTGGCTGGCCCGCGAGTCCAGAACGTCTTGCTGGCGACCGCTGGCGTCCACCTCCACCAGTTTCTTCCCCGGCTCTCCCCGCAGGATGTCCTCGTAGACGAGTTCTATGCCCGTTTTCCCTAGCCGGTCGTTAAGGATGTAGCCCTCGTCTCTCAGGTCTGCATACTCCTCGGCCGAGATGCGACCCACATAGCCCAGGATGTGGGCCGTCAGGTCGCCACTGAGGTAATTGCGTCGGGCCTCCACCTGAAGGTCGACCCCAGGCAGGTAAGAGCTCAGCTCCTTGAGGATCAGGGCCGTCTCGCGGTCCAGCTCGTCCTTGATAACCAGCGCTTCGTAGGGATCGCCGTCCTCCCGCCTTTCCCTCACCCGCTGGGCCATCTCCTGAGCGGGTATGTCCAGCAGACTCTCCAGGCGGGCGAAAACGGCTGCCTCCTCCTTCGCTGGCAGGTCGGCGGGCACGATCACCGCTGAGTAGTTGGCTACGTTTTCCACCAGCGGGCGGTCGGCGTTGTAGCTGCGGTCGTAGATGAGGCCGCGCATGGGCAGGACCTGTAGCCCCCGCAGGCGGTTGTTTTGAGCCTGGGCCCGGTAATCATCGCCCTGGAAGACCTGCATTCGCACAAGCTGTATCGTCAGAATGGCGAACAGGAGAACGATGAGGATGTGGAGAAGGAGGAATTTGCGCCCGGGGGTATAGGCGTCTTCCCTGCGTTTAGGCTTTTGCGAGCGCCAGCGCCGTTCGCCACCGAACCAATCCATCTCCCGCTCCCCTAGCCCGGAACGCGCATGCTTGGCCTTACCATCTCCGACAGCGTGGTGGCCCAGCGGACGGGCAGATAGAAAATGGGGGTCAGGAGGGCGTTGAACAGCGCCGCTGGCAGGAGAACCCGCGTCGGGCTCTGCAACCAGGGCGGGCCATCGCCCACCGCCGTCAGCACCATCATGTATAGCAGGTCATAGGATAGCGATGCCACAGCCACTACCGCCAGCGTGGGCAGGAATTCGCTCTCCGTCGGCCGGCGCTCACGGATGGTGGCCAGGGCCACGATGGGCAGAAGGGCGAGGACGGAGACGCCCACCGGGTCAGTGGTGATCAGGTCTTTGAAGGCGCCGGCCAGAGGGATGAGGATCATCGTCTCTCTGGGCCCGCGCACCATGGCCCAGCACACCAGCAGCACCAGCAGGGGATTGGCTGTCACACCCAGCAGGGGAAAGTAGGGGGCGGTCGCCACCTGGGCGAGGGCGACGAAGAGGATTAGCGGCACGAACAGAAGATGCCTCACGGGCTCACCAGATGGGTCGCTGTAAAGCTGGTCAGAACCAGCACGTTCTCCAGGCGAGAAAGGCTGGCCGCAGGCTCGACCTCGGCCTTCTTGAAGACGTCCTGCTGTTCTCCTCGCACCGATGCCACCTGCCCGATGAGCAGGGCCTGGGGGAAGTTGCCGCCCAGGCCCGAAGTGGCCACGGTGTTGCCTGGCTCGACCTCCGCGTCCTGGGGAATGAGATCCATGCTCAGACCGTCGTGGAGGCTGCCACTCACCACTCCCTGTGCGCGCGACTCCAGCACCATGGCGTTGACGTTGCTGTTGGGGTCGGTGATGAGGGTGACCCAGGCGAAGTCGTCCAGAGCCTTCGATACCACTCCCACCAGGCTTCCCCCTTCGCTCATCACCACCATCCCCTCGCTGACGCCGTCGCTGCTGCCGCGGTCGATGGCCAGGCGCTCCTTGAGGTTGCTGGGGTCTCTGGCGATGACGCTGGCCACCAGGAACTGGTCATCCGGTCGGCTCTCCTCGACCTCAGCCAGCTCCGCCAGGTCGGCGGCCGTGAACTGGGACTCCTTCAGATGGGCGATCTCGGCTGTCAGCTCTTCGATCTGCTGGCGCAACAGCCGGTTCTCATCCTCCAGGTGCTGGCGATCGGTGACGTTGTCAAGAAAATCGGCGGCCGGCGAGGCGGCGGCGCGCAGGCCCCGCTCCAGGGGAGAGGCCACAGTCAGAGCGCCGTTCTTGAGGGGGTCGAGGGCGCCCAGTTGGGAGAGAGCAATACCCAGGAGGGCAATGAGGCCGACAACCAGCAGCCAAACCAGCGTCCGCATGTCCAGCCAAAGCCATGCGTCAGTGCGGTGCTCGGCGAGTGGTCAGGCGGGACTGAACCTTGGCCAGTATCTCCGCCTCCTCCAGCATCTCGGCGGTGCCCCTCACGACGCAGCTAAGGGGGTCCTCGGCGACGTAGACGGGGAACTTGGTCTCATTGGCCAGACGGCGGTCCAGTCCGCGCAGAAGGGCACCCCCGCCAGCCAGGACGATCCCTCTGGTCATGATGTCGGCCACCAGCTCCGGCGGCGTCAGCTCGATGGTGGAGCGTACCGCTTCCACGATGGCGCCCACCGACCCCGAGATGGCGTCGCGGATCTCCACGCTGCTTACCTCTACCGCCTTAGGTAGTCCGGTGGCCAGGTCGCGACCTTTGAGGACGACCATCGTTTCCCGCTCCAGCGGCGCTGCCGAGCCCACCTCCAGCTTCACCTCTTCGGCCATGCGCTCGCCGATGAGCATGTTGTGCACCTGGCG
>JAUWYP010000044.1 GCA_030615765.1 Dehalococcoidia bacterium | reverse complement strand
CCTTCTGGCAGAAGGCGCGAGCGGTAGAGCCCTGGCTCCAGCCCGAGGGGCCTCCTCCGGAGCGGGAGTACCTGGTGGCCCATGAAATAATGCGCTCCCTGACGGACATC
The DNA here is from genome assembly GCA_030615765.1 of Dehalococcoidia bacterium. Taxonomy (GTDB): domain Bacteria; phylum Chloroflexota; class Dehalococcoidia; order SM23-28-2; family SM23-28-2; genus SM23-28-2. The sequence continues at coordinate 9,498 of JAUWYP010000044.1, read as the reverse complement.
GTGGCCTGCATCATGTGCGGCGCCTGCGTCTCCGATTGCACTGTGCTGGAGACGGAGCTGGGTCTAGGCAAGCCGCCCGACCAGACGTTCCTGGGCCCGGCCGCTCTGGCCAAGGCCTATCGGTACGTGGGCGATCCCCGCGACGCCGCCGATGCTGCCCGCCTGGCGGCTCTCAGCCGTCTGGAGGGCATTTGGGATTGCACCCGCTGCAACGTCTGCCTAGAGGTCTGTCCCAAGGGTGTCGCCCCCATGGATCAGATTCTTGCCCTGCGTCGGAAGGCTATCGAGCAAGGCTATGACGAGTACCTCGGGGCTCGCCACACGCTTGAGTTCGAGAAGACAGTGCGCGAGTCGAGCTGGCTCTAGGGAGGTTTAGAGGATGAAGTTCGCCTATTGGCCTGGCTGCAGCGTCCCTCGACAGGGGACTCCTGAACTGCGTATTACTGCGGCGGCAGTGTGTGACAAGCTGGGCATCGAGTTGGAGGACCTGAGCCTCGCTCCCTGCACTGGGTCAGGCATCCTTCAAGCGAGGGACCTTGTCTACGCCGACACCCTGAACGCCAGCACGTTCGCCATGGCGGAGGACATGGGGCTCTCCCTCATGACCATCTGCAGCACCTGCCAGGGCGTATTCAGCCAGGCCAGGAAGAGGTTGAAGGATAAGCCCGATTACCTGGCGCAGATAAACGAGACCCTGGCGGAACAAGGGATGAAGTACAGCGGCAATCTGGAGGTCAAGCACCTCCTCTGGGTTCTGGTGGAGGACTACGGCCTCGCCGAGGTGAAGAAAGCGGTGGCCAGCTCTCTGACAGGCCTTCGGGTGGCTCCTTTCTACGGCTGCTACCTGCTTCGTCCTTCGGCCGCTCTGGGCTTCGACGAGCACCCGGAACGCAGGACGTGCCTGGAGTCCCTCATCGAGGCCCTGGGAGCGGAGGCGGTGGACTTCCGCGGCAAGACCCTCTGCTGTGGCTACCCTCTGGTGGGTGTGAACGACGAGAACTCGGCGGCCATGGTGGGCACCCACACCCTGGAGGCCAAGGAGAAGGGCGCCGACTGCATGGTCACCCCTTGTCCGCTGTGTCACATGAACCTCGACGGCGTGCAGCCACAGGCGGGCGAGCAGCGTGATACCAGGATCAACATGCCCGTCCTTCACCTGACCCAGCTTATCGGCCTGGCCCTGGGGATCGACCCGCCCGACCTGGGCTTCGACCGCCACACTGTCCAGGTCAAGAGCGTCCTCGACAAGCTGGGGCTGTGATCCGACTCTGGCCCTAGCCGATAGCGCGTACTGGCTCGGAAATGTGGCGACGCATCCTCCTCATGCTGTCTGTTTCTTTGCTCTACCAGGGACGGTCTTGACGTCATCCCGTTGGCCAGGAAACGGCCATGTCGGTTTTCCTAGCGATATAGGCGGACACGTCCGTAGAATATGCAGCAGCCCTGGTAAATGCTGCCCTTCGCCGGGATTCTTCGCTTCGCTCAGAATGACACCAGGCACCGCCGTCACCCTGAGCGGAGCGAAGGGTCTTGGCTCAACCGGCCCGGTGTCGCGGCAACTCGGGGCTAGTACACGCTAGCCCTCTGCGGTCTCCGCGATACAATAGGGCCGACGGCCGACGCAACGCGGCTGATTCCGCTGTCGTCGGCTCGAAGTGACGGACTCTCCGTATGAACGCCCTGATTGGTTCGTGGAGACCCTGGGGTGGGGTAGCCCTGTGGAGCGGCATCTGGCTGGCCCTGCTGGCTGGCGCGATCGTCTTGAGCGTGCTGGCCGGTCTGTACTCGCGGCTGCCGGGCGACCTCGATATCACTGAATGGCTCCAGGGGTCTCTGTTCCCTGGCATGGGCGTGTCGCGATTGGTGCGGGCGGTTGGAAGCACCGAGGTGGTGCTGGGCACGGGAGGCGGCGTTGCGGTCGTCCTCTGGCTGATAGGCAAGCGGCGGCAGGCTGTGCTATTGGCCCTGGGGCTGGTGGTGCTGCCGTTTCTTCAGCATGGCCTGAAGGAACTAGTCGATAGACCGCGCCCTACGGCAGACCTTGTCGACCTGCGGGCGGGCTTTTCCAGCCCCTCGTTCCCCTCGGGGCACGTGATGAGCCCGACCGTGCTCTACGGCTTCCTGCTATACGTATCGTCGCGAATAGCCCTGCCCAGCATGCTGAAGGCGGCGCTCCTGGGTTGGTGCGCCTTCATGCTGGTCATCGCCGGCCCGGCCCAGGTCTACGTGGGCGTGCACTGGCCCAGCGACGTGGTAGGCGGATACGCCTGGGCCGGCGTGCTGCTACTTCCGCTGGTCTACGCGGACCAGATTATGGGCCGGCTGCGGTCGTGATGCCCTTGTGCTCTCGGGCGGCCTAGACCACAGCGAGCTTGTAGCGGGCCTTGCCCTCCTCCAACAGGTCGCCGCCGTGGATGTCGTTGCAGACGATGACCGGAAAGCCCTCCACCTCCAGGCGGCGCACGGCTTCAGTGCCCAGATCCTCGTAGGCCACGATGTCTACCTTCTTGATCTGGCGGGCCAGCAGGGCGCCCGCGCCGCCCACGGCGATGAAGTATACCGCCTTGTACTGCTTGAGGGCATCTCGCACCGCCTGGCCGCGGCCGCCCTTGCCGATGATCCCCTTCAGGCCGGCGGCCAGCAGGGGGGGCGTGAAGCGGTCAAGCCGCATGGAGGTCGTCGGCCCGGCCGAGCCGATGACCTGGCCGGGCTTGGCGGGGGTAGGCCCCACGTAGTAGATCACCTGGCCGCGAATGTCGAAGGGCAGCGATTCGCCCTTCTCCAGGGTCTCGACCATCCGCCGATGGGCAGCGTCGCGGGCGGTATAGATCACCCCCGTGAGGCGCACGTCATCGCCGATGTGCAGCTTCTCGACGCTCTCGTCGGTCAGGGGAAGGGTAATGTCCATCTCGCCTCTCCAGTGGGCCTCGCCGGCCCACCCACAGCACTAGACAATATTGTATTCATAGAGGGAACGCCTCCCAGATACGATTTCTGACCCCATCCCGTGAATTTTCCCGCAAATTCACGACAAGCTCCTCTCATGGACCCTTACAAACCTCTCCACTATCCCCGCCGGGATCGCTCTCGGACAATCCGCTCCGAGGCCCAGCGTCTCGCGAATTTGCTCCGCGAGTCCCTCCTGACCCAGAGGCAAGATCCGCCACTCGAAGATCACAAATGTCCCGCCTCTCCTGTAGATCTCATCCAGGTACGTCTTCGGCGCGTACCGCATTATGAACAGCGGCGTCAACCCCAGGAACTCGCACACGTCCAGCTTTACTCTCATCTCGTCTCTGTCGATGTAGTCCCACGTGTTTTTCACCTCGCAGCCGTAGGCTCTCCCGTCCCTCTCTACGATGAAGTCCAGATCGTGACCAGTCTTGACCCACTTCCTGCCTTTGTATTCTCTTGTTTCCTCACCTACAGGCAGAAACCCTCGGGATGCTAGGCCGTGTAGAAACAGAACCTCTGCCTGCCGGCCGCAGGCTCTGGCTATACCCGGGCGCGAATACTCGCGGATGATCGACAGCGATCGATTGACCTGGCGCCTGTAGTATCTGTGACTCCTGTGAAACATAAACTTAACTCTAGTTCCTTTGAGTAGTGGACGCTCCTACGCCCTGAGTACCTCATCAGCAATTAGCTGATTTGCGGCCTTGGCTGTAATCCAGTGAAAGAACCGCTTCTCGAACAACACCTCCAGCTGTTTTAGATAGAATACTTCTCCGGTTCTCTCCGCAAAGAAACCTGTCAGCGCCGCTTTGGCGTCCTCTACATATGCGTCCTCCCACCCCTCCTCTTCCTCCCAGGCAAACCCGGCGTCAACATCCTCGACCACAGAAACATCCTACTTCACAGCACCGCTTCCTTCAGGCGGGCGCTGTGGCATTGAATGTTCACCGCCACCGGCAGGGACGTGATGTGGGTGGGGTGGGTCTCCACGTGCACCCCCAGGGCGGTGATCCGCCCGCCCACCGCCTGAGGACCCAGGCCCAGGGCGTTCACCTTCTCCAGGAGCTCCCGCTCCAGCTCCGCCGTCTCGGCGTCGGCGTTGGGCTGGCCCACCTTGCGGGTGAGGGCCTTCTTGGCGAGGGACATGGCCATTTCAGCGGTGCCGCCGATCCCCACGCCCACGATCACCGGCGGGCAGGGGTTGCCGCCCGCCTCCTCCACCGCTCGCAGGACGAAATCGGTGATGCCCTTCTTGCCCTCGGCGGGCAGCAGGATAGCGAGGCGGCTCATGTTCTCGCAGCCGCCGCCTTTGGGCATCACCTGAATCTTCAGCTTATCGCCGGGCACGATCTCGGTGTGGACGACGGGCGGGGTGTTGTCCTTGGTGTTGACGCGGGCTGAGAAAGGCCTCTCCACGATGGACTTTCGCAGGAAGCCTTTGTCGTAGCCCTCGATCACGCCCTGCTTGATGCACTCGCTCAGGTCGCCGCCCACGATGTGCGCGTCCTGGCCGACCTCCAGGAAGATCACCGTCGTGCCGGTATCCTGGCAGAGGGGGAGCATCTCCTTCCGGGCCAGTTCGGCGTTCTCCAGGATCTGGTCGAGGATCTTCTGGCCCAGGGGCGATTCCTCTTTCTGCCGCGCCTGCTTCAGCGCCTGAAGGACGTCCTCGGGCAGCAGGGAGGTCGCCTCCTGGCAGAGGCGTGCTACCGTTTCGCTGATGGTCTGACAGTTAATATCCCGCATGGCACCTCGATTCTGGCCGTCTTCCGGCGTGGGCTAGGGATTGATCAGGCCGACCAACTCGAGTACGGCGTCGGCGGCCTTCTTCAGGCCTGCGAGCTCATCCGGCTCGAGCTCGACCTCGATCACCTTCTCCAGCCCGCCGGCGCCCAGCTGGGCCAGCACTCCCACGAAGGAGCCCTTGATGCCGTATTCGCCCTCCAGGAAGATGCTACAGGGCAGGATGCGCTTGCGGTCCAGCAGGATGGACTCCACCATTTCTACTGTGCCGCAGGCCGGGGAGTACCAGGCGCTGGTGCCCAGAAGGCCGACGATCTCCGTCCCCGCCTTGCGGGTCCGCTCGACGATGGCGTCGATGCGCTCCTTGGGCAGAAGCTGGCGCAGGGGCACGCCGCCGATGAAGGCGTGGCTGACGATGGGGACCATGGTGGCATCGGTGTGGCCGCCCAGGACATAGGCATCGACGTCCTTGACCGACGCTCCCACCTCCCAGCCCAGGAAGGTGCGGAAGCGGGTGCTGTCCAGCATGCCGCCCTGGCCGATGATGCGGTTGCGGGGCAGGTTCGTGGCCTGCTTGGCGACGTGACACATGGCATCCATGGGGTTGGCGAACTCGATGATGATGGTATCGGGGGAGTGCTGAACGACCTTCTTGGCCACGTCTCGCACGATGCCGGCGTTCTTGTTTACCAGGTCCTCGCGGCTCATGCCCGGCTTACGGGGGAGGCCGGAGGTGATCACCACCACGTCCGATCCGGCTGTGTCCTTCCAGTCGTTAGTGCCGATGATGCGGGCGTCGGAACCCACCATGGGCCCTGCGTGAGCCTGGTCCAGGGCCTTGCCCTGGGGCAAGCCCTCGATGATATCCAGGAGGACGATATCGCAGTAGCCCTTCGCCTGAAGGATCTCGACCATCGATCCGCCGGTGGCGCCAGCCCCGACGATGGTTACCTTTTTGCGCATAGCAGCTTACCTCTCCTTTCTTCTGGCCTAGCTTTGGGAGCTGCGAACCTGATTCAACAGCCCGCCGGCCAGCACAATCTCCACTTGCCGCGGCGTTAGGTCGTGACGAGCGGTGAATTCATATCCTTGGATGGTGTTGCGTACTGTGATTTGGCTTCCATCCCTTATTGCTTGCCGCACGTTGGGGATCAGCAGCACGTCGCCGGGGTTCAGGCGCTCGTAGTCTGCTTCGTCGATGAAGCGCAGGGGCAGGATGCCAAAGTTGATGAGGTTGGTGTGATGCATGCGGGCGAACGTCTTGGCGAACACGGCCTTCACCCCCAGATACATAGGGGCGAGGGCGGCGTGCTCGCGGCTGGAGCCCTGGCCGTAGTTGGCTCCGCCCGCGATCATGCTGACGCCTGCCTGCTTGGCGCGCTGGGGGAAGGTCCAGTCCACATAGTTGAAGACGTACTGGGAGATTTCAGGGATGTTTGAGCGGAGGGGCAGGATCTTTGCCCCCGCCGGCAGAATAGTGTCGGTGCTGATGTTGTCGCCCAGCTTGAGGAGGACTTCGCCGCGGATTTCCTCCGGCATCGGCTCCGCCAGCGGCAGGGGGGCGATGTTGGGCCCGCGAACGATCTCCACCTCCTCTGGCTTGTCGGTGGGTGGGATGATCATGGAATCGTCGATGAAGAACTCCCGCGGCAGTTCGATCCGGGGGGGCTCACCCAGCTCGCGGGGGTCGCTGATGACCCCGCGCAGGGCGGTGGCGGCTGCTACCTCGGGGCTGACCAGATGAACGCGGTCGTCGGGGGTGCCGCTGCGGCTGGGGAAGTTGCGATTGAAGGTGCGTAGGGAGACCCCACCGGTAGGAGGCGATTGGCCCATGCCGATGCAGGGGCCGCAGCCTGATTCCAGGATGCGGGCGCCCGCCTCGATGAGGTCGACCAAAGCGCCGGAGCGGGCGATCATGGTGAATACCTGGCGCGAGCCGGGGCTTATCGTCATGCTCAGCCGGGGGTGCACCGTCTGGCCCTTGAGGACGCTGGCCACCACCATCAGGTCATGGTAGGAAGAGTTGGTGCAGCTACCCACACAGACCTGCGCCACTTCTGTCCCGGCCACCTCGCGTACGGGAACGACTGCATCGGGACTGGAGGGGCAGGCGACAAGCGGTTCCAGAGTGCCGAGGTCGATCTCGACCACTTCGTCGTACTCGGCGTCGGGGTCGGCGGCCAGGGGGCGCCATACCTCCTCTCGCTTCTGGGCGCGCAGGTATTCGCGGGTCCGTTCGTCGCTGGGGAAGATGGAGGTGGTGGCTCCCAGTTCGGCGCCCATGTTGGTGATAGTGGCCCGCTCGGGCACGGAGAGGGACTCGACGCCTGGCCCGCCGTACTCGAAGACCCTGCCCAGGCCGCCCTTCACCGTCTGGCGGCGCAGCACCTCGAGAATGACGTCCTTGCCCGAGACCCAGGGCGGTAAGCTACCAGTGAGGTGCACCAGCACAACCTTGGGGGCTATCACGTAGAAGGGCTGGCCGCCCATGGCCATTGCCACATCCAGGCCACCGGCTCCGATGGCGATCATGCCTAAGCCGCCGCCGGTCGGCGTATGGCTATCGGACCCCACGAGCGTTTGGTCCGGCACGCCGAAGCGCTCCAGATGCACCTGGTGGCAGATGCCGTTACCCGGGCGAGAGAAGTGGATGCCGTACTTGGCGGCGACGCCCTGGAGGAAGCGATGGTCGTCGGCGTTCTCGAAGCCGCTCTGGAGCATGTTGTGGTCGACGTAGCTCACCGAGAGCTTGGTGCGCACCCGGGGGATGCCCATGGCCTCGAACTGGAGGTAAGCCATGGTGCCGGTGGCGTCTTGGGTGAGGGTCTGATCAATTCGGATACCTATCTCGGTTCCGGGCTCCAGCTTCCCGGAGAGCAGATGCTCCTCCAGAATCTTGTAGGTCAGACTCTTAGCCAAGGTTTCGAGTGCCCTTCCCAGATTCCGCCTGGCAACCGATCAGTCCCCTCAGCCCGTAGACATTTAATGGGCGGTAAGTTTGGTTGTCCCAGGCAGGAGTTGTATTCATGACGATAAAGGCCTATGTCTTGGTGGTGACCGGTCCCGGGACGACCAAAGGAGTTATTGACATTACTTCCCGCTTGACCTTTCAGAAGGAGTGTCTGCTACCTGGTTCCTCTCGGAATATTATCCCTATTGATGCTGGAGTGGAACCCCCTCCTTTACCGCGCTGCCTTAGGGGCTGATTATGGCCATGACCGCGTCTTTGGCCACCGAATCCCCAGGACCAAAGTTTAGCGCCTTGATCGTTCCATCAATGGGGCTGGGGATGTTGTTCTGCATCTTCATCGCTTCGAAGACGACGACCACATCGCCAGCCTTGACTTGGTCCCCTACGCTTACCTCGTAGCGGATGACCATTCCCGGCATAGTCGCTACAATCGCTTCCTCCCCGGGAGCGGCCTCTACCTCCGCGGCTGCCGGTGGAGCTTCCTTCCTTTGCGTCGGGGCGGCTGGTGCTGCTGGTGTTGCCGCAGTGGGCGTAGGGTGTCTGGCGGCCGGGGAGACCAAGGGGGTCGCTGAGGAGCCTCCAACCGGTTCTACGTCTACCTGATAGTATTCGTCGCCTACAAACACGTTGAAAGTGCGGATACCGGGGCCTTTCGCAGGCGCTACCACTTCCCGCTTTTCCACCAGTTTGCCTGCTTTGGCCAGCTCGGTAAGTTCGTCTTCTTTCTGCACCTCCTCCAGGGTCCTCGGCGCCTTGGGCGGCTTCCAGTCGTCGGGGATTTCCTTATCGAGGCCGTACTTCAGTCGCAGGAACCTCATCCCGGTAGTGGGATAGAGAGCATATATGAGGGTATCAGGAGTATTCTTGGCAACATCCTTGGTGTCTTCCTTGGCCTTGTCCAACTCCGGCTCAAGCATGTCGGCGGCGCGAACAGTGATCGGCTTCTCGCCTCGCTCATAGCCTTTGAGGGCCGTCTTCTGCACCTTGGGGTCAATTGGGAGTGGTGACTTGCCGTAAAGGCCCCAGCAGTAGTCCTTCACCTCTTTGGTGATCATCTTGTAGCGCCCGGCGAGGACGTTCTGCACCGCCTGGACCCCCACGATCTGGCTGGTAGGGGTGACCAATGGCGGGACGCCGAGGTCCTGCCGCACCCTGATCGTCTCCTGGTGGCATTCGTGCAGCCTATCGAGGGCATCGGCAGCCTTCAGTTGGGCGATGAAGTTAGAGGTCATGCCGCCAGGGATCTGGTGGGACAGCACCTCAGGATCGATAACCGCCATCTTTGAGGTGTCGACGAAATCCCTGTACTTCGGAGCGATCTCCTCGAGCATTCGATCGCACTTGATCAGTTGCTCAACGTCGAGCCCGGTATCCCTCTCTGTACCGTAAAGCGTTACCACGAGCGGCTCGATCGCCGGGTGGGAAGTACGGTGAGCAAACGGAGCCAGGGAGGTGTCGACGACATCGACTCCCGCCTCTACGGCTTTGAGGTGAGCCATGCTGGCCTGCCCGCTGGTGTAGTGAGTGTGGAGCTGCACCGGTACCCGCAGACGCTTCTTGAGCGCCTTGACCAGGTCATAGGCATCGTAGGGTGATATGAGCCCGGCCTGATCCTTAATGCAGATGGAGTCGGCCCCCATGTCCTGAAGGATGAGCGCCTTCTTGACAAAGTACTCGATGTTGTAGACGGGGCCACCCAAGCGGGGCTGGGTGAGTGAATAGCATATCGCTCCCTGAATGTGCATGCCGGTCTCTTTGATGGCCTTGTAGGCCATCTCGTGATTGCGCTCATCGTTCAGGGCATCGAACACCCTGAAGATGTCGATCCC
>JAUWYP010000040.1 GCA_030615765.1 Dehalococcoidia bacterium | reverse complement strand
CAGAACCGGCAGGACAACTGCCCCCTGGTGCCTAACGGCCAGCTCGAGGACGACCAGCAGGACGACGACCTCGACGGCATCGGCGACGCCTGTGAGCCCGACTGGGACGGCGACGGCACAGCCAATGAGCCGATCGTCCTGGACCCCAACAGCCCCGACGGGTCCTTCGAGACCAAGACCCTGGAGGAGGTCGTAGACATAGACGGCCCACCCTGCGGCGAGAGGACAGTAGCTCTTGCTCAAGGGTGGAACGACGTCTGCTACACCGGGCCAACCCAGTCTGTTGACGACGCCACGGCTGACATCGCGGGCGACGTGGCGATCATGTACCGCCTGGGGCCGAATCAGGGCTTTGACCGCTGGGTACCGGGGATGCCCGAGATAAGCACCATGGCCGCCCTTGGCCCCTATGACCAGCTGTTCATTCTGGTGACGGCGGCTGGGGTCGACTGGTCGATGGAGATCACGACGCCGCCTAGTGGCCCCCCTGAGTTGGCGCTAGGCTGGAACACCGTGTGCTACACCGGGCCTGCATTGCCAGTGGAGGAGGCAACAGCTGATTGGGATGACTTTGCCATCCTATACGCGTTGGGGCCCGACCAGGTGTGGCGTCGATACGTTCCCGACAGACCTGATCTAAGCAACCTCACCCACCTCAACACCTTCGAGTCTGTCCTCGTGTTGGTCGGTGAGGCACCAGAGCTCTGCGGCCCCGTTATCCCCACCACCTTCATAGGGACGGTAGCCATTTGCGGCGAGCCAGCCCCCGACGATACCATCATCTGGGCCGTTGGCAGCGACGGAGTGGTATGGGGTATCGCTACCACGTCTGGTGGAAGCTATGCCATGGATGTTCCCTACTCCCTGCCCACCACGCCTCCCTGCTTCCCGGGCGGGACATTCAGCTTCACGTGTGATGCTCTCCAGGCGGCCGAGACCAGCGACGACGCCACCGGTGTCGCCCCGAAAACCCTTGACCTGACGTGTTGTCCGGGCGCCGTCTCCATCGATGTCGACATCAAGCCGGGGAGCTACCCCAACTCCATCAACCTCAAGAGCAAGGGCGTGATCCCGGTGGCCATCCTGACCACCGAGGACTTCGATGCCGCCACCGTGGACCCTGAGACGGTGGTATTCGCTGGCGCCTCGCCCGTCCACTACGCCATCAAGGACGTGGACAAAGATCGTGACTACGACCTGATCCTGCACTTCAGAACACAGGACACCGACATTGCTCCCGGCAACGATGCTGCCTGCCTCACAGGGCAGACCTACGATGGCACGCCCATCAGCGGGTGCGACTCGGTGAGAACAGTACCCTGAAGCGGCGAACCGGCATAACTGAAGGTGAGGGCCTCTCACCGACGGGAGGCCCTTCCCTTCGTTGCCAAGCTGGGTTTGCCTAAGACCCAGTGGGCCATCCAGTCTCTTAGCATAGGCGCTGGTACGGCAGGAGGCGGTTGGGGAGGTAGGGGTGGTGGCGCGCAGCTAAGCCCTAGCCTACTCCAGGATGTAGACCGTCTCCCAGCGGGTGTGCCAGTCGACGACCTCATAGTCGGCGAAGCCCAGGTCGATGATGTTGCCGATCACCGCCGAGCCGGTATCGGCGGCTAGCGCCTCGCCGTAGCCGGGGACGTACAGGCGGGTGCCCAGGGGGATGACGTTCGGGTCTACCGCCACGATGCCGCGCTGCACGGTCACGCCGGTGGCGGCGATGCCGTACCAGGGGCTGTCAGGTGACTTCCCGCAACTGGCGGGGTTGTACCAGGTAGCGTACATCTCCAGCGAGTAGCTGTAGCGCAGGGGGCCCCCCGGCGTCTCCACGAAGTTCACCACCTTCGTCCCCTGAGCGACGATCTGGTCGCGGGGTGCCTGCTCCCACTCGCTCAGCAGCTCTCGCTCGATCTCCTGTCCGTCCTCATACACAGCGCGGTACTCGCGCTGGATCAGGCCATCGGCGCCCCAGTCCAGCACCATGTACTGCCCCATGTCCATGGTGGGGTCATCCTGATAGACCACCGCGCAGGGGATGACCTCGTCCACCGTCTCTAGCTCCTCCTGCACTCGAACCACGCGGATGGTCATGCCGTCCATCACGGGGGCATCGAGAGCAGGCTCCACCCGGTCGAGGGCGCTCAGCGAGACGTCCGCTTCGTCCAGGACGTCGGCCACGGTGCCCTTGCGGCTATGGAGCGTCGTGGTATCGCCGCCCGCCGACAGGAAGAGCTCCCTGGCGTGGTAGATGTAGATGTGGGTTCCGGCGGTCACCAGGCTTCCGGCCGAAGGAAACAGGTAGTCGCCCTCGTTGACGACGACGCCCTTCTCGGCCAGCATATCGCCGACGGTATAGGCGGCGGAGACCGTGCTCATGCTCAGCCCGTCTTCGTGCAGAACGACGGGCACTGCCGGGCCCATGGGTTCGATGCTGACGGCGGCGATGGCGATGATCTCCTCATCGCTGCCGATGGGCATTGCCTTGGGCATGGGTTCGATGCCCGCGGCGGCGATGGTGATGATCTCGTCGTCGTCCTCCCTGGTGACGTTGCCGTCCAGCTCAAGCCCCTGACCGATGGCAAGCTCAGGAGTGGTGGATTGCCCTCCCCCGCCTGGGGGGCCCAGGAGGAAGAAGAGTGACACGCCGCCCGCTACCAGGAGGATGAGGAAGAGGTGAAGGATGCGGCGCGGGTTCACAAGGAGGGCTGGCGAGGTTTTGGCGCCGTCAAGTCTTCCCAGGAGCGCATCCTTGGGATAGAGACGCGCCCGGAACGGCTCTCGCGTCAACATATTCCTCGTTAGAATTGGGCCTGCCCAGTGCCCTGGGTAAAGCGGCCGTGCACCTGCTGTCGATCTCGTCCGTAGGCTTGCTCCCGACAGCCAGCTCCAACCAGGTTGACCTGCGGCACCCGAAACTCACTACTTACCGCTGCTTCCTTCCGGACCTGACGGGGTTTGTAGCGTTTCGCTGCGCAGGGCCAGGTTATCAACGCTACTTGTCGAGGGCAGTCCCCGCGGTGCCAGGACCTCGAGCAGGAATTCGACCCCGCTATAGCGGATTGCGGGTTCAGGGCACCGCTAGCTCCCCGTCTAGCACGGCCGATGCCCAATGCTACATAAATGATGTGCTTGTGTCAAGATGGTTTTCCACGCGTGGATAACGGCTTGAAGGGCCGTCGGCGCTATTGTAGAATGAGCCAAGTCTATTGAAAGGATAATTCTATGCACGTTCGCAAGGCGGTGATCCTGGCCGCCGGTTATGGTACTCGCTTCCTCCCCGCCACTAAGGCCATCCCCAAGGAGATGCTGCCCCTGGTGGACAGGCCGGCCATCCAGCACGTGGTGGAGGAGGCGGTGAGGGCCGGCCTGAAGCAGATCATCATGGTGACCACGGGTGCCAAGCGAGCGGTGGAGGATCACTTCGACCGCGAGTTCGAGCTGGAGCGATGGCTGGAGCAGAAAGGCAGCGGCCAGCAGGCCGAGGAGATGCGGCGGCTGGCCACAATGGCGGAGATCGTCTGCGTGCGGCAGAAGGAGCGCCTGGGCATCGGTCACGCCGTGAGCATCGCGCGTTCGCTGGTGGGCGACGAACCCTTCGCCCTCTTTTTCCCCGACGACATCATCGAGAGCGCGGTGCCGGCCATCAAGCAACTGATAGACGTCTTCGATCGCCATGGCGGCAGCGTCCTGGCGGTGCAGCGCCTGCCACGCGAGGAGCTTCCTCACTACGGCGTCATCGAACCGAAGCCGCTGGAGGAGAGGGTCTACCAGGTGCTGGGCATCGTGGAGAAGCCGCCGGCGGCCGAGGCCCCGTCCGATCTGGCCACCGTCGGTCGTTACGTGCTGACGCCGGCCATCTTTCCCGCGCTGGAGCGCACGCAGCCCGGCGCGGGCGGGGAGATCCAGCTCACCGACGGCATTGCCCTGCTGATGGGCGAGGAGCCGGTCTTCGCCTGCCGCTACGAGGGGGAGAGGTTCGATGTGGGGAGGCCTCTCGGTCTCCTCAAGGCTTCGCTATCGATGGCCCTGGCCAGGCCCGACCTGGGGCCGGAGCTGCGTTCCTATCTGCGGGACCTGCTGGCGAGGGAGGAGAGCCGTGACTGACGGGAACAGCCTGCAAGACCGATGGGCGCTCATCCTGGGCGCCTCCAGCGGCATGGGCGCGGCCACCGCCCTGGAGCTGGCCAGAAACGGAATGCACATCTTCGGCGTGCACCTCGACCTGCGGGCTACCCTGCCCAACGCCCAGCGGCTGGTGACTGAGATTCAGGAGATGGGCCGGGAGGCCATCTTCTTCAACATGAACGCCGCCGACGCCAAGAAGCGGGCCCAGATCCTGGACGCCGTGGAGGAGCGGCTGAAGGCGGAGAGGGAGCCCTCCCACGTGCGGGTGATGCTGCATTCCCTGGCCTTCGGCACCCTCAGGTCATACGTGCCCGACGACCGCAAGCAGGCGGTCAGCCAGCGCCAGATGGAGATGACCCTGGACGTGATGGCTCACAGCCTGGTGTACTGGGTGCAGGACATGGTCTATCGCGGCCTGCTGGGGTCGGGCAGCAGGGTCTTCGCCATGACCAGCTCCGGCTCGACTCGCGTCTGGCCGCCGTACGGCCCGGTGGGTTGCGCCAAGGCCGCCCTCGACTACCACGTCCGCCATCTGGCGGTCGAGCTGGCCCCCAGGGGCATCGCTGTCAATGCCATCCGTGCGGGCATCACCGAGACCCCTGCCCTGCGCAAGATCCCCGGCCACCAGCAGATGCTGGCGATAGCTGCCGCGCGCCACCCCAGCGGTCGCATCACCACCACCGAGGACGTGGCCCGCACCATCGCCGCCCTTGCCGACGAGCGCACGGCCTGGATGACGGGGAACATCATCGGCGTGGACGGCGCCGAGGACATTATCGCGCGCTAGGCCCGTCGGCTTTCGCAAACCGCCTTTGGCACTGCGGTGGCCCTCGTGCTCCATGACCGGCCACCCGAGCAGGGACTCGGGTATGGCCGCCGAACCGGATAGCACGCAGGAGGGTCTCAGCCCAGCTGTCGCATGTGCGGGTGCATGGTATAATCGTAGCCTCGTCGAGTTGTGCGCAACGGTGCTTGGAGGTGAACACAATGTCTTGGTACGCTCGATGGTTGAAGCCCTTCCTCAAGGCTGAGAACTTCCCCGCCATGATGACTCTGCTCGCGGGCCTTGCAGGTGCGATCGCTCTGTCCACCGGGTGGAGAGGAATCGGCTTTGGGGTGAGCGCCGTCGCCTGGGCTTTGCTTCTTCTGGCTCTAACCCTGATCGTGCAGAGAAGCTGGACGCTTGCCAACATAGAGAGCAGGCTGTCTGCCGCGGCGCCGGGATATTTTGCCAAGCGGGCGGACTACTTCAATCCGATGGCGGAGCTGAAAGCCGCTAAAGGGGACGGGCGGACGGAGGCATGGCTGTGTTCCCCCACGGGACGTACGTGGATTCAAGACTATAAGCCCTATTGGGAGGACCTCCACAAGAGGTGTAAGTTGACCTTCATTATCATGAACCCGAACGCGGCGGCCATAGAACCAACTTCTGCCTATTTCGGCGTCTCGCCGGACATTCTCCGTGGAGACATCAGGTCAACGCTAGATTGTCTCTCACCATTGGTTAAGGCTTCCCAGGGGCTAAGACGCCGCAAGGTCGCTGTTTACCTACTGGACCAAATGCCCGTCATGTGTATTAGGTACTTTCGCGGTGGCAGCAAGCCGGACGCTTGCTCAGTTGAATTGTATCCCTATCGTAGCATACCGCCTGACCGGCCTGGCAGGCGCGTGGATCCAGTGGCAGAAGCGCACTGGCTGAGGGTCTTCAGGAGTCACTTGCAGAAGCTACGCGGCTCCTGCGAAGAGTGGGATGGTGAGATGGACAAACTCTTCCCGAGGACGGAAGTGGCCGCTCTTGCTGGCAACGGCAGGTCTACGCGCGCTGCTAGCAGGCGGTACGTTGACTGAAAACCGCGCTCCTACTTCCCCAGCCGCAGCAGGGCCATGAACGCTTCCTGGGGGATGTCCACGTTGCCCACCCGCTTCATCCGCTTCTTGCCCGCCTTCTGCTTCTCCAGAAGCTTCATCTTGCGGGTCACGTCGCCGCCGTAGCACTTGGCCAGCACGTTCTTGCGGATCGGCTTGATCGTCTCGCGGGCGATGACCCGCCCGCCGATCGCCGCCTGGATGGGCACCTCGAACAGCTGGCGGGGGATCAGGCTGCGCAGCTTCTCCACCAGCTGCCGCCCCTGGCGCTGCGCCCTATCGGCGTGCACGATGGCCGAGAGGGCGTCCACCGGCTGCTGGTTCACCAGGATGTCCAGCCTCACCATCTTCGCCGGCGCGTGGTGGGCGAAGCTGTAGTCCATGCTGGCGTAGCCCTGGCTGCGGGCCTTGAGCTGGTCGTAGAAGTCCAGCAGCATCTCCGATAGGGGCATCTGGTACTCCAGCAGCACCCGCCGGCCGGTGGCGCCCTCCAGCGGGCCGTGCTCCAGGTAGTCCATGCGCTTGAACTCGCCGCGGCGGCCGGTGACCAGCTCCATCAGCGGCCCGATGTAGCGGTCGGGGGTGATCACACTGACGTTCATCCAGGGCTCCGAGATCTCCAGCACCTGGTCCGGTGGGGGCAGCTTGGCCGGGTTGTCCACCGCCAGCTGCTCGCCGTCGGCCTTCAGCACCCGATACTCCACGCTGGGGGCGGTCACCAGGATGTCCAGGTCGTACTCGCGCTCCAGGCGCTCCTGGACGATGTCCATGTGGAGGAGACCGAGGAAGCCGCAGCGGAAGCCCGGGCCGAGGGCTATGCTCGACTCCGGCTCGTAGCTGAGGGCGGCGTCGTTGAGGCGCAGCTTGTCGATGGCGTCGCGCAGGAGGGGGAACTCGTCGGCGTTGGCGGGGTAGAGGCCGGCGAAGACCATCGGCTTGGCCGGGCGATAGCCGAGCAGGGGCTCCGAGGCAGGGGTGTCGTCGTAGGTGATCGTATCGCCCACCCGGCAGTCGCGCACCGTCTTGAGGCCGGTGGCCACGTAGCCCACCTCGCCGGTGGTGAGCCGCTCCGTGGGGGCGAAGGCGGGCCGAAAGACGCCCACCTCCAGCGGGTCGAGCTCGCGCTGGTTGGACATCAGGCGCAGCAGGCGACGACCGGTGGAGAGAGCCCCGTCCACTACCCGCAGGTAGGCGATGACCCCCTTGTAGGAGTCGTACTTGGAGTCGAAGATGAGGGCCCGCAGGCGGGCCTGCACCCGACCGCTGGGGGGCGGGATGCGCTGCACCACCGCCTCCAGCACCTCGCGCGTGCCGACGCCCTCCTTGGCCGAGGCGAAGATCATCTCCTCCTGGCCGTAGGCCATGACGGCCTCGATCTCCTGCGCCACCCGCTCGGGCTCCGCGGCCGGCAGGTCGATCTTGTTGATCACGGGGATGATGGTCAGGTTGTGCTCCATGGCCATGTGGACGTTGGCCAGGGTCTGGGCCTGGATGCCCTGGCTGGCGTCGACCACCAGGATGGCCCCCTCGGCGGCGGCCAGGGCGCGCGAGACCTCGTAGGTGAAGTCGACGTGGCCGGGGGTGTCGATGAGGTTCAGCTCGTACTCCTGGCCGTCCTGGGCGCGATAGACTATGCGGACGGCGGTGGCCTTGATGGTGATGCCGCGCTCGCGCTCCAGGTCCATCTGGTCGAGCACCTGCTCGGCCATCTGGCGCGGGGGGATGGTGTCGGTAAGCTCCAGCATGCGGTCGGCCAGGGTGGACTTGCCGTGGTCGATGTGGGCGATGATGCAGAAGTTGCGAATGCGGGATTGATCCATGACAGCGCTATCGTAGCATGGGGGCAGGAGGGCTTCAATGTGGGAGGCCTCTCGCCCACATGAGAGGCCTTCCTGTTTCAGCTTAGATCAAGGGCTCACACCCGGTGGCAGGCCACCCAGTGCTCGTTGCGGCTGGTGCCCACGTTGCGCCAGTCGGGGATGCGTTCGCGGCACTCCCCGACGACGATGGGGCAGCGGGTGTGGAAGACGCAGCCCGCCGGCGGTCGCATGGGGCTGGGCACGTCGCCCGTCAGGATGATCCGCTCTCGCTTCGCCTCCACCACCGGGTCGGGTATGGGAATGGCCGAGAGCAGGGCCTTGGTATAGGGGTGGAGGGCGTTCTCGTACAGCTCCACGCGGTCGGCCAGCTCCATCAGCTTGCCCAGGTACATCACCGCCACCCGGTCGCTGATGTGGCGCACCACCGACAGGTCGTGGGCGATGAACAGATAGGTGAGGTTGAACTCGTCCTGAAGCTCCTCCAGCAGATTGATGATCTGGGCCTGAATGGACACGTCCAGGGCCGAGATCGGCTCGTCACAGACGATGAAGCTGGGCTGCACCGCCAGGGCGCGGGCGATGCCGATGCGCTGGCGCTGGCCGCCGCTGAACTCGTGGGGGTAGCGGCTGGTGTAGTAGGGGTTGAGGCCGACGACGCGCATCAGCTCCTGCACTCTCTCCCGCCGCCCTTTGCGCCCGCCAGCCAGGCCGTGGACGACCAGCGGCTCGCCGATGGTGCTGCCCACGGTCATGCGGGGGTTGAGGGAGGCGTAGGGGTCCTGGAAGATCATCTGCATGCGGCGGCGCATGCGGCGAATCTCGCCGCCCTTCATCCTGGTGAGGTCATGCCCCTCGAAGGTGATCTCGCCGCCTGTGGGTTCGTGCAGCATGAGGATGCAGCGGCCAGCGGTGGTCTTGCCGCAGCCGCTCTCCCCTACCAGGCCGAGGGTCTCCCCCTGCCTGATGGCGAAGGAGATGCCGTCCACAGCCTTGACGTCGGCTATCTTGCGCTGGAAGAGGATGCCGCTGGTTACGGGGAAGTACATCTTCAGGTCGCGGACATCTAGCAGGACGTTGTTCTGGCGACCGGCGCTTCTGGTAGCGATGTCTTCGGTGGTCATGGAGCGGTTCCTCAAGCCGGAGCCGTCGACCTGGCGGCCTGGCCTACCCTGCGCCACTCCCAGCAGGCGGAATAGTGCTCGCCGGCTACCTGCAGGAGGGGCGGCTCCTCCTCCTGGCATTTCTGCACAGCGAACTTGCAGCGCGGTTGGAAGGCGCAGCCTTCGGGCATGTGGATGAGGTCGGGGGGGAAGCCATCGATGGGCTCCAGCTTCTCCTTGCGGGCCTGGTCCAGGCGGGGCACCGATTTCAGCAGGCCCAGGGTGTAGGGATGATGGGGACTGCCGTAGAGTTCGCGCGCCACCGCCGACTCCACGATCTTGCCGGCGTACATCACATTGACTCGGTTGGCGTAGCGGGCCACCACCCCCAGGTTGTGGGTGATAATGACCACCGCCGTCCCCAGCTCACGGGTCAGGCGGGTCAGTAGCTCCAGGATCTGGGCCTGAATGGTCACATCGAGGGCGGTGGTGGGCTCGTCGGCCAGGAGGAGCCTGGGGTTACAGGAGAGGGCCATGGCGATCATCGTGCGCTGTCGCATGCCGCCGGAGAACTGGTGGGGATAGTCGGAGATGCGCGCCTTGGCCTCGGGGATGCCCACCATCTCCATCAGCTCGATGGCCCTCTTGGTGGCGCTGCGCCCATCCATCTTCAGGTGCAGCTCAAGGCTCTCGGTGATCTGGCGGCCGATGGTGAGGACAGGGTTGAGAGAGGTCATGGGCTCCTGGAAGATCATGGCGATGCGGTTGCCGCGGACGTGGCGGATCTCCTCCTCGCTCGCTTTCAGGAGGTCATCGCCTTCGAAGATGATCTCGCCGCCCACGATCTTGCCCGGCGGGTCGGGAATGAGCCTGAGGATGGCCAGGGCGCTTACCGTCTTGCCACAGCCGCTCTCCCCCACCAGGCCTACGATCTCCCCTGGCCGCACATCGTAGCTGATGCCGTCCACTGCCTTGACCACACCGTCGTCGGTGAAGAAGTGGGTCTTGAGATCCCTGACCTGAAGCAGGGGGGCCATGCAATCTCCTCTAGGAGTCAGTGCCTTTCGGGCCTAGGATTGGTGGGGAAGGGGGGACTCGAACCCCCATGCCTTGCGGCACATGATCCTAAATCATGCTCGTCTACCAATTCCGACACTTCCCCCTTGGGGGGCCGCCCGGGACTCGAACCCGGAACCAGCTGATTAAGAGTCAGCTGCTCTTCCAATTGAGCTAGCGGCCCGGAAGCAAGCGGAGTATGGATGCCTTCCATATCTTATTATATAGGCCATAGGAGTCAAGGCCAGCCGTACCTTACTCGCAGCCGCGAGGGTTAGCGAGGGAAGAACCTGCGGAACCCCATACCCCACGTTTGTGTCAGCACTCAGGCGGCGAACCTAGCGCCCGCCCGCCACGGGCCAGGGCGGCTGGGGCGGCTCCAGTGTCTCTTCAACCACCGCGCTGTCCACGACTAGCCAGGTCCCGTCGGCCTGTTGCTCCAACAGCAGCCACTTTGCGAACTGCGACTGTGTGGGGCCCACCGAGTACACGCGCTGCGAGTCGCTGCTCTCAAACAAGCTGGAGCAGAATTTGCGCACCTCCTCCGCAGCAGTGGAAGAACAGTCACCGGCGTATCCCCATCCGCAGAATGGGTCCGTACACTCCTGTCGTGCCCATTGGACAATAGCCTCCTCTGGGCTGGCCTGGCCCGAGACAGGCGGCGCAGTTGTCGGCTCCTCGATGGCAGTCGGTTCGGCAGTGGGGGTCGCTTCCGCCGTCGGCGTGACCTCAGGGGTGGGCGTCCTCTCGGGGGTCGGGGTCATCTCAGGGCTGGCTGTTGGTGTAGTCGCTTCTTCCTCCTCTTCCTCACAAGCAAGGGCCAGCGTTACGACGAGCAAGGAAACCAGAAAGGCAGCGAGCCACTTCATCGGCGCACCTCCTACAGACTGGACGGCTCTAACGGATCCATCCTACTCGGAGGCGCAAGGGCTGGCAAGGAAAAGGCGATGATCGGGCAGGCGGATGCGCTAGCAGGGCTTGCTCACGGCCCTGGTTGAACAGCGGATAACTGGGGCCTTTTCGCTCCGATCTTCACGATATGGAGCACAGCGCTAGAGCATAAATGGTTAAGAGTCAGCTGCTCTTCCAATTGAGCTAGCGGCCCGGAAGCAAACGGTGGCGGAAGCCTTCCATATCTTATTATATAGGCCATAGGAGTCAAGGCCTACTGCCACTAGCCAGGCTCGTTGACGATGGGCTTGACACCGTGCCCCGCCCGTGGTAGCTTGAGGGGTGGAGTTTGCTCTAGGGCGCTTTATCCGCTAGTGGTCTTGCGCAAGGCGGGGCGCGCAGCGAGCTTATTGCTGGGACGACTTCACTGGGACATGGCCCGTGACGTGGCATGGCTATCATGTGCATTTGTAGGACAGCGGGTGACCCTTAGATGAGACAAGCTCTCCTGGTTGTTGCGCTGGGTCTGGCGCTCCTTCAGATCGGCGTAGGCGCGTCGATGCTGGCGTTATCGTCATTCGTCGGCGAGGTCAGAGGCGAAGGTGTGGTCACGGACTATGGCCTTCATTTCTATGGCACAGTGGTCGTGGCTAGCCAAATCGCGGGCGCGTGTCTGGCTGCAGCAGCGTTGCTCATAGGCCGGCGTCGCCCTGTCCTGGCGACGGCTGCCGTCATTGTGGGCGCCCTTCCGAGCATCATGTACACGTACCCGCCGCTTGTCCAGCCGGGCGTGTTTCTGCTGCTGTTGGGTCCCCTTGCCATCTGGGCCTCCTGGGGCTCGGGCCGCACGCACCCTGCCAGCACGTGAAACCAGGACTGCACCTTCCTCGGCCGTGGGCTCGCCGGGCTATGCCTCGTTGACTTATTTTGACCCCTCTGCTAACTTTTACCTGCGCGGGCGATTTCCGCCAGAGGCGGATCAGCCTCGGGCTGAAGCTCAGTTTCCGCCTTAGGCGGACTCGCCTCTGGCGAGGGTTAGAGCGCGTGTCACATTACGTGTATGTGCTAGAAAGTCTGAGGAATGGCAAGCGTTACGTTGGGAGCACGTCCAAGGCCCCTGAGATCAGGTTGCGGGAGCACAACAGCGGTTCGAATCGTTGGACGCGTCAAAACCGGCCATTCAAGCTAGCGTACTATGAGGAGTGCCAGTCAAGGGCCGATGCGAACCGACGGGAACGCTTCCTGAAAAGCGGCGTAGGCCGTAGAATAAGGGATGACCTGCGTGGGCGATTTCCGCCAGAGGCGGATCAGCCTCGGGCTGAAGCTCAGTTTCCGCCTTAGGCGGACTCGCCTCTGGCGAGGGTTAGAGCGCCCCGATGAAATCGGGGAGGTCAGAAGGCGTGGGAAGTCCTAAAGCGGCTGATTGCGTGGGCGATTAGCTCAGTTGGCTAGAGCGCAGCGTTGACATCGCTGAGGTCAGAGGTTCAAGTCCTCTATCGCCCACCATTTCCCGAATATTGAAAGGCGGAGACTAGGACGAGTAGCGGTGGTACGGTGCCAGAGAGGGTAACCCCAGGCTGAGAGGTGCCCGCCCTCTACCGTCGCGAAGACC
>JAUWYP010000052.1 GCA_030615765.1 Dehalococcoidia bacterium | reverse complement strand
GAACCTGCCAACCTTCTCCCCCTCTTCCCCGTGGGCTATGTGGAGGAGCCGGCCCTCCAGCCCTGGCCGAAGGTGAAGACGCCTCGGACCTGGCCCAGCAGCGGCCTGCTGGCGGGCGCCGTCGTTGGTGTGCTCATCCTCATCGTGGTTCTGCTGTACAGCCTGGGGGGACAGGGAGAGAGCAGCCACCCCCTCTTCGGTCTCCAGACCGCCACTCCTGAGACGGCCGCGGTGCTGCCGGCGGTCGAGACGCCTGTAACAGCCGTAGCTGTGACCGAGACGCCGCCTCCCCTGGAGATCCCGCCTGGAGCTATGCCCGACCTGCGAGCGCAGCCTCTGGCCGACGCCGCAGCCACCTTGCGCGACATGGGCCTGAGCTATCTGGTGGTGCGGGTGAGCAGCAGCGAGATGCCCGAGGGCCACGTCATTCGCCAGAGCCTAGAGCCCGGCAGCGACTTCGATCCCGATCAGGTGGTGATCCTGGAGGTAAGCCGGGGCCCCTAGCCCATGGCCCAAGCTGGTAGCGCCCCTGGTGCCGACAGCCGCTGGCTCCGCACGACCGTCAAAGTCCTCTCGGTAGTGCTGGCTGCCCTGGGTGTCCTCGTGGCCTCAGCGGCCTACCTGTGGGTGAAGCCGCTTCGCCTCCTGCTGGAGGAACCCATCCCGCCCGATGTCTCCGTCGAGGATGTCCACTTCCCCAGCCGCGACGGCATCCGCCTGCACGGCCTGTACATGGTCGGCCGACCGGGACATCCTGTCCTTCTCCTCTGTCATGGCTACTTCAAGAGCGTGGTCGAGCCCTTTGAACTCGCCTGCGAACTCAACCGCCTGGGCTATCAGGTGCTTCTCATCAACTTCCGGGCCTGCGGCCTCAGCGACGGCCGCTTCACCACCCTGGGCTATCGGGAGGTTCTCGACCTGCTGGGGGCAGTAGATTACCTGCGCGCTCGCCTGGGCGACCTGCCCATCGGCGTGCTGGGCATCTCCATGGGGGCGGTGGCGGCCATCATGGCGGCAGCCGAGTGCCCCGATATCGAGGCCCTGGTGGTCGATTCGGCCTATGCCGACCTGGAGAGCGCCATCGGGAAGAAGCTGGCCGATTTCCTGCGCTTGCCCTTCCTGGTGCCCCTGGGATGGGTGAGCATCAGGTTGGGGGAATGGATCTCGCAGGGGAATATGGCGGCGGTGAGGGCGGTGGACTACGTGGACCGCCTCGCGCCCCGGCCGCTGCTGCTCATCTACGGCGAGCTGGACGACTACCTGCCCTCTGACCATCGCCAGCGCCTGTTTAACGCAGCCGGCGAGCCCAAGGAGCTGTGGCTGGCGGCGGGTAGCGGCCACGCCATGGCTCGTCTTGATCACCCTCGGGAGTACGTTCAGCGGGTGCAAGCCTTCTTCGGGCGCCACCTGTCGTCGGCCTAGGCGAGGCGCTCAGTCGCTCAGGGCCTGGATGATCTCGATCTCGTAGTCGACGAGCTCGGCGTCCAGGCGCTCCTTCTGGATGAAGCCCACCACCGTAGAGAGAACCTGGTGGGCGTGCTGGCCGCTGGTGCTAACGCAGCTGATGCCTATGACGGCCATCTGCCAGCGGTCGTGCTCGTCGATCTCGGCCGCTGAGACGTTGAAGCGGTTGTGGATGCGAGCGATGAGGGACTTTATGACCCGCCGTTTGCCTTTCAGGGACTGGTTCTCGGGCAGGTGCAGCTGGACGCGGCAGAGCCCTACAGTCATGTTAGTCTTCTGATTCGCCTTCTGCCTCCTGCAGGGGAGGCAGGTCGTCAGGTTTCTCCAGGCCGAAGTACTCCAGGAAGCGGAAGGTGGTGCCGAAAAGGTAGGGGCGGCCCTGGGCCTGGGCCCTCCCAACCTCGGCGATAAGCCCCCGTGCTTTGAGGGAGGCGATGGTCCACTCGCAGTTGACGCCGCGGATGGCCTCAATAGTCATTCGGGTTATGGGCTGCTTGTAAGCGATGATGGCCAGGGTCTCCAGGGCGGCCTGGGACAGGCTACGGTCCTCATCCAGGCCCAGGAATCGCTCCACGTAGGGAGCTACCTCGGGGGCGGTGACCATCTGCACGGCGCTGCCCGTGCGCTGGAGGCGGACGCCCCGCTGACGGCATTCTTCGTTGAGGGCCTCTACCGCTTCGGTCACCATTTTGAGGTCCACCGCGAGGGAGCGAGCCAGTATGCCCATGTCCAGGGGATCCTCCGCCACGAAGAGGATGCTCTCGATGATGGCCTTCAGCTCTGAGGGCGAGGGCGACGGCAGGTCATTCATGGCAACGGCGGTTCAGGTGTTTCTTGCTCGCCCTCCGGGGAAGGCGCAGGCTTCTCCTCGGGCGGGCTAAACGTTATCTGAACCTTGGGCAGGCCCACCAGGGCCACGCCTATCTTCTGCTCGATGGTCTCCTGGGTCACCCGACAGGCCGCTTCGGTGACCTCGGGCACGTTGGCGTCAGGGCCGAGGACCAGGTTCAAGGCCACTGCCAGCCCTCTATCGCGGGCGGTCACCGAGGCCTTGGACTCTTGGACCTGAGGCAGGGCCGTCACCTCCTGCTCGATGCGCTGGTTGATGTCCTCGACGGAGAGGACGGCGGTAGCGCCCGTCACCCCCTCCAGGCGAATGTCGGCGCTCGGCCCCGTCGGTGCCAGCTCGGCCACGATGACGATGAGGCATAGGACGACGAGGGCCAGGGCGCCGAGGGTGAGGATAAGCTTGGAGGCATTGTCGGTGTGCTCGTCTAGGTAGCGGACGAGGTCGCCCAGGCGGTCGATGGTCTCAGTGTCGGCAGCCCAGGTCACCAGGATGACCACGGCCATGAGGATGACCCAGATGGCCGCCAGAGCTACAATGAGGCCCCGGTTGAAGGCATCCACGCTGCTTACCCCTCAATCCGCCCTGCCTGGCGGCAGGCAGGCCCGCCAGAGCTTACCTCGACTGGCGGCGGATCAGCCGCTGGCTCAAGCCCGCCCCACAGCCCATCACCCAGCGGCTCGCCCAGGCGAGTCGACACAACCCGATTGGCTAGCTCAACGACAGCCCACTGGCCGGATGCTGGGCCTTTTTCGGCGCATAGGCCAGAGGTCCATCCGTCTCTGGCGGAAGTGTAGACGCGCAGGTAGTTGTCGGTCAACCCCCGCCAGAGGGGCAGCTGGCCATCCTCCCGCGTCTTGGCCTCCTCCCACAGGACATCCATCGTTCGCCCCTGGAAGTGAGCGCGGAACGCATCGGCGGACGTGCGGGCCAGGTTCAGCATTCGCTCCAGGCGCCGGCGCTTGACGGCGTGGGGTACCTGCTCCTTGGCGAGGGCAGCCGCTGTGCCCGGCCGTCGCGAGTAGGGGAACACATGGATGGCGGCGAAGGCCAGCTCCCGGCAGAGGTCGTGGGTGCGCTGGAAGTCCTCGTCTCCCTCGCCGGGGAAGCCAACGATGACGTCGGTGGTGATTGCCACGTCGGGCACCTCGCGCCGGATGAGGGCGACGGCCCGGCGGAACTGGTCGACCGTGTAGCGACGGCGCATAGCGGCCAGGATGCGGTCGCTGCCGCTCTGCAGAGGGAGGTGAAAGTGACGGCAGAGGCGGCGGTTCTGCCATAGGCGCAGAAGGTCCTCGCTGATGTCCTGGGCCTGGAGGGAGGAGAGGCGCAGGCGGGGGATGGTGGTTTCGGCCAGGAGGGCAGCCAGCAGGTCCTTCAAGCCCTGGGTCAGGTCTAGGTCGCGGCCGTAGTTGCCCACCTGGGTGCCCGTCAGGACCACCTCCTTCGCCCCCTCTGCCTGGCGGGCCAGCACCTGGGCCACCACGGCCCCTATCGGCACGCTCGTCTCGCGGCCGCGGGTGCGCGGGACGATGCAGAAGGCGCAGAC
>JAUWYP010000053.1 GCA_030615765.1 Dehalococcoidia bacterium | reverse complement strand
CCAGCCTCTGGGACGATGCAGTTCTCCTCTGGCTGATGCTGGCCATCCTTCTCACCGGCTTCCTGGTCGAGGGGATGCGTATCGGCGCGACGGAGCTGCAAGAGAACCCCGACTGGGCGGGCTGGTCGCCTGTGGGCTGGGCCATCGCCAAGATCTTCACTGGCGCCGGGGCCGGCACCGGCCTCCTGCAGAACATACATCAGGCCTTCTGGTGGTTCCACATTCCCCTCGCCTTCGGTTGGATTGCCTGGGTGGGCTACGGCAAGATCTCCCACATAGTTCTCGGCTCGGCCAATATCTTTACGCGCAGGCTATCGCCGACCGGAGCCCAGATTGCCAGCGCTGCTCTCCAGCCCATCACGGACTTTAAGAACCCCGGCGTGGGGCGTCTGCAGGACTTCACCTGGAAGCAGCTCATGCAGGCGGACGTCTGCGTTCGCTGCGGCCGGTGTGAGGGCGACTGTCCGGCTGAGATGAACGGCACCTATCTAATGCCAATGGGCATCATTCAGGACATACACAGCTACATGAGCGAGGTGGGGCCTCGCCTGGTGGCGGCACGGGGGAAGGATGGTGAGGAGGGCGTTGCCGGCGAACGCAACATAGCGGGCGACCTGATACCTGCTGACGCTATCTGGAACTGTTTCACCTGTGGCGCCTGCGAACTCCAATGTCCGTTTTTCATCGAGCCCATTTCATTCATCGTTGGCATGCGTCGGCGGCTGGTGGACGAAGGTGCCCTGGATACCCAGCTTTCGGATACGCTTATGGGCCTGTCGCGATATGGCAACTCCTTGGGCCAGTCAGAGAAGCTCCGTGGGCGCTGGACCGAGGGGCTGGACTTCTCGGTGAAGGATGTGCGCCAGGAGCCGGCGGAATACCTCTGGTTCGTGGGTGACCAGGCTTCCTACAACCCGGCTGTCCAAGAGGTAACGCGGGCGGCGGCACGTGTCTTCCATAAGGCGGGCCTGGACTTCGGCATTATGTATGAGGGCGAGAGAAGCGCCGGAAACGACGTGCGCCGGGTGGGTGAAGAGGGCCTGTTCGAGCTCCTGGCGGAAGACAACATTCAGACTCTCGGCCAGTGCCAGTTTCAATCGATCGTCACTACCGACCCTCATACCTTCAATACGCTCAAGAATGAATACCCGGCGTACGGCGGCCAGTACCGTGTCTGCCATTACACGGAGCTGCTGGCCGATCTCCTGGAGAACGACAAGCTGAAGCCAGCCCGAAGGCTGAACCACCGAGTTACCTATCATGACCCTTGCTACCTGGGCCGATATAACGGCGTGTTCGATACGCCGCGCAGGGTGCTGAAAGCATTAGGCGTGGAGGTCGTCGAGATGGGTCGGTCTCGGGAAAGGAGCTACTGCTGCGGCGCGGGTGGCGGCCATCTGTGGATGCAAGAGACCGGTAGGGGAGAGCGCCCCAGCGAGAACCGCATTCGAGAGGCGGTGGCCTTGGGCGGCGTCCAGTACTTCGTGGTGGCCTGCCCCAAGGATGTAAGCATGTTTCAGGACGCCGTCAAGACCACGGGCAATGAAGAAGTGATTGCTGTTAAGGACATAATTGAGCTGGTGGAGGAGGCTCTCGAGGTGGAGGTTCCCGAGACGGAGGCCACGGGATCGCCTCGCGAGAGCGCCTCTACGATGGAGGTATAGGCCATGGAAGAGCCAAGGATCGGCGTATTCATCTGCCACTGCGGAACCAACATCGCGGGCACCGTAGATGTTGACGAGGTGAGGGACTTTGTCAGCGGGCTGCCCGGGGTGGTGTCAGCCCTGGACTACAAGTTCACCTGCTCCGAGCCCGGGCAGCTCCAGATCAAGGAGACGGTGGAAAAGGAGCGCCTCAATCGGGTGGTGGTCGCTGCCTGCTCGCCCCGGATGCACGAGATCACCTTTCGGAAAGCCATCGTTGAGGCGGGGCTGAACCCCTATCTCCTTCAGATCGCCAACATCCGTGAGCAGTGCTCCTGGGTGCACAAGGAGGGCAACACTGAGAAGGCCAAAGCCCTGATCCATGCCGCCGTGAACAGGGCCAACCTGCTGGAGGCGCTGGAGAGAAAAGAGGTGCCCGTAACTCCCAGCGTGCTGGTAATCGGCGGCGGCATCGCCGGCATCCAGGCGGCCCTGAACATCGCCGACTCCAATCACAAGGTCTACCTGGTGGAACGAGAGCCCTCCATCGGCGGCCGCATGATCCAGCTAGACAAGACCTTCCCCACTCTGGACTGCTCATCCTGCATTCTCACGCCCAAGATGGCCGCCGTTGGCTCCCATCCCAACATCGAGCTCATGACCTACAGCGAGGTGGAGGAGGTCTCCGGT
>JAUWYP010000032.1 GCA_030615765.1 Dehalococcoidia bacterium | reverse complement strand
CCCAGCCCACAGGCGACCAGCCCGCCCAGTCGGGGTTCTCTTGCAGCTCCGTCGCGCCGATACGCATCCCCTCGACCAGGAAGCCGGTGAGAAGGATGGCCAGCATCAGCCAGAGGAGAACTGCATCGTCCCAGAGGCTGGCCAGACGCAGCTTGGACGGCCGCATCACATAGCGGCGAACCAGGGCCATGACCACCCCAATGGTGGCCAGCAGGCCGAAAATGTCCAGCGTGAGAGAGTAGCCTAGATAGGTGGTTCCAGTGAGATAATGATAGAAATCATCATGGATGGTGAGCATTGCGGTGCCGATGAAAAGCACTACCCATCCCCAGAAGATGAAGAGGTGCATCACCGAGGCGTACGGGTCGCCCGGCAGCCGCCCCTGACCGACACCGTATATCAGGAAAGCCTTAAGCCGCTCAGGCCAGTTGTCGGACCGGTTCTCGGGCTTGCCCAGTCGCCAGAGCTGGTAGCGACGGTAGTAGCCGTAGGCGATGACGACAACCAGCACCGCAGCCGAGGCGTAGAGAAGGAACCGAGCCCACTCGGCGATGTTCCACATGACTTCGCGACCGGCATCCCCTAGATCGGTTCCCAGGGCCAGGATGAGCGCGGCAGCAACGACAGGCACCGCTGCGAGCGTCGCATAAGTAGCGACAACCACCGCCTGCTTGCTGCTCTTCGCTGGGGGCGCCACAGTCATAACGTGCTGATCTCCCTATCTGCGGTCGCTAAGCGCTGCGCTTCTTCACCGCCTCCGCCAGTCTCGGCACCACCTCAAACAGGTCCGCTACTGCCCCATAGTGGGCCACATTGAAGATGGGAGCTCTGGCATCGCTATTGATGGCAACAATCAGTTCCGCATCCCTCATCCCCTCGACATGCTCCGGGGCGCCGCTAATGCCCACCGCCAGATATAGCCGGGGCTTGACGGTCATGCCTGACTTGCCTACTTGACGGGTGGCGGGCAGCCACTGCTGGTCAACAACGGGCCGAGAGGAGGAGAGGACCCCACCTAGAGCGTCAGCCAGCTCTTGCACCAGGGGCAGATTCTCCTGCCGCTGGACGCCCCTGCCCACCGACACCAAGATCTCCTGCCTGGTAATGTCCACGTCCCCCGGCGGGGGCTCGATCAGGCCCTTGAAGCGGACTCTAACCTCCGCCAGATCGACGGAGGGCTTCACCTCTTCCACCGCTGGCGCTCGCTCTGAGCGTCCCTTGTCAGCCGGACATGCCCCCGGAAGTACCAGAGCCAAACCCGACCCCTCATGAATCTCGCCTTCAACTACAGCCCTTCCTGCGTAGAGCTCACAGGTGGCAACGATGGACCCGTCTTGGACGGCCAGTTGCTTGCAGAAGGCGATCAGAGGGAGATTGAGGTCGACCGAGAGGGCGCCCCCGAGGTCCATTCCCAGAGAGCTGGTAGGGAGGAGGGTGAGCTTGGGATTCTTTTCCCGGATCAGGCCAGCAAGGACGCGCCGGTAGGCCTCAGGCACAGAGTCGCTTAGCCGCTCGTCCTCCACATACAAGACCACATCGGCCGCTCCCAACTGCTCAGCCAACCCCCGCACATCTTTGCCCAGGAGAAGAGCCACCAGACGTCCGCCAGCCTGAGGCGCGATCTCCCGGCCGATCCCTAATAGCTCAAAGGTACCGTCGGTCAGTTGTCCCTTCAGATGTTCGACAAGGACGAATACGTCCTGACTCATAGCTAACCTCCAGCTCTGCCCTATTTCAGAATGCCCCTGTCCGCGAGGATTCCTGCGATCTTCTCGGCGATCTCCTCGGCGCTGCCCTCCAACAGCTCGGCGCCTGCTCCCACCTCCGGCTTGGATATTCGCCGTACGCGAACACGGCCGTTGCCTTCGGCGGCAGCGGAGCGCTCTTCGATGGTGGCGGTTCGCATCGCCTGGCGAACCCTGCTCACCGGCACATAGCGCGGCGGTTGCTCGGCCG
Source organism: Dehalococcoidia bacterium (assembly GCA_030615765.1). Classification (GTDB taxonomy): domain Bacteria; phylum Chloroflexota; class Dehalococcoidia; order SM23-28-2; family SM23-28-2; genus SM23-28-2. The sequence continues at coordinate 17,737 of JAUWYP010000032.1, read as the reverse complement.
CCTGAATGCCCAGCACAGCAGGCAAAGGCAGCTCCAGCTCGGCTTTGACGCCCCCTGGCAGCTCCTTGAGCACGGTGGCCTTGGCACCGCCCTCCTCTATCTGGACCCCGCTGACAAGCCCTACGTAGGGGAGGTCCAGATAGCTGGATAGCAGGATGCCCAGCTGCCCATCCAGGTCGTCTATCGCCTGTACGCCGGTGAGAATCAGGTTATGGCTCAGGCCTCCGAGGACATCCTTCAGGACCCTTGCTGTCGTATGGTTGTCCGGGGCCGGGCCAAAGTCGCCGCTGATCTTGATGGCCTGGTCGACACCTTTGGCCAGGGCCATAAAAAGCGTTTCCTCCACGTCGCCCACGTCCAGGGCTATCACCGAGACCTGGCCCTGGTGCTTCTCCTTCAGGAGCAAGGCCTGCTCCAGAGCGTGGTCATCCAGCTCGTTGATAACGAACCTGGTCCGTTCCAGACCTAGAGCGGTGCCGCTGGGGTCGATCTCCAGCTCTTCCACCAGGTCTGGAACTTGTTTGATGGGAACTACGATGTCCAGCATTGTGCCCCCTTAGCCCTTTCTAGCTTCATCAATCAGCTCGATGATGTCCTTGACCACCAGCTTCCCCTCGAGACCGACGACCTTCACCGCGTCTTCGAATCGCAGCAGGTCATTCGGGCAGCAAACGGCCATAACATCGGCTCCGGTGCGGGCCGCCTGTTGCACCCTTTTCTCGGAGAGGCGTTCGTGGGTGTATTCATAGCTGTAGCTGTCCAACCACATGCCGCCGCCACCGCCGCCGCAGCATAGGCCGTTCTCGCGGTTCCGCTCCATCTCCACCAGCTTGACGCCAGGAATCGCCTCGATTACCTGCCGCGGCGCTTCGTATTCATCGTTACGGCGCCCGAGGTAGCAGGGGTCATGAAAGGTAATCGTGTGGTTCAGCTCGCCAAGCATGGGGCGCAGCTCGTCCAACCTGCTGGCCAGGTACTGAGTGTAGTGCTGCACCGGATAGTTGACGCCGTACTTGGGATATTCGTTCTTTAGGGCGTTGTAGGCATGAGGATCGGTGACAACGATTTGCTTGAACTGGAAGCGGCCGAAGGTCTTGGCGTTCTCCTCGACCAGCATTTCGAAGAGGCCGTTCTCCCCAGCCAAGCGCTGGCAATCGCCCACGCACCGCTCTTCTTGTCCCAGGATGCCGAAGTTCACCCCTAGGGCATGAAGCGTCCGGGCCAGCGCCTTTGCTGTTTCTCTGGCCCGGACATGATAGGAAGGATAGCACTCCACCAGCCAGAGAACGTCCACCTCTTTGGGGGCTGCCGGGAGGATGGTGACCGGAACGTCTACTTCTTGGACCCAGTCAGCCCGCTTGCTCGGCGGCTCCCCTAGGGGGTTGCCATGGCGAAAAGTGTTCTCCAGTGCCGTTTGCAGCTCCCCAGGGACGCCAACGCCCTGCATCAGCAGCGCTTCCCTCATCGCTGGGAAAAGCATGTCGGTAATGCCGACGGCGCTGGGGCAACGGGCGGTGCACATGTAGCAGGCGACGCACAACCAAGGCGTGTTGCTCTGAAGCACCTGGTCCATTACGCCCGCCCGCAGGCTGGCGATCAGCCTTCGCGGCGGATACTGCATGGCATAGCCGAGAGGACAAGAGCCGCTGCATATACCACATTGGATACACGCTTTGAGCTTCTCTCCCTCGGCAACCGCTGCGATGCGGTCAAAGAACGCCTGAGTCAACGAACTTCGAGCTTCCCCTGAGGCAATTTGTACCATGACCCGAGCTCCTTAATCCCACGCCAGACTAGGCCGGCGAACTGAATCTACGCGCGAATATGCGGCAATTCACAATCCACCATCAGAAACTGCCGTTTGAGCAGATGACCGGCATAGGATCCGCGCCACGCCTATAGGCTCTCCCCTCGCTCTCAGGTGAAGCCGAGACGCGGCAGCCATGTCATCGCTCTCCCCTCCTTCCGCATTTCTAAGACTTAGGCGCTCGCCGCTTCGCAATAATCGAGCGAGCAGATAATTGCTCCTGTTCATGGTGGAGAAGCCGTCACTTAGGCATCTCAAGCCGGTAACCTGCTCCCCTTTCAGTCACAATGTAGGTCGGCCGAGACGGGTTCTTTTCCAGCTTCGCGCGAAGCCGCTGAACACACATCTTCAGACGGCTCAGGTCCTCCGCGTCTTCCGGGCCCCAGACCCTGGTCAACAAGGCCCTGGCCGAGACGACCCGCCCGGCGTTACGAGCCAGACAAACCAACAGGCCGTACTCCGTATGGGTGAGCTTTACCGGCCGGTCGGCCACAGTGACTTCTCGCTCCAGGAAGTCGATGCGCAAGTCACCACAGACCAGCGGAGTAGCCTCCGCCACCTGCGGCTCCACCTCCCGCCGCCGCTGAATGGCTTTGATGCGAGCCAGCAGCTCGAGGGCGCTAAAGGGCTTTACGATGTAGTCGTCGGCCCCCATCCCCAGGGCTCTCACTTTGTCTCTCTCCTCTTCCTTCACCGTAAGCATGATCACCGGCACATCGGAGACCTGGCGAATACGACGCAGGACCTCGTAGCCGTCCATCTGCGGCAGGATAATGTCCAGCAGCACTAGGTCTGAGCTCTCGCGGGAAAAGGTCTCAACGGCGGTTTCACCATCGCGGGCCTCCAACACCGAACACTGCGGTTGCAGCAGGTCGAAGGTCAGGGTCAGGGCCTCCACCACGTCGGGGTCATCGTCGACGATCAGCACCTTCATCTTCGGCCACCACGAATTCTTCCGTGAAAAGATCTCCACCGGCAGGCGTTGGCCGGACGCCTAACGCCGCGCCGCCAGAACCCCCCAGCGTTGACGGTGAACCTCTGTACGGGGCAGCGGCACGCACAGAACGGGACAGCCCCTCGAACGGATCACATCGCTGCACACGCTGCCCTGGGTCAGTTCCCCGAGCCAGCCCCGGCAATGGCTCGACATGACGATGAGGTCGATGTGTTCGTCTTCGGCGACGGTGGTGATCTCCTCAGCTGTATTGTCGCCGCACCTGACAAGGGGCACGGTGCGGTCCGCCGGCAGCTTGAACCGGGACGCCAGCTCGCTCAAGTAGGTCCGTACCTTGTCTATCATGACCGGTACCTCGGCCTCGATACCTCCTTCCCGCTCGGGCTCGTGATGCACATGCCCCCTTGTGCCCGCCGAGCTATCGATAACCTGCAGCAGGTAGACATCCGCATTGAGGACGCGAACCCATCTCGCTGCGACGCGTAACGACATCTCGCATTCATCCGAACCGTCAACGGCCATTAGGATCCGCATCGGTGGTTCCCTTCGCCGCCATTGGGCGATGTCGCCGGCTGGCCTGCGCGCGGGGAAGGGGACCACACAGACCGGGCAAACCCGAGAACGAACCACGCCCCAGTACACGCTGCCTTTCGCTAGCCGCTGGAGCCAGCCCTTGCAGCGGCCGCCCATGATGATGAGGTCGATGTCTTCGTCTTCGGCGATGGTGATGATCTGCTTGGCTGTATTGTCGCCGTACCTGACAAGGGGCACGGTGCGGTCCGCCGGCAGGTCGAACCGGGACGCCAGTTCGCCCAGGTAGCTCTTTGCATCCTCGATCATCCGCAAGATGTCGGGGTCGAATCTGAGTCCGCTGAAGGCCTCGATCCACACGATCACCCGCACCAGGTAGATCTCGGCGTCGAGTTCACTAGACAACTGCCGCGCGAGCAGTATCGGCGTCTCGCATTCGGGCGTGCCTTCGACAGGGATGAGGATCCGCGTGGTTCTCTCCTTTCGCTCTAGACAGCCAGCGGTGGCGGCTTGGCATCCGCCAGCAGGCCTTCGATCTCGGCAAGGATCTGCTTGTCGGCGAACTGACCGGCACTGATCGCTCCGGCCAGACAAGCGCCAACGCGCAGCCCGCACCCCTTGCACTCGACATCGCTGATTTGGCGCACTTTATTTCTCCTGGACAAACGACATGGCGTCGTAGGCGCAGACAGCGGGACAGACCTTACACCCAGAATGGAGGCTCTCATCCACTACGGCAGACGCTGCCTCCATCTCGACTTTACCCCGGTTAATCATCGCCAACACTTCTGCCGCCGCCGCCGAAGCTTGAGCTACGGTGTCGGTGATGTCCTTGGGGCCGTGGGCACAGCCGGCCACAAACACCCCGTTGCTGGAACTGGCTGTCGGCTCCACCTTGGGCTGCCTCTCCAGAAAGAAGCCATCCGCTCCCCGAGCAAGACCAAGAAGTCTGGCCACTTCCTCAGTGCCCCTCCGCGGCTTCATGGCCGGGCAGAGAATGACCATGTCCACAGGGATACGTATCCGCTTCCTCAGCAAGGTGTCCTCAGCGACAACGATCAGCTTGCCTCTCTCGTCGGCAGTGATAGCCTGGTCGGTGACCTCAGCAACCTCACCTCGCACAAAGTTGGTGCCCTGGGCAGACGCATGGCGGTAGAATTCCTCGAACCCTTTGCCATAGCACTGCATGTCGATGTAGAACTGGTAGACATCGGCATCGGCCTTTTCTCTTATCAGGAGGGAGTACTTAAGGGCGTACATGCAGCAGACGCGCGAGCAGTAGTCGAAGTAGGCCTGATCGCGGCTGCCCACGCAGTGGACGATGGCCACACGCTCGGGAGCGGCCCCGTCGCTCAGGCGGATCTCGCCGCCGGTAGGGCCGGTGGCGCTGCACATCCGCTCAAACTCCAGGCTGGTGAGAACGTTATCTAGCCGCTTGTAGCCGTACTGACACATTGGCGAGGGGTCGAAGAGGTCATAGCCGGTGGCTACGACTATCGCTCCCACTTCTACCTCTTCGATGCGCTCCTGCTGGTCGAAATCGATCGCCCGAGCCTCGCAGAGCCTCTCGCAGACGCGGCAGGTGCCTCTATCGAAGTAGAGACACCGGTCCCGATCGACAACCGGGATGTTGGGTACAGCCTGAGGGAAGGGCGTGTAGATGACCCTGCGCTTGCCCAAACCCAGATCAAATTCACTAGGCGCCCTTAGCGGGCAGTTCACAATGCAAATGCCGCAGCCCGTGCACTTGCTCTCGTCCACATAGCGCGGCTTCTTCCTAATCCTGGCCTTGAAGTTGCCAGTGTAACCGCAGACCTCCTCCACCTCGCTGTAGGTCATAAGCTCGATGTTGGGATGAGAAGCAACGGCGGCCATCTTGGGCGCGAGAATATAGGACGAGCTCTCTAGCGTGGGGAAGACCCTATCCAGCTGCATCATCCGGCCACCGATTGATGGATCTCGCTCTACCAGATAGACCTTATGCCCGGTGTCAGCGATCTTGAGGGCAGCCTGGATTCCGCCGATACCTCCGCCAATTATCAGAACTCTGGGATTTGCTGACACCTCGCTTGATCGGAGAGGCTCCAGATAGTACGCCCTCCGGACAGCAGCCTGAAGTAGGGCTTTAGCCTTCTCAGCGTTGCCATATCTGTGAACCCAAGAGCACTGCTCTCTGATCTTGGCAATCTGAAGGAGGTAGGGGTCCAAGCCCGCCTCACGACAAGCGCGCCTGAAGGTAATCTCGTGGATACGGGGGGAACAGGCAGCCACCACCACCCGTTCGAGCCGCAGGTTCCGGATGTCGTCCTTGATGACGTTCTGCCCCTGCTCGGAGCAGCCGGCGTCGCAGCCCCGCGCCACGACCACCGAGGGGAGCCGACTGGCAAACTCTCTTAGCTCGTCAACATCCACGCTGCCGGCAACACCGGTTGCGCAGCGACAAATGTATACGCCGATCCTTCTTTTCTGCTCTGTGGCACCCACCATGTTACCCAGGCCTGCTCAGTCAACTGCGGGACATCGGCTATCTCCGCCTCGCGTTCCACTTTCTGTATACCAGCGTTAGGTTGCAGATCAGGTAACGGATGCTGCGTTTAACGGAACAAATGGGTCACAATTGACGATCAAGTAGGGTCAGGTTGCTCAGACAATGAGCAACCGTATAGGAAGGTCACCGGGCTCGTGATACAAAGAAGGCGGGAGGAACCCGCCTGCCGAAGGTCAAAAGCGTGCGTGGCTACAGGGGCTGGTCTAGTCGGGCGTCACAAGCCGGTAGCCGACTCCTCTCTCCGTGACGATGTAGCCACGCCGAGAGGAATCCTTCTCTAGTTTCCCGCGAAGGCGCTGAATGCACACCTTGAGGCAGTTGAGATCGTCGCCGTATTCGGGGCCCCAGACCCTGGTCAACAGAGTCCTGGCCGTCACCACCCGCCCAGCATCGCGGGCCAGACAAACCAAGACGCCGTACTCCTTAGGGGCGAGCTTCACCGGCCGGTCGGCCACAGTTACCTGCCGCTCCACCAGGTCTATGCGCAGGTCACCGCAGACCAGGGGAGCAGACTCAGCTATCTCCGGTCGCACTCCCAGCCGCCGCTGAATGGCTTTGATGCGGGCCAAGAGCTCGAGCATGCCAAACGGCTTGACGATGTAGTCGTCTGCCCCGATGCCCAGCGCCCTCACCTTATCGATTTCCTCTTCCTTCACCGTAAGCATGATCACCGGCACATCGGAGACGCGACGAATACGGTGAAGAACCTGATAGCCGTCCATATCGGGCAGCATGATATCCAGCACCACCAGGTCCGGCCTCTCGCGGTAAAAGGTCTCCACAGCGGATTCCCCATTATGGGCCTCGAACACCGCACACTGCGGCTGCAGCAGGTCGAAGGCTAGGGTCAGTGCCTCCACCACGTCGGGGTCATCGTCAACGATCAGGACCTTCATCTTCAGCCACCACCTTGGGCAGGGAGATAAAGAAGGTGCTCCCCTTGCCCGGTTTGCTGTCGACCCAGATGCGGCCGCCGTGCAGCTCTATCAAAGCCCTAGCAATGGGCAAGCCTAATCCCAAACCCGCCCGGTGCGCCCTCCTAGCCCGCGAGGAGCGGTAGAATCTCTCAAAGATTCGCTCCTGCTCCTCCTTGGGGATGCCAGGTCCGCTATCACTGACGCTGACGACCAAGGAGCTTTCCTCTTCTTGAGCCGTCACCGTGATAACCCCTCTTCTTCGCGTGTTCAGCGAAGCGTTGACCAGCAGATTGACAAGGATCTGCCTGAGCCGTGCCTTATCAGCCCTTAGCGGCGACAGACGGGGAGGCAGCTCAGCTCGCAAATGTTGATGCTTAGCCTCGACCAGAGACATCACGGATTCGGCGCTATCGAGGATCACCTCCCTGGGTTCCACCCATTCACGGCGTAGTCTCATCATGCCGCTTTGTAGCCGTGTCATGTTAAGTAGGTCGTCGATCACGCGGTTGAGATAGTCAGTATTGCGGGCTATATTCCTCAGCAGTTTGTCCCGTGTGCCGTCCGCCTCCTCCGGCCTCCGAGACGCCAGTAGGGTGTCGACGGACATCTTCATGGCCGTTAGGGGCGTGCGCAGCTCGTGAGTGACGTAGGACAAGAAGTCTGCCTTGACCCGGTCCGCCTCCTCCAAGGCCCGCATCTCGGCGACCTGCTGCATCAGCCGGGCGTTATCCAGGACGGCAGCCACGTACCTGGCGCAGGCAGAGTGAAGTCGAATCGCAGATTTCGGGAAGGCGCCGGCCTGTCGCAGGCTTCCCAAGACTAGGCATCCGATGGTCTGGCCGCGGGCTTGCAGAGGCAAGCCAGCCATGGACAAAGGCATCTCGCCACGCCGAGCGGCCAGCAGTTGGTTGCGGCTGCTAATGGGTAAGTCCTTCAGAGCTTGTGCTACCTGGCGGGGCGTATTGCATAGCAGGGGCTCTCCCGTGCTGAAGACCTTACCAGCAAGGGCCTGGCCCCGCTCAAGCCTCACCTGGGAAAGCTTTTCTAGGTCGTAGCCTAATGCAGCTGATGGCACCAATTTGCGGGTCTTTTCGTCGTACAGGAAAACGACGCCTAGATCGGCCGGCGGAAAAGCGTGCAGGGCGCTATGCACCAGGCTCGCCAGCACGGCTTCAGGGTCACCCGTGAAGGCAAGCCCTGTGGCGGTCTCCACCAAGACATCGAGATGCTGCCCAAGGCGGTCAACCGCCTGAACGCGCTGAGGGCTGGCCCACATCTTAGTCAAGTGGCGGTTCTTGCGCTCGCGCCTAGGCTTCTCCGCACGCCCCGAGCCGATCTCTGGTGAGGCGGACCTCTCCTGCCCCGCTCGGGAAGCCTTGGAACCCCCGGCCCCTTCAACCTGCTCGTTACTTGAGTTACCACGCACGGCAACATCTTACGACACTGGCCTACTGGACGTAAACACACGACGATGAGAACTCAGGAAGGGATGAGCGCATCATTGAGAGCAGTAGATGTAACATATTTGTTACGCGCGGGGGTAACGGGGCCGTTACGTTTGTGATAAAATACGGTTGTGACAAAATTAACAAGCGACAATGTGGTGATGGCCAACATGCCGCTGTCAGCAGGTCGCTGCGAGGTGGCAGTTCGGCATCCAGCCTTCCATCGTCGATAGCAGCGGAGATGTGCAGGTGACGCTGGTTCTGGCACTGGCAGGTACCGACGGGGTTGTTCTCGCTGGTGACAGCCGTACCGCTATCGAGGAGGAGGACAGACGCCTCGTTACAGACACGTCTCGAAAGATATTCCAGGTGTCCGACCACGTTGGCGTTGCCCTGTGCGGGCGAGGCGATCTTGGCGTGTATTTGGTTGAGAAGCTTGTCCGCGAGGCTCGAGAGAGGGAACTCGACGGGATAAGCTCTCTGTTCGAGTTTGCCCCCCAGTTTCTGGTCGCCGCCTACGACGAAGTCACTTGCAGGATTCAATCCGGAAGCAAACCACCTGTCGGTTTCATCTTTGCTGGTCTCGACCGTGACGTATGGGGCATCTATAGCCAGCCGCGCATCTGCAGCATATACGAGTGGGAAGGCTTCCAGCCTCTGATATCAACTACCGGCTGGGACGCCTCTGGCATTGTCTGGATCGCCGAGTATCTCATCAGTAGGTTTCACCACCGTTCAATGACGGTCGGCCAACTCGGAAAGCTGGCAAGCCTCGCCATTTCAGAAACCGCTTCTCAGGATTCCAGGGTGGGTGGCGAGCCGCTAATAGCAATGATCACCGCCAGCGGCTACCAAGAGACGATCGGCGATCATTTCATGCTTTCCTATACCGGCACGCCAGAGCGGGAAAATCAGATCCTGGCTAACTCAAATCGGGAGACCCCTAAGCGATATGGCCTACTCCAAGATAGGCCATATCTCGGATGGCACCCCACGAGCGAGGTTGCATACTGATGCTGGATTGAGGAGGAAGGCATGACCGGAAGCGCCACCATCAATGGAGTCCACCTGGAGTGGTTCGTTCAGAGCGGCGTCTGCATTAGGGGCGATGCAGTCCTGTACATCGATCCTCATCTCATTCGCGACGGGGAGAAAGCCGACCTCATCCTGATCACCCACGACCACTTCGATCACCTAGATATCGCCTCCATAAAGGCGGTGGCAAAGGACGATACGGTGATCGTGGCCAACGCCTGCTGTGTCCCCCAGCTACAAGGGAAGGTTCCGGGGAGAGTGATGCCCATTGGGGAGGGGGAGACGGTCAGCGAGAAAGGCGTGGACGTTCGCGCCGTGGCCGGCTACAACTACGTCCATCCCCGCGGGTCCAACGTTGGCTTCATCTTTAGTCTACGCGGCCAGACTATCTACCACGCTGGCGATACCGACCACGTACCTGAGATGGACAGCCTAGGCAGCATCGATATCGCTCTTCTTCCCATCGGTGGCACCTACACCATGGACGAGCGGGAGGCCGCCGAGGCGGTGAAAGTTATCCAGCCGAAAGTGGTCATCCCCATCCATTACGGCTATGGCACGGGCGGTGACCCCCAAGAGTTCGCCTCGCTTGTGGGAGCGGCCGCCCGGGTAGTGGTCCTAGACGAGGTCCAACGCGCCGCGGCCTAGCGCTCCGCAAGCATCGCCGGTCGCCGTGTGGAGCTGAGGAGGCCTCGGCGTCGGGCAGCAGCAGGAGGGCCTGCGCTTCTGCCGAAGAGGCGTAGGGGTTGAGTCGAGGAGATTGGCCTGAAGAAGGTTGAGCAGATAGGAGGTCAGGAAGATGGCAACGAGCGCTTACTTGCTGATCAGGGCGTCGGAGGCTGTGCGACAGGGCGGGTATCTCGAGGCGCTGGAGGAGCTGTGGGCCCTGCCCGAGGTCGAGTACGTGGAACCGGTCTCGAACCTGTATGACTGTGTGATCAGAGTGGAGGCTCCCACAATAAGGCTCACCCCCCTCGTCCACGAGGTGATGGCGAAGGGCTGGGTCGAGGACGTGCACGTTCTCAGGGTTGACCAGCCGACCGAACTAGCCCCGGAGTGGGAGGAGGCTCGGATGGCCAAGCTGAGGCGGCGGCGGCAGATCATCAGGGCCTATCGGGCTTGCCTTCAGCGTCCGCCCCTGTCGGCACAACGCCCCTATGCTGGCCATGCCGCCGCTATTCGCGCGGAGCTGGAGGAGGCTCGGAGCCTCTCGCGGCAACTGGAAATCATCATGGCTCACTACCAGAAGGACCGCACCCCTGTCAAGGCGGCTCGCGATCGTTAGGGGTGAGATAGAGCCTAGCGAGCCGCCTTGAACTTGAGTGCTGAAGCTGCGCCCCGCGGCAAGTGTGCAAGCCGGGGGAAGGTGCAGCAGAGAGGGTTGGATGGCGATGACTGATGTGTTGCTGATTCTCGCGACATTTGGCACGCCGCTGGTGGTGCTGTTCGGGGTGGGGTACGTGATGCAACGCCGCCATCAGCCGCGAGAGCGGGCTTTCGCCTCATGTCCTGCTGTCGATGCGGCTGATGCCATCTACGACAGGGCTCCCCCTCGACGAGCAGCGGGACGACGTTGCTGGCAGATCAAGGGGTGCTCGCTGGCGGAGAGGAGTCGCTGTCCTGCCTATCCCCGACCGTACCTGCCTTGCTGGCTGGCGGTGGAGCTAGCCAACGGTGGCCAGCCTAAGGGTGAATGCTTGAGCTGCGCCCGTTACAAGTCCGGGCTAGTGGGGTGAGCAGCCAACGGTCTGTCGCAGCCACACCCGCGAGCGAAACGGACAGGAGCGCATCCGGCCGAGTGCAGCGGCAACAATCGTCACCTTTGTGGCCCGGTTCGCCGTGCCGTAAGGAGGACGAACCCGAGGAGCCGCTGGCGGCCGCACACCCTCAGATCCACCCCGATTTCACCCCGATTTTTGAATCTAAGGGGTTAACAATTAGGCCTGTTTTGAGGGGTGACCTTCTTCCTTCCAAGCAGGTTGTCGCGGGTTCGATTCCCGTCTCCCGCTCCACCCCGCATCAGACGTTACAACGCATGCGTAGCGAGGGCCGCCGAACGGCGGTCTCCTGCTTCTGAGGCAGGTCGTCAGGACTCGCTTGGTCTACCGCCACACTATCTCGTATACCCGCTCGCGGCTCTTGATCCCCTTGAGTTGCCAACTCGGCGGAAGGATCCCGGACTTTTAATCCGGGAGTCGTGGGTTCGAATCCCACCCGGCCCTCCAGGGGCTCCACCTAGCTACCCGAGGAACACCAGCGGCCATGAGTCCTGGCTTCCGGCCAAGTGACCGGCCCCACGGGTAAGTACTCAGGGATGCGCCGAGGGCGGTGAGACCACCTGGGACGCATTTCCTCTCCACTAGCGTACAAATCACAGACCACGCCTCCTTAGGAGCCCTTCGCTGCTTAGGTGGCTCAGGAAGGGACCCGGTACTAGGTGGCCTGCATCACGAGTACGAGTGGCTGGCCGCTTGACCTGTGCAGATACGGATGGAGTTTCGCCGTCCCACAGCCAACAGGGGAGAGACCGCTACCGCCGCTAGGGCGACCCCGCGGGGACCGGTCTCTCGACGCTGCCTCGCAGGGTTAGGGCGCCGATACCGCCGAGGACGAGTGCTGCTCCAGCCCACTGGAGCGCAGAGAGTTGCTCGGCGAAGATCAGAGTCCCCCACAGCACCGTCGCCATCGGCTGCAGGAGCAGCATCACCGACGTCTCCAAGGCCGGCAACCGGGGGAGGGCGGCAGCGATGAATAGCCAGCCTCCCACCTGAATTGCCAGCGCCAGGCTTAGCAGCCATCCGTGGGCTGGCCAGGAGAGGCTGAGATCGAAGCCGGGATCGAGAATGCCGGCGAATAGCGACCCGACGGCGACGCCTACGGTGGCATCTAGCAACGGACCCGCACTGGGAGCGAGACCGCGGTTGGAGGCTCGAAAGACCAACAGAAAGAGTGCATAGGCAACTCCGGCGAATATCCCGAAGATCACTCCTCCCAGTGGGTCGTCTCCGTAGGCGTCGGGGCGGCCCAGGCCTGACGTAAGGGCGACACCCCCGAATATGCTAGGGATGGTGAAAAGGGCCAGCCCAGTAGGGCGTTCGCGGTAGACTGCCCACGCCGCCAGGCCCACAAAGACTACCTGGATGTTGACAAGAACCGTGGCGAGTCCAGCCCCAATGAGGCTAATGGACTGATGCCAGAAGGCCAGGTCCATCGCCAGAAAGAGCCCGCTCGCGAACGCCACCTGCCTGTCCCTGGTGGACCGGTAGTCCTGTCCGCGGACGAGCCTCCAGATGAGAAAGAGGACTGGGATCGCATAGCCAGCTCGGAAGAAGGCAGCGGTGGAGGGGGAGACGTCGGCGAGTCGGACGAAGATGGCTGAGAAGGAGATGCTCAGCACCCCCAGGAGGGCGGCCAATCGCGTCATTCCGCGATCTCCGAGTACAGACCAACAGGTGCGGCGGGGCAGCAGGGCGAGCACGGCGAAGACACTTCGCGGGGTTGACCAGCCGGGCTTCCGACCACTAGCTCTGATCCGGCTGGGTCATTCCCTCGATGAAATCCAGGATTGCGCTGTGCACTCTGGTTCGGTCGGGCAGTGTGCCGAGTACACCATACATAGCCGCGGTGCCGGTCGGGGCGGGCTTCTTGGAGCTCACCTCGTCCGCCGCCTCCCTGAGATCGGCTAGGAAGGGCTCGACGGCATCCTTATGGGCCGGGGTCACCACCAAGTGCAGGTTGGGTGGCCTCTGCAGGAGCTCCAGATTCCAGCCCCGGGCCTCCATGGCCTCGCCCAGGGCGTAGACGTTCAGGAGGTCGGAGCCGAAGGAGAGAACACTCATGTCCGGCTTGCCTCGGACCTGTAGGCCCGGTATGGCGTTGATGCCGTCGATCAGGGCCTGAGTGGTGTCCATGATGGTGCGTGCCAACCGCATGTAGCCCTCTTCCCCGAGGTAGTTCAGAAGGGCCCAGGAGGCGGCGATGGCGGCACCTGGGCGGCTCCCGGTCATCGTCGGCGAGCCGTATAGGCCGCCGGGCCAGTCTGCCTGGCTGAAGAACTGGTATCTGCGGAGGTTCCTGTCGCGGTACAGTATGGTCGATGTGCCCCGCACGGAGAAGCCGTACTTGTGTAGGTCCGCCGATATGGATGTGACGCCCGGAACGCTGAAGTCGAAGGGCGCCACCGGGTAGCCCAAGCGGCGAAGGAAGGGGAGGAGAAACCCGCCTAGACAGGCGTCCACGTGGCAGCAGATGCCCTTCTCCTTGGCTAGAGCCGCCAGCTCAGGGATGGGGTCGATGACCCCACAGGGATAGCAGGGGGCCGAGCCGACGACGAGGATGGTGCTGTCTGTCATCGCTGCTCGGGCGGCATCCACATCGGCCCGCAAGTCATCCCGCACAGGGATGTGAACCGGCTCCACGCCGAGGTAGTGACCTGCCTTGTCATGGGCTGGGTGGGCGGTAACTGGGAGGATCATCTCCGGAGCAGTTATTTGAGGATGCTCGGCGCGAGCCCAATCCCTGGCCGCCTTGACGACCATGAGGATGCTCTCGGTGCCGCCCGACGTCATGTTGCCGACGGCCTCGCTGCAGCCCAGGAGACCGGCGGTCATGGCGATGACCTCCGATTCGAACTTCTTAAGACTGCGGAAGGCCATGGGGCTGAGTCCGTTCGTGTAGAAGAATGTGGTGTAGGCGTCTTTGAGCACCTGGGCGACGTCATCGCCGGCGAAGTACACGAAACTCCAAATCTTGCCGCTTCGCCAGTCGACGTCGAGGGATGTCAGGGCCTCCATCTCCTCTGCCAGTTGGTCGCGGGGTCTGCCAGTTACTGGGAGTTCCATCTCGTGCTCCTTCTCTGTGGCAGCGCTCGCAGCGCGCTCGCCAAGTCTCCCTTCATCCTATCACCCTCGGCCCGCTAAACCCACGATGAACTGCGACGAAGGGAGACCCGCACCCTAGTGCAACTTCCCGAGAGATCGAGACCCGGTCGCGTTGTGACTAGGTGCTGGCGCCGCATGATGATACTTGATTCTCTCCCCTCGAGACGACGGAGACGAGTCGCAAGGGCGTCGTCAACTGGATGAGGGAGAGGTCGCCCGTGGCCAGCATTATGGCCTCGCACAGAGTGATGACCCCGTCGCGGCTGGGCGGGTCTCCAGCGCCAGGCGTCGTTGATCCTTAGTCCTCGAACACGTATAGCGGGCCGAAGTACTCGAACCTGGCCTTCCCATCCTCGATGATAACTCGCAGCATCCTGCCGGTCTGGAGGCCGATGTGATCGGTGTCACTGAAGCTGACGTTGACCTCGTCCAGGAGCAGGTCGGTGTGCCAGTCCTGAATAGACTCAACGGCGTCCATTAAGCCCTCTCGGGTCAGGTTGTCGCAGGTTCTGCTGAGGGCTTCCACCGCCAGTTCGCCCACCAACTGGGCATAGATGGTGAAGTTGGAGGGCGCGGGCCCGCCGTATTCCCTCATGATGTCATAGTGCCTGGCCACTGCCGGGTCTTCCCTCATTGTCGCCAGCTTGAAGGCCTGGAAGGTGATGGCTCCCTCCAGAAGCTTGGGCGAGACGAACTGGAACATGATATCGTCGGCAGAAGTGTAGCTCATGAAGATATCCGGGTGCCAGCCCAAGCGGTCGGCCTCCTGGATGCCCTGACCAACCCAGCCGGGGCCGCAGAGATAGACGGCCACGGTGGCGCCAGAGTTCTTCATGTTAGCCACTTGGGACCTGATCGACATGGCTGTGAGCTCGAAGCTCTGCTCGGTGACAAGTTCGTTCTTGTCAGGATCGAGCCCCAGCTTGAGGCCTTCTAGCTCGTCCCAGCCCTGAGGGCCATTCTCGTAGAGAGCGGCAACTTTCTCGCCGGGCAGGTTCTCGGAGATGTACTCGCCGATGAAGGTTCCCTCAACGGTGTAGCTGGGGATCAGCGGGATGGTCCAAGGGTGACCCTCGGGGTCGGTGGCGAATCGGTGGACTCCTCCTGAGAAAAATATGTCGGGCACGCCCTTTTCGTTGATATAGTCCCAGGCAGCGGCTTCAGAGTCGTCTCCCAGAGAGCCGACCAAGGCGAAGACTTGGTCTCGCTCTATCAGCTTGCGTGCGGCCTCGAGGCCTTGCGCCGCGTCGTTGTTGTTGTCTTCCATCTTGTAGACGATCTTGCGACCGCAGACGCCCCCCTGGGTGTCGTTGATGTACTTGAAGTAGGCTTCTGTAGCGTCGGGGATCATGCGGAAGGCGGCGCCCATAGGCCCACCAAGGATGAGATGAGCTCCCAGGACTATCTCTGTGTCCGTGATGCCCGGCACCTCCGCCGCTGGCGTGGCGGTGGCGGTCACCGTGGCCGCGGGTGTGCCGGCGGGGGTGGGGATCGCCTCCTCTTCCTCTCCGCAAGCCACTGCCAGGGCCACCAGCAGGGCTAGGCACATGCCAACGAGCAGGGTCATGCCCACGCTTGCCATTCTCATTGCGCCACCTCCGTACTCGGTATCCTCTACGCCCCCATCCTACTCGCAGCTGCAAGGGTTGGCAAGGGAAGACTACGACGACGCCATCGCCACCACGAGCCACACCATCGACACATAGTGTTTGCTCTGAGCTGGGCGGCCCGGGCCGGCATGTGGATCAGCCGAACAGCGCTCCGAAGCCCTACCCCAGCCACCGCCTCCTGGCATACCACCCGCCTGCGGTGAGGAGAGCCGGCGTCGGTGCCGGTGCCGGCAGCGACTCGCGTGGGCTTCGTGACATCCCGACGGTGGCTACTGCTCCTCGATGGTGACGGTGATCATCTTGTCGCCGGGGCTGGTGGCGGTGGCCGGATCGCGGGGTGTCAGGGATTCCGCTACGTCCATTCCCTCCATTACCTCTCCAAAGAGGGTGTAGCTGCCGGTCAAGGGAGCGCAATCCGGGCTACCCTCCTGAGGTTTGAGGCAGATGAAGAACTGGCTTCCGCCGCTGTTGGGTAGCTGTTTCTTGGCCATGCCCACGGATCCCTCCTTGAAGGGGCGGTCGCCGAACTCGTCGGGGATGGTGTAGCCGGGGCCACCGCCGCCGGTGCCCGTGGGGTCGCCCCCCTGAGCCACGAAGCCGGGGATGACCCGGTGGAAAGTGAGGCCGTCGTAGAAGCCCTCCCGGGCCAAGAAGACGAAGCTGTTCACCGTCTCTGGGGCTACATCTGGGAAGAGCTGAATGCGGATGTCACCCCTCTCCGTCTCGATGGTAGCGAAGTAGGTCTTCTCCACATCTATGGTCATCGGCGGCGCCGAAACCTGGGTCGCGAGAGGGGTCTGGGTCGCCTCTTGGGTGGCGGCGGGCGTGGAGTCTCCCACCGTTTCCCCGTCTTCGTCGTCGCCGCACGCTGCCAGTGACAAGGAAGCTGTCATGAGAGCGGAGACGACCAGCGCATATCGCCATAGAGACTTCATGCCTCACCCCCGATGAACGAGATAGCTTGGCCCCCATCCTACCCGCAGCCGCGAGGGTTGGCAAGGAGCCACGTCTCGGCTTGTCCCCGGAGGGCCGCGCTAACTCCAACCCAATCTAAACCCCATGTTCCCTAACGTTTACCGAAGACTGCGGCCTAGCTGTGGTATCTTGGAAGCGAGGTAGGACGGGGGACGCAGAGTGAACGAAGAGGAACGCGCCAGGAAGCTGAGTGACGCCATAGATACCATGCTCCAAGGTAAAGAGCCGGAGCTGGAACTGGACGATGACGACCTCATCGAGCTCCTGCGCATCGCCCAGCTCCGCCGCCGCGCTGGCCAAGCCCTCGCCGACGCCGCTCCCGCCCATCAAGAGTTGCTGTGGCGCGAGCTTCAGGCCCGTATGGTGGCTCGCAAGATGGAGAACGGGACAGAGACGGAGCCACACCCCCGCAAGCGCACACCCCCTTAGACCCCGGCCAGAAGCCATTCTCATCCCCACGCCATCGCCGCCACGAACCAGACGATGAAGTCTTAGTGTGCCCTCAAGCACGCCGTGTAATGGAGGTTGTACGCCGTTCAGCGACCATGCGCTCCGTCGGCAGGTGATCGTCCTTGGCGCAGGGTAGGTGAGGCAGCACTCTTCAAGCAAGGTCGGGCAGGAGCCCGAGCCCCCAGGCGACCCTACTCGCTACCTATTCCTGCCCCGCAGCGCCATACGAGCCCTGCTCGAACTCGGCGGCAGCAAGGACACGATCCACACGATGAATTGGATCCGCCGCGCTGCTCTTTGGCCCTCCGCCGCAGACCCTCAAGCTGGGCGATGGCCTCCGGGGCATGGGGGTCGGGAGCGCCGGTGACCAGCAGCTTGACCTTTCCCACCAGCTTCTTGAGCTCGGGGAGAATGTCGATGCCCAGGCCGATGTTCTTGGTGCACGACACGCGGGTGGGGGTGAAGAGGACGAGGTCCTGGTCCCACAAGCGCAGCTCCTGGTGCAGCCAGCGACCGGTCTCCGACAGGGCAAGCCAGAAGGGTAGATCCACCGGGTTGGGAACCACCGTGATGCGAGAGGCGGG